>NZ_JBWKOP010000005.1:0-435526 GCF_059416145.1 Rhodoferax sp. GW821-FHT09E07 | reverse complement strand
CAGCAGCCCAGGAGGTTCAAGCCTCCTGCTCCACTGCACTTTGCGCACACCGCGCAAACAAAAAGGCCTGAGATCACCCCTCAGGCCTTTTGCTTTATCCGGCGACTACAGAGCACAGGCCAATCAACGATGCCTTGCAGCCGTCTCCGGGGGTGCTATCTATTTGCAAGCCAGCTCCCACGCGCTGCAACGCCTTGTGAGCCCAGGCCAAGCCCATACCCAGGCCTTCAAACTGCGCCTTGTGGTGCAGACGCTGAAACGGGGGAAATGCGACGTCCAGGGTGGCGATGTTGAAACCGACACCGTTATCGCGCACCGTCACCACGACAGCATCCGTCCCGGCATCAACAGACGCCACGACCTCAATCACGGGCGATTCCTGTGACCTGCTGAATTTGACCGCGTTCCCCAGCAGCTGTGCCAGCGCAAGGCGCAGCAAGGCCGCATCCGCCTGCACCGTGGGCATGGCGGGCGCGATTTTCCATACGATGGGATTGCTGGAATGGCCATGCTCTACATCAGCCACCACGTCTTGCACCAAGGCTTGCAGTGGCACCGCTCCCGGCTGCAAAGGCGCCGTGCCGATACGCGACAGCTCCAGCAGCGCGTCCAGCATGGCGCCCAGATGCTTGGCTGAATCCGTGATGGTGGCCAAAAATCCCTGCACCTCTGCATCCAGTTGTGGGCCCGCGTCTTCCTGTACCAAGTGCGCGTACGACACGATGTGGCGCAGCGGCGCACGCAGGTCGTGCGATACCGCGTAGGTGAAATCGTGCATCGCGCGCCGCGCCGCGGCGAGCTCAGCTTCCAGTTCGGTAATGCGTTCCTGGGAGTCGGACATACGAAACGGAATCAGGCCTTGGGCTGTTTGGCGGGCCGCGTCCAGTTGGCAATGCTCACCTGCTTGCCACGCGCCACGCTCAGGGCGCCGGGCTCCGTATTCTTGGTGATGGTGGACCCACCACCCACCGTGCCGCCTGCGCCGATGGTGACTGGCGCCACCAGCACACAGTTGCTGCCCACATGCACGTCAGCCTCGATGACGGTGCGGTGTTTGTTGGCACCATCGTAGTTGGCCGTAATGCTGCCCGCGCCGTAGTTGACACGCTCGCCTACTGTGGCGTCGCCCAGGTAGGCCAGGTGATTGGCCTTGGCGCCCTTGGCCAGCGTAGAGTTTTTCACTTCCACAAAATTTCCAATGTGCACCTCGGCACCCAGCTTGGCACCAGGCCGCAGCCGGGCAAACGGGCCAATCAGTGCGCCCGCACCTACGGTTACGCCCAATTTCTCGCCGTCAATATGGGTAAATGGATGGATTACTGCACCCGCCTCGATCACCGCATTGGCAATCACACAGTGGGCACCGATGGACACACCCTCGCCCAAGCTTACCTGGCCCTGGAAAATGCAATTGATGTCGATGCTCACGTCGTGCGCGCAGAGCAGGTCGCCGCGCACATCGATGCGCGCCGGGTCGGCCAGGCGCACGCCCTCTTCCATCAGGCGGTGGGCCTGGCGCAACTGGTAGGCACGCTCCAGTTCAGCCAGCTGCACCGGGCTGTTGACGCCCGCCACCTGCACCGCGTCGTCAATCTTGTGCGCCACCACCCCCACCCCGTCGGCCACCGCAAATTTCACGATGTCGGTCAGGTAGAACTCTTTTTGCGCATTCTGGTTGTCCAGGCGCGCCAGCCAGCGCTTGAGCTGGGCCGCGGGCACGGCCATGATGCCGCTGTAAATCTCGGTAATCTGGCGCTGTGCGTCGGACGCGTCCTTGTGCTCCACGATGGCCTGCACCGCGTCGCCCGCCCGCACGATGCGGCCGTAGCCCGTGGGGTCGCGTTGCTCCAGTGTCAGCAGCGCCAGCTTGTCGCCGCCACAGGCCGTGATGAGGTGAAACAGGGTGTCGGGCTGGGTCAACGGCACATCGCCCGACAGCACGACCACCACACCATCGTCAGCCAGCGCAGGCACGGCCTGCTGCACCGCGTGACCCGTACCCAGTTGCGGCTCCTGGCGCACAAAATTCAAATCAAAATCGGCTGCAGCCCCCGTATTCATTGCGCAAGCTGCTTCCACTTCGATAGCACCATGGCCGGTGATGACCACCACCTTACGCGCCAGCAACTGGGCGGCCGTGTCCAGCACATGCTGCAGCAGCGGGCGTCCGGCCAGCGTGTGCAGGACCTTGGGGGTCTTGCTCTTCATGCGCGTGCCTTTGCCCGCCGCCATAATGACCACGTCCACAGCGGCGCGCTGAGCCATTTGCCCGGAACTCTGTCCGGAAACCTGAAAACTAGAAGTCACAACATGCCCCTGCTGATGTCTGCATTGCCAAACGATAGCCGCCAGCCGTTGCGTTTCAACGGCCGCCGCTGGTGCGCCATTATCGGGCTGGTCATGGGGCTGTTGAGCCTGAGCGGTTGCAGCGCCGTGCGCTTGGCCTACAACAACGCGCCCGACTTCACCTACTGGTGGCTGGACGGCTACTTCGATTTTGACGGCGCCCAAAGTGTGCGGCTGCGCAACGACCTCCACAGCCTGCAGGACTGGCATCGCCAGGGCGAACTGCCGCAACTGGCCGAGACCCTGAAGAACCTCAACACCGTCGCGCCCCAGCCTGTGGCGCCAGAGCAGGTCTGCAAACTCTCCACGTACCTGGAGGAACGCATACAAACCGTGCTGGACCGGGCCGCGCCCACCGCCGTGGCGCTGGCGCCCAGCCTGACCGCGACACAGCTGGACCATCTGGCCCGCGCATTGGACAAGCGCAACCGCGAGTGGCGCGAAGAGTGGCTGGACGGCACGCCGGAGCAACGCAACGAACGCCGCCTGAAAAAGCTGGTGGACCGCGCCGAAGGCTTTTATGGCCGCGTGAGCGACGAGCAGCGGGCACTGTTGCAAAGCCAGCTGGACGCATCCGCCTTCGACGCCAGCCTGCAGTACCGGGAAATCCTGCGCCGCCAGCAGGATGTGCTGCAAACCCTGCGCACCCTGCGGGCCAGCAATGCAGCAGACATCCACGTCCAGGCGGAAGTACGTGCCCTGGTGGCGCGCAGCCTGCAGTCGCCTGACCCGGTGTTCAAACAGTACACCGACCGGATGCGCACCCAGGCCTGCGGCGCCATTGCGGCCTTCCACAACAGCACCAGCGCCAGCCAGCGCAACAAGCTGCAACAAACCCTGCAAGGCTACGAAGCCGATATCCGCGCGCTCATGGCGCGCAGCTAACCCACCGACGACACCATGGCCATCCAGAACCCCGACTTCGCCGACTACTGCTGTGAGCTGCTGAGCGGCTTGGGTCCCTGTGTAGCCAAGCGCATGTTTGGTGGCTGGGGCATCAGTGTGGACGGGCTCACGGTGGCCATCCTTGCCAACCTGGGGGGTGGCGACACCCTATGGCTCAAGGCGAATGACGAAACGGCACCGCGTTTTGTGGCCGAGGGTTGCGAACGCTTCAGCTACGGATCCAAGACCGGCACGCGCGGTATCAACTATTACAGCGCCCCGGCAGATGCCATGGAGTCCCCCGCCTTGATGCTGCCCTGGGCCCGGCTGGCCCTGGAAGCGGCGCTACAGGCCAAGAAACCCGCGCCCCGGGCCAAGGCGCCTGCCAAGAAAAAAACTACAGCACCTAAATTGGCCAAACAATCCCGTGGTCGTTGAGGATGGTGTCCAGCGGCATGTCGTGCGGCTCAGGCTCAAAGTCATCGACAAAATCGGTGCCAAAGCCCAGCCCTACGGTAAAGGGCTTGGGGTCCAGGCTGCCCAGCATGCGGTCGTAAAAGCCACCACCATAGCCCAGCCTGTAGCCACCCGCGCTGTAGCCCACGCAGGGGACAAACAACAGCGTGGGCACGATGAGCTCGGTGTCCTTGGGCTTGGGAATGCCATAGGCATCCTCTTCCATCGGGCAGCCCGGGTACCAGGCGTGGAAGGTCATCGTCTTGTGTTCGCGGTTCACCACGGGCAAGCCAATGCGGCGCGGCTGCGGCTGGTCGATCAGCTCGCCATCTTCCTTCCAGCGGTGCAGTGCCGGCAGGGGGTCAAATTCGCCCTTGATGGGCCAATAGGCACCGATCACGGCGTCGGGCCGGCCCACCAGCCAAATGCGCATCACGCGCTGCAAAAGATCGGCCCGCTGTAGGCGGTCCGGCAGGTTCAGGCGTTGTTCCAGAAGCACCTTGCGAAGGGCTTTCTTTTGTGCGGCTTTGCTATCGTCTGAGTTGTCCATAATCCCCACATGCAGTTTTCAGTCATTCTGACATCCCTGGCGCTCAGCGGCGCGTTGGTGTCCTCCGTTCTCGCACCAGCATACGCGCAGGCGCGCGACCTTCCCCGCGATCCCACCCGTGCCGATGAAGTGCTGCTGGACATGGCACAAGCCTACAAGCAGCGCGACCGCAAACGCCTCACCGCACTACTGCCCCAGCTGCGCACTCACCCCCTGGAGCCCTGGGCCGCCTACTGGGAACTCTCGGCCCGGCTGGACGATGCCAGCACCAACGACATCCAGGACTTTTTCTCCCGCCACAGCGGCACCTACCAGGAAGACCGGCTGCGCGCCGAATGGCTGCAGCAACTGGGCCGCAATCGCGACTGGGATACCTTCAACCGCGAGTACCCGCTGTACCGCATGAGCGACGACCGCTCGATACGCTGCTATGGCCTGTTCGCCAGCTATGCCACCCAGGGCGCCGACATCACCAATGCCGTGCAGGACAACTGGCTGGCGCTCAAGGATGCTGACGATGCATGTGCCAGCGCAGCGGGCCAACTGATCAAGGACAAAAAGCTCAACCCGCATATCGCCTGGGTGCGTGCGCGCCTGGGCATGGAAAACGACAAACTGCGCATTGCCACCCAGGCCGTGGGGCTGATGGACCCGGACTGGGTCAAGACCGTCAACAACATTTACCTGAACCCCGGCAAATACCTGAACGACAAGCTGACAGCGCTGCGCCCGCAAACGCGCGAACTGGTGTCGTTGGCGCTGATCCGCCAGGCCTTTCTGGAGCCACTGGATGCCGCGGTCGAAGTGGAAAAACTGCGCTGGAAAGCCCAGCTCACCCAAGAGGAACGCAGCTGGATCTGGGGCGTGATTGGCAAGCGCGCGGCGCAAAAACTTTCGGACGATGCTCTGGGCTACTTTGCCAAGGGCCAGTTTGCGCAGATGCATGAAGACCACTTGGTCTGGGCCGCACGCGCAGCGCTGCGCGCCGGTCGCTGGGCACAGGTGGCCGACGCCATTGCCGCCATGCCAGAGGGGCTGCGCAACGACCCTGCCTGGGTATACTGGCGTGCCCGTGCCCAACTGGCCCGCGCCACCACCGATGTGGCCCGCACCGAGGCCTTGCGCCCACTGGAGAGCATTGCCAGCATCAAAGGCTTTTATGAAATGCTGGCACTCGAAGAACTGGGCTACAAGGTCGTGGCCCCAACCCGGCCCCTGCCCCTGACCCCTGAAGAAAAAGACACGGCCAAAGCCAACCCCGGCCTGGCACGCGCGCTGTACGCCATCCAGATCGGCCTGCGCACCGAGGGCGTGCGCGAGTGGAACTACACCACCAACCTGCACGTACGCGGCGGCATGGACGACCGCGGTCTGCTGGCCGCCGCCGACCTGGCCTGCAAAAACGAGGTCTGGGACCGCTGCATCAACACCAGCGAACGCACCAAGGGACTGATCGACCTGGAACAGCGCTTCCCCATGCCGTTCAAGTCGGCCGTCATGGCCCGCACCCAGATGATTGGCCTGGAGCCCGCCTACGTGTACGGCCTGATCCGCCAGGAGAGTCGTTTCATCATGGACGCCAAGTCGGGCGTAGGTGCCTCCGGCCTCATGCAGGTCATGCCCGCCACCGCGCGCTGGACCGCCAAGAAGATTGGCCTCACCGACTTCCAGGCCCACCAGATTACCGACCGCGACACCAACATCGCCATCGGCACCGGCTACCTCAAGCTGGTGCTGGACGACTTTGGCGGCTCCATGGCCATGGCCGCGGCCGCCTACAACGCGGGCCCCGGCCGGCCACGCCTGTGGCGTGGACAGACTGGCAGCCCTACGCTGGAGGCTGCCATCTGGGCCGAAAACGTGCCGTTCACAGAGACCCGTGACTACGTGAAAAAGGTGCTGGCCAACACCACCCTGTATGCCGCCCTCATCACCGGCCAGCCCCAGTCGCTGAAAGCGCGCCTGGGCACCGTGGGCCCCCGCGACACCTCCACACCCGACCCCGGTCTGGAACTGCCCTGAACCTGGCCCTGGAGGCGCCCTCATCAATGGGCGCCCTTTTTTTCATCAATGAAAATACCGGGGTCTTTTACGATGGCAGACCCGTTCACAACCAAGGTGCCCCATGCCCCAGCTCTACATCGGCAACAAAAACTACTCCTCCTGGTCCATGCGCCCATGGGTGCTGATGAAGCAGGCCGGCATTGCGTTTGACGAGGTGATGGTCCGCTTCGACTCGTTCGACAACGACTCGCAGTTCAAGGCCACCTTGCGCAGTCTCACCCCCACTGGCAAGGTACCGCTGCTGGTGGACGGCGATCTCGCTGTGTGGGACACACTGGCGATTGCTGAATACGTGGCCGAACAGTACCCCGACAAGCAGCTCTGGCCGCAGGACAAGGCGGCCCGTGCCCGCGCGCGCAGCGTCTGCGCCGAGATGCACTCCGGCTTCACCGCGCTGCGCGGCAACTGCCCCATGAATGTGGAGGCCAACCTGGCCCAGGCAGGTGCGCTGATCTGGCGCGACAAGGCCGGCGTGCGGACCGACGTGGCACGCTTGGTCGCCATGTGGGAAGGTCTGCTGGACCAGTATGGCGGCCCGCTGCTGTTTGGCCAGTTCAGCGTGGCCGATGCGTACTTCGCGCCCGTCTGCACGCGCCTGAAAACCTACGCCCTGCCGCTGCCGCCCAAGGCTGCCGCCTATGTGGACCGCGTGCTGGCCCTGCCCGGCGTGAAAGCCTGGACCGACGCGGCGCTGGCAGAAAAAGACTTTCTGGACTTTGAAGAGCCCTACCGGCTGACGCCATGAGACACCCATGAGCACCGCGCGCACGCCCCTTGCCATCCCTGGCCAGACCTACCTGGTAGGCGGCGCCGTGCGCGACGCCCTGCTGGGCCTGCCGGTGAAAGACCACGACTGGGTGGTGGTGGGCGCCACGCCGCAGGCCATGCTGGATGCCGGCTTTGTGGCAGTGGGCCGCGACTTCCCGGTTTTTCTGCACCCGCACAGCAAAGAGGAATACGCGCTGGCACGCACCGAGCGCAAGACCGCCCCCGGCTACCGCGGCTTTGCGGTGCACGCGGAGCCCGGCGTGACACTGGAAGAGGACCTGGCACGGCGTGACCTTACTATCAATTCCATAGCTACTCGCGCAGATTTCACGGGGGCCAATGGCCTGTTTGATGTTCAATCTCTGGTGGACCCGTTCAACGGCAGGGCCGACATTGCGAACCGCGTGTTGCGCCATGTGACGCCCGCCTTCCGCGAAGACCCGGTACGCATCCTGCGGCTGGCACGCTTTGCGGCCCGCTTCACCGACTTCACCGTGGCGCCCGAAACCACGGCACTCATGCAGACCATGGTGAGCGAGGGCGAGGTGGACCACCTGGTGCCCGAGCGCGTGTGGCAGGAGCTGGCCACCGGCCTCATGGAGGTCCAGCCTGCGCGCATGTTCGAGGTGTTGCGCAGCTGCGGCGCGCTGGCACGCCTGCTCCCCGAATTGGACCGCCTGTGGGGCGTGCTACAGAGCCCTCAGCACCACCCCGAAGTGGACACCGGCGTGCACGTGATGCTGGTGCTGGACCGCGCCGCCCAGCTGGGCGCGCCATTGGCCGTGCGCTTTGCCTGCCTGGGTCACGACCTGGGCAAGGGCACCACGCCAGCCGATGTACTGCCCCGGCACATCGGACACGAAGAGCGCAGCGTGCGCCTGCTCAAGACCGTGTGTCAGCGCTTGCGCTTGCCCACCGATTGCGCCGAACTGGCCGAGGTGGTGGCGCGCGAGCACGGCAACATCCACCGATCGGGGGAACTCAACGCCGCCGCAGTAGTGCGCCTGCTGGAACGCTGCGACGCCTTCCGCAAACCAGGCCGCTTTGCCCAGGTGCTGCAGGCCTGCCAGTGCGACGCCCAAGGCCGCCTGGGGCTGACCGACACCCCCTATCCGCAAGCCGACCGCCTGGCCGCGGCACTGCAACGCGCACAGGCGGTTGCTACAGATTTGGTAGCTGCCCGCGCAATATCCACGGGGGCTAGCGGTCCAAAAATAGGCCAAATGATCCAGGCGGCGCGTACCGAAGCGGTTGCCGCTGGCCTGTAAACCGCGCGCTTTCCCCCTCCCTGCGGCACCGGCTGCCTTGGTATGCTCGGCCCATGGCCCATTTACTGATTGTTGAAGACGACGAATTGCTGCGCGACGGCCTGTGCGCGCAGCTGGTCCACGCCGGTCACAGCGTGAGCAGCGCCAGCGATGGCGCGCAGGCCCAAAGCCTGCTGGAAGGCAACCGCTTTGACGGCGTGGTGCTGGACCTGGGCTTGCCGCTGATTGACGGCATCAGCGTGCTGCACTGGATACGCCAGCGCCTGACCGCCCTGCCCGTACTGGTGCTGACCGCACGCGACGGCGTGGACGACCGCGTGCAGGGCCTCAACGCCGGAGCCGACGACTACCTTACCAAACCCTTCAATATGGCCGAACTCCTGGCCCGACTGCAGGCCATGCTGCGCCGCTCGCGCCTGCCGGCCTTTGGTGGCTCGCTGGAGGTGCAGAGCAGCACCCACGCGAACCTGCGCCTGGACCCGGTACTGCCGCTGGCCTGGCTGGGCGAGGAGCCCATGGACCTGACACAACGCGAGTGGTCTTTGCTGTCCCTGCTGGTGAACAACATGGGCCAGGTGGTAGGCCGTGAAGACGTGTTGGCCGTGTGGCAAACCCAGCCGCAAGACGGCGCCGCGGTGGGGTCCAACGCGCTGGAGGTCTATGTGCACCGGCTGCGCCGCAAGCTGTCCGACAGCGGCCTGAACATCCGCAACGTGCGTGGCTTGGGCTACATGCTCGAAACCGACGGCGCATGAGCGCGCCGGGCCGCTTCTCGCTCAAACGCCAGCTACTGGTGTGGCTGCTGCTGCCCCAGTTGGTGCTATGGCTCATGGGCGGGGTGCTGGCCTTTCGCGTGGCGCTGACCTATGCCGAGAAAACCATAGACCAGTCCCTCACCCAATCGGTGCGCTCACTGGCGCGCCAGGTCAAGCCGCTGGGTTCGGGTCTGTTGATCGATTTCCCGCGTGCCGCCCAGGACATCATGGAGCAGGACCCCAGCGACCGTGTCGCTTACATGGTGTCTTCACCACCGGGCAGCTTTTTGCTGGGCAACACCAAGATTCCCGCCATGCAGCCGGACCTCTATATGCCCGACAACGAACCACGGCTCTACGAAGTGGTGCTTGACGGCAAGCCCATGCGCGTGGCGACCATGGACCTGAGTTTTGGCGATGGCTTTACCGACCAGCGCATGCGTGTGCAAGTGGCCAAGAGCCTGGTGGTGCAGCAGCGCATTGCGCGTGAACTGGTGCGCGATGTGCTGTTTCCGCTGCTGCTGCTGGGCGCCGTGCTCAGCGTGCTGGTGTATGAGGGCATACGCCGCGGCCTGGCCCCGCTGGAACGGCTGGAGGCGCAGCTGGCACACCGCACCACGGCATCCCTCTCGCCCATCGAGATGACGCAGGCGCCCGAAGAGGTGCATTCACTGGCGAACGCACTGAACCAACTGCTGACCACGCTGCGCCGCAGCCTGAGCCAGGAAAAGCGCTTTCTGAACGACGCTGCCCACCAGCTGCGCACGCCGCTGGCCGGGCTCATCAGCCAGACCGAACTGGCCATGCAGGAAAAAGACCCCGAGGCCCTGCAACAACGTCTGGCCAAGGTACACACCGGCGCTCAGCGCAGTGCCCACTTGGTGCACCAGCTGCTGTCCCTGGCGCGTACCGAGGCCGAGGTGACACTGCACCCCGTAGACGCCGCCGCACTGGCACGCGAGGTGGCCCGCGAATGGACGCCACGCGCCATGACCGCAGGCGTAGACCTCGGCTACGAAGGCGAAGACAGCGTGGTGGTGCCCGCCGACAAGCTGCTGCTGCGCGAGGTGCTGAGCAACCTCATCGACAACGCACTGCGCTATGCGGGCAAGGGCAGCAACGTGACGCTGCGCACCGAGGTGCGCGACGGTTGGTGCTTTCTGGAAGTAGAAGACAACGGCCCCGGCCTCACGCAGGAACATCTGGAGCGCGTGTTCGAACGCTTCTGGCGCGCCAGCGAACTGCCCGGCGGCTGCGGCCTGGGCCTCTCCATCGTGGCCGAAATTGCCAAGCGCCACCGCGGCACCGCCACAGCGCGCACCACGCTACCGCATGGATTGACGATCAGCTTGCAGTTGCCATTGCAGGGGTGACGGATAACTGTTTTGCGGCGGAAGCGGTCTTCGAAAAGAGCTATCTCTTTGAGAAGGAAGGAACTTCAAAATGCACAATATCTCAGCGAGTACTAAATTTTCCGGCATTCACTCAAATGGGGAAAAAATTACCATCCATCTTGAGATTGGTGTGCCATATCTCAGAACGAAGAATGGTCACGATGACTGGGCCTGCCCAATCTCGCTCACACCGTTGTATGAAAATTTAGCTGATATCGCCGGAGTGGACTCATTTCATTCACTGTGCCTTGCAAGCTCGTTGGCGCTCGATTTATTGCGAGGATTCATAGACGACGGGGGGCGCGTTTTGCATGAGGATGGGACCGAAGTGGAATTCCAAGCCTATAAATAACCCAGACGACTGCTTTCAGTCTCAAGCCAGCGTCTAACTTTCAAAACATGGTGAACAGAAACCAACCCAATTGATACGCGCAGGGGGCTTTTAGTGTTCAAAAAATATACGATGACGCACGAAAACGGCAGGGCGTTGAGACTTAACTCAGGATTCAGCTTGCTTGGTTTTTTGATTCCGCAGTTTTGGGCGCTTGTGAATGCCCAATGGCGTCTTTGGGCAATCAGCCTCACCCCAATTCTCCTCGTGAATCTCGGAAGCATGTTTCAAGAATACTGCGACAAAACTGGCAAGACTGCAGTACATCAATGCAGTCTGCCAACTGATAGTCTGGTACTTCTCGCACTCGCCACGCAAGCCCTGCTTATGGGTATTTACGGCTTTAGTGGAAGTTCGATTTTGTTCAAAGACGCAATCAGACTTGGCTTCAAATTGCATGAATAACGGAGACTATGAGTTCAGCGTAAATGCCTTCTTCATTCAGTCTTTTGAAAAAGACCGCTACCAACTATTTAACTGATAGCGATTGCATTCACTTTGCAGTCGGCATCACAAACTCGGCGCCTTTGCCGATGCTCTCGGGCCAACGCTGCATGATGGACTTTTGCTTGGTGTAGAAGCGAACGCCCTCTTCACCGTAAGCGTGCATGTCGCCAAACAGGCTCTTCTTCCAGCCGCCAAAGCCGTGCCAGGCCATGGGCACAGGAATCGGCACGTTGATGCCCACCATGCCCACCTGCACGCGGCGGCTGAATTCGCGCGCCACGTTGCCGTCGCGCGTGAAGCAGGCCACGCCGTTGCCGAACTCGTGGTCGTTGATGAGCTGCAACGCCTTGGCAAAGTCGGGCACACGCACACAGGCCAGCACGGGGCCGAAGATTTCTTCCCTGTAGATGCGCATCTCGGGGGTCACGTGGTCGAACAATGTGCCGCCCAGCCAGAAACCGTCACCACATCCCTCGCCGGCCTTGTTGCCGTCAAAGCCGCGGCCATCGGCCAGCAGCTTCGCGCCTTCTTGCACACCGAGGTCGATATAGCCGCTGATGCGGGTATGCGCAGCCTTCGTGACGATAGGGCCCATCTCGGCCGCCAGGTTGGTACCGTTGAGCACCTTGAGCGTCTTGGTGCGCTCCAGCAGCTTGGGCACGACCTTGTCGGCCACATCACCCACCAACACGGCCACGCTGATAGCCATGCAGCGTTCTCCGGCAGAGCCGTAGCCCGCGCCAATGAGTGCGTCCACCACCTGGTCCACATCGGCGTCGGGCATAACCACCATGTGGTTCTTGGCGCCGCCCAGAGCCTGCACGCGCTTGCCTTGGTGGGCGCCGGTCTCAAATATGTAGTTGGCAATGGGCGTGGAGCCCACGAAACTCACGGCCTTGACATCGGGGTGTACCAGGAGTGCGTCCACGGCTTCTTTGTCGCCCTGCACGACGTTGAACACGCCATCCGGCAAGCCGGCTTGCTTCAGCAGGTCTGCGATGAACAGGCTGGGCGACGGGTCGATCGGGCTGGGCTTGAGCACAAAGGTGTTGCCCGCAGCAATGGCCACAGGGAACATCCATGCCGGCACCATGACCGGGAAATTGAACGGGGTGATGCCCGCCACCACGCCCAGCGGCTGGCGCAGGGTCCAGTTGTCGATGCCGGTGGAGACCTGGTCGGTGAAGTCGCCCTTGAGCAGCTGCGGAATGCCGCAGGCGAATTCGACAATGTCGATGCCGCGGGACACTTCGCCCTGCGCATCGGTGAACACCTTGCCATGCTCGGCGGTGATCATACGGGCCAGCGCGTCCTTGTGTTCATTCAGCAGCTGCAGGAAGTTGAACATGGTGCGCGCACGGCGGATCGGTGGCGTGTCCGCCCATTTGGGGAAAGCGGCTTGCGCGGATGCTACAGAGGCGTTGACTTCAGCCACATTGGCCAGGGCCACCGAGCCGGTGACCTGGCCGGTGGCGGGGTTGAAGACATCCTGGGCGCGGCCGCTGGTGCCGGGTGTGACCTGGCCGTGGATGTAGTGGGCGATGGAAGTTACGTGGGACATGCAGTGTGTTTCTAATAAAGGTTCAGGTGCCAGCCGCCGGGGCCAGCATCCATTCGTGGGCCGGGTCGTTCTTGAAGACCCAGAAGCGGTTGGGGCCCGCCATCACATTGAGGTAGTACGAGTCATAGCCATGCGGGGCCACCACCGGGTGGTAACCGCGCGGAACCATGACGACGTCATGGTTCTCCACTGCGCAGGCCTCGTCGATGCTGCGGTCATCGGTGTAGACGCGCTGAAAGGCAAAGCCCTGCGGCGGGTTGAGGCGGTGGTAGTAGGTTTCCTCCAGCAATGTTTCCACAGGCGGCTGCTCCACGTCGTGCTTGTGGGGCGGGTAGCTGCTGCTATGGCTGGCGGGGGTCATGACCTCCACCACCAGCAGGTGGGCGGCCGTGGGGTCGTCGTGCGGCAGGATGTCGCACACATAGCGGGTGTTGGTACCCTTGCCGCGCACGCTGCGGCGCATGCTGGTGGGGTCGATGACGCGCACGGTGCGCTCTTGTGCGTCGGTGGGTGCGGTGCACAGGCCGACTTCGGCATTGCGCACACCGCGCAGCGTGACCGTTTTGCCGGCGGGCACATAGACGGCGGCGGGAGACTTTTCGTCAAACACGCTGTCGCGGGTGCCGAGGTTGGCATAGGTGGTGCCATCCACCGTCACATCTACAGAGCCTGTAAGAACCACCACGCACAGTTCACGCGCGCCGGTAGCTACGATTTCGATATCACGAGCTTCGAGGCGCACGGCGCGGAAGCCCACGTGCGTCCAGCCCGCACGCTCGGGAGTGACGTTGACAATCTCGCGACCCGACGGCGCGGCCTTGGCTAAGAGGGGGCTGACCATGGTGATGTCCTTTGCAGATCAAGTGAGGCTTTTGACCAAGGCATTCAATGTTTCGTAGCCCTTCTTGGCGTACTGATAGCTGGGGGCGACTGCAGGGTCTTGCTCGGCTTCGACCACCAGCCAGCCTTCATAGCCGGCGTCGCGCAGCACTTTCAGGGCGGCGGCGTAGTCGATGGTCCCGTCACCGGGCACGGTGAAGGTACCGTTGAGCACGCCGTGCAAAAAGCTCCAGCCGTCGTTGCGAGCTTGCGCAATCACGGGAGTGCGCACGTCTTTACAGTGCACATGCACCACGCGCTTGACGTGTTTCTTCAATAGGGCCACGGGGTCGGCGGCGCCACCAAAGTAGGCGTGGCCGGTGTCGTACAACAAGAGGACCTTGGCGGGGTCGGTGAGCGTCATCAGCTTGTCGATATCGGCCGGGGACTCCACATAGGCGCCCATGTGGTGGTGGTAGGCCAACTTGATGCCGTAGGTTTGGATCAGGTGTTCGCCGAATGCATTCAGGCGCTCGGCATAGCCTTGCCAGAGGGCTTCGCTGGCGAACTGGGGGCGCTTGTTGACCGGGGTGTCCATCTGGCCTTGCACCGTGCCTGCGCACTCGCCATAGACCACCACGTTCACGCCGTTGTATTGCAGCTTGCTCATGTGCGCTTTGCAGCGCTCTATTTCGGCAGCCACGGCGTCGGCATTGCTTTGGCCGGGTACTACTTCGGCCAGAAAGCCGGAGTACCAACCGGAGACACAAGCCAAGCCGTATTCATCGAGCTTGGCTTTTAGCGAGGGGCCGTCTTTGGGAAATTTGTTGCCCAGCTCAAAACCGACGTAGCCGATTTCCTTGCCTTCGCGCAGCGCGGTTTCCAGCGGTGTTTCTCCACCTAGCGAGGGCATATCGTCGTTGAACCAAGAGATGGGGTTGATGCCGATGCGGACATTCCAGGTCATACCAATGCTTCTTTCAAAATCAATTAATCAAACACGTTGTTCTTGCTTGCCAGCCACATAGCGGGCGTGGGCGTCCAGCACCTCGCTGCGCGCAGACACTTCGGGAATCGCCACCTCCCACCAGCAGCCACCCTCGGTGGTGCGAGTGTGGGTGGTGTCAATCACCAGCACCTGGCTGCGTTTGGCGGCGCGGGCTTGGACCATGGCGGCCTTGAGCTCGGCCACATTGGCCACATGCACGGACTCTGCGCCCATGCTGCGGGCGTGCATCGCGAAATCGATGCTGCTGGCCTCGCCGCCCTCGCCAATGCAATCGTCCAGCAGGTTGTTGAAGGCGGGACTGCCGGACGCGGTTTGCAGGCGCTGGATGCAGCCATAGCCCCGGTTGTCCAGCACCACCACGATGATCTTTTTGCCCAGCATGACCGAGGTGGCCAGCTCGGAGTTCATCATCATG
This sequence comes from Rhodoferax sp. GW821-FHT09E07, assembly GCF_059416145.1. Classification (NCBI taxonomy): domain Bacteria; kingdom Pseudomonadati; phylum Pseudomonadota; class Betaproteobacteria; order Burkholderiales; family Comamonadaceae; genus Rhodoferax; species Rhodoferax sp. GW821-FHT09E07. Next base: position 420,398 of record NZ_JBWKOP010000005.1, on the reverse strand, counting down.
TAGGAGCCATCACCTACCATCACGATGACTTCCTGTTCGGGTCGGGCCATCTTCACGCCCAGGCCGCCTGCAATCTCGTAGCCCATGCAGGAGTAGCCGTATTCCATGTGGTAGTTGCCAGGTTTGCTGGCGCGCCAGAGCTTGTGCAGCTCGGCCGGCAGGGTGCCGGCGGCGCAGATGGCCACGTCGTGCACACCACTGTCACCACCCGCATCGTTGAGCGAGTCGCGCACAGCGCCAATCACTTCGGCGTCGTAGGGCAACACGCCGGGCTGGGGGGCTGCTGTGGTGAGCTCGGTGACCCGTGCGTTCCACAGCGCTGCTTGTTGTTGGGCGCGTGCAGTCCAGGCGCTGTCTGCCGCCCATGTGCCGAGAGCGGCGCTCAGGGCTTGCAGGCCCACCAAGGCGTCGGCCACCAAGGCGGTACCGCTCCACTTGCTGGCGTCAAAGCTTTGGACGTTGAGGCTCAGCAACCTGGCGTTGGCAAACAGGGCGTGCGAGCCGGTGGTGAAGTCTTGCAGGCGTGTGCCCACGGCAAACACCACATCGGCCTCGCGGGCCAACACGTTGGCGTTGGGCGCACCGTCCACGCCGATGGCGCCGAGATTCAAGGGGTGGTCCCACGCCAGGCTGCTCTTGCCGCCATGCGACTCGACCACAGGCACGCCATGCGCGTCAGCAAAGGCACGCAGCGCCTCGCCCGCGTGGCTGTACAGCACACCGCCACCGGCCACGATCAAAGGGTGCTTGGCCGCCTTCAGGAGCGTGACGGCCTTTTGCAGCTCGCGCGCATCGGGCGGCGGGCGGCGGAACTGAATCAGCTCGGGGTGCAGGAAGCTTGTCGGGCAATCAAACGCATGGGTCTGAATGTCCTGAGGCAGCGCCAGGCACACCGGGCCGCACGCGGCAGGGTCCGTCATGATCTGGATGGCGCGGGGCAGTGCGGTGAGGATTTGCTCCGGGCGCGTGATGCGGTCAAAGAAACGCGTGACGGGGCGGAAGCAATCGTTGGCGCTCAAGTCGCCCTGCTGAAAGCTCTCGACCTGCTGCAGCACCGGATCCGGCGCGCGGGAGGCAAAGGTGTCGCCGGGCAGCAGCAGCACAGGCAGGCGGTTGACCTGCGCTACCGCTGCGGCGGTGACCAGGTTGGTGGCGCCGGGGCCGATGCTGGTGCTCACCGCCATGATGCGCTGGCGCATCTGCGCCTTGCTGTAGGCGATGGCCGCGTGCGCCATGCCCTGCTCGTTGTGGGCACGGTAGGTGGGCAGGGCTTGGCGCTCGGCCCAGAGGGCTTCGCCAAAGCCGGCCACATTGCCGTGGCCAAAGATGGTGAATACCCCGCTGCAATAGGGCTGGATGCTGCCGTCAAACATTTCCACACGCAGGGCTGCCAGGTGTTTCACCAGTGCCTGCGAGAGCGTGAGTCGTTGGGTTGTAGTCATGGTTGGGGTTCTACCGAAATTTCAGGCTGCAGCACGCACATGGGCGTGGCGATTGCGCCAGGCATCCACCAGGATGGTGAAGTTACGCGCTACCTCGCCCACAAAGGTCTGGTCGTCAATGTCGCCGGCCAGCCAGCGCAACGAGGCATCGGCCCATAGGCTGCGGCCCACCATGAAGCCTTTGACAACCGGGTTGGTGGCATCGCAGAAGCTGTCCACCAAATGGGCGATGGGCTGGTTCAGGCCCAGAATGACGGCACCGCGGCAATAGGGGTCGCGTTCGGCCAGCAGGGCCTCCAGGGTAGCCCAACCCTTGGGCTGCATGGGGGCCAACTTCCACCATTCAGGCTTCACACCCAGGTTGTAAAACCGCTTGACGGCACGTAGCACCGCGTCGTCCTCCGAGCCGGTCACTGTCAAGGCCTTGGGCAGAATGATTTCGAGCAACAACTCGTTGCCGCTGGCGCGGGTGGCTTCCCACAACTCCAACACTTTCTGCTCCTGCTCCAGGCGCAGGACATAGTGGTCGTCCGGGTGGTAGTGCACCAGGCACTTCACCACTTGCTCGGAGGGCCAGTGGATGAGTGCGCTGCCCACGGAGCGGGTACCGTCAAAACGCAAGGGGCGCGACCCCGGAAGCTCCACCGGGCGGCCGACCCACCAGCCGCGGCCGGTGGCACTGGCCAAGGCATCCGCGCCATAGCTGCCACCATCTACCAGCACGCCGGTAGCTCCTTGCAGCCGTGATTGCGCCTCCACTTGCGCAGCCGCTTGCACCAGCAACTTCTTGAGTGCCGGAATGCGCGCTTCAGACGCACCAGCCTCCACGCACAGGTCGTAGAACTGGCTGCGGTGGTCGAACGCCATCACACACAGCTCATTCCAGACGGGACGGGCAGCACTCACGCGGTGCAGGTGGGCGAGTTGCGCGTCGGCGTCCACCTTGGGATTGCGGCTGCCACCAAACCAGTGGGCCAGCTCCGCCGGAGTGGGCATGGCGTCGGAACACGCGTGGCGCGACACCACGATGGCACCACAGGCGTTGGCGGTCTGGGTGGCCTCTGCCCAGTCCTTGCCTTGCAGCAGGCTGGCCATCAGGCCCGACAAAAATGCATCGCCCGCGCCCAGCACGTTCAGCACCTCTACGCGTTCGCCCTGGAAGGTGGGTGCGTCGTCAATGGCTGCAGGAATCGCACCTTCAATCACCGTGCAGCCGGCCGCGCCGCGCTTGACCACCAGCACGGCGTGACTCAACCCACGCACCGCGCGCAGGCTGGCCATCAGGTCGTTGGGCACGCCGCCGGCAATGAAGAACTCTTCTTCGGTGCCGACCAGCAGGTCGAACTGCGGCAACATCTCTTGCAGCTGCTGTGTCACGGCCGCATCGGGCACATAGCGGTTCTCGCCTGCGCCGCGGCTGGTCAGACCCCAGAGTACCGGGCGGTAGTCGATATCCAGCACGCGCACCACGCCGTGCTTGCGGGCGAACTCCAGGGCACGTGTGGACGCCGCACGGGTACCCGGGGTGGAGAGGTGGGTGCCGGTGATGGCCAGAGCGCGGCAGCGGGTGATGAAGGTCTCGTCGATCAGCGACGCATCGATGGCCATGTCGGCGCAGTTTTCTCGCACGAACAGCAGGGGGAAAGTGTCGCGGTCCTTGATGCCCAGCAGCACCAGGGCCGTAAGGCGCTGGGGGTCCACCTGCACCTGGCTGATGTCACAGCCATTGGCCTGCAGGGTCTCGGTCAGAAAGCGCCCCATCTGCTCATTGCCCACCCGCGAGACCATGGCGCTGCGCAGGCCCAGCCGTGCCACGCCAAATGCCAGGTTGGCAGAACTTCCGCCCAGGTACATGGCCATGCTGCGGGCGTCTTCCAACGCGCTGCCAAACTGCTCCGCATACAAATCGACCGCAAGGCGGCCCAGACAGGCCAAATCAATGTCGCGCCCTTGTGGAAATTTCAAGTGTGTCATGGTGTCTTTAGATCGTTACGCCTTCAAGGTCGGCCATGAGTTTTTGCATTTCCTCACCACCGGCCATCATGTCCAGCACTTCGTCTTTGCTCACATCTTTTTTCAGGTAGGTGCCCAATGACTTGCCGCGGTTCAACAGTGTGAAGCTGTCCGCAATCGGGTAGGCATGGTTCACATTGTGGGTAATGAAAATAACCGAGATGCCGCGGGCCCGCGCCGTGGCAATGAGCTTGAGCACATTGGCCGACTGCTTGACGCCCAGCGCTGCCGTCGGCTCATCCAGAATCAGCACCTTCGCGCCAAAGTGGATGGCACGCGCAATAGCCAGGCATTGCTTTTCACCACCGGACATGGTGCCGACCATCTGGTTGGCATCGCGGATGCGGATGCCCATGTCGCGCAACTTGTCGCCCGCCGTCTGGGCGGCCAGGGTGTGGTCCATGACGGGAAGAAAACCGAACAGCTGTTTGATGGGCTCACGGCCCATGAAAAAGTTGCGGGCCACGCTCATCAGGGGCACCAGTGCCAGGTCCTGGTACACGGTACCGATGCCCGCATCCAAGGCCTCACGCGGAGACGCAAAACGCACCGGCTTGCCTTCCAGGAGGTATTCGCCCTTGTCGGGCGTGTGCACGCCGGCCAGGGTCTTGATCAGTGTGGACTTGCCGGCACCGTTGTCGCCCAGCAGGCAGTGCACTTCGCCGCGGCGCAGGCGCAATGTCACACCACCCAGCGCGATGACGGGGCCAAAAAATTTGCTGATGTCTTCCAGCTGAAGAATGTAGTCGCTCATGGTGAATTCGGTAGGGGGTTAGCGGCGGCCGCCTGCGAAGCGGGAACGGATGTAGTTGTTGAACAGCACCGCAATCAGCAGCATCAGACCGAGAAAGACGCGGTACCAGTTGTTGTCGATACTGGTGTAGCCGATGCCGATCTGCACCATGCCGAAGATCAGTGCACCAAACGCCGCACCAATCACCGAGCCGTAACCACCGGTAAGCAGGCACCCCCCAATCACTGCAGCAATGATGGCTTCAAATTCCTTCTGCAAGCCGCGGTCCGCCGCTGCAGAACCCGCATCGGCCACCTGCAGCACGGCAAACACGGTGGAGCAAAAAGCCATGGCGATGAACAGGCTGATCTTGACCTTGGCCACCGGGATGCCCACGTTCTTGGCAGCGTTCGCATCACCACCTACGGCCTGGATCCAGTTGCCCACGCGGGTACGCGCCAGCACAAAGGCACCTGCAGCCGTGAGTGCCAGCCACCAGACCACGGCTTTGGGAATGCCGGTTGCCAGCGCCGTACCGTCGTCTCGGGCTGCAATCACGCCCATGTGGGCCAGGCCATCAAATACACCGGTCAGGGTGTAGCCGTTGAACAAAAAGGAAATCACAGGGTCCTGGGTGAACATGTCTCGCAACACCAGATCGCCGTTGCCACTCAAAATCGTCTTCCCCGTGAAGATGACCGATACGGCAAGCGACAGGCCGCGCAGGATGAAGAAGAAAGCCAGCGTCACGATGAACGAGGGCAAGCCGGTGCGCACGACCAGCCACCCGTTGAGCCATCCCAGACTCATCGCCACCACAAACGCAAACACCACAGACAGCCAAATGGGCCAGCCCCAGTACAACGCGGGGATGGCCAGCAGCATGCCTGCAAAGCCGATCATGGAGCCCACTGACAAGTCAAACTCACCGGCAATCATGAGCAGGGCCGCGCCCACGGCCAGCACGCCCAGATACGCGGCCACCGTGCTCCAGTTGATGATCCCTTCGGGATTGAACATGCCGGAGCCGCCGGCACTGAACGCAAACATGGCAAAAACCAGCAAAGTGCCAGCCAGCGCGCCGAATTCCGGGCGTGCCATGAGCTTGCGCAACAGGCTGACCTCACGAACCCGGTCGTCGACGGGGGCTTTGGAGGCAAGAGGGGGGGCGATGGGGGTCATAAGAATCACACTGGAGTACAGGGAAAAACGGGAGTCCGGCAACCGGCAGGGAGCGCATGCTCCCCGCCTGTTGCCATTTGCAAGTGCTTAGCGGTACTGGCCTGCGTACTTCTCGACCTTGCCGATGTTGTCCTTGGTGACAAAGCCCGGGCCGGAACCAATGTGGCGAGGACCGTAAGCCGGTGCCAGACCGTATTCGGTGAAGCGCGCCGTGGTCTTGGCATTGCCTTTCACCGCGGCAGACACTGCGGCCAGGTCTGTGCTCTTCATGGACTTCATGGTAGCCAGCACGGCAACCGGGATATAGCCCTGCAGGTACGGCTGCTGGTCGATACCGAACTTGATGGAGCCGTCCTTGATGCCCTTGGAAATTTCGTCTGACAGGTCAAAGGTGGCCATCCACATCTTTCCCTTGAGACCAGCTTTTTCCAAGGCCTTGAGCGTGGGGTGTGCCGAGGTGGGGCCCAGGGTCAGCACGGCACCGGTGGTCGGGTTCTGGCGCAGATAAGCAGACACCTTGGCTTCAATGCCGGTAGGGTCATCACCCGAGTCGATGGTGCTCTTCTTAAAGTCCGCACCGATGGCCTCGGCAAAACCGCGGCAACGTTCAAACGATGCAGGGTTGGTAGCGTAGTGGTTCACACACAGGAAGGACTTCACACCATCGGCCTTGGCGCGCATGCCGGCGCCCTTGCCGGCTTCGTACTCAGGCTGGCCCACATGCATCACGGCGCCGAGCTTTTCGCTCTGCTCAATGGTGCCGGAATTGATGGTGATAACAGGAATCTTTTTGTCGACCAGCTTTTTGATGGAGCTTTGCAGCACGTTGTAGTCGGCAATCGTCACCACTACCCCGTCGTAGCCCTGGGCTGCGGCCTGTTCAATCAGGCGGGCCATGTCGGCCAGGTCGCCGTTGGGCGGGTTGCGGTAGTCCACCTGCACGCCATAGTCTTCGCCGGCGTGCTTGACGGAGTTCTTGATGGTGTTCCACCAGGAATCAGAGTCGGGCGCGTGGCTGATCAGCGCGATCTTGGACTGCGCAGCGGCCATGCCGCTCACAGCCAACAGGGCGCTCAGCAGCACGGTTTTTGCGAATGTCTTGCGGGACAACTTCAGGTTCTTCATACGGTCTCCAATTTTTTAATGTCAGTCGGGGAAGGTGAAAACTTCACTGCAAAGCAGCGGACGCAGGGCTTGCCGGCATCTGCAAAGAAGTTTATCTATTCCGACTCAAAATAGAAATATATTTCTAATAGGTGAAAACCCTAGAACAAATTTTCGTTCTATAACGCACCTCTGACGGATAATTTGTTCTAGAAACTACCCGTACGGCATGAGCACATCCCCCCCACCCCACGCCCCCGAAAGCGAAGAAGCCCTGATTGCCGCCATGGCCCGCGAGTACCCCTGCCTGAGCCGGCAACTCAAGCAAATTGGCACCTATGTGGAGCAGCACCGCGGCCAGTTGGGCATCCAGTCCATCCAGCAGGTGGCCGAGCTCTGCGAAGTTCAGCCCTCCGCCGTGGTGCGGTTTGCCAAGCATTTCGGCTTCAGCGGATTCACCGAAATGCAGAAGCTGTTTCGCGACGGACTGGCCAAGCAGATTTCCCCCAGCCGGGACTACCAGTCGCGCATCCGGGGCGCCATCGAGTCCGGCGCCAAGGATCTGAGCAGTTCCGACATCGTGCATGCCGTCATTGGTGGCGGCATCGCCGGCATGGAAGAGCTGCAACGCAGCCTGCAGGAGCCCGCGTTTGAAGCGGCGGTGGATTTGCTGTTCCGAGCCGACACAGTGTGGCTCATGGCTTCGCGCCGCTCGTTTGCCATTTCCACCTACCTGACCTATGCGCTGCAGCACACCGAAAAGCGCGTGCAGCAGATCACCGCCATGGGCAATATGCAGGACGGCCAGTTGCGCGGTCTGCGCCCCGGCGATGTGATGGTGGCGATTTCGTTCGCCCCCTACGCGCCGGAGACCGAGCACATCGTGTCCGAAGCCCATGCGCGCGGTGCACGCGTCATCTGCATCACCGACAGCAGCCTGAGCCCGATGGCGCGCTATGCCCACACCTCGATTCTGGTGAACGAAACCAGCGTCTTCGGCTTTCGCGCACTGACCAACACCATGGCCGTGGTGCAAAGCCTGTTCATGGCCCTGGCCTACCGGCTGGAGCTGCAGTACCAACCCACCCGTCCCCGCCAGTCTTGAGACTGGACTCCATTTCCCATCCCTGAACTGACATCCTCATGAAAAAAGTAGCCCTCTTTGGTGCCGGCCGCATTGGCCGCATCCACGCCGCCAACCTCGCCGCCATGCCCGGCATTGAACTCACCGCGGTGAGCGACCCCATGGCCACCAACGCTGCCGCCTTGGCACAAGAACACGGCGCCCGTGTGGACAGCGTGGAAGCCATCTTTGCCGACACGTCGATTGACGCCGTCGTCATTGGCAGCCCCACCACCACGCACAGCGACCTGATCACGCGCGCTGCCCAGGCGGGCAAGCACATCTTTTGCGAAAAACCGGTGGACCTGTCGGCCGAGCGCGCCCGCGCCTGTGCAGCCGTAGTGGCCCAGGCCGGCGTGGCCTGCATGATCGGCTTCCAGCGCCGTTTCGACCCCACCTTCAACGAGGCCAAGACGCGCCTGGACCGTGGCGACATCGGCAACCCCGAGATGCTGGTCATCACCAGCCGCGACCCCGGCGCGCCACCCGTCGAATACATCCAGCAGTCCGGCGGCATCTTCCGCGACATGCTGATCCACGACTTTGACGTGTTCCGCTGGATTCTGTGTGGCGACGGCGACAAGGCTGCGTGGCTCAGCGCCACCGGCTCTTGCCTCACCGACCCCGCCATTGGCAAGGCCGGCGACTTTGACTGCACCGCCGTCACCATCAAAACCGTCAAAGGCCGCCTGTGCCAGATCAACACCACACGCCGCGCCGCCTACGGCTACGACCAGCGCTTTGAAGTCATCGGCTCCACCGGCATGCTGCAATGTGGCAACCACAAGCCCAGCGAGGTGACCCAAGCCACGGCCCAAGGCACCTCGCAGGACAACCCCGAAGCCTTCTTCCTGCAGCGCTATGCCGCGGCCTACCGCCTGGAGATAGAGCACTTCTTCACGCAGTTGCAAAACGGCGGCAGCTTCCGCACCACGGTGCAGGACGGTGTGGATGCGCAAATCCTGGCCGATGCCGCCGCCCAAAGCGCTGCCAGCAACCAGATCATCACCTTCTGAGACACCGCATGACCACCTCTTTACGAATCGGCATCGTCGGTCTGGGCCGCCTGGGCCAACGCCATGCACAAGCCCTGGCCTTCAGCACCCGCAACTGCACCCTCACCGCCGCCTGCAGCCCGGTCGAATCCGAGCGTGTCTATGCCACGGAACAACTCGGCATCGCCCAGGTCTATTCCCGGTATGAAGACCTGCTGGCCGACCCCAACATCGATGCCGTGGTGCTGGTCACGCCCACCTCCCTGCACGCCGACCAGGCCATTGCAGCCTTGCAGGCCGGCAAGCACGTGTTCGTGGAAAAGCCCCTGGCCCTGAATGTGCCCGACTGCGAACGCGTGCTGGCGGAAGCCGCCAAGCACCCGGAGCTGGTGGCCATGGTCGGCTTTGTGCGCCGCTTTGACCCCAGCTACCGTGCGGCCCAGGCCAGCATCGAAGCGGGTGAGATCGGCCGCCCCTTCCTCGTGCGCTCGCAGACCTGCGACCAGAACGACCCCGACGGCTTCTTTGTGCGCTTTGCGCCCACCTCGGGTGGCATCTTCATGGACTGCAGCGTGCATGACATTGACCTGGCGCGCTGGATGCTGGGCCGCCCCAAGGCCCTGCGCGCCTACGCCACCGGCACCATCGCCCTGCACCCCGGCCTGGCCGAGTTTGGCGATGTGGACAACGGTCTGGCCATTGTGGACTTTGAGGGCGGCTCCAAGGCCGTGTTCTACGCCTCGCGCACCATGGCCCACGGCCACGAGACCACCACGGAAGTCATTGGCACTGTCGGCAAGCTGCTGGTGGGCGAACATGCGGCCCGCGACCGCGTGGTACGCAGCGATGCCCACGGCGTGCGCCACGCGGTGCTCAAGGACTTTTACGAGCGCTTTGAGACGGCCTTTGCCGCCGAGATGGGCGACTTTGTGGCGGCCTGCCGCGGTGAGCGTGCCCTCACGCTCACGCTGGACGACGCCATGGAAGCCACGCGCATTGGCCTGGCCATCTCCCGCTCCCTAGCCAGCGGCATGCCGGAGCTGATTGCAAATGTCCACACAGACAGTGGCAAGGGGAAGATCAACGCAAGCTAACCGTACTGCCTTTCCAGACTGGGTCCTGCCAGCGATAGAAGACGCTCAAGCTTCCGGGCTTGTCGGCCTGCTTCTCCACCTCCAGCGTGGCAATGCGCAGCACCTCAAAGCTGCTTTTGTAGCGCCCGTCTATCCTGGCCTCGCGTGCGGCCAGCATCTGGGTGCTGCCGGGTACCCAGCCGGCAAATTCCACATAACCCAGGCCCGGGTTGTCGAGCGCGGGCGGGGCCACGTCGGCAGTCCAGCCGCCAGGGCCTTGCTGGAAAACCCACATTTCGCGCCAGGTGTCCTGCTGCTGCACGGCAACCGCCAACGCCGTGCCCTGCCGGTTCGTGGTGATGGAGGCGGGCCACACCACGCCATAGGTGCAGCACGTCAGCAGCGGATTTTTCAGGTCGTGTTTCGCATCCACCAGGTTCATGCAGGTCTGCCCCGGCTGGCCTGTGCTCAGGCGCAATGACAACTTGGTGATGGCCTGGTCCACAGGCGCAGGTTCGGCGGCCCAGCGGGATGCGCCCACGCGCACGGCGGCGTCGCTGTAGGCAAAGGCGTCGTAGTCGCCCAGTTCATTTTTGTTGATGCTGGCAAGCTCCTGCACCGCGCGGCTGGCCGCGGCTTGCACCGCAGCGGGCGCTGTGTCGGTACGGCGTGCGCGCTGGTAGGCCAGGCTGGCCCAGACACCGGCCTTGCGCAGGTGCAGGCGGTTCTTCGTCACCTCGGGCAGGTCACGCATCTCCACACGCTCCAGCACCTCGGCGCGCCAGTTGTCCAAAGCAAAGCGCTCCACCGGCGTCAGACTGGGCGCCACGCAGTCGTGGCGTGTCAGCGCCAGGGCAGCGGTGGCCTTTTGCACGTTGGTGGACGGCAGGGCCAGCACGCGGCGGAAGGCGTCACCGTTGTAGCAGAGTTGCACCTGGCCATCACGCTCAAAGCTGGTCATCTCCACGCCATAGCCAGCAGCCACCTCCAGGTGCGCCGCCAGCGTGTCGCCAGCGGCCTTGCCCTGGCGGGCCGAGGCGCGGCGGGCCAGCCGCTCCGACATGGCACCCAGCGCGTCAAATGCCTCGCCGTTGATGGCTTCTGGCGGCGCGGCACGCAGGTAGGCCGCGGCATAGCCAATGCCCAGGGCTTCGGACCCCGGTGTGTCGCGCAGGAAACGTACGACGGACAGCAACTCCGGTGCGGCCTCGGGCTGGAGCGACTGGCTGCGCACCTGCACGACGCGCACATAGCCGGCGCGTTCGCGGCGGTGGTCGTATACCTGAAGGTAGTCGCCCTTCTGGCCGCGAATCTCCAGGCTGTCGCCCTGCGACAGCGACACCTGCTGGGGCGCCGATTCACGTGGGGCGGAGCGCAGGGCCGACTGATCCTGGGTGACGATGGCCATCACCAACAATGCAGTGCTCAACATGTTACTGGGCTCCTTCGCCGGTAGCTTGTGCAGCGTCATCTGCATTGCGCACAGGCTGGAGGGATGCCTGCTTATCACTGCCCAACAAACCTGAGCCAATAAAACCACCACTCACCGAGGGCGGCGCGATAATCACGGTGATCTTGTCGGACAGCTTGTCGGCCATGGTCTTCTGGATGAGCAACGGGTTTTTGGAGATCAGCGCGCCATCGCGCGCCAGTTGCTCGCTGGTGATCTTGCCGATGCGGTCCTGGCGATACGCTTCCGCATCCGCCAGGTTCTTGCGGGAATCGGCTTCACCCGACGCTTCGATGCGGCGGGCCTGGGCCGTGCCCTCGGCGGTCTTGATGCGCGAGACCTTGTCGGCCTCCGCCTCCAGCGCACGTTGTTCAATCTGCTTTTGCTTGAAGGGCAGCACGTGCTTCATGGCCTCGGCCTGGGCCTTGGCCGCAATGATCTGCTCTTCGCCCGCGGCCTGGGCCGAGGTCTCGCGGCGCACCTTGTCGGCCTGGGCTTCCAGCTCCGTCTGCTTGACCTGCTTTTCCTTCAGCTCCAGCGTGTAGCGCATCTTCTCAGTGGCCAACTCTTCGGCCAGCAGGTTTTCCATGCCCGCCTTGTAGTCGCGGGGCAAGTCCACCTTGCCCATGGTCACGGCGGTGATCTTGATGCCGTCCTGGGCCAGACGGGGTTTGAGTTCGGCCTCGATCAGTTGCTGGATTTCGGGGCGCTTGCTGGAGAAAATTTCGCGCACGGTGTAGCGTGCCAGCGTTTTGTAGAGCACGCCCTGCACCACGGGCTGGACGATTTCGCCGTTGATGTCATCAGGCAGGTCCCGCGCCATGGTGGCAATTTTCGAGGGATCCAGCGCGTAGCGCACCGAGATGTCCACGCCAATGGACAGGCCCTCCACCGATTGGAAAGGCGCAGTGCCGCTGGCACTGGTGTTGTCAGTGGGGCGGTACACCTGGTCGCGCAGCGAGAAGCGGCGCAGCGTGTGCAAGCCAGGAATGATGAACACGGCACCGTCACGCACCTCGGTGGAGGAACCCGTGAGCTGGTTCAGGCGCATGCCCACTTCGCCGCGGCCAATGCTTTGCATGGGTGGGTGGGCGTACAGCGCGTAGCCACCTGCGGCCAGCAAGCCCAGTGCAATCAGGGTGCCGCGCCCGGGCAGGCAGGCCACGGTTTTGCGGCCCACCGACCCCACGCCTGCCGCCACGCCCGCGGAAACTTTGCGCAGTGCGCCGCGGAAACCGTTGACGAGATGCTGGACACGATCCGACATGAAGAACTCCTTGGTTGTTGAGGCCTCTATCGTGTTTCCGGGGGGCAGAACCAATCAATGCCGCCGCAGGGCGGGATTGCACACGGGGTGTGAATAAACGCTCACAGGCCACACATGCGGTGGCAGCGCAGACAGGAGATACTTGCCGCATGAAGGACGCTCCCCCACCCAAGGTTGCGGTCATCGAAGATGACCTCCCCACCAGCCAGCAGCTCACCGAATGGATACGCGCGGCGCGCCCCGGCATCCAGGTGGACACCTGGTTCACCCGTGACGAGGCGGAAGCCGCCATTGCCCGTGAGGCCTATGACATGGTGGTGCTGGACATTGAACTGGGGCGGGAGCGCAGCGCAGGCATTGCCATCATCAACGCCATCAACAAGGGACGCCAGGGTACGCCGGTGCTGGTGGTATCTGCCATGCCGGCGGCCATTTACCGCAGCATCATGAAGGCGCTGGATGCGTGGGACTACCTGCAGAAAACCACCTTTGCCGAGAGCGATTTCGTCGACACTTTTCTGGAAATCCTGCGTGCCACCCGCGACCGCGGCGTGCCGGAGGCGCCGGCACCGGCGGGCGACGAGCTGTCCATTGACCCGCTGCGCCAGCGCAGCGCGCTGTGGCGCGGCAAGCGCATCAACCTGCCGCTGACGGCGCAGCGCATTCTGGCCGCGCTCTACCAGCAGCGTGGCCAGGTGGTGTCTTACGACGCGCTGTTTGACGTGGTGAAAAGCGGGCGCAACCGCGACAACATCCGCAAGCACATCAGCACCATCCGCGAAGCCTTCCGCGAGTTGGACGAAAGCTTTGACCGCATCGAAAACATTCCCATGCGCGGCTTTCGCTGGTCAGATGTAGCGCTGCCGAGCAAGGCGGCATGAACACGGCTGCGCGCGCGGCGTGGGTCTGGCTGGCGTCGTTCCGCCTGCGCCTGCTGTTCAGGGCCGCCTTCCTATTCCTGGCGCTGGCCACACTGGTCATGGCGGTCTATGTGCTGCAGGAGGAAAAACAGCGCAGCTACGACCACTACCAGCAAAGCTTTGCCAAGACCCAGCAGCAGATTGCGGCCCAGCTGCGCCACCCCACGGGCCAGCTGGCCCTGCTCAACCCCACCGACGGGCTGGCCCCGGTGACGCCGCTGCACCCTGTGCTGCTGCCCTTCTCGGCCATTGACTTCGACGACCAAACCAAGGTGCGCAATGCGGTGGAGATGACAGGCTGCCTGGTGCAGTACCCGCATTACGGCAGCCTGTGTGTGGCCATTGGCAACAACCCCTGGGCGGGTGGATTCATCTATGCCGCCGGCACCTTCGCCAGCCCGGCCCTGGTGGCACATTCCATCGGCGACAAGTACCTGGACACGGCACACCGCCTGCGGGTGGAGGTGAGGCTGCGCGGACAGACCTACCGCTGGATTGCCCCGTTCGAGCATCTGCCCGTCACCAGTGACCCCAAGCGCGAGGGCACGCGCGGGCGCTTCACCGGCTATGTGGACATTGGCAGCCGTGACTACACCGGCGCGCGCACCGTGCGCGACTTCCGCGGCTGGGTGTGGCAAGGCGGCAAATGCCTGGGCGGTGAAGCAACCGACGACGACTGCGAGAAAAAATCCTTTTTCTCATTGCGCCTGCCGGTGGACGTGCTGCGCGACGCCCTGTTCCAGAAAACCGAGCCCGTCTGGCCGCCCGCCGACCTGGCGCAGATGCAGGTGCGTGTGGAGGTGCTGGCACCTGGTGACGACACGGTGGTCTTCGACAGCAATGCCGAGGGCGCCGTGCCGCCGTTTGCGCTGGGCGACCTGCGCACGCAGCTGCTGCCGGGCGAGACCCTGCGCATCCGAAAGAGCGGTACACACCTGGCAGGCGACCTGGTACGCCTGAGCGGTGCGGAGTCGTCCGCCGCAGAGTCGTCCCCTTTGCTGACCCGCCTGATACGCCGCCTGCCGGTGGACAGCTATGACGCGCCCCTGGCGCTGCAGGAAGAGGTGGCGACGCCCCTGGGCAACTACACCATTGCCCTGCAGGGCGACGCGCGCAGCGTGAACAAAAGCCTGAGCGCCGTGGCCACGCGCCTGTCGTGGTTTGTGGTGGCCATGCTGCTGGCCATCGGCCTGGCCTGGCTGGTGATTGAGATGGGCATCATCCGGCGCATTGCACGGCTGACACGCCGCTCACGCGAGTTGTCCAAAACCGTGAAGACCACGGTTGGCCTGGAACACTTTGACCTGGCAGACCTGCGCGGCAACGACGAATTGGGTATTTTGGCCAATGGCCTGAACGACCTGCTGCGCAGGGTGAAGGAAGATGCCGAGCGCGAAAAAATCCGCGCCGAGCAGGAGAAAGACATGTGGCACGCCGTGGGCCACGAGATCATGTCGCCGCTGCAGTCGCTCATGGCGCTGCACCGGGACGATGCCGACCCCAGCCTGCGCTACATCCACCGCATGCAGCAGGCCGTGCGCATTCTGTACGGCAGCGCCAGCCCCAGCGAGGCGTTTCAAAGCAGCACGCTGGCGGTGCAGACGGTAGATGTGAACGCGTTTCTGGCCACCGTGGCCGCCAACTCCGCCAGCGTGGGCATTGCGCAGGTGGAGTACGCCAGCGAGCCCGACGCCGTGTGGGTGCGTGCCGAGGAGTATGCGCTGGAAGACGTGGTGACCCACGTGCTGCACAACGCCAACCGCCACCGGGTACCTGGCACCCCCATCCGGCTGCTGCTGCAGGCCACCGAAACCGAGGCCACCGTCACCATCCACAACACCGGCCCGCACATAGCGCCCGAGCTGCTGGAGACGATTTTTGAATACGGCGTGTCAGACCAACCCGAGTCCGCAGCCCATGGCAACCGCGGCCAGGGCCTGTTCGTGGCCAAAACCTATATGGCAAAGATGGGCGGCACCATCGCTGCGCGCAATGAGGGTGACGGGGTGACGCTGGTGCTGAGTCTGCAGCGAGCGGGGCCCCTATGACGCAGCACCAGCTGCCAACAGGCACGTCACTCCATATCGCCACCGGCCATGACGCAGAAGCGATTGCCGAGGTGCACGTTCACACGTGGCAGCATGCCTATGCCGGCATTCTTCCTGCTGATTTTCTTGCTGGTCTCTCCATACCCCAGCGCGCAGCCATGTGGAAGGAGTCGATCGCCGGGGGACATTCTCAGGTGCTCATTGCCGAAGTCGCAGGGCAGCTCGTTGGCTTTTCAGCATTGCAGGATGGGGAGCTGCTGGCTCTGTACGTTTCGCCGCACTACTGGTCACAGGGAGTCGGGCGTGCACTCTGGCTCTCGTCACGCCAGCATGCCATCGCACACGGGGCAACCCGCGTCAGCCTTTGGGTTCTTGCACAAAATCCACGGGCCATCGCCTTCTATAGGGCTGCGGGATTTGACGCCGTGAAAAACTCTTCCAGGACGTCCGAACTGGGCGGTATTGCCGTGGAAGAGCTGCGCTACGTCCACCCACTTACCGACTGAGGTCTCACGCCAGCTCAGACTGAATGTGGATCTCACCACTGAGCAATTTGTGGATCGGGCAGCTGTTGGCGATCTCCAGCAGGCGCTGGCGTTCCGCATCGGTCACGTCGCCTTCGATGAAGAGGCGGCGCTGCATTTGGTAGCGCACCACACCCTGCGCATTCTTGTCTTCCACATGGTCGATGGTTACGCGCAAATCGGTCACTGGCATTTGTTTGCGGCGGATGTAGAGCTCTAGTGTCAGGGTGGTACAGGCGGCCAGCGCAGAGTCCAGCAGATCGTGCGGGCCTGGCGCTCGGTCCTCCGACCCCAAGGCCTTGTCCACATCCGCATTCCAGACGTGGCGGCCATTGCTCAGTGTGGTGAGTGCGCCATTCGCGCGGTGCAACTTGGCTTCAATCGTCATAGGGTGTCCTCTCAGGGTGAATGTTCGGCAGCGGCTGCACGGTAGAAGCTCTTGAGCATGACGACGAACAGCCGGTGCGCACCCATGGTACCCACCGGACTAGCCATTTGCGGAATACCGGGGCCGTCATAGCCAATGACCACTACGCGGTTCTTCAGCGCAGACACCGGCAGGCTCCCATCCAGCAGGTCGCTGACGTCGAAGGTGGTGAGCGCACTGCCCACCTCCAGCGTGAGCGAGACCTGGTTCGACGCATTCAGAGGTAGCGCTTGGTGGCCCAAGGAAATGTCTTGTGCCGAACGGATGCTGGCCTTGCGGCCCGCGGCCAGTTCTGCAGCACAGACGAGCAAGGACTTCACAGTCTTACCCTGGTAGGTTTCGACCACCGGCACGGGCAACGCGTTGAAGTCCACGAAACATACATCGTGGGCTGGCGCGGCAAATTCCGGCAGTGGAATCCACCCGCTGCGACCGGACACGGCCGTTGGCAGAGCGGCACCTGCCTGGGTGAATCGTGCATCCAGCGGATTGGGCGTCTTTTCAGCATCGTCCATCCGCGCCTGCAGCACCACGGGGAGCCGCGACAGCGCGGCTGCAAGGCGCCGGTCTCCTTCCGGCACTCTGGGCAGATCGAGAAAGAATTTGAGAATGACACCCTTGGCACCCGCGTCCGCGGCCTTCTCGATCGCCTGTGCCACGAGGGCGCGGTCCAGCGGAAAGCGTCCGTGTTTCGCCTCCGTCGCCGCAGTGATGAACACCACGGCGAAGTCCTGTTCAAAGTCTCCACACCAAGCGACCATGGGCAGAGACAAGAGCAACAGAAGCGCCCAGTGCAAACGCGGCTTCATGGTGTCAGCGGCTCAGCTCTTCTCGACCTGCTGCTTGGCGTACCCTGCCCCAGGTCCATTCGGTGCCAGCTCCAGGTAGGTGGAGAAGGCTTTCTTCGCCTTGTCCGCATTGCCTGCCTTGGCATGGGCGTCGCCCAGGTTCAGGTAGGCCACGGCGCGGGACGGATCGATCTTGACGGTGTTCTCGAACCAGCGCGCGGCTTCGGCAAACTTGTCTTGCTTGTAGTACACAAAGCCCAAGTTGTTGGCGGCCAGCGCAAAGTCAGGGCGCAGTTTCAGCGCCTCGGTGAACTGGGCTTCGGCCTGTGCGTACTGCTTTTCCTTGTAGAGCTGCAAACCACGGTCATTGGCGCGCTGCGCGAGTTGGCGGGTAGACGAAGGAACCGCCACAGGGGTGACGATTTTCTGCTCGCCACCCTGCAGGTCTTTCACCACCACCGTGGTCGTGGCCGGTGCGGCAGCAGGCTTGTCGCCGCTGGCCGGCACCGCTGCCGGGCGCGTAGCGTCCAGCTTGCTGTTCAGTGCAATGGCGTCGCCCGACAGCTGGGCCGTCTGGCCGCTCAAGAACTCTCCATCGGCCGGCAGTTCAAACACAAAGTCACCGCCCTCCGAGCCAGGCAGGCTGCCGAATGCCGGTGTCTGGCGCGACACGGCCGCCACGGCCGGGGCCACATAGGCAGCCAGCTCGGTCGCCGTAATCAGACCATCACCATTCAGGTCACCCTTGCCAGCCAGGCCTTGCAGCAGCGTCCAGGTAAAAACCGAGTGTCCGTTGGGCCCACCGTCGGCCACCAGCTGGTCCGCACCGCCGGCGGTCAGCATCTGGCGGCCCATGCGCTTGGCGTTGTCGCGCAGAAAGTTACCCGAACCACCGCCGCGCGTCAGCCCCAGGCCGCTATAGCAAGCGTCCATCACAAACAGCGCGTGCTTGGCGGTCAGGCTCTCCGCAATGTTTTGCAGCTCGGTCATGGGGATGGCATCGGTGGCGATCTGGTTGGGGTCCGAGTCCACGGGAATGATGTAGCCCAGATCACGGCCCGAGCTGAGCTGGCGCGTGGCGCCATGCCCCGCAAAGAACACGAACAGGCGGTCGTTCTTCTTCATGCCGCTGTGGGCCAGCTTGTCATGGAAGGCCGCGAGGATGCCGGTGCGCGTGGCTTCCTTGTTGGTGAGCGACACGATGTGGTCCGTGGGGAAGTTGAACTTCTGGATCAGGGTCTCGCGGATGGCCTGGGCATCGCGCGCGGCGTACTGCAGCTTGGGCCACTTGGCGTAGTCGTCGATGCCGATGACGATGGCCCACGAGTCGCTGTAGCCGGGGCTGACGGCCACCGGTGCCGGTGCCGGCGCAGGTGCCGTGCCCTTGGCCACCACGAAGCCATTGCCGTCCCAGCCAGCAAATTGGTAGCCCTCTGCCACCAGCCGGTCCAGCACGGCGGGCAGGGCCTTGACCGTGCGCTCGTGGATGTCATGGAACAGCACAATGCCGCGCCCTTCCTTGGCCACGGTTTGCAACACGCGGTCGGCAATGGAGCTGGGCACCGGGTCCGCCCAATCGAGCGAGTCGATGTTCCACATGATGGAGCGCAGATGCGCCGTGGCCAGCAAGTCCAGCCCTTCCTCGTTGCGCGCACCGTAGGGAAAACGGAACAGGGCCGAGCGGCGCGCGTCCACCGCGGTGAGCAAGGTGTCGGTTCCCAGAATCTCGGTCTTGAGCGCATCGCCGCTGCGCTTGGACAGCTGGGCGTGCGTCATGCTGTGGTTGGCCAGCGTGTGGCCGGCGTCCAGCAGCTTGCGGTCCACGTCGGCCGATTTGGCGTTGAGCTTGACCTTGCCATCAGCGCCCACGGCGCCCAGGTTGCTGCCCACCTGGAAGAAGATGGCTGGCGCGTTGTACTGCTTGAGGATGGCAGCGATCTCGGCGGTGTAGACGCCGTGCGGGCCGTCGTCAAAGGTGAGCGCGATGGTCTTGGGCGGCAGGCTGTTGCCGAACACCTCACCCTCATCTTCATTCTTGCTTTTGCGGGTCACTTCCTTGGGCGCCGGGTACGGCAGCACCACGCCATAGTCCTTGAGGATTTTTTCGCGGCTGTAGAGCTTCTTCAGGCTGGCCAGGTAGTCTTCCCAGCGTTCACGCTTCAGATCGATGGCGCGCGTATCAAAACGGCCAAACACCAGGCGGATTTCCTTCTCGTAGTTACGCTCGATTTCGGCCATGGCATCCAGGTCTTCGGCCATGCGCTTGTGCAGTTTGATGGCGGGCAGCGACGAATCCCGCGCCACGCTGGCCTGCAGGCTGCGCAGCAGCTCTTTGAAGGCCAGGCGGTCCGCATCAAACAGTCCGGCACCGCTCTCCACATAGTCCAGCACACTGGCTATCGCGTCAAAGCGCTGTGGGCTGCCCGAGTTCGCCCACGCCTCCCAATGGGTTTCCATGTCCACCACGCGCTGGCGGTTCTCATGAAACAGGCCCTGCCCCACCTGGTTGGCCACCGTGCGCTCGGCCGGGCTCAACGTCTTCTCGTCGGCAAACAGCACGATGATCTTGCGGTAGGCCGCCAGCACATCTTGCACGCCCGCCATCACGGCCTGGGTGTCCAGCGGTGTGGCGGTGACTTCGGGCGTTTTGGCGGCCGGCGCCTCCCTCGGCGTGGCCCTCCAAGCCCACCCTGCCGCCAATGCCAACGCCACCAATACCACCGCGGCGCCACCCCAGATACGTGCAGATTTCATCGTGCGATCGCCTCAGCCGAATGACGCCACCGGAGTTGGCAAGGCATCGTCCAGGTACAGCTCGTACTCGTCCCACTCGCCCGGGCCAAAGTTGTCGTCGCATTGCTGGGCGGTTTCCTCAAAGGAGACGAACTCCGTGCAGAACATCAAGGTGCTGAACACCCGGCTGAAGGGGCGGCCTGCCTCGTCCCGCAAATCGCCCTTGGGGTGCATCAGGATCTGGCAGCAATGCACCCAGACATATTGCCCCGCCAGCGCACGCTCCACCTCCAGTGCGCTGAGTGCTTCTGCATGTTCGGCATCGTCGCCGGCAAACCGGCTCAGGCGGTAGGTCCGGCCATGGCAGGGGTGGTGCGGGTCCAGCTCCAGGTCAATGGTTTGCCAGTCGGGGGATATCTGGTCGGCCACTTCGCGAAGTTCCTGCTGGGTGATGTCACCCTCCCAGTACACATCGGTGATGTGGATAGACGTGCCAACGTCGCCAAACCAGAGGCTGGCCTTGTGTTTCATGGTGTCAGGATGCATGCGTGGGCTCCAAAGTACGTGGAGCTGACTGTACCGCCGTTCCCATCGCTCAGTGAAAGTCCCGGCTGGTGGTGATCAGCTCGCCCAGCAGGGGCGTCAGGTCCACCAGGCGCTTGGCGACCACGTGGCGCACCTGGCCGCCGCTCTCATCATCGCGCTGCCAGATGCCATAGACGGCCATCAGCCGCGCGCGGTACACCTCCTGGCGGAACTGCTCGCGCACGCTTTTCCACACGATCACGTTCACGCTGCCGGTCTCGTCTTCCAGCGTCACAAAAATCACACCCTTGGCCGTTTGCGGGCGCTGGCGCATGGTGACGATGCCGCAGGCCCGCACCAGCCGGCCACTGGGGTAGTCACGCATTTGCGCGGCCGTCAGCAGCTTCTTTTTTGATAGCTGCTCGCGCAATAACAGCAAGGGGTGGGAGCGCAAGGTAAGCCCCACCGCCGCATAATCAAAGGTCACTTCTTCGCCCTCGCCAGCGGCGGGCAGTTCCAGCTCGGTTTCTGCGATGGGCACGCCCTGCAGCAGTGCGGGTGCGGGCAACAGGGCCGATGCGTCCCACACCTGCTGGCGGCGGTGGCCGCTGAGCGACTGCAGCGCGTCTGCACTGGCCAGGGCCTTGAGATCGCCCGTGTCGAGCTGGCAGCGCAGGGCCAGGTCTTGGGTGCTGGTGAAGGGGGCCAACTGGCGTTGGTTCATGATGCGCTCGGCAACCGCTTTGGTGAGCCCACTGACCAGGCGCAGGCCCAAACGCACATCATCCGCCTCGATCCTACAGTCCCAGTCGCTGCACATCACATCCACCGCACACACCGTCACACCGTGGCGCTGTGCGTCCTGCACCAGTTGCGCAGGGCCGTAAAAGCCCAGCGGCTGGCTGTTGAGCAGGGCGGCCAGAAAGCAGGCCGGTTCGTGCCACTTGAGGTAGCTGCTGATGTAGACCAGGATGGCAAAGCTGGCCGCGTGGCTTTCGGGAAAGCCGTACTCACCAAAGCCCTCCATCTGCTTGAAGATGGCCTCGGCGAACTCCAGCGGGTACTTGCGCTCCACCATGCCGCCCACCAGCCGGTCATGGTACTGGCTCACATTGCCGTTGCGCTTCCACGCGGCCATGGAGCGGCGCAGCGCATCGGCCTCGCCCGGCGTGAAGCCGGCGGCCAGCACGGCAATCTGCATCACCTGCTCCTGGAAGATCGGTATGCCATGTGTTCGGTGCAAGGCTTCTCTCAGCGCGGGATAAGGAGATTCCGTTTTGACCGGGGCGTTGCGCGCCTTCAGGTAGGGATGCACCATGCCGCCCTGAATCGGCCCCGGCCGCACGATGGCCACCTCCACCACGAGGTCGTAGTAGGTGCGCGGTTTCAAGCGCGGCAGCATGCTCATCTGCGCGCGGCTCTCGATCTGGAACACGCCCACGGTATCGGCCGCGCAAATCATGTCGTAGGTGGCCTTGTCTTCGCGCGGAATGTCTTGCATGCGCATCGGCGCTGCCAAGCCGCGCCGATGCGTCACCAGCTCCAGGCAGCGGCGGATGGCGCTGAGCATGCCCAGGGCCAGCACGTCCACCTTCATCAGGCGTGCGGCCTGCAAATCGTCTTTGTCCCACTGGATGATGGAGCGGTTCTCCATGGCCGCGTTCTCCACCGGCACCAGGCGCGTGAGCGGGCCCTGCGTGAGCACAAAGCCGCCCACGTGCTGGCTCAGGTGGCGCGGGAAGCGCTGCAACCCGATGCTCAGTTCCAGCCACAACTGCAGCCGCCTTTCAGAAGGAAATTCAACGCCCACCCCCGTACTCCCTGCGCCATCAGCTACTCTTTTCATAGCGTCCTGCAGTCGCCCGGCCAGCACTTCGCGGCTGTACATGCCGGGGTGCTCCTTGGCCATGGCAGTGATCAGGTCCTCGGGGATCTCCAGCGCATGGCCCACATCGCGCAGCGCGCTGCGGGGGCGGTAATGGATCACCGTGGCCGCAATGGCGGCGCGCTCGCGGCCGTACTTGGCGTAGATGTACTGGATGACTTCTTCACGCCGCTGGTGCTCAAAGTCCACGTCAATGTCGGGCGGCTCGTTGCGCTCGCGGCTGATGAAACGCTCGAACAACAGCGAGGTTTCTTCCGGGTTGGCCTCGGTGATGTGCAGGCAGTAGCAGACCACCGAATTGGCCGCCGAGCCGCGGCCCTGGCACAGGATGTGGATGCTGCGCGCAAAGCGCACGATGTCGTGCACGGTGAGGAAATACATCTCATAGCGCAGCTCGGCAATAAGCGCCAGTTCGTGCTCCACGCGTGCGCGGATTTCTTCCGGCATGCCGGCCGGGTAGCGCTCCCGCGCGCCCTCCTCCACATAGTGGCGCAGGGTCTGCGCGGCCGTCTGGCCCGGCAGCACCGCCTCCAGCGGGTAGTGGTAGGCCAACTCGTCCAGGCTGAACGTGCAGCGCTGCGCCACGGTCAGCGTGTTCGCCAGCCACTCGGGCGGGAACAGCGTGGCCAGCCGTGCGCGCGAACGCAGGTGGCTTTCGCCATTGGCCTGCAGCGCAAAGCCGCAGGCCGACACGGGCCGGCCCAGGCGCACGGCGGTCAGCACATCGTGCAACGGCTTGCGCGAACGCACATGCATGCGCACGCCGCCCGTGGCCAACACCCGCAGGCCGCTGAGCGCCGCAATCTGCTGCACGCGCAGGCGCTGCGTGGCCTCGCCCGCCACCATCCCCACGCTGGCCGCCAGCCAGCAATGCATGCCAAACAGGCACCTGGCCCGCATGGACATTGCGCAAGCAGCTTCTGTTTTGATAGCAGACGGAAAGGCCAGCAGCACCTCGCAGTCTGCCAGCAGGGCCCAAGGCGACTCGGCCCAGCTGGTGCGGTACTGCCCCTTGGGCGCGGCCATGCGCGCCTGGGTGATGAACTCGCACAGGTTGCCCCAGCCCTGCAACGAGTGCGGCAATGCCACCAGCGTGAAGTGCCCGCCGTCCGCCAGCGCTACCGAAAACTCGGCGCCAGGCAGCAGCTGCAGGCCCAGCTCCTTGGCCCGGACATGCGCGCGCACCACGCCGGCCACCGAGCATTCGTCGGTGATGGCCAGCGCGCGGTAGCCCAACGTGTGGGCGCGCGCCACCAGCTCTTCCGGCTGCGAAGCGCCGCGCTGGAAGCTGAAGTTGCTGAGGCAGTGCAGCTCGGCATAGGCCGGCGCACGGCGGTCAGGGGGTGGGGCGGAGGCCATGAATACTGTTTAAATAAACAGTATATCAACTCCCCCCATGGTTTGCCGGTGTTTAGAGCGCCCTGGGGTGGAAGTAGGGGTCGCCTTGCACCGCGCTCAGCGGTAGCACCAGGGTTTTGACCGGCTCCATGGGCGGCGGGCCGTCACGGGGTTCGTCCTCGTCATCCGGGTCCACCGGCCGCGCGCGCGGCTTGCCGGGCAGCAGCACGGGGGAGACGCAGACGTTGCGGATTTCGTCCACCAGCGCTTTGGGCAATACATCGCGGCTGCCAAAGCGCTGGCCATCCACCTTCAGCACGCCCTCCTTGATCTGCGCCACCAGGTTCAGCGGCGGGCGCGCCTGCTGGGTGTTGAAGCCCATGCGCACCAGGCCCTGGTCCGCGGGCAGTTGGTACTGCGTCACCCGCAACTGCAGCGGCTTGCCTCGTGCGTCCATCTCCACATGGCCGATGTAGAAGTAGCGCGCCGCCGCACGCGCCATGGGCGGGAGCTTGTAGCTCTCGGCCCAGCTGTGGTTGTCATCGCCAAACAGCGGGCGCAGTGTGCGCGGAGGCTCGGCCGTGGTGGATACGCCAAACACTGGCGTGTTGGCCTCGCCCAGCGTGTAGCCATGAAAATCAAACACCACCTCCTGGCCTTCTGCGTGTTTGGAGAACGCGGGGAAGATCGTCTTCTGCGGAAGGCGCACCTCCTGGATCTGCACGCCTGCGTCCTTGCCCGGCAGGGCCTTCCAGCGGCCGGCCACCATCATGTCCAGCGCACCGCCCATGAAGCGAAAGCAGAAGGTGTTGTCGTCCAGCAGCATGAGCTGGCTTTGTGCGTCGGTGGAGCTCTGGGTGTAGCCGCCCATATAGGCGCGCTCGGCCGGGGTGAGCGCATGGGCGCCCCCGTGCAGCACCAGCAGCAGCAGCCCGAACAAGCAGGCACCCGCGGGTCGTTTCATCATAGTTTTCTCCCGGTTAGAGAGGGCTGACTATAGGTGACGCCATACCCATCTTGCCCGCGCAGGAAAGGCGTGCGCGCACGACGCCGTGGAATAATGGGTGATGCATTTGTTCAAGCTTCCGGCCATCCCGGTGTCCCCTGCGCTGCACGCTGAAATCGAGGCGTTGCTGGGCCCGCACGAGTCCCTGGCCGGGTTTGTTCAAAGCGCCATTGAAGAGAGCCTGGCGCGCCGCCGCCAGCAACAGGTCATCGACCACGCGCAGGCCGCGCTGGCCGTGGCCGCCCTGCCCTTGAGCGTGCTGGTGGTGGACGACGATGACTTCAGCCACGCGCTGCTGCGCGAGGTGCTGACCAGCTTGGGCGTGCATGCCGTACACAGCGCCATGGATGGACGCAGTGGCGCCGACGTGCTGGACCAGATGCAGCGTGCGCCCGACTTTGTGATTTGCGACATGCTGATGCCCGAGACCGATGGCATCGACTTCCTGGGCCACCTGGCCAAGCGCCAGTACCAGGGCGGGGTCATTTTGCTCAGCGGGGAGGACAGCCTGATGCTCTCCATTGCCGCCGAGGTGGCCGTGTCAGACGGCCTGAAGGTGCTGGGCTCGTTCTCCAAGCCCCTGCGCCGCCAGGACCTGGCTGACCTCCTGGGCTTGGCCCACGAGGCCTGAAGCCTTGGCTAGACGGCCGAAGCGCGCCAGCGTTTGAGGGCCTGCACGATGGCCGGGCCGTACATGATCATGGCCAGTGCGCCGCCAATCAGCGGCAGTGCCAGGAACACCCAGCCCGTGAGCAATTCCTTGCCAATCACCACACCCACCACCAGCGCCACGGCGGGGTTCACAAACGAGTAGCTGCCGGCTACGGCGGCCGTGGTGTTTTGCAGCAGCCACAGGTAGGCGTTGAGTGCCACCAGCGTGCCAAACACCAGCAGATACCACCAGGCCAGCCAGGCCTCATGCGTGACATTGCTCAGCGCCCCCTGCGGCTCCACGAAGTACGCGGCCACCACGCCCATGAGCCCGCCCGCCAACCATTCGGTGGCCGAGGCCATGGCCGGCCCCGGCAGGTCCAGCTTGCGGGATGCGTACGAGCCCACGCTCCAGCACAGCGGTGCGCCAAAGGCCGCCAGCGCGCCCAACCAGCTGGCCGAAAAATCGCCTTCCAGCGCGAGCAGCAGCGCACCGGCCACGCCCAATACCAGGCCCACCCAACTCGTCACGGGCACGCGCTCGCCACCCAGGCGGGTCCACAACGCCAGCCACATGGGCATGGTGGTGATCACCGTGGCCATCAGGCCCGAGCCAATGCCCTGCTTTTGCGCAAACACCACCAGGTTCATGGCCATGAAGGCCATGAACCCGCCCACCAGCGCCGCATTGCGCCACTGGCGCCAGCTGGGCAGCTTCTCGCCACGCCACAGCGCCCAGGCCAGCATGATCACGCCAGCCAGCGTGAAGCGCGTGGCGTTCATCCACAGCGGGGGAAAGCTGTGCACAGCAATGCCGATGGCGAAGTAGGTGGTGCCCCAGACGATGTAGACCAGCCACAGCGCCACCATGAGGCGCCAGAACGGCGAAAGTCGCCACGACTGCTGAATATTGATAGTCGAAATCATGAATAGTCCGTAAAATTTACGGCAACCAGCGCCGTCAGGCGTGATATTACTAAAAAATCCACCCAATGCAAGTAATTGTTCAGACAGACGCCATCGACGCCAAAATTCTTACGGCCTTGGGGGAAGACGGCCGACGTTCTTACGCCGAGGTTGGGGCCGAGGTGGGCCTGTCTACCGCCGCCGTGCATGAGCGTGTGAAAAAGATGCTGGAGCGCGGCGTCATCCGACGCTTCTCCATCAGCGTGGACCCGCTTACCGTGGGCCTGAACTTCACGGCGTTTGTGGCCATCCGCAACGACGGCGGTGCCCACTGCCGCGAGATGGCCGCCCAGTTGCGCAAGGTGGACGCTGTGCAGGAGCTGCACAGCGTGGCCGGTGAATACGATTTGCTGGCCAAGGTGCGCACGGCGCATGCGCGCGACCTGGAGGCCGTGCTGCTGCAGATCAAGGCCATCCCAGGCGTGGCGCGCACCACCAGCACCGTGGTGCTGAACACCGAGTTTGAAGACCAGCCGCTGCGCTTGAACGACTAGCGCCGCAACATCAGATCAGCCACTGCTGCATGTCCAGCGTGTTGCGATGGCCGACTGCGCTGGCGTGTGCAGTGAGCCATTGCTGGCCGCGCAGCAGGCCCTGCTCATGCAGCAGGTTCAAGAACGGCGCGTGCGCCAGCATCTTGGTGTCGTTGCGCTGCAGGCTCTCCAGCTGGCTGGAATCAATCATGTGAAAGCGCAGGCCCTGCAGCCGCTCTTCCAGCGGGCCGGGCTGCGGCGCGCTGTGGGCCAGGCTTTGCACGCGGGCGAACATCTGCATCTCGCGCATGAAGTGGGCCTTGAAGCCCAGCTCCTCCAGGCGCGTGTCAATCTCGTCCTTGGTGTGCGGCGTGCTTTCGCGCTTCAGCGGGGCCAGCAGCACCAGCAGCACATCGCCCGCCGTGCAGTCGTAAAACAGCGGGAACACCGCGGGGTTGGCCGCAAAGCCGCCGTCCCAGTAGGGCTCGCCATCAATCTCCACCGTGTGGTGGATCTTGGGCAGGCAGGCCGAGGCCAGCAGCATGTCCAGCGTCAGCTCGTGTTCGCGGAACAGGCGCAGCTTGCCGGTGTTCACCTGCGTGGCGCCCACAAACAGCTTGAACGGGCTCTCCGCGCGCAGGCGCTCAAAGTCGATCTGGCGCTTGAGCACATCGCGCAGCGGGTTCAGGGCCAGCGGGTTCAGCTCGGTGGGGGAGAAAAAGCCGGCCCACTGCGCCAACATCTTGGTGGCCGGTGAGAGGCTGATCGCATCGCCCCCGCCCGTGGTCAGCATGACCCAGGGCAGCTGCTGGCTCACCTCGGTCCAGAACTGGGCCAGCGCGGCGCGTGCGCCCTCGCGCCCACCCACCATCCAGCCCTGCGCCATGACCACCGCGTTCATGGCCCCCGCGCTGCTGCCGCTGATGCCGTCAAAGTGCATGCGCGGGTCTTGCAGCAGCGCGTCCAGCACGCCCCAGGTGAAGGCACCATGCGCCCCGCCGCCCTGCAGCGCCAGGCTGAGCCGGGCCGGTGTGGCCGCGGCGGGCGTGCGCCGGCTGCGCCACAGGCGCTTGAACAGGCGGCCGCTGGCCGAGGGCAGCAGGCGCCGGACGGAAAGGGGGAGCTTGATCACAGGGGTCCTTTCGGTGCACAAGAGGACATGCAGTGCGGACCAGTATAGGGTTCCCCCCTAGGTTGTGCCGCCCTGGCGCGTCTGGCGGAACTTCTGTTCCAGCTCCTGGCGCAGTTGCTTGCGCATCTGCGCGGCCTCAAAACGGCGCTTCTCGTCATCGGTCTCGGGCTGCAGCGGCGGCACGGGCGCAGCCTTGCCATGGTCGTCCACCGCCACCATGGTGAAGAAGCAGCTGTTCACATGGCGCACTTCCTGGGAGCGGATGTTTTCGGCAATCACCTTGATGCCGATTTCCATGGACGACTTGCCGGTGTAGTTGACGCTGGCCAGAAAGGTGACCAGCTCGCCCACATGGATGGCCTGCAGGAACAGCACCCGGTCCACACTGAGCGTGACCACGTAGCGCGAGGCATAGCGACTGGCGCAGGCGTAGGCCACTTGGTCGAGCAGCTTGAGGATGGCGCCGCCGTGCACATTGCCGGAAAAGTTGGCCATGTCGGGCGACATGAGCACGGTCATGCTGAGTTGGTGGGTGGGGAGGTTCATAGGCAAGAGTGTAAAAGAGCGCCATGCCGGTGTACCCTTGTTCCAGCGTGAGGGACTTGCATGAAGACTCGGTGCTATCTGCTGCTGGTGAGCGCGGCCTGCGTGCCTTGGGCCGCCTGGGCCGACGCAGGGCCACCGCCAAACGAAGAGGCACTCTGGGTCAATCTGGGCGGTTTCTCCAGCCATGTGAACCGTGACAAGGGCTACAACGAGAACAACGTAGGCCTGGGCATGGAGTACCGGCTGCAGCCCGAGGTGGCGCTGATGGCCGGTGCCTTCAACAACAGCATTCGACAGACCACCACCTATGCCGCTGTGAGCTGGCAGCCCCTGTCGCTGGGCGGATGGAAGCTGGGCGCGGTGGTGGGCGTGATGAACGGCTACCCGGCCATTGAAAACGGTGGGGTCTTCTTTGCAGCGTTGCCCATGGCGACCTACGAGGGCACACGCTTTGGCGTGAACCTGGGGCTGATCCCCAATGTGGACAAGGTGGACGGGGCGCTGGTTGTGCAGTTCAAGTTCCGGCTGCGCTAGGCCGGCTCAGGCAAACAGCCCGTGCAGGTACCACGCCTGAGCACCCATGCGTTCGCGAAACACCCACACCAGCCCGGCCTGCGGGCTGCGCGCCACAAAGTAGTCGCGCAGCGCGGGCGCGCCCTCCAGCCAGCCGGTCTCCAGCCGCTGCGGGCCGGCCAGCAGCGTCAGCGGCCCCTGGTACTGCGGGCACTGCTGGTGCACCACCAGGCGCTGCGGCTCGGGCAACAGCCAAGTGGGGTACAGCGCGGCATCCTCGCCCAGCAGCTTGGAGTCAATTTGGCCTCTAGCCCCCGTATTTATTGGGCTAGCAGCTCCTGATTTAGGAGCACCCTTGTTTGCCTGCGGCGCCTGCCAGGGCACCCAGCGTTGCATGTGCTCGGGCCGGTGGTCGGCCAGCGGCAGGGCGCAGAGCACCTGGTCGGCGCCCAGCCGCGCGCCCAGGCGCTCCAGCGTCTGGTGCAGGCTGTCGCCCTTGCGCAGGTCATCGGGCAGCAGGCTGTGGCTCTCGCCCGTCAGCGGCTGCGTCTGCAGGCTGCGCAGGCGCAGGGTGAGCACGGGTGCGGGCAGGGTCACGCGCGCCAGTTGCTCACCCAGCAGGCGCTGCAGGTGGGCCATGTCCTGCGTGGCGTGGGCGGTGCGCAGTTCCAGCCGGCCCTGCTGGCCGCCCGTGTGGTGGGCGTCCACATGGCGGGTGTTAGCGCGGCGCGCATCCAGATCCCACCGCAGTTCCAGCGCCAGCACACCGCGCTGCCGTGCGCGCAACCACGCCAGCAGCTGCGCCAGCAGGCGGCGCGCACCAAACAATAGCGCCGGAGCGGACTCCACGCTGGCGGCCAGCTCCAGCGGCGCGTCGAACACCTCGGGCAGCATGCACCAGGGGTAGACCTCGGGCCGCTGGCCATAGGCGCGGTCCAGCGCGTCCACCAGCTCGGCGCCAAAGCGGCGCACCAGCCCGCCGCGCGGTAGCGCCCGCAGCTGGCCCCAGGTGCGCACGCCCAGACGCGCCAGCGTGGGCAGGTGCGGCCGCGTGGCGGCCAGGGTGTACACCGGCAGGGCGTCGGGCGCGGACTGGGTTTGACTCCACAGCCGTGCCATTGCTATCAAAGAAGTAGCGCCTTGCGCATATTCGACGGGGTCCAGCGGCTCATTGGGCATTAAAAACTGCTGCAGCAGTGCTATGCGGCCGCCAAATAGCCGCTCACTGCCCGAGACCTCCAGCACCAGCGTGTCCTCCACCTGCGCCACCTGCGGCGTGAAGCGCAGCGCCCACCAGGTGAGTGCGGCCAGCGGGTCGCTCAGCGCCGCGGTGTCGGGCGTGGCGGCTGCGTCAGGCAAGGGCCGCAATGCGATCCAGTGCATGGTCTGCCTCCATCTCCACATCGGGCACTGCGGCCTCTGCTGGCACCTGCACGCGCTGGCTGGCTGCCAGCCACACGGCCAGGCGCGCCGGGCGGGCCTGCACGCACACGGGCTGCGTCAGCGGCGGGCCACGCCGCTTGAGGATGCGCACGGCCAGGGTGTCGATGCTCGCGGCCTGCGCCGGCGTCTGCGGGGCCAGCTGCAGACGCAACAGCGCGGGCGAGGCATCGGCCTGCGCCTGCTGGGCGCGCATGACAAACAGCAGCTTGTGGTGCTCGGCCGCGGCCATTTGCAGGCGGCGCAGCTGGTCGCCCCGGGCTTGGGGCAGCCAGGCCAGCACCGCATCCACCTCGGCACAGCGCAGCGCCTGCTCAGCCGCCCACAGGCGTGCGGCGCCCGCCTGCGCCGTCACCCACACCAGGCGCGACACGGCCAACCCCTGCGCCGCCAGCGCGGGCACAAACGGCGGCTGCGGCGCGCCCACCAGCACCACCGGCCCCTGGCCGCTGCGCGCCAGCGCGGGCAGTAGCAACCGCCATTCGCTGTGCACCCCGGCGGGCTGCAGTAGCTCCACCAGCGCGCCCACGGGCCAACCACCACCGGGCAGTTGCGCATCCAGCAGCGCCTCGCCCGTGGGCTGCACGGCCTGCGGACTGCCCGCCAGGGCGTGCGCATGCCAGACATCGGCGTGGATGCCTTGCAGGTCCGGAAATTCGGAGGAAATGCGCGCAGCGCTAGCCATGGCAAGGGGTTTTCTTGATAACTGTATTTATAAACAGTATATGGAAAACGCCCTTGCTATCAAAATCGAGAACAGGGTTTCAAGCCCCCGCGGGGCTGCAGCACTCCTGGCTTTTGGTGGCTTTGCTAGAGTGGGCCGCATGACCACCCTGCCCGCTTTCTTTACCTCCGTTCCACTCGACAAAGCCTACCGCCTGCTCAACCACGGCCCCACCGTGCTGGTGTCATCCGCCCACGCGGGCCAGCACAACGTCATGGCCGCCGCTTGGTCCATGCCGCTGGACTTCAACCCACCCAAGGTGACCGTGGTGATCGACAAGGCCACGCGCACGCGCGCACTGGTGGAAGGCAGCGGCTGGTTTGCGCTGAACGTGCCCAGCCGCGCCCTGGCCCAGGCCACGCTGGGAGTGGGCAGCGACAGCGCCGCCCACACGCCCGACAAGTTGCAACGCCATGGCATGAAGACCTTTGCCGTGGAAGACAGCGCGCTACCGTTGGTGCAGGGCTGCGTGGGCTGGTTGCTGTGCAAGGTGCTGCCCGAACCGCACAACCAGCAAACCTACGACCTGTTCATTGGCGAAGTGACCCAAGCCTGGGCCGACAGCCGCGTGTTCTCTGGCGGGCGCTGGCATTTTGAAGATGCGCCGGATGAACTGCGGACGCTGCACTATGTGGCGGGGGGACAGTTCTATGTGATTGGGGAAGGAGTGAAGCTAGGGGAGTGAGGGGCGACAGCAAAACCGTGTTCGGGTCAGGCTCGGTCACTCGTCAAGGACCACTGTCGAGAATATGACAGCCATGTCATGAAACGTCGCCAACACTCCGGGGCCTATATTTCTCAAATCACTGAGAGTCGCTCATGAACTTCCGCTTCTGCCGCGAACCGGAGACGTCTAAAGACTGGAAGCGCTCTTTCGCAGCGCTCCAAAGCGGTCGTTAACATCGTAGTAAGTGAACTGCAGAGGCGCGCATACCTTTGAATAATGTCGACCCGACTGGCTGCCAGTACGGGTGCATTCGAAGAACTTGTTAGCGCCCAGGATCATTTCAACTTGGTTACCAGATTAGGAACACCAGGGCAACACCCAAAACCAGCGCACCTCCAATCGAAACAAGCTTTCGCGGCCATGCCGTTACGTCCCGTTGGACCCAACAATAGACAACGGAGGATGGCAAGAAACACAACATACCAATACCCCAAGCCCACTGTCTATTACCTAGCGCTGTTAGCACCGCCACCAAGGATCCGACAAACCAAAGAGCTAATCCGACCGAAAGCATCAATACAACCAAGACTGTTATAAAAGTTTCCATATCTTGAGCTTTACCGTTCGCGCTCAGCGCTCCCATTGAATTGATTGTGTATTCTGCACCCGCCTCATTTTCTAGCGATATCAGAATGGACAAGCCCTGCAACTACCTATGACTGGATGGTATTTTGGATGGTTGCCTTCGCCTCCGAGTAGAGACGTCAACAGACTGGAAGCCGACTTACATTTCGCTCCTAAGCGGATACTCTTGTGCTGCGCTGGTGTTCGAAGCAAAGCGTGGCACTCTGGCCTCTCATAAACCAGTTATGTATCACGTAGCAGCCACTCAACTGCCTCCACGGTAGGTCCAACTGGGGAAAAAACGCTAACGCAACCGTTTCCGGTGACCACAAGCCACTCTCGGCGGCGGTTCTCGTAATGCTGTAACACAGCTTCCTCATCGCACCAGCCGCCTGACACAACTTCCAGCACCGGATAACCGCGCAGGAAACCTTCAGAGCTCCAGTACCTCGCTAGGTCGAGCTCATCGAGATAGCGGAAGGCGGATGCGCCAGGAAACGAAATATCCAATCCACCAACCTGCCCCTCCTTGCTGATTTCACACGCAACGCGCACGGTCAGCCCTTTTGATGAGAAATTCAAACTTTCAACATCAGAGCCCCAGTGGATTTCAGCGGGCGGGTCGTAGGCGCGGGTCTTAAAACTCATAAATAGTTGGGCTGTGAGTGACTGCTATCGCCGTCTAGCTGAGGCGTCTGCAGACTGATAGCCGACTTTCATTCTGCTTCAAAGCAGTCGTTAACGTTTGAGCTGATCGGACCACGGAGGCAAGGCGCCTTGCCGGAGAGGGGCCACTCGAGCAAAGTGTTAGGCATCGCTGCCCTGTTGACTGTCACTTGCGCACGAGGAACGTGAATCCAGTACCCAACAAGACGAACGAAAAGACGGACTGTGCAATCAAGACAAGCTCCGCCAAGAAATGGTTGGGGACAATTTGCGTGTAAGTGCCGAACGCAACAAGATTTGCCACTGAGAGATAGACGGGTGTGACAAACGGAGTGAACGGCGCTCCGTTTGCGAGCTTGACGCCCTCTGTGACAACCAAGATCCAGTAGAGGACCGAGAAGACGCCTAGGGATGCAAGCAGCCAGACAAACCATTGTCGTGCACTGGTGCCGTAGCCAGTCACTCCACGCCATACCGACATTACGTGCCGAATAGGACTGCGCTGAAGATGCATCTGCCGCCGAAAAAGTTCCTGCTGCAACCGGTGTGTCGAACTGGACTCATCGTCCATGCCAATGGCGGCGAACTGGGCCTTTGCTCGGCCTGCCGAGCGAAGTGCAAGCGACAAGACCTTATCAACGCGCTCGCGCTCCGCGTCGTCGGGCGGGTACTGGAGTGGCAACTCGTTGAACGCTACGGCAGCGGCTGCGGCATAGCACTGCGCAGACTTGTCGAGAGCATCCACGCTTCGAAGGTCATTTCCCGCGCGGTGGTAGCAATCGGCCCGCGACAGGCTGGGTGGCCTATGCTCGCCTTGAGCAAGTCGCAGGTATGTGCAACCGGACTTGGCTTGGCTGTCCCGTCCCTTGCCGCGCAACTTCTCGAGTTCCTCCAACACCGTGTTGAGGTTGTCCTTGCTGATGTCGAGCGCGTCCGGGCTCACCATGTAGCGTTGAATCGACTTGTCCGTGAAGTCGGCGAGGGGTTTGACGGTTGGGGTATCCCAGCCAAAGATCGAGTTCATGCATGCCTCGTTGAAGAAGACGATGGTATGGGACGCACTATAGACCACGGGCCTATGCGGCCGTAAGACCGCTATAGCCGCGAAGCCGAGGCGCCTACAGACTGACTGCGGACATTCCCTCTTCTCCAAAGCAGAAGTCCAACACTAGGATTTCCAGTACTGTTCTAGCTGATCCATTGATAGTGGCGTTTCACCCTGCGCAGCTACTACGATAAATCTTCTGCTCGACACCCAAGTGAACAACTGTCGCGCCATCGCTAGTCCCTCGGCACCTGCCGGAAAGTGCAGCCAAGCGAGCGGTTGTCCAAACGCATATGCCAGAAACCGACCAGCACTTAGAGGGGCGTGTCGATCGTGCAAAAGATTGTGTTTTGCACAAAATTCTTGAAACGCTTGTGTGGCGACTTCACCGCGCGAAATTGAAATTTCAAGATTTGTTATGTCCGTGGCATCGGGAATGAAATTCAGCCCAAGCACAACGTCGTCGGGAAGACCGGTTGATGTCCTGCACTCTTCAGCAATGAGCTTTCCGTCAAAGGGCATCTGCGCCTCAAGTGGGAGTGACCACAGCTCAAGGTCGACGATACGCTTCATGCTTGTTTACTCCTTCTCAATGTTTGAGGCGTCTACAGACTGACTGCAGACATTCACGCTGCTCTAATGCAGTCGTTAAGGTTGTGGAGTTGACCGGAAGGTGCGCCGCAGGCGCTGAACGCCTTGGGCGTCCGTGTCGAATGACCGGCTAGCCCTCATACTCTCCCCAAGAGTTGATCTTGCAACTTTTCGTGGAATTCATTTAATCGAAATCGAGCGTCGTTGATGAAGTTGACGTCATCCTCCAAACGCACTACGTCGAATTTACGATAACGGTGAACCACGCCCGTCGTCTTTGAAAGTGACTTCACTCGAACGAAACGTTCCGTTCGGACTCCAATCCAGTCACCGTGCGCGTATTCATTCCGGCGAGTTGCGCACTCATTGAGCATCGTTTCAATCCGTTTCACGTCTTCGTGCGTGTACTTGCCGGGTTGAGTTGAAATAATTTGGGCGTAAAGTTGGATCAACGCGCGACTCTTCGCTGCGAACATCATTTCACACAGAAAGGGCTCCAAGCGCTCGTCTTGGTACGGATCGCGAAGAACGACTTCACGAATGAAATCAGCGACGTGGTCTTCAAGGGAATTGAAGTACACGACGATCCAGCCAATCGAGGAAACGACGGACTTCAAATAGTCATCAAGCTCAGGTCCATCCACAAACTCTAGTTCATGATATTCGTTGTGGCCAACGGTACGTTCGGACATGAGGGCTAATGTTGGATGCCACCGGTACGCAGCAACTGCAGCTCAACGGCAACCTGCTGCTGCGTGTCCGTGTGGGCCGACCCGTTAGGTGTGCTTGTTCGTAACAAAACCAGTCTCCCAGTGATCCATATTGAGATGGCTCTCATCAATATTGAAGCCATGTCTTGGTGGACTTGCAGCATGGTCAATCATATTCGGGTGCGCTGAGAAGCCTGGCAACTTCTTTGCTCGGTCAATTGCGGCCAATGCATCTGTTCGAGTGCGATAGATGCCTATTCGCTTCCAATCTTCTTCTCCATCATCTTGGGTATGAAGGTGTTCCACTACAAATACTGTTTCCATGCTCAACCCAATTAACGTAGAAATGACCGGCGTACATTGGAAGGTGCGGCCAAAAGGAGCGGTCACACTCGTGCATCCGTGTCGGTTGCCAAGTTAAATCTCATGAGACGTCTCCACCCAGATTCGCTCGCCCGGATGATGCTCTTCGATTGTCTGCATAGCGTCAGCCATTACGGCTGCATCTGAGCCGTCGATGGGATAAACGAACCGACTGAGATTGCTGTCAGCTCGCGCACGGTCTTCGTCTTCTGAAATTGCGTTGGAACCACACCAAACAGCGCCGCCGACAGGACCCGCCAGTTGCAGCGCCTCTGCAAGGCCTTCTTTAGAAATCGCAAGAAACACCATGGTTAGATTTAACGAATAATGTACTTAAGCGCCAGCGCAATCGTATCAAACTAGGCCTTGCGGCGGGAAGTCCGCTACCGCCGCATTCCGGCTGTCCATCTTACCCACCTAGCGTTCCAGTCTTAAATGTCTGCTATCCGGCTATGAGTCCTAAGCCACCGAATTCCGCTTTAGGTCAACCGCTGCTAGGGATCAATTCCGAGTGTTCACGAATGACCGCACTGCAGCATCTAGCGCCGGCCTGATTTCACTCGACCTACGCGATGCCCGCTTTAAGCTACGAACTCATTTCTTGTCTAAAGGTGCAAATTTCGTCCAATACCTCAAAGCTGGACGTTAGTGCGAAGCAACGCTGTTCTCAACTCGCGGTTGGCTGGTTTTGAAACATCCACGCCCTGCACCGCAAGGTCGAACTGTGAGCCGGGTCTGATACTGGTTGGGACTATTTTTTTCACGGGGTTCGTCATGGGGTACTTGCTATCCGCAGGGCACATGCGAACAGAAAACCCGAATTCGTCAAGTACACCTTTCGCGTACAACTCCACCAATTGCTGAAACGACACGAATGTTGAACGTTTCACTTCTTTAGCGCCTGGCTCGCGGATGCCACGAACGATCTCGAACTTTCCAAGCGAATCTCGTTGCGTATTGGTAAAGGGATGCAGCAGCAACGTGACACGCTGCCCCCCCTTTGGGAGAACCAGTGTGTGCTCAACAGCGATATCCGTTAACAACATTTTTTCCTCGTAATCCAATAAGGCACCGTTGATCCAAGCACACCGGTCTTCATCCCCCCAAGTGTCAGCTCGCGTTTATTCAGACAGTCACAACATGCTGCCCAATTTCCGGCCACTTCCGCCGGATAAACACCCAAGCCCCCAGCCCCAGACACATCATCAGCACCGATGAAGCAGCCAATGCCACGGTGGAGTGCATAACCAGCGGCGAGATGACGCCGGCCACGATGCCGTTGGCCGTGGATCCCACAAACATCTGCAGGCTGGACGCCATGCCACGCCGATCGGGGTGCAGGTCCAGCACCAGCAGGGTCACCACGGGCACCATCATGGCCCAGCCGAACGCGAAGATGCCAATGGGGAACAAGGCCCAGCTCACGTGCGCCTTGAACAACAGGTTGGCCCCCAGATTGACGACACCGATCAGCAGCATGATGAGGAAACCATTGCGGATCTGCCGCTTGGGGGTAACCTTGCCGGCCACGCGGCCGCTGACAAAAGCACCGCCCATGATGCCGCTGATGGTGAGAATGAAGAACCAGAAGAACTGCTGGGGCTGCAGGCCCAGGTGGTCCCCCAAAAACACGGGCGCACTCAGCACATACAAAAACATGCCGTTGAATGGAATGCCACTGGCCAGCGCCAGCAGTACAAAGCGTGGGTCCGAACCCAGCTTCCAATAGCCGGCCATCAGGTTCTTGATGTGAAAGTGCTGGCGCTGCGTGGCGTGCAGGGTTTCGGGCAACAAGAAGAAATTGGCCACCCACAAGAACACGCCCACGCCGGTCAGGAACCAGAAGATGCCGTGCCAGCTAGCGTGCACCAACAGCCAACCACCCACCATGGGAGCAATGGCCGGCGCCACGCCAAAGAAGATGGTGACCTGGCTCATCACCTTTTGCGCTTGGGATGGGGGGAACACATCACGAATGACGGCACGTGACACCACAATGCCTGCGCCGGTGGACAGGCCCTGCATGGCGCGGAAGAAGATGAGCTGCCCAATGCTTTGCGCCAGTGCACAGCCGATGGAGGCGATGGTGAACGCGGCCAGCCCCCACAGCACCACGGGGCGACGGCCAAAGCTGTCTGAAAACGAGCCGTGGAACAGCGCCATGAAAGCAAAGCCAAACAAATAGGCCGACAGCGTTTGCTGCATCTGCACTGGCGTGGAGCCCAGCGACTGGCTGATGCCCGCAAACGCGGGGATATAGGTGTCGATGGAGAACGGGCCCAACATGCCCAGCAGGGCCAGCAGGATGGAAAACGCCCACTGCGGGGCGCGCCAGAGTTTGAGGGCGTCGGGGTTCATGAATGGGTAGCGGATGTGGCCAAAAAAGCAGCATACTCCGCAAAGTTGGAAATCTACCGAACCCACCATAACGAAAAGAATGGAATGAAACGATTCATATCCGCCGTATTGGGTCTGACATGCGCCGTTGCAGCCTGGTCTGCAGACATCACCATCTACGGTGGGGACAACTCTGCGCCCAAAATGTTTTTGCAGGACGGTCGGCCCCGCGGCATTCTGATCGACATCCTCAAATACGCTGACCAGGAGCTGCGCGACGACAGTTTCAGGATTGAGCTATACCCTTGGGCCCGCGCCTACCGCTATGCCAGCGGTGGCATTGGTGGCATCGTGGGCTTGTCATGGACACAGGAGCGCGCAGCACTGTTTGACTACTCCGACCCGGTGTACGTAGACGATGTGGTGATCGTGGTGCACAAGGGCAAGGAATTCAGCTTCAAGGAGATGGCCGACCTGCGCGGCAAGCGTGTAGGCCTGGGGCGCGGTGGTAGCTATGGCGAGGCATTTGAAAAAGCCGTGGAGGCTGGCGTGTTTACGGTAGATGGTGACGGCGGAGCCGTGGAGCGCCTGAACAAGCTGGTGCTCGACCGTATTGACTGCGCGCTGTTCAATGCGGGCAAGGCCGGATTTGAGGAAATTCTGCGCGCCAACAAGGGGCTTGACTCCTTGCGCGATGCGCTGGTGGTACTACCCGTGCCGCTGCGCAGCGACCCCAACTTCTTGGCCTTCCCCAAAAGCATGCAGATGAAAAACTGGCTGAACGACTTCAACCAGATCATCAAAAAAGGCTACGGACGCGGCGAGATCCAGAAGCTGATCGCGCAAAACCTGGGCCCCTGAACCCGTCACCGCACGGCGTGGCAACTGGGTATCGAAAGATGCCAGCGCAATACGCACGCCATTGGCTCCAAGTTCGATACTGGAATGCATAGCTTCGGCTGCAACCTCATGTATTTCTGGAGAATATTTGTGGTGAAGAGACTTATAAGTATCTGGTTGGGACTGTCGTTGGTCACCTCTTCTTCTGTCTGGTCTGCCGACATCAGGGTGTTTGGCAGCGACAGCACGCTGCCCAAAATGTTTCTGCAAGAGGGGCAAAGCCGCGGCATCCTCATCGACATCCTGAAGTACGCCGACGAGGCACTGCCCGACAGCAGCAATGTGAAGGTGGCGCTCTACCCGTGGCTGCGCGCCTACCGCTATGCGGCGGCCGGCGTGGGCGGCATTGTGGGCCTGTCGTGGAGCCAGGAACGCACCAAGACGTTTGACTTCTCTGATCCGCTGTACGTGGATGATGTGGTGATCGTGGTGCTCAAGGGCTATGAGTTCCCGTACAAGGAACTGGCTGACCTGCAGGACAAGCGCGTGGGCCTGGGCCGGGGGGACGGCTATGGAGAGGCGTTTGAGAAGGCGCGTGCGGACGGCATATTCACGACCGAGGAAGACAACAGCGTAGCCAACCGCCTGAACAAACTGATTCTGGGCCGCGTGGACTGTGCGCTGTTCAACGCGGGCAAAGAGGGCTTCGAAGAACTATTGCGCCACCACCAGATTCCGGCTGCCATCCGCGATGTGCTGGTGGTGCTGCCGGTGCCTCTGCGCAGCGAGCCGAACTTTCTGGCATTCCCCAAAACCATGCAGATGAAGAGCTGGCTGACCGAGTTCAACCAGATCATCAAGCGCGGCTATGCCAGTGGCGACATTCCTAAAATTATTGCCCAGAACCTCGGCGTGCCGCCGCCGGTGCGCAGCGTTGCCACACCCGCCGAAAATCCCGCGCAGAGCCAAAGCCACACGCCTGCGCCAAGCGCTCTTGCGACAGCGTGGGGTTGTGCGTCAGCATCTCCTGCGCCCGCGCGATGCGCAACTGCTGCTGGTAAGCCACCACGCTGATGCCGGTGTGCAACGCAAACAGCCGGCTCAGGTGGCGGGCGCTCACGCAGGCCACGGCTGCCAACTCTTCCAGTGTCCAGGCTCGCTCGGGTTCGCGGGCCACGGCGTCTTGCGCGCGGTGCACGGCGGGGTGCATGTGGTTGCGGTGGGCCAGCCAAGGGGACATCTGCGGGTCGTGCGCGCTGCGGCGCTGGTACATGACCAGGCGGCGCGCCACGCGGGCTGCCAGCTCGGGACCCGCTGCCTGCTCCACGATGTAAAGCGCGAGGTCAATGCCTGTGGTGATGCCGGCGCTGGTCAGCACACGGCCATCGTCCACAAAGATGCGGTCGGTTGCCACCTGCGCAGTGGGGGCGTGGGCGCGCAGGGCCTCGATCAGCGTGTGGTGGGTGGTGCAGTGCCGCCCGTCCAGGCAACCCGCCTGCGCCAGCAGCAACGCGCCGGAGCAGATGCTGGCCAGCCGTGTGTCAGCCTGTGGGGCGGCCTTGAGCCACTGCACCACAGCGCGAGCGGCGTCAGTGGCGTAGTCCTCCGCTTCATTGCTGTTGCCCACGATGAGCACAAGGCTGCTTGGCGGCAGTTGCGCAGGCAGCGGCTCCAGCCCCGACAGGCTGGTGGCCAGTGAGGTGCTGATATGCGCCTGCGGCCCACAGGTATGCAGTGTGATGGGGGCGCCCATGTCGCGCGCCATGCGCAGCGCCTCGGCCGGGCCGGCGTAGTCCAGCATCAGCACATTGGGTGTGAGCACTAGGTAGATGGAAAGTGTTAGGTCTTCCACGCAGCTCCTTTTAGGCGCGCAAACAGCGGGGCACCGAATACATTCACCAGCAAGCCCGCCATGAGCAGTGCGCCGCCCGCAAAGTGGATGGGGCGCAGTGCTTCACCAAAGACCACCCATCCCGTCGTCAACCCCACCAGCGGCACCAGCAGCGTGAACGGGGCCACGCGGTTGGTGGGGTAGCGCGACATAAGGTGCGTCCACAGGCCATAGCCCAGCAGCGTGGCGGCCCAGGCCAGATAGGCGATGGCACCCACGGCAGCCAGGTTGATGTGCTGCAGAGCCTGCAGCATCGCGTCTGGACCTTCCAGCCAAGCGGACAGGCCCAGGAACGGCAGCGGCGGCACAAGGCTGGCCCAGACCACAAAGGCCAGTTGGTTCATAGGGCCGTAGCGCCCGACAGCGCGCGTGACGATATTGCCGCAGGCCCACATGACCGCGGCGGCCACGGTGAGCAAAAAGCCCAGCAGCGGCATAGAGACACCCTGCGCACCGCCATGGGCGCTGCCAATCAACAGCAGCCCCGCGGCGGCCAGCACCAGGCCCGCCATCTGGTTGGCCTGCCAGCGCTCTCTCAGCCACCACGCCGCCAGCAGCAGCGTGAAGAAGGACTGCGACTGCAGCACCAGCGAGGCCAGGCCCGAAGGCATGCCCACATGGATTGCGCTGAACAGAAACGCAAACTGCCCCACCGAGATGGTGAGGCCATAAGCCAAGTACAGGCGCAACGGTACCTTGGGCGGCTTGAGGAAGAGCAGCGCAGGGAACGCAGCCAGCATGAAGCGCAGCGCACCCAGCAGCAGCGGCGGAATACCCACCACGCCGACCTTGATGACTGCAAAGTTCACCCCCCAGACCAGGATAACCAGCAGCGCCAGCCCCAGGTCCTTGGGTCGCATGGGCAGACCCGTACTCATGCGCTCACCGGTGCAGGCTGTGGCTCCGTGGCGCAGCCTTGCGGCTTGAACACGCGCGTGGTGGACGGCGGGTTGTTTGCCAGCTTGCCCGCAGGGCGGATGGGGCGTGGCACAAAACCCCCGCCGCAGTTAGGGCACACGCCCAGCAGGCGCGTGTCCACACAGTCCGCACAGAAGGTGCATTCAAAGGAACAGATGCGGGCGTTCGTGGCTGCCGGAGGCAGGTCCACATTGCAGCATTCACAGTTGGGGCGCAGTTGCAGCATCGCAGTTCCTTGATGTTCAGGCGGCCAGTCCGTCCAGGCAGGTGTCCACATCCACGATACGCGCAAAGCGATCCGCCAAGACCAGCTCGGTGCGGGTCGTGATCTCTTCGGCGCTGAAGGTGCGGCCGGTGCCGGCGTGGGTCATGGGGAAAGTGAGCGTGGCTTCGGACACAAAGTCCACCGCGTAGCCCAGGTCAGAGCCCACGCGGGCCGTGGTTTCACAGCACTGCTCGGTGCGGATGCCGCTGATAAGGAGCTTGGTCACCCCTTGGCGGCGCAGCCAGAGGTCCAAGCCGGTGTCAGTGAACGCGTTGTGGGTGTGCTTGTCAAAGCGCACGGAAGGGTTGCCGGGCAACCATGGCAGCGGTTTGATGAAGCCGGACTCGGGCAGGAAGGGCCCTGCACGCCCCACGTGGTAGATGTGCACCACGGGCACGCCAGCGGCGCGAGCACCGGCGTCCAGCTTCAGCAGCGCCTGTTGGAAAGGGGCGTGGATGCCCTGCTCCCAGAACGGCATCTGGGCGAAGGACTCCTGCACGTCGATGATGATGAGGGCGGACTTGGATGCGTTGGTAGAGGACATTTTTTGAAACACTCGGTTGGTTGCGATGTCCGTACTTTAGCCCTCACCAGTATGTCCGAAAAGGTCCGCAATCGCCAACTAGAGGACAAAAAATGCCAACCATATTGCAATAGGTTCAAATCAGGCCATTGGCCTGCAGCTCGCGCTTGGCATAGGCGTAGTACAGCGGCGCGGCCACCAGCCCGGCCACACCAAAAATCGCCTCACCGACAAACATCACGGTAAGCAGCTCCCAGGCCGAGGTGCCGGTGCGCTTGCCCACCACCTTGGCATTGATGAAGTATTCAAACTTGTGGATGGCCACCAGAAACAACAGGCAAGCCAGCCCCACTGTGGGCGAGATGGATACGCCAGCCAGCGTCAGCACGCTGTTGCACAGCAGATTGCCG
This sequence comes from Rhodoferax sp. GW821-FHT09E07, assembly GCF_059416145.1. Lineage (NCBI taxonomy): Bacteria > Pseudomonadati > Pseudomonadota > Betaproteobacteria > Burkholderiales > Comamonadaceae > Rhodoferax > Rhodoferax sp. GW821-FHT09E07. The sequence continues at coordinate 377,527 of NZ_JBWKOP010000005.1, read as the reverse complement.
ACGATGGGGATCAGTCCTGCAAAAAAAGTGAGCGCCACCAGCGAGCTGGCATATGGCATGTCCACGCCGAACTGGGGCAGCGCCACCATCAGGAACACGCCGGTGCACACGGCATTGAAAGCCGCAATCCAGAACTGGGCAATCACGATCTGGCGGAACGACTCCATGAAATGCGTGGCACGGTCGCGCATTTGCAGCCGCAAGGGCGCATAGCTGATCGCAGATGGCGTGCCCACAATGAGCGCCCCAATCACCAGCCCCACATACACCAACAGGCCACCGTGCAAACCCGCCGAACCGATACCTGTGAGGGCATGGGCCTGGGACTGCAGATAGCTGGCAAGCCAGGTTTGCGCAGCTACCAGTTCGTCGGGCAGATGGCTGGCCAAGTCGGGCGGAAGTTTTTGCCGAATTTCGAGCACTGTGCCGGCCAGGTGGCGCAGCAGCGCCTGGTACTGGGTCACGGCGCCAAACACCATGCCTTTGGCGTTGGCCATAAAGAACCCGATGGCCACAATGGGCATGAGGATGACCAGCGTTGCGGCCCAAATGGGCGACAAACGCAAACGCCCCACGCCGCGCCAACGGGTCAGCGCAGAGGTAACCAGGAACCCCACGCACACCGCCAGCAGGCCCGGCAACAGCCCATAAATCAGCACCGCCACACACAGCAGTGCGGTCAGCACCAGGCTGGAGACCTTGACGACGGGAACGGAGACGTTGGGGCGATAGGCGTTGGCTGTGGGTTTGGGCATGCGTGGCTTAGAGAGGACAGAAGCTGCGAATCTAACCGACCGCAGGGGGTCAACTGTCCCAATCGCTGGAGCCGCTGTCCATGGAGCCGGCATCATCCCAAGCATTGCCATCAATGACACCAAAATCCTGCCCCCCCATATCGGCGTTGCCCGTAAGGGGTTGGTAGTCATCAACCGACAGCCTGTCTGGCGCTAGCGCCGTATGGCGCTCACCCATCAGGTTGCGGCCAATCGCCTCTGCCGCCATCACGCCTGCGCCCACGGCCAAACCGGTGGCCACCCCACCCAGGATCTTGCCGCCCAGGCCACTTCCACCGGGCTGATCGTAGGGCGTGGGGCCATAGGTGGGCGACATACCTGCGCCGTTGCCAAACGACTGGGGACCGTTCAAACCCGCCCCGTAACCCGCGGCCTGCACAGGGGCGGCCGGAGGACGACGGCGAAAGATAAAGAAACCTACCACCAGCACCAAGCCCGCCAACAACGCAGGCAAGAGCCATCCTGCCTGCCTGGCAGGTGCAGCGACACGGGTTTGCAAGGGGTTGGTGGCTGCAGCCATGGCAGGAGACGCCAGCTGCGCACGCAAGGACTGCACCGCCTCGGGCTTGGCAAAGGGCAGGCCCGGGGCCAAGGACTCAGCCTTTGCCAAAGATTCCTGCGCACGCGCACGGTTGCCTTGGCGGGCAAACAACTCGCTCTGCACAAAGTAGGCCTTGGCACTGCCGGGATGTGACACCAGCACCTGCTGCATCATGACCTGGGCTTGATCGATCTTGCCGGCCTGGGCCGTGGCATAGACCTCGTTGAGGGTTGGCTCTGCCTGGGCCATGGCCAGGCCTGTGCCGAGGCACAGGGCGATGACCAAGCCTCTAATCACACGTTGAACCAAGGAGATGTATTGCATGGACGTTCCTCACAGAGTTGGCGGGTTTCCACCTGCCAAATGACGGTCTGCCCTGAAAATTCAAGCCACGAGGCGGTGAAGCTTGTGTAAAGCCCGCGGGTATCACACGGGTTGGGCCATCGCATCCATGTGCGCAGCAATAGCGCCCGGCGTCGTAAACCAGATATCACCCCGGTCGCGCGCGCGGGCCAATTGGGTGAGTGCGGCACGCAGGTGTCGCAACCGGTAGGGCTGCCCCACGATATAGGGATGCAATGCCACGCCCATCACCAGGGGTTGCGCAGCTGACTGCACCAGCATTTCGTCAAAGTTGTCGACAACCAAGGCAGCAAAATCCTTGGCGTCCATGAGCCGCCCCACGATCATGGGAATGTCATTGAGCTCTTGTGGATAGGGCACAGACCAGATTCCACGGCCATCACGCGTGCGCATGCGCACGGGCTGGTCATCGTGGCACCAGTTCAGGGTGTACCCGTAGCCCGTTTCAGCCAACAGATCGGGGGTAAGGCGACTCTCGGAAATCCAGGGCGAGAGCCAACCTTGCGGCGTCTGTCCGCTCTCGTGCTGCATACGCGCACGGCAACTGTGCAGCAAAGCACGTTCCTCCGCCTCGGTCAAAGTGCCTTGCCGCTCGGCATTGCTGTGGCCGTGGCCAATCAGCTCATCACCACGCGCGACACAGGCTTGCACGAGCTCGGGACAGTGGTCGTACAAAGCGGTGTTGATCAGTGCCCCCGTGGGCAGGTCCAGGGTATCGAAGAGCTCCAGGCAGCGCCAGGCACCCACGCGATTGCCGTATTCGCGCCAACCGTAGTTCAGCACATCCGGCTGTGGGGACGCAGGTCCTATGCACGCGCCCAGGCCTTCGCCAAATGCGAAATGCTCCAGGTTGAAGCCCAGGTAGACCGCAAGCCGTGCGCCGTTGGGCCAGACAAAATCCGGACGATGCGTGATGGGCTGGTAATCAAATCGGTGGTGGTGCGGGAGCAGACCGGGCCAGGAAGTAGACACCGACGCGGTGGATGAAGGCATGGGGTTTCACTCTTTCCAGAAAACGCGGCATTCAACAGGTGCACCGCATCCAAAGGCCAGCAACATGCATGCCACGCCTGTAGGCAAAAGCAACCTGGCATGCGGTTTGCGTCCCGCTTGGCATGACCTCCGTTCACCCTCGCAACGCCGTCTCCTCCCGTGGCATGGTGACCAGCCCCCACGCCCTCGCAACCCAAGCAGGATTGGACGTGTTGGCCCAGGGCGGCAACGCCATTGAGGCTGCTATTGCCATTGCCACCTGCCTGTGCGTGACTTACCCCCACTTTGCCGGGTTGGGAGGCGATGCGTTCATGCTACTTGCAGACAAAGACGGGGCGGTGCACAGCATTTCGGGCATTGGCCAAGCACCGCTGGTGTTGCCCAGCACCAGCGGTGGCATTACCCAGCGCAGCCCGCAGTCCATGCTGACCAGTGCAGCGGCCGTGGATGTGCTGGGGCAGGCCTTCGAGATGAGCCGCGACATATGGGCAGGGCAGCTCAGTTGGGAGCATCTGCTCACCCCCGCCATTGCGCTCGCACGTGACGGGTTTCCGATAACAGAGTCCGAACGCTTTTGGCTGAACTTTCGGCTGCCACAGGCAGCCCTGCTGCCCGATGTCTACCGCCACTTTATGGCTGGCGAGCAGGTGCCCGCACCGGACACAATGCGCCGACAGCCGCAACTGGCCAGCACGCTGGAGACGCTGGCGCAACGCGGCTACCGCGACTTTTACGAAGGCAGATTGGCCGCACGCATTGCCCAAGGCTTGGCACAGGCCGGCTCCCCCCTTACCGCAGCAGACCTGGCACGCACACGGGCGCGCATGGAGGTGCCGCTGCAGGTGCCCTACCGCGGCGGCACACTGGTGGCACATCGCCCGCCGACCCAGGGCGTCACCACGCTGGAGATCATGGGCATTCTTGACCGCTTTGATGTAGGCGGCGTGGCCGAAGGCAGTGCCGATCACTACCACCTAATGGTGGAGGCCGTGAAGCAGGCGTTCAACGACCGCAATCGCTATGTGGCGGACCCGGAGTTTGCTGCCGTACCTGTGGAAAGGCTGCTCTCGCCCGCGCATCTGGACGCGCACGCCCGAGCCATCCGCATGGACCGCGCCCTGCCCTGGCCACAGCCATTTCAAACCGGGGACACGGTCTACATCGGCGCAGCCGACGGTGCCGGCAATGCGGTTTCCATGCTGGCTACTATTTATTTCGACTGGGGCAGTGGCGTGCTGGTCGGTGACACGGGCATGCTGTGGCACAACCGGGGAGCGGCGTTTTCCGCGGACCCGCGGCACCCCAATTGCCTGGCGCCCGGCAAGCGCCCATTCCACACGCTGAACCCCGGTATGTACCTGCAAGACGGCAAGCCAAGCATTCTGTACGGCACACAAGGTGCGGACGGCCAACCGCAGACGCTGGTCGCCGTCCTTACCCGCATGATCGACTACGGCATGGACCCGTACACGGCGTTGGCACGGCCCCGCTTTCTGCTGGGCAAGACGTTTTCCGACGCCGAGGATTCTCTCAAGCTTGAGGGTGACGTGCCGCCGCGGGTGCGCCATGAACTGACAAGTCGGGGCCACGTCATCAGCAGCATCCCCGCGCAAAGCCCCCTCATGGGTCACCCAGGTGCTATCCGCCTGGATCGACACACGGGTACCATGCAGGGCGCCCACGACCCGCGCAGCGACGGGTTGGCGATGGGCCTGCCGGACTTTGCCCCTACCCCACCCGCACCATGACACGCTCCCGTTTTCTCCCCGACAACTTCACCTTGGCCTTGCTCGCCGTAGTCGCCGTTGCCAGCGTTTTTCCCGCTCAGGGCCAGGTCGCTCACGGCTTTGAGATCCTGACCACCGCGGCCATCGCGTTGCTGTTCTTTCTGCACGGCTCCAAACTGTCGCGGGCGGCAGTCGTGGCGGGCCTGAGCCACTGGCGGCTGCACCTGCTGGTACTGCTGTGCACGTTCGCAATGTTTCCCATCTTGGGGCTGCTGTTGCGTCCGGCGTTCAACCTGGCCCTGACGCCAGACATCGCTACCGGCATGCTGTTTCTCTGCGCGCTGCCGGCCACCGTGCAGTCCGCCATCGCATTCACCGCCTTGGCCCGCGGCAACGTATCGGCTGCGGTGTGCAGCGCTTCGGCATCCAGCCTTATAGGTGTTTTCGTCACACCCTTGCTGGTCGGATGGCTGGTGGTTCCCGGTGGCGTATCAAGCGCCAGCGAGCTGGATGCTGTCGTCAAAATCATGCTGCAGCTGATGCTGCCTTTTGTCGCTGGGCAAGTGCTGCAGCCGTGGGTCGGCGGTTTTGTAAAACGCCACGCCGTCGGGTTGAAGTTTGTGGACCAGGGATCCATCTTGCTGGTGGTCTACACAGCATTCAGCGCTGCGGTGATCGAGGGCCTGTGGAAGCAGGTGCCGCTGCCTGTTTTGGCAGGCCTGGTGGTGGCGTGCTGCATCTTGCTGGCCTTGTCACTCGCTATGACCACGTGGGCCAGCCGCGCGCTGGGCTTCAACAAGGAAGACGAAATCACCATCGTCTTTTGCGGGTCCAAAAAGAGCCTGGCCAGTGGCGTGCCCATGGCCAAGGTGCTGTTTGCCGCGCCCGTTGTGGGCGTGATGTTGCTGCCGCTCATGCTGTTCCATCAGATTCAGCTCATGGTGTGCGCCGTGCTCGCGCAGCGCTATGCCAAACGGCAAAGCTGAGCCCGGAAACTGCCTGCCCTGCACTTTGTGTCAGAATTTCACTCACCCCTTTATTTTTCTGGAGTATTAGATTGAACAAAGCTGGATTGATTGAAGCCCTGGTCAAAGAGACCGATGTGTCCAAAGCCGCCGCAGGCCGCACGATCGATGCCCTGGTGCAAATCATCACCAAGACCGTGGCCAAGAAAGAAGACGTGCAGCTGATTGGCTTTGGCACCTTCAAGGCGACCAAGCGCGCCGCACGCAAGGGCAAAAACCCCCGCACCGGCGAAGCCCTGAAGATCGCGGCTGCCACTGTGCCAAAATTCACCGCCGGCGCCGCCTTCAAGGCCGCGGTGAACAAAAAGAAGTAAGCCGGTCCGTTACCAACAGAGAGGCGGCAGTGGTCCATCACCACTGCCGCCTTTTCTTTTGATGGCCTCTCGTATTGTTTCAGGACTACCATCTTTTGTATGAGCTCATTGATCAACTCCCTCAAGTCTGAAATCGCCCGCGTGGCGCGCAAAGAGCTCAAGGATGAGCTATTGGCGTTGCGCAAAGCGACAACCACCCATCGATCGGAAATTGCCGCCTTGAAACGCCAGGTCAAATCGTTGGCCTCTGCGCTCAAGGCGACCGCCAGGGCGGCCAAGGCGAACGGCAAGGAAGTCTCCGCAGCGGACGCGCCGACCACACCCGGCATTCGCTTCAGTGCCGCCCGGCTGGCGGCCCTGCGCGCCAAGTGGGGAATCACCCAAGCCCAGATGGCGGCCGTGCTGGATGTGTCCTACCTGTCGGTACACAAGTGGGAGGCCGGGGCTGCCAAGCCCCGGGCCGCACAGCTGCAGAAGATTGCCGCCGTCATGAAGCTGGGCAAGCGCGAAATCCAGAAGAAACTGCAGGGATAACTGCGCTACAGCGTTACGGGCATTCATGATCGACAAGGCTGTTCAGCCCTCTTCCGGACAAACGCATGTAGGGGCACTGCTCCTGCTGACGGCCGCCGCGATGCTTGGTGGGTTAACAGGATGCTCCAGCCCGCCCCAGCAGACGGTTGAAACGAGGCCGCCAAGCACCGTTAACTCCAGGCTCACGACGGAACAGGCCAACGAGGTCACACTCATGGCTATCGGACTTGTGGGCACACCCTACCGGTATGGGGGCAACACACCAGCAGGCGGATTTGACTGCAGCGGACTCATTGCGTACGTCTACAAGCACCGGGGTGGGGTACTCGCTCCGCGCTCTGTTGCTGCCCTTGTGGGCTGGGGACAGGCAGTGCCGGCAGACTCCATCCGCACCGGAGATCTGACCATCTTTACGGAGGGTGGTCGCGCCACCCATGCAGGCATCTACGTGGGCGAAGGTCGCTTCGTGCATGCCCCGTCCACTGGGGGAGAGGTGCGGCTGGACCAGTTGCAGTCGAAGTACTGGTCCAGACAGCAGGTGAGTTTTCGCCGGCCTTGACCCTGTTCAGCTCAAGGCTATTGCTGTCACAAAGCCTGCTTTGACAACCAGCCAGGTCAGCAAGACCAACAGCCAAGTCTTCCACTTCACACGCGGGGTGTTGAACTTGTTTTCACAGACGGTGAAAACCACGGCCGCAACCACGCCAAACAAGATGCCGAGTGCCGCCTGAATGGCCTTGAGCTCCCAGTACTGGGAGGGGTCTTCTTGCACCGGTTGGAACAAGCCCACCACAATGCCAAACACCAGCCAGCGCACGAGATAGCCCCACCAGCGGGTCCATAACCCTGTGCCAACCTGTGGCCAGTGTTCCTTGCTTGCATCTGCGTTATTCATGGGCAGAGTCTACAAAATGCAATCGTTGAATGCGTGACCCCGCAAGCAAAAAAATCCAATACTTCTTATAATTCGTGCATGACCGCTATCAAAGATTTGATCCTCACCTAGCCTTACCGCTCTGTCGGCAAGGCTATACGTCTTGCCGGTCTTTGACCCCAAACCCCGGCAGTTTTTCTGTGCGGGGTTTTTTGTTTTTTGGGAGTATTTCCTATGCGTACCTTTGACAAGCTGATTGCCACAATTCATTCACACCAGTGGATGGTGGGCTTGCGCTCGTCCATTGGTGCCCCCGCCTCAGCGCAAGACTTGAGCCCCTAGTTCGGGGTTTTCTCAATGGGCAGATTGCCAAAGCAATCGCCCCAGAAAACCCTGGTTCGCACACACAACGACCAGGGTTTTTGTCTTTTAGGAATACAACTATGACCAAGCGACAACTTCGCAACATCGGCATCATTGCGCACGTGGATGCCGGCAAGACCACCGTCAGCGAACGGATCCTCTATGTCACGGGTGCCATCCACCGCACCGGTGAAGTCCATCTGGGCACTACCACGATGGACTACGACCCGCAGGAACGCGCACGCGGCATCACCATCAACAGCGCGGCGACCACGGTGGCGTGGCGCGCGCACCAGATCAACCTGATCGACACACCGGGCCACATCGACTTCAACATCGAAGTGAACCGCTCTTTGCGGGTGCTCGACGGAGCGGTTGTGGTGTTTGATGGCGTTGCCGGCGTGGAGCCGCAGACGGAAACCAACTGGCGCCTGGCCGACCAATATGGTGTGCCGCGCATTGCCCTGATCAACAAGCTGGACCGCACCGGTGCGGACTTCGCGCGGGTCGTGGCAATGATGGCGGATCGCCTGGGCGCCAAGCCTCTGGTCATGCAACTGCCTTTGGGGCATGAGGCCGAGTTTGAAGGCGTGATTGACCTGGTCAGCATGCAAGCGCTGCGTTGGCCGCGCAATGCGCACGGCCAGCCCGAGCTGACGCGCGGTGCCATACCCGAGCACATGGTGTTAGCCGCACAGGCGGCGCACGACGCTCTGGTAGACACTGCGGTGGAGCAAGACGACACGGTACTGGCCGCGTATTTGAATGGCCAAGACGTGTCAGAGGCGCAGCTGCGCGCGTGTATCCGCCTGGGAACCTTGAAGCAGGCGTTTGTGCCGGTGTTTGCAGGCTCCGCGCTGAAGAACAAGGGTGTTGAGCCTCTGCTGGATGCCGTAGTGGACTACCTGCCGGCACCGGAGGACCGCGCGCAGGCGCTGGGTGACGGTGACGGCTTTGCTGCGCTGGTGTTCAAAGTGGTCCATGACGAACATGGGGCACTGAGCTACTTGCGTGTGTACCGTGGGCAGGCGCAGGCCGGCAGCATGGTGCTCAACAGCAGCACTGGTCATAAGGAACGCCTGTCGCGCGTGGTGCAAATGCATGCCAACCAGCGTGAAGAGCTGACGCACGCCACGGCCGGCGACATTGTGGCTGTGGCCGGGCTCAAGGCGAGCAAGACGGGGCACACCCTGTGTGATCCAGAGCAGCCGTTGGTGCTGGAGGAAATTCACGCACCCGAGCCCGTCATCACGATGGCGGTGGAGCCCCTGGCCCGCGAGGACCAGGCCAGCTTTTCCAAGGGACTGCACACCTTGGTGGACGAAGACCCCAGTTTGCGTCTGGGCCAAGACAACGAGTCTGGGCAAACCCTGCTGTCAGGCGTGGGCGAGCTGCAGCTGGAAGTCACGCTGGAGAAGCTGCGCAGCCGCTTTGGCGTATCGGTGCATACAGGGCAACCGCAGGTCGCCCTGCGTGAAACGGTGACCCGGCAAGCCCAAGTGCGCTATGTGCACAAGAAGCAGTCAGGTGGACCTGGCCAGTTTGCGGAGGTGGCGCTGCGTCTCGAACCTTTGCCACGTGGCGAAGGCCTGCACTTTGCGAGTGAAATCGCCGGAGGAGCAATCCCCCGAGAGTTCATTCCCAGCGTGGAGGATGGGGTTCGGCGCGCGGCGCGCGCAGGCGTACTGGCGGGCTACCCGGTGGTGGATGTGCGGGTGGTTCTGGAAGACGGCAGTTTCCATGACCGTGACTCGTCCACACTGGCCTTCGAGTTGGCGGGCAGTGCGGCCTTTGCGCAAGCGCAAAAGGCGGCGGGGTCCGTCATGCTGGAGCCGGTGATGGCAGTGCAGGTCACTACGCCGCTGGACTATGTGGGCGACTGTATTGGCGACCTGAACCGCCGGCGGGCCCTGGTGCGCCAGCAGGAACAGCTGGGCAATGCGGCAGTCATCCACGCGATGGTGCCGCTGCAAAACCTGTTTGGCTACATCGGCAGCTTGCGCGCCTTGACTTCGGGGCGGGCCAGCTACTCAATGCAGTTTGACCACTATGCAGAAGCGCCCAGGGCGCTAGCTGCCGCGGCCTAAGGCTATGGGTGAAGGGCGAATCCGTTGGATTCGCCCTTTGTTCTTGCCTCTCAGCCCTGCTGCAACAGCGCTGTAGTCGCGGCTGCCAGAACTTTACGGGTCAATCCGTCGAGCAACGACGACGTCGCACGGGCCTGCTGCCAGTACAGCGGAACGTCCATGGCACTGTTGGGAACCAGTTCAACCAGTGTCCCGTCCTTGAGGTGTTCATGGACCAAGGCTTCGGGGTGCAGGCCCCAACCCATACCGGCAACGGACGCGGCGACGAAGGCATGCGATGAAGGCAAGGTGTGCCGCGGCAACTCCACATCCTGGTGACAAAAGCGCTGCACCCAGCGCGACTGCAATTCGTCTTTGGAATTGAACAAGAGACTGGGGGCCAGCGACAAACTTGGTGCGCCAACCCCTGTGGCGAAATATCGCGCCACAAACCCCGGGCTGGCGGCTGCCACATACCGCATGGAGCCCAATGACCGCACATTGCAGCCCGAGGAGGGGCGTGCAGTGCCGGTGACTGCGGCCAGTACCGCGCCCGTGCGCATCCATTCTGCGGTGTGGTCCTGGTCATCGACTGCGACCTCCACAAGCACAGGCGCATCGGCCGCAAAGGCGGTCAATACGGGGGCAAACCAGGTTGCGAGGCTGTCGGCATTCACGGCAATGGGCAAAGGTACGCGCGCACCGCCCTCTTGCTCCAGCGTGGGCAGCTCGCCATGCAACTCGTGCTCCAGCAAACGTACGCGGTCCACATGCTGGCACAGCCGCCGCCCCGTTTCCGTGGCGCGGCAAGGCTGCTCCCGGATCACCAGTGCGCAACCTACGCGCTCTTCCAGCAAGCGGATGCGCTGCGAGACCGCGGAAGGCGTGACATGCAGGGCGTGGGCGGCACGCTCAAAGCTGCCTTCGCGCACCACGGCGGCCAGCGCCGCCAACGAGGCATAGTCGAGCATAGGTTAGAAATTCTTAATTAAATGAAGCAAAGATAGTTTGCCTTCATTTCGGTGTAGCGGCAAGCTTGCGGCATGACGAATCTGCCCTACACCCTTGCAAATGTTTTGCCTGTGTTTATTCAAGGCCTGGGCCTGAGCCTGGGACTCATCGTGGCCATAGGCGCCCAAAACGCCTTTGTGCTCCGGCAAGGTCTGCGCCGTGAACATGTGGGAGCGGTCGTGCTGTTTTGTGCCTTGGCGGATGCCCTTCTCATCACCGCGGGGGTGATGGGTATGGCGCAGGCGCTGGGAGAACGCCCGGACGTCGCACGTGCGTTGGCACTGGCGGGAGCCGTATTTTTGGGCACCTATGGATGGCAAGCCTTGCGACGTGCGCAACACGCCAGCCAGTTGCGCGCGGCGGAAACAGGGGCCCTATTGAGTCTGGCCGGCGCCATGGCTCAGGCCGCAGCATTCACACTGCTCAACCCCCATGTGTACCTGGACACCGTACTGCTGGTGGGCAGTATTGGCGCACAGCAGTCCATAGCGCTGCGCCCCTGGTTTATCGCGGGCGCCAGCCTTGCCAGCCTGTTCTGGTTCGGCCTGCTGGGGTTTGGGGCACGTTGGCTGGCGCCCTGGTTTGCGCGGCCCAAAGCCTGGCAAATACTGGATGGACTGATTGGGTTAACCATGTGGACCATTGCTCTTTTGCTGGTGCGGCAGGTGTGGGCCGGACTCTAGTACCGGCGCAAGCGCACGCAGCACCAAAACTTTACAAAAAAACATCCTTTTTCTATCCAGGACATTGAACCAAGCAATTAGCACTCAACTCCTACGAGTGCTAATATTTGGCCTACGAACACAAGGAGGTTCTGAATGTCCGCTTTGCTTGCTACCCCCCAAACCGCTGTGGCCGTGGCCAATCCGTGGTCGCTGGTACCGCCGCTGGGGAATCTGGACGCCTATATTTCCGCCGCCAACCGCCTGCCCATGCTCACGCTGGAAGAAGAGCAGGAGTTTGCGCGCAAGTTCAAAAATGATAACGACCTTGAAGCTGCCGGTAAGTTAGTGCTCTCTCACTTGCGTCTGGTGGTGTCCGTATCCCGCCAATACCTCGGTTATGGCCTGCCCCACGGCGACCTGATCCAGGAAGGCAATGTGGGCCTGATGAAGGCGGTCAAGCGCTTTGACCCCGACCAGGGCGTGCGCCTGGTGAGCTACGCGCTGCACTGGATCAAGGCCGAGATCCACGAATACATCCTGAAGAACTGGCGCATGGTCAAAGTGGCCACCACGAAGGCCCAGCGCAAGCTGTTCTTCAATCTGCGGTCCATGAAGCAGCGCTTCAAGAGCGACGACGCGGCTGCTGACCTGGGCACGCACCGCGACACCATGAACCCCGAGCAGATCGACGCGATGGCGCGTGAGCTGAACGTGAAGCCCGAAGAAGTCATCGAGATGGAAACCCGGCTATCGGGCGGCGATGTGCTGCTGGACCCCTCTCCGTCTGACGACGGCGAAGACGCGTTTGGCCCCATCGCCTACCTGACCGACACCAACCACGAACCTGTGGCCATGATCGAAGCGCGCCAGCGCGACGTGCTGGCCACCGATGGCATTGCCACTGCGCTGAACAGTCTGGACGAACGCAGCCGCCGCATCGTCGAAGAGCGCTGGCTCAAGGTCAATGATGACAATTCCGGTGGCATGACATTGCATGACCTGGCGGCCGAATACGGTGTCAGCGCCGAGCGCATCCGCCAGATTGAAGTGGCCGCCATGAAGAAAATGAAGGCTGCGCTGGCCGAATACGCCTGAGCACACCGGCGCGACACCCCTGTGTCACGCGCTTGGTAGACAATGCCCCCTGCCGGCTTAGGCCACAGGGGGCATTTTTCCGACTGGAGACTTTTTTCATGCGACGCAACGCCGCCAAGATTGCTACACTTTTAGTAGCTGCCTGCGCAATATCGACGGGGGCTATAGCCCAAAACAACACAGATACCAACGCGCCGTGGCCGAACCGGCCGCTGCGCATCATCGTGGGCTTTCCCGGTGGCTCATCACCTGACCTGACCGCCCGTGCCTTTGCCGATCCGCTGTCCAAGGCGCTGGGCCAGCCGGTGATTGTGGAAAACAAAGTGGGGGCGGCCGGCAACATTGCCGCCGACTACGTGGCCAAGGCCACGGACGACCACACCATCGGTTTGATGATCAACGGCAACATGACGATTGCCAAGCTGCTGAACCCCAAGCTGCCCTATGACCCGCTCAAGGACCTGCAGCCGATCAGCCTCATCGGCGTTTCGCCGCTGGTGTTGGTGGCGCCCCTGAATGCGCCAGGGAATAACGCCGCCGAGTTTCTGGCCGCGGCACGCAAGTCTGGCGACAAATGGAACTATGGCACGCCCGGCGTGGGCACGGTTGGCCACCTTGGCATGGAGCTGCTCAAGACCAAGGCAAAAATAGCCCCCCTGCACGTGCCATACGCTGGCTACCCACAGGTGGCGACGGCTCTGATCGCAGGTGACCTGCAGCTCAGCCTGCTGCCACCGGCGTTGGCGAATGCCCAAATCAAGGCCGGCAAGCTCAAGGCCATTGGCGTCACCGCGAGTGTGCGCAGCCCATTGGCGCCCGAGATCCCAAGCCTCTCAGAGGCCGGGGTGAAAGATTTCAACTTGGAGATCTGGAATGCGGTGGCCGCGCCCCTGCATCTGCCCAAGCGCGAAGCGGTGCGGCTAGCCAGCCTTTTCAGCGAGATTGCCCGCTCGCCGGAAATGCGGCAGAAGCTGTTTCAGCAGGGCTGGACGGTGCTGGGTACCTCGGCCGAAGGCTTGAGCAACCGCGTAAAAGGCGACACCGCCGTGCTCGGCAGCATCATCACCAGCCAAAAAATCTCGGTCGATTGACACCTCAGCCGCCGTTTCAGGCTGCCAAGGGCATGGGCAAGAGGCGGCGGTACTCTTTTTGGGCCGCGGCATAACACTCGCAGGCCTGGTGCTCCAGGCGGTGGCGGTCCAGCACCACAATATGGCCCCGGTGGTAGCGGATCAGCCCAGCCTCTTGCAGCTTGTGGGCGGCGATGGTAATGCCCTCACGCCGCACCCCCAGCAGGCTGGCCGCCAACTCGTGGGTCATTTCCATTTCGTCGGAATACGAACGGTCCAAGCCCAGCAACAAGCGTCGGCAGAGTTGCTGGTCGATCGAGTGGTAGCGGTTGCACACCGCCGTTTGGGCCACTTGCCCCAGCACTGCCTGGGCGTAGCGCAGCATGAGCTTGGCGATGGCCCCCGAGCGCTCCACCTCACTTTTGAAAAACGCGGCACTGAGCCGTAGGGCCCGGCCCGCGCTCTGCACCACCGCTTCGCTCGGCGCGGAACCGCCCCCCAGCAGCAGGGACACCCCCACCACACCGTCGTTACCGACGACCGCCACTTCGGCCGAGGCGCCCTCTTGCGTCAGATACACCAGCGAGACAATGGCGGTAGTGGGGAAGTACACATACTCCGGCGTACTGCCGGCCGCGCACAACACCTGGTTCAGGGACAGCTCCACCGGTTCCAGCTGACCGCGCCACCGGTCCAAATCGGCTTGGGGCATGGCGGCCAGCAACTGGTTGCGTTGTAGATCGCCAAAGTGGCGGTAGGTCGATGTCATGGGGCGCTCCCTGTAAGGATGGATGCCTCCATGGTCCCGCATTCGGGTTTCTACGGATATCAGCGTTGACCGCTTGCTGGGGTCGGTCCAGTCCTACAAGGTGGGTGCGCTAGCGCACATTCACGATGTCTGCTTGAACAACTGGGCAATATCCGCCGCCAGCACCTTGGCACCGCTGCCGTAGCGGGTGAACAGGCGCAGGCGGCCCTGTGTGTCATACACGTAGCTGCCTGCCGAGTGGTCCATGGTGTAGCTGGTAGGTGTCTTGCCGTCCACTTTCTTGTAATAGACCTTGTAGTCCTTGGCCAGCTCGGCCAGCTTGTCGGGCGTGGTGTACAGCGCCAGGAAGGTGGGGTCGAAGTTGCCCATGTAACCCTTGAGCACCTCGGGCGTGTCACGTGCAGGGTCTACCGTGACGAACAGGCCCTGGAGGCGATCACCGTCCTTGCCCAGCAGTTGCTTCACTTCGGCCAGCTCGGCCATGGAGGTGGGGCACACATCGGGACACTGGGTGTAGCCAAAGAACATGACCACCACCTTGCCCTTGAAATCCGCCAGGTGGCGCAGCTGGCCATTGTGGTCAGTCAGTGCAAAGTCCTGGGCATAGTTGGCACCCGTCACATCAATGGACGAAAACGAGGGTTTCTGCTCCGAGCATGCAGAAAAGAGGCCTGCAGCCCCCGCAATCATTGCGCTAGCAGCTACGAATTTAATAGCATTTCGTTTATTCATCTCAGGCTCACAAGAGGTAATGGTCCAACAGCAGTGCAGCAAACAGCACGCTGAGGTGGATCAGGGAGAAGCGGAAGGTGGCGCGTGCCAGCGTGTCTGAGTAGTTGCGCAGCAGGCGCACGGCATACCAGCAAAAACCCAGGCTCAGCACCACAGCCACCACCAGGTACAGCCAGGAGCTCATGCCATACACAAACGGCAGCAGGCAGGCCGCCAGCAGCATGAAGGTGTAGAGCAGGATTTGCAGGCGGGTGAACTCGCTGCCATGGGTCACGGGTAACATGGGCAGGCCGGACTTGCGGTAGTCCTCGACCCGGTACAGTGCCAGCGCCCAAAAGTGCGGCGGCGTCCACAAGAAGATGATGAGGAACAGGATCAGCGCCTCGGGGCCCACATCGCCCGTCATCGCCGCCCAGCCCAGCACCGGTGGCATGGCGCCTGAAGCGCCGCCGATCACGATGTTTTGTGGCGTCAGCGGCTTGAGGATCACGGTGTAAACAACGGCATAACCCACAAAGGTGGCAAACGTCAGCCACATCGTCAGCGGGTTGACCCAGACATAGAGCAGCACCGAACCCGCAATGCACAACGCGGCGGAGAAGATCAGCGTCTGTGTATCGCTGAGCTCACCGCGCGCCGTGGGACGCCAGGCGGTGCGCTTCATCTTCGCGTCAATACCTTTTTCCACAATGCAGTTGAAGGCCGCGGCCGCACCGGCCACCAGGTAAATGCCCAGGCAGGCCACAGCTGCCAGGCCGATCTGCGGGAAGGTGGGCACACCGGGCACAGCCAGCACCATGCCAATCAGTGCGCAAAACACGATGAGCTGGATCACCCGGGGTTTGGTCAGCGCATGGAACTGGCGCAGCACCGAGGGAGGGGCAGGAGAAACATTCACAGTCATTCAGAAATTCCAGTTGAAGGGGCCGCGGCCGCCCGGGTGCAAATCCACACCAGCGTAACCAGCAGGGCACCGGCGCCCCCGGTGTGCATCACGGCAGCCACCAGCGGCCACCCCAGCACCACATTGCTCAATCCCGTGGCCAGTTGCAACAGCAACAAACCACCCAGCCAGCGCGCCGGACGCTGCAACGCCACGATGCCGCGCAGCCGCCACGCCAAACCTCCCAGCACCAGCACGGTGGCCCCCGCCAGCAGGCGGTGCGCCCAGTGGATGGCGGTCAGCGCCTGGAAGCTGATGGGCTCCCCGCCCTGCGACAGACCTAGGGGGCGCCACAGCGTAAAGCCGCTGGCGAAATCCATGTGCGGCCACCAGCTGTTCTGGCATCGGGGAAATTCGGTGCAGGCCAACACCGCATAGTTGGTGCTGACCCAAGCGCCAGACGCAGCCTGCAGCACCAGCATGCCCAACGCCATCCAGGCCGCCGGCGCCACCCAGGACGGAATGCGCCCAGACACCATGGCACTACCGCGTGCCACCTGCAACGTCAGCAAGGCCAGCAGCACATAGGCGCCCAACAGGTGCAGGCTTACGATGGCGGGAAACAGCTTCATGGTGACGGTGAGCGCACCAAACGCGCCCTGCACGCAGACCCACACCAGCGTGAGCGTGGGTAGCCAGGGCCCCGGCGTGGACCACAGGGGACGCGTGCGGCCCAGCCAGGCCGTCAGTGCCAGCACCAGGATCAACCCGCCCACGCCCGTGGCGAGATAGCGGTGCACCATCTCGATCCAGGCCTTGCTGTGCGTCACCGGCCCGGTGGGCATGGCCTGCTGGGCGTTGGCAATGTCGGCATGCGCACCCAGCGGACTGGCGCTACCGTAGCAGCCAGGCCAATCGGGGCAGCCCAGACCACTGTCGGTCAGGCGGGTGAAGGCGCCAAACAGCACCAGGTCGAAGGTCAGGAACAGCGTGATGATGGTGAGCGCCTGAAAGCGCCCGACCGGACTGCTGCGGCCGTGGCGCAATAGCACCCACAGCAGCGGGCCCGAAGCCAACAAGGCACCCACCAACAGCACGCGCAGCAGGGGCGAAAGGTCGTACAAAGAAGCTTGCATGCGGGGTTCAGGCGCTATTCAACGGCCAGCTTTGTCCCACGACGCCGCGGCACGCAACAGGCGGTCCAGATCGCGCTTGGCCTGGGGCGCGGTCTCTGGCGTCAAGTTGGGCGGGAAACGCATCATCAGATTTCCCATCGGGTCCACCAGATACAAATGTTCCTGCAGCTGGGCGCCGTCTTGCGCGGGCAGCCATTGGGCCAATGCGTCGGCCGGTAACCGCAGCACAGTGGCACCCTGCAGGGCGGGACGCAGGGCATCTGGCACAGGCGCCGCGTCGTTGACCAGCCAGACCCAATCCACGCGGTCTTTGTCCTTGCCCAGGGTCTCGCGCAACTGGCGCTGGAGGTACAGGCGCTGGGCGCACGCATCGTCGCAGGCGGCACCGGCCACGCTGATGAACAGCCATTGGCCCTTGAGGTCGCGCAGGTTCACGGGCTTGCCATCCAGGGCCGTGCCCACCAGATTGGGCAAGGGCCGCTGGGGTTCGATCAGCGCACCAAAGTTGCGGCGGCCTTCCGGGCGTACCACGTAGTAGCTGAAATACGAGGCCACCACTGGGGCCGCACACACCAACATCACCAGCACCATCTTCCAGCGGCCCAGACGGGTACGCGCGACGGCCTGGGTCAGCCCCTGGTCGGCCATCGGCATGGAGTGCACAGTCATCCCCAGTGGGTGGTCGTCTTGGGGGTTGGCGCTAGACATGGGAATCCTTGATCTTTTGAAAAAACGGTCGAATTTGAAACCAGGCGAACAGCACCACAATCAGCACGGCCAGCGCAAACCATTGCGCCGCATAGCCATAGTGCTTGTCCACACCCAGGTTGATGGCGGGCCAGTCGCGCAGCAGCCCTTCGCTGGCGGCACCGGTCTGCTGCAACGTGATATCGGTGCGCAGGGACAGGCCGGTCTCGGTGCGGAATTGGTCCAGGTCGAGATTTTGCCGGATTGCACCCAACGCGGGCGCGCCGGGTTCGTAAAGCTTGGACGGCGGGGGGGCAATACGCCCCTGGACCTCCACCGTGCCTGCCGGCGTCAACAGGTCAGGCAATTTGGTGCGATCTTCAAAATTACGCGGCAACCAGCCACGCTGTACCAGCACAACCGTGTCCGTACCGGCCAGTCGCAGCGGCGTGAGCGCAAAGAAACCCACGCGGGCCTGCATCTGCCGGTTGTCCAGAAATACGGTGTGCTGGGGCACCCAGGTCCCGGTGAGCACGGCAGAGCGGTGTACCAAGGCCTGCACCTCCGGGCCAGGGCGGGCAGCCAGCAACTGGGCGGCGGGCAGCGGTGCCAGTGCACCCTGCTGCTGGATGGAAGCAGCCAGTGCCTCTTTTTGTGCGGCGCGGTCCAATTGCCAGCGCCCCAACGACACGGTCACGCCCACCCCCAGCAAAGCCGCCAGGCCTACCAGCAGCAACCGACTGCGCGTACTCATCCGATAATCCTGTTCATGACCTACCTCGTAATCTTGGCGTTCATCGCCATTCTGGGCAGCCTGGCCACCGCGCTGTACTTCATGCTGCGCGGTGGCCAGACCGCAGCATCCAAATCCCGCGGTATGGCACGTGCACTCGCGCTGCGTGTGGGATTTTCCATTCTGCTGTTCGTCTGCATCCTGGTGGCGTGGAAGCTGGGCTACATCCACCCCACCGGCATTCCGCCAGGCCGGTAAAGCCGAAACGCCCCGCCCCACAAACCTGCATTAAAAAAGGCACCGCAAGCGGTGCCTTTTTGGGTTGTGCCGTTGGCAGCTTAGAACCAGTACACCAGGATGTACAGGCCCAACCACACCACGTCCACAAAGTGCCAGTACCATGCCGCGCCTTCAAACCCGAAGTGCTTTTCGGATGTGAAGTGGCCTTTTTGCAGGCGCAGGGTAACGAACAACAGCATCAACATGCCCACGAACACGTGGAAGCCGTGGAAGCCCGTCAGCATGAAGAAGGTGGAACCAAACACACCAGAACTCAGCTTGAGGTTCATCTCGGTGTAAGCCTCGTGGTACTCATAGCCCTGCAGGCAGAGGAACAGCACGCCCAACAGCACGGTGGCCCACATGAAGCGGATGGTCTTGCTGCGGTTGCCATCGATCAGCGCATGGTGGGCGATCGTGAGCGTCACACCGGAGGACAAAAGCAACGCCGTGTTAATGGTGGGGATGGGCCAAGGGCCCATGGTCGTGAACGACTCCACAATGCCGCCAGGCGAGGCAGTGGCTCCGGCAGCCAGACTAGGCCACACGGCCTTGAAGCCAGGCCACAGCAGCGCATTGTCCAGGCTGCCCAAAGCAGGAACCGAGTGCGAACGTGCCCACCACAGTGCCGTGAAAAAGGCACCAAAGAACATCACTTCAGAGAAGATGAACCAGCTCATGCTCCAGCGGAAGGAGATGTCGATCTTGCGACCGTACTGACCGCCTTCGCTTTCGCGGATCGCATCGCCAAACCATTGGTACAACACGGCCAGCCACCAGACCAGGCCCAGTGCCAGGGAGTACTTGCCCCAATCGGCGCCGTTGACCCATTGGCCGGCGCCCAGAATCACAAAAAACAGTCCGGCAGCCGCCATGACCGGGTGACGCGAAGGACCCGGTACAAAGTAGTACGGCGTGCCACCATGTGTTGTAGAACTCATTTTTGCTCCATTCCTTCTCTAATCCAAATCTCTGAAATCGGGCGGGGGCTCACTCAGGAGGCCACGGCCCATTTCGCCAAAGTAATCAATAGAACCACCAGCAGCAACGCACCCACGATGCCCACCACCACCACATGCATGGGATTGACCTTGGCCAGGTCATCCCGGTAGCCCTTGTTGCTGCGTATGCCCAAAAACGACCACGCCACCAGCTTCACACTGTGGAGGAAAGAGGCCTTAGGGGGCACCTTGGGCTCCATCACGAACCTGCACTTTCCGCGGTCGGCATTTTCACGCTGGCCACCGGAGCCGCAGGCGTTTTGCCACCCACCTCAAAAAAGGTGTAAGACAGCGTGATGGTGCTCACGTCCTTGGACAACTTCGGGTCAATCACAAACACCACAGGCCATGCCTTCTTCTCACCCGGATCCAGCGTGTACTGGTTGAAGCAGAAGCACTCCAGCTTGTTGAAATGCGCAGACGCTTGCAGCGGCGCATAGCTGGGGATGGCCTGCGCCGACATGCGGCGGTTCTGAATATTTTGGAACTCGTACATCACGGTGGTGATTTCACCAGGATGCACCTGTACCGAACGCTGTGCGGGCTTGAAATCCCAGGGGCCCCGGGAGTTCGCATCGAACTCCACGGTGATGGTGCGCGAAGTGTCCACCTGGGTGTTCACCACATTGGCTTTTTGCCCGGACACCACCTGCTCGCCCAAGGCCAGGATGTTGATCCCGGTCATCTCGCAAATGCTTTTGTATATCGGCACCAGCGCGTAGCCGAAGGCAAACATGCCAACGGTGACCACCGCCAGCTTGCCCACCATCCGTGAGTTTTCGCGCTTCAAGCCCATGTATTACTTTCCGAGGAACACCATCTTGGCCATGAAACCAATGAAGAACACCGCTGCCACCGAGGCCAGAATCAGGCCCAGGCGCACATTGGCTTTCTTTTGCTCCGGCGTAGACATCAGCCAATCACCTTGGTGGCGGTTGCGTCCAGCTTGGGCGGGTTCTCGAAGGTGTGGAACGGTGCAGGCGAAGGCACTTCCCACTCCAGGCCTTCAGCCGCTTCCCAAGGTTTTTGTGGGGCTTTTTCACCCTTGCCCAACATGATGGGCAACACCACGAACAGGAAGAAGTACACCTGTGCCAGGCCGAAGGCGAAGGCGCCTACCGAAGCCACGGCGTTGAAGTCAGCGAACTGCATGGGGTAGTCGGCGTAGCGACGGGGCATACCGGCCAGACCCAGGAAGTGCATGGGGAAGAAGGTCACGTTGAACGCGATCAACGACCACCAGAAGTGGATCTTGCCGCGGGTTTCGTTGTACATCACGCCAGTCCACTTGGGCGACCAGTAGTAGAAGCCGGCAAACATGGCATACAGCGAACCTGCCACCAGAACGTAGTGGAAGTGGGCCACCACGTAATAGGTGTCCTGCAGCTGGATATCGATGGGGGCCATCGCCAGGATCAGGCCGGTGAAGCCGCCCATTGTGAACACGAAGATGAAGCCCACCGCAAACAGCATGGGGGTTTCAAACGTCATGGAGCCTTGCCACATGGTGGCGATCCAGTTGAAGATCTTCACGGCGGTCGGCACGGCGATCAGCATCGTGGCGTACATGAAGAACAGCTGTCCGGTCACGGGCATGCCGGTGGTGAACATGTGGTGGGCCCACACGATAAAGGACAGGATCGCGATGGAGGACGTGGCGTACACCATGGAGGCGTAGCCAAACAGCTTCTTGCGGGCAAAGGCGGGCACGATTTGGCTGATGATGCCGAAGGCCGGCAAGATCATGATGTACACCTCGGGGTGGCCAAAGAACCAGAAGATGTGCTGGTACATGACGGGGTCACCACCACCTGCGGGGTTGAAGAAGCTAGTGCCAAAGTGGCGGTCCGTCAGCGTCATGGTGATCGCGCCAGCCAGCACGGGCATCACAGCAATCAGCAGGTAAGCGGTGATCAGCCAGGTCCACGCGAACATGGGCATCTTCATCAGCGTCATGCCAGGCGCGCGCATGTTCAGGATGGTCACGATGATGTTGATCGAGCCCATGATGGACGAGGCACCCAGGATGTGCATGGCAAAAATACCAGCATCCATGGAGGGGCCCATTTGCAGGGTCAGCGGCGCGTACAACGTCCAGCCGGCAGCGGGTGCTCCACCAGGCATGAAGAACGAGCTCACCAGCATCAGCGCCGCAGGAATCATCAGCCAGAAGCTGAAGTTATTCATACGGGCAAACGCCATATCGGACGCACCAATTTGCAACGGGATCATCCAGTTAGCAAAGCCCACGAAGCCCGGCATGATCGCGCCGAACACCATGATCAGACCGTGCATCGTGGTCAGCGAATTGAACAACTCAGGGTTCACCAGTTGCAAGCCGGGCTGGAACAGCTCAGCCCGGATCAGCAAGGCCAGAATGCCGCCGATGATCAGCATCGTGAAGCTGAACAGCAGGTACAGGGTACCGATGTCCTTGTGGTTGGTCGCAAACACCCAGCGCTGCCAGCCCGTAGGGGCATGGTGGTGGTCGTCATGGGCGTGATCGTGGTGGTCTAGTACGGCGCTCATTCTGCTGTCCTTCTCAATTCTCTTCGTTCAGTCTGGGGAACATTACTTGCGCAATGCCAACACGTCGGCTGGCTGCACCAGTTGACCCGTCTTGTTAGACCAGTTGTTCTTGGTGTAGCTGATAACCGCCGCGATGTCGGTGTCGCTCAAGGCCTTCCAGGAAGGCATGGCACCGTTGTTCTGGCCATTCAGCAGAACCGCGATTTGTTTGTTCTTGTCAGCGTCGAGCACCACAGCAGCACCGTCCAGGGGCTTGACCGGGCCAGCGCCCTTGCCGTTGGCCTGGTGGCAAGCGGCGCAATTCTGTGCGTACACTTTTTCGCCACGCTTGGTGATGTCGTCCAGTGTCCAGACCTTGGTGGGGTCATCGGCCTTGGCAGCCATTTTCTTTTGCTCCACAGCTACCCACGCCGAGTAGTCTTCTGCAGACAACACCTTCACGTGGATGGGCATGTAGGCGTGCTCCTTACCGCACAGCTCGGCGCACTGGCCGTAGTAGTCGCCCACTTTTTCAGCACGGAACCAGGTGTCACGCACAAAGCCGGGAATGGCATCCTGCTTGATACCGAAAGCGGGCACCATAAAGGCATGGATCACGTCGTTGGCGGTGGTGATGATGCGGACCTTTTTGTCCACAGGAACCACCAGCGGGAAATCAACCTTCAGCAGATAGTTATCGACCGACTCGCCCTTCTTGGGGCCGCCGGCGTCGGACATGGCGCGCTGGTCGCTGTCCAAGGTGGATACAAAGCCGATGCCTTCGCCTTCGCCCTTGAGGTAGTCATAGCCCCATTTCCACTGCATGCCGGTGGCCTTGATGGTCAGGTCGGCGTTGGTGGTGTCTTTCATGGCCACCACCACCTTGGTGGCGGGCAGCGCCATCAGGATCACGATGACGAAGGGAACAATGGTCCAGATCACTTCAACGGTGACCGACTCGTGGAAAGTGGCGGCTTTATAGCCCTGGGATTTGCGGTGCTTCCAGATGGAATAGAACATCACCGAGAACACGGCCACGAAGATGACCGAGCACACGATGAGCATGAACCAGTGCAGCCATTGCTGCTCGCGGGCGATGTTGGTGACCGCAGGGGCCAGGTTCAACTGGTTCACAGCCGGCCCGCCGGGCAGGTCGTTGACGGCATGCGCCAGGGTGAATGCTGCAGTGCCAGCCCATGCACCTGCTGCCAGCAGCAGTGAAGCCAATTTGTTCAATATGCTCTTCATCGTGTTCACTTTTCTAAGCCCCAAAAATACCAAATGCGCAGCGCGGGCACGCCCTTCAGGCGGCACGCAATGCAAGCCGGATTTCACGGGCCAGCAGCGGTCGCAGCTCTGGCCGGATAAAACGCCCTACCCGGATGGTTCGCCCCCGCCCAGACAACTCGATCAACGACCCGTCGCCCGCACGCGGCTCCACCCTCACCCAATCCCTCTGAAATTCGGCCCGTTCGAGTTTGCCCGCACTCTCCAACTCAACCACCAGCTGCCCCTCCTGCAAGGAGATGCGCTCGCCGTCGGTGGCATGCCGGGCATACACCACAAACGCCAACCCCACTGCCATCAGTTCGAGTGATGCAAAGGGCATCACCAGCGTTGCGCCCTGGGACCAGAAGAAGATTCCGATGCCCAGAGAGACCACACACAGTGACACATACAGCCAGACCAGTTGGGTGGGCGTGACTGAACAGTTACGCCTGAGAAACCACTGAACGTGCCGCCCTTGTACCGTCGCAAAGCGAAAAACCAGATTCGTCATGCGTCTTGCCCGAAATGGCCCAGCCATTCACTGGCCGAGTCGAGACTGCAGGGGAAATGCCTTACCTCTAATCCACGCATTGTAGTCGAGCCGGCTTCTGAATCTGCCCCCAAAAGGCAAAACTGCGCCCCGGATTCGTCGCTCAGGCGCCCGTTTTGGCGCCTGTTGGGCCGTGCTTGAGAACGGATCGCATCTGTTCCAGCGACACCGTGGTCTCGGCTTGCACTTTCAGCCGGGGCCGGGGTTTGAAGGCGTGTCCATAGACAATTTCGAAAGTCACCTGCAAGCGACCATCGCCCGCAGACGTTGCCAACCCTTGCGACAGGGCCGCATGCAAACGCCCGAGCCAGGCGCGCGAACGCAGGCCGGCAAAACGCTTCGGGTGCAAATTGCGCCCCAGGCCTCGCAGCTCAGCCAGCAGGCTTTGGGGCGTGGAGTAGGTCAGCGTGATGCGCTCCATGTCCATCACCGGCTCGGCAAAACCGGCATGGACCAACATGTCGCCCCAATCGTGCATGTCGGTGAACTCATGGCCGGGCACCGGCCAACCCATGCGGGTGTACACCGCATGCAGCTCGCGCAGGGTGTCGGGCCCCAGACAGGAAAACATCGCAAACCCCTCGACCGCCAGCAAGCGGTGCCACTCGCCAATCAGGGCCTCGGGGTCAGCGGCCGTGTGCAGGGCCATGTTCGCCCACAGCATCTGCACCGGCTGCGCAGGCGCGGCAAAGTGCAGCTTGGGGCCGCGCCAGCGGGCCGGTTGCCACCAGGGCTTTGCTATCAAATCATGAGCGGCCTGCGCACGTTCTGCGGGGGCTTCGAGCACAAAACACTCGGAATCGGGATAGCGCTGGCTTAACAAGGCCTGGGCTTGCACGCCGCCTTGCAACGGGCCCCAGTGCACCCATTGCCGGGGTTTTTGCACGATCCATTGCAAGCGGTCTTCCATGCGGCGTGCCACTTCCTCATGCAACCAGGGCGACGTCTCTCCCGGTGCCGGGCGCCGCTGGGCCCAACGCGTGGCGGCAACGGGGTCGATGGTAGGGGGGCGCTGGGTGCTCATGGAGGTGGTACAAAAGGCGGTCGCGAGTATATTGCCTGCATGTTCCGCGAGCTGCTTCAGGGGGTATCGCAGCGCCTGCCCAGCCGGTGCGCTGTCTGCCATGCTTGGCCCGCCCAGGCCGTGTGCGAGGACTGTGTGACGCAGTTCGCCCAACCCGTGCACCGCTGTAGGCACTGTGCCCTGCCCCTGCCAGCGGGCATGCCGCGCTGTGGCGCCTGCATCAGCTCCCCGCCGCCATGGGATGCCGCTTTGGCCGCGGTGGCTTACGCCTACCCCTGGTCCGGACTGGTGGTGGATTTCAAATTCCAACAGCATCCGGCCTGGGCCAGCACGCTGGCCACCCTGCTGCACAGCGCGCCATGGGTCGAGCCCGCGCTGGACGCTGCCGACCTCGTGCTGCCCCTGCCCTTGTCACGCCAGCGGCTGCAGAGCCGGGGCTTCAACCAGTCGCTGGAGCTGGCGCGCCGCCTGGCCCCGCACAAGCTGCGCACCGACCTGCTGCTGCGCGTGAAAGACACACCACCCCAAAGCAGCCTGCCACGCAAGGAGCGGTTGCACAGCGTGCAGGGCGCGTTTGCGGTGGAGCCACTGCGCGTCCATGCGCTACGGGACCGCCGCGTGGTGTTGGTGGACGATGTGATGACCAGCGGCGCCTCGCTGCACGCGGCCAGCACGGCGTTGCGCGGTGCCGGCGTGGCGCACATCACGGTGCTGGTGTTTGCGCGCACGGAATAGGCCCATGCCCGCGCGACAATAGCGGCCATGTTTCATATTGTTCTGGTTGAACCCGAGATCCCGCCCAACACGGGCAATGTCATCCGTCTGGCCGCCAACACGGGCTGCACGCTGCATCTGGTGGAGCCGCTGGGGTTTTCCATGGACGACAAGCACATGCGCCGGGCCGGCCTGGACTACCACGAGTACGCGGCGCTCAAGCGCCATGCAAACTGGCAGGCATTTCTGGACACGGAGCAGCCTGCCGTGGACCGCATGTTCACGCTGACCACCCGCGGCACGCGCAGCCCCTATGCGGTAGCGTTTCAGCCTGGCGACTGGCTGGTGTTTGGCTCAGAAACCAAAGGAATCTCGGACACGGTGCGCGCCCAATTCGACGGTGAACGCAGCCTGCGTCTGCCCATGCTGGCGGGGCAGCGCAGCCTGAACCTGTCAAATGCTGTGGCCGTAACGGTGTTCGAGGCCTGGCGACAGCAGGGCTTCGCCACCCCCGACGTTTAGGGGTACTGGCGCGCCAGCGATTCGGCCACGCAGACCGGTTTGGGCGCGCCTTCGCGCTCCACGGTCACTTCCCAGGTCTGCTGGCGGCCTCCGTTGTCGATGGGGTCGCTGGCCAGCAGCTTCATGTGCGCGCGCAAGCGGCTGTTCACGGGCACCGGCGCAATGAAGCGCACCTTGTTGAGCCCGTAGTTCACGCCCATGCGCGCTTCGGTCACGGTCAGGGCGCTCTCAAAAAAATGGGGAATCAGCGACAGCGTCAAAAACCCGTGCGCGATGGGTGCGCCAAACGGACCCGCCTTGGCGCGCTCCACGTCCACGTGGATCCACTGGTGGTCGCCCGTGGCCTGGGCAAACAGGTTGATGTGTTCCTGGGTGACGGTGGTCCACTCGCTGGTGGCCACGTGCTGGCCCACCAGGGCGGAGAGTTCGGCAAGGGTGGCAAAGGTTTTCATGCCGCCCACTGTAGCCAGCCGCGGCGCACCGGCGTGTCCGCCGCGTGACAAACCGGTGCCGTAGTTACTTTGCGTCCAGCCACTGGCAGATAGGCTGCCACTGTGCCAAGTCGCGCTCCACCCGACCTGGGGCTACGTCAAATACCGTGAGCCCGCGGGCCGCCAGTTGGATGTAGTTCTGCGTGTCGCGCACAAAGCCCAGCACCGGCAGGCCCAAACTCTGTACAAAGGTATGCAGTTGGTCTGCCGCACGGGTGCGCTCGTCCACGCGCATGCCCACGATGCCGATTTGCGTCTTGGCAGCTTGGGTGCTGGCGGCCAGTTCGTCCAGGAATGCGCGCGTGGCAAAGATGTCGAATACGCTGGGCTGCAGCGGCACGACCACCTTGTCGGCCAGCTTCAGCACTTCTTTCAGGCGCTTGCCATGCAGGCCGGCGGGCGTGTCCAGCACCACGTGGGTGGTGCCCTTGGGCGGCTTGGCCATCTGGTCATCGCCCACATCCCAGCTTGCAATGGGCCGGGCCGCCGTGGGCCGCAGCGTAAGCCAGAGCCGGGAGGACTGTTGCCGGTCGGCATCCCCCAGCATGACAGCATGCCCCTGGGAGGCAAAGTAGCCCGCGATCTGGGTGGACAGGGTGGACTTGCCCACCCCGCCTTTGGGATTGGCGACAACAACCACGGGCATACACGACTCCTCGGAGGGTGGAACTGCGCTATGTTATCGGGATGGACACCGAACACCAAGCACCGCCCGCCACAGATGCGCCTGCCCGACCCCGCCCCATCTACGTGGTCGCGGCCCACCCCAACTGGCGTGAGTCCCGGGTCAACCGGCGCCTGCTGCAGGCCGCGCACGCCGCCGACACGGCCACGGTGTGCGACCTGTACGCACATTACCCGGACTACCACATTGCAGTGCCTACCGAGCAGGCTCGACTGCAGGACGCCCAACTGGTTGTGCTGCTGCACCCGGTGCAGTGGTACTCCATGCCCGCGCTGCTCAAGCTCTGGCTGGACGATGTGCTGGCCCATGGCTGGGCCTATGGTGGCGGCCACGCGCTGCAGGGCAAGGACCTGTGGCTGGTGGCCACCACGGGCGGGACCGAAGACTCCTACCACCCCCAGGGCTACAACCGCTATTTTTTCGACGCCTTCATGCCGCCCTATGAACAGACCGCCGCACTCTGCGGCATGCGCTTTTTGCCCCCCATGGTGCTGCACGGCGCGCACAGCGTGGGCACGGCCGAAGTGGATGCCCACGTGGCCATGTTTGCCGAGCGCCTGGCCAGCTACCCGCAGTGGCCCGAGTTGGACGATATGGAAAGCTGCATCGCCTGCGTGGTGCCCGACAGCGACCGCCCCACCCATGACACCGTGGAGGCCAAAGTCTGATGGAACACGCACCGACCTGGCTGATCAACAGCTTTATCTACCTGAGCGCGGCGGTGATCGCCGTGCCGCTCTCCAAGGCCGTGGGCCTGGGTTCCATCATCGGCTACCTGGCCGCCGGCATTGCCATTGGCCCCTGGGGCCTGGGCCTGGTGACCAATGTGGAAGACATCCTGCACTTTGCCGAGTTTGGCGTGGTGCTGATGCTGTTCCTGGTCGGCCTGGAGCTGGAGCCGCGGCGGCTGTGGAACCTGCGCCGCTCCATCTTTGGCTGGGGCAGCATGCAGGTGCTGGGCTGTGCGCTGCTGCTCACCGTAGTGGCCATGGCCTGTGGCGTGGGCTGGCGCCTGGCGCTGGTGGCCGCACTGGGCCTGGCCTTGTCCAGCACCGCCATTGCGCTGCAGGTGATGGACGAACGCAACCTGTTACCCACCGGCAGCGGGCAGGCGGCGTTTTCCATCCTGCTGTTCCAGGACGTGGCGGCCATCCCCATTCTGGCGCTACTGCCCTTGCTAGGCGTGGTTTCTACAGGAAGTGAGGCCTCAGCCCCCGTGGAATATGCACAAGCAGCTATCAAAATCGTAGTAGTCATCGCCGGCATCGTGCTGGGTGGCCGGCTGCTGATGCGTCCACTGTTCCGCTGGATTGCGCGTTCCAAGACGCCCGAGATCTTCACCGCCACGGCACTGCTGCTGGTGGTGGGCATTGCGGGGCTGATGCAGTTTGTGGGCCTGTCCATGGCGTTGGGCGCCTTTCTGGCCGGCGTGCTGCTGGCCGAGAGCGAGTACCGCCGCGAGCTGGAGACCGACATCGAGCCCTTCAAGGGGCTGCTGCTGGGCCTGTTCTTTATCGCCGTGGGCATGAGCATTGACTTTGGTGTGCTGCTTGCATCTCCTGGCCTCATGGCACTGGTGGTGGTGGGCTTTCTGGCCATCAAAGCCGTGGTGATCTACGCGCTGTCCCGGCATATCGAGCTGCCCTTTCAGGAGCGGCCGGTGTTCACGCTGCTGCTGGCGCAAGGGGGCGAGTTTGCGTTTGTGGTGTTTCAGGCCGCGGCCGGGGCCAATGTGTTCCCGGCACAAACGGCTTCGCTGCTCATAGGTGCGGTTGCTGTGTCCATGCTGCTCAGCCCGCTGATCCTGGTGGCGGTGGACCGGCTGGTGCTGCCGCGGTACGCCCACTGCGGTGTGCCGCAATTGGAGGAAATCTCCGAGCAGCAAGAGGCGCCCATCGTGATTGCCGGTTTCGGCCGCTACGGGCAAATCATTGCGCGCGTGATGCTGGCCGAGGGCATTCCCGCCACCGTGCTGGACCACGACGCCGAGATGATTGAGGTGGCACGCAACATCGGCTACCGCGTGTACTACGGCGACGCCACCCGACTGGACTTGCTACGCACCGCGGGGGCTGCCACCGCCATGGTGCTGGTGGTGGCGGTAGACGATGTGGAGCAGTCGCTGGAGATCGTGGACCTGGCGCAGGCCCACTTTCCGCAGCTGAAGATCGTGGCGCGTGCGCGCGACGTGATCCACTGGAACAAGCTGCGCGATCGCGGCGTGATGCTGGTGGAGCGCGAGCTGTTCGAATCCAGCCTGCGCAGCGCGCGCAGCGTGCTGGAGCTGCTGGGCCAGGAACCCCACGCCGCACGCCAGACCACCATGCGCTTTCGCCAACACAACCTGGAGCTGTTCGAGAAACTGCACCCCCATTACAAGGACAGCTCCCAGTTCATCGCCGGGATCAAGCAGGGCCGCCAGCAGCTGGAGGAGCAGATGGCGCAAGAGCGTGCGGAACGCGACAAGCGCGCACCGCACCGCTGGGACCAATAGTGGCATCGCACGGGTGGACTCAGACCAGCCCGTCCCACAGCAACTTCACGCCGGTCAAAAACATGCCGGCATATAGAAAGCGATAAAACAGTTTCTGGCTGATGCGCCGCGCCAAGCGCACACCGATCCACACGCCCACCGGAGCAATGGGCAGCAGCACCAGGCTGGTGGCCATGTTGCGCATGTCCAGCAGGCCCAGCAGGCCATAGGGAATCCACTTGCTGAGGTTCACCACAAAGAAGAAAAACGCCATGGTGGCGGTGAACTTGACGGGGCTGAGCTTGAGCGGGATCACATAGGCGTTGATGGGCGGGCCACCCGCATGGGCAATGAAGCTGGTGAAGCCCGAGGTGGTGGTGAGGATGGCACCCAGCCAGCGCGGTGGCGGTGCGCTGTCGGGCTTGGGCGGAAACAGCAGGCGCTGCGCCAGAAACAGCAGCGTGAAGCCGCCCACCATGGCCGCCACCGTGTGTGCATTCAGCACCTTGAACAGCAGCGCGCCAATGCCTATGCCCAGCATGCCGAAGGGAATCAGAAACTTCAGCAACGTGAGGTCAAAGTCCTTGCGAAACGCCGCCATGCCCAGCACATCCATCACGAACAAAATCGGCATCAGGATGGCCGCTGCCTCGGGCACGGTCACGGCCAGCGCCATCATGGGCACGGCCAGTGAGCCAAAGCCCGCGCCAAAGCCGCTTTTGCTGATGCCCAGCAGCAGCACGGCGGGAATGGTGACAGCGTAGAAAAACGGATCGGAGATCAGCGGAAAGTTCATGCACGCTCCAGCACCACTGCGATGCCCTGCCCCACTCCTATGCACATGGTGCACAAGGCGTAGCGCCCGCCCAGCGTGTGCAGCTGGTTCACCGCCGTGGTGGCCAGGCGCGCACCGCTGGCGCCCAGCGGGTGGCCCAGCGCGATGGCACCGCCCCAGCGGTTCACGCGCGCATCGTCGTCAGCCAGCCCCAGCAGGCGCAGCACCGCCAGGCCCTGGGCGGCAAAGGCTTCGTTCAGTTCGATCACGTCCATCTGCGCCAGCGTGAGCCCGGTTTGCGCCAGCACCTTCTGCACCGCGGGCGCCGGGCCTACGCCCATGACGCGCGGCGCTACGCCGGCCGTGGCCATGCCCACCACGCGGGCGCGGGGTGTCAGGCCATGGCGTGCGGCCGCATCTTCGCTGGCCAGCAGCAGCGCGCAGGCGCCGTCGTTCACGCCGCTGGCATTGCCGGCCGTTACTGTGCCGCCAGGGTGGACGATGGGCTTGAGCTTGGCCAGCACCTCCAGCGAGGTGGCGCGCGGGTGTTCGTCCTGGCGCACCACCACAGCCTCGCCTTTTTTGGCTTTCAGGGTGACTGGCGTGATTTCGGCGTCGAAATACCCGGCCTGCTGCGCGGCCAGCGCTTTTTGCTGGCTGGCCAGCGCAAAGCGGTCTTGTGCCTCGCGGGTGACACCGTGCTCGGTGGCCACGTTCTCCGCCGTTTCGGGCATCGAGTCGGTGCCGTACCGCGCCTGCATCTGCGGGTTGATGAAGCGCCAGCCAATCGTGGTGTCATAGACGGCGTTGCTGCGGCCAAATGCGACGTCCATCTTGGGCATAACGAACGGGGCGCGGCTCATGCTTTCCGCGCCACCCGCTATCAAAAAGCTAGCTTCACCCGCTTTAATGGCGCGGGCTGCAGTGCCAATAGCATCCAGACCCGAGCCACACAGGCGGTTCACCGTGGCGCCGGGCACATCCAGCGGCAGGCCCGCCAGCAACGCCGCCATGCGCGCGACGTTGCGGTTGTCTTCGCCGGCCTGGTTGGCGCAGCCCAGCAGCACTTCGTCCAGTTGCATCCAATCCACGCCGGGGTGGCGCGCCATCAGCGCCTGCAGGGGCGCGGCCGCCAGGTCGTCGGCGCGCACGCTGCTCAAGGCGCCGCCGTAGCGGCCAATGGGGGTGCGGATGGCGTCACAAATAAAAGCATGGGGCATGGCAATCGTCCGGCAACAAGAGGTGCCCGCACTGTACCCAAGGACACGCCCACTAACTGACGCCGATGTGGCAGGCCCGTGCTAACCTTGGCCCATGTTCAGTCCCTCTCAAGAAGACGTCCGTCGATTCTTTTGCTCTACCTATGCCAAAGCCCGCACGGGCGTTGCGCTGGAAGCTATTGAAACCATAGCAGCCCAATGGATGGACGAGCACCCCGAGTACGCAGCTGACTTTGCCGATGTGGACACCGCGCTAACCACCATGTACGAAGCGACCGAGGGGCGCACCAACCCGTTTTTGCACCTGAGCATGCACCTGTCGATCAGCGAGCAGTGCAGCATCGACCAGCCGCGCGGCATCCGCCAGGCGGTGGAGCTGCTCACGCACAAGCGCAATTCGCTGCACCAGGCGCACCACGAGGCCATGGAGTGCCTGGGCACCATGCTGTGGGAAAGCCAGCGCGCCGGTCGCCCGCCGGACGGCGATGCCTACATCGCCTGCGTACAGCGGCACGCCACCAAGGACTAAGGCCTCAGGGCGCTGCCAACAGGCCCTGCAGCCAAGTGTGGGCCACCTCAACCGTCTCAAACACCTGAAACGCTGGCCAGCCCGCATCGGCATAGCTTTGGGCCAGGAGCGCAGGCATCACATGGCTGCCCTCGACCTCGGGCGCAATGACAAAGGCCGTGCCCCGCGGCGCCAAGCCAGCCTGCACCAGTTGCCGCAGCCCCTGGGCCAGCGCTGCTAGCACTTCAGGCCCCGCCATGGCGCTCCCCTGCACCACCACTAGCTCGGCACACGGGCCCTGCGCCGTGAGCTCGGAAAACGCCTTGTGCAGAATCGGCCCCACCAACTGAGCCAGTTCCTTGTTGAAGGGCCCCTCCACCTCGCTGCGCAGCAACTGGCCATCGATGTGCCACTGCACCCGGCCATGCGGCGGAAACAGGGGCGAGCCCAGGCCCTGGGTGGAAAAAGTGGGCAAGTCGTCGTGCATGGTCCGTGCAGTGTAGGAGCGATGCCCCGCGCCTACAAGCCGGGTTACGCGCATGAAAAAAGCCGCTCAAGAGCGGCTTTTCGGAGGGTGCCAGAGATCGGCTCAGCGGAAGCGGCTTTGCGGCACGGTCTTCAGCTCGCTGGGCAGGCTGCCCATGTAGTTGGCCAGCTCTTTCAACTCGGCGTTGGAGAACTGTTTGGCGACGCCGCCCATGATGGCGTTGCCGCGGCCGATATTGGCGTTACCTTCTGTCTTGTAGGCCTTCAGCGCGACATAGAGGTAGTCGCTGTGCTGGCCAGCAATCTTGGGGTAGGTGGGGTCGATAGGCTTGCTGAACGAGTCGCCGTGGCAGGAAGCGCAGTTGCCCTTGGTCAACAAAGCATTCACTTTGTCGTTACCAGCAGCGGCCTTTTCCAGGGCGGGGGCGCCCTGCACAACACCACTGGCTTCGTAGTAGGCAGCCAGGTCGGCGATGTCCTGGTCAGACAGCGAATCGGCAATACCGCGCATGGTGGGGTGCTTGCGGTCGCCTTTTTTGTACGCGTTCAGCGCGGAGGCAATGTACTTGCCGCCTTGGCCCGAGATCTTGGGAACCTTGTGAACTTCAGGGAAGCTGGCCTGGTAACCCACAATGCCGTGGCAGCCAATGCACATGGCGTTCTTCTTTTCGCCAGCCTTGATATCTCCTTGGACGCCCTCGGCGTGGGCAGCGAAAACGGTCACAGAGGCGACAAGCGCAGCGGACAGGGACAAGAGGAATTTGTTCATTTTGCGGGGACAATCAAGACGGTGATTGGTATAAATCAGCTAGCCGATTATATCGACCGCCACCTGCGCCCTTTGCAGCCTTTCTGCATTGTTTGGTCCGACCACCCATTGCCCTGCCCGCCCAAGCCATGAAATTCCACGGAACCAAGAACTACGTCGCTACCCAGGACCTGATGCTGTCGGTCAACGCGGCCATCACGCTGCAGCGCCCGCTGCTGGTCAAAGGCGAGCCCGGCACCGGCAAAACCATGCTGGCCGAGGAAGTGGCGCAGGCGCTGGACATGCCCCTGCTGCAGTGGCACATCAAGTCGACCACCAAGGCCCAGCAGGGCCTGTACGAGTACGACGCGGTCAGTCGTCTGCGCGACAGCCAACTGGGCGATGAACGCGTCAAGGACATCCACAACTACATCGTCAAGGGCGTTCTTTGGCAGGCGTTTACCGCGGACAAGCCCGTGGCGCTGCTGATTGACGAGATCGACAAGGCCGACATCGAGTTTCCCAATGACCTGCTGCGTGAAATCGACCGCATGGAGTTTTACTGCTACGAGACGCGTGAACTCATCAAGGCCAAGCACCGCCCACTGGTGTTCATCACCTCCAACAACGAAAAAGAGCTGCCCGACGCGTTTTTGCGCCGCTGCTTCTTCCACTACATCAAGTTCCCCGATGCCACCACCATGCAAAGCATTGTGGAAGTGCACTTCCCCGGCCTGAAAAAAGAACTGCTGGCCGCGGCCATGAAGACCTTCTTTGAGGTGCGCAGCCTGCCGGGGCTGAAGAAAAAACCCTCCACCAGCGAGCTGTTGGACTGGCTCAAGCTGCTACTGGCCGAAGACATTCCGCTGGAAGCGCTGCAAAGCAAGGACGACAAGATGGCCGTGCCCCCACTGGTGGGCGCGCTGCTGAAGAACGAGCAAGACACCACGCTGTTTGAAAAGCTGATGTTCATGCAGCGCAACAACCGCTGAGCCCCACCCCATGAACAAGCTGTTGGCAGAAGGGTTGTCCGACGCCGTAGGATTCGTGGGCGGTGCCCTGGTCGGATTCTGGGTGGGCCGCCTGCTGGGCCTGGACATTTTTGCCGCCGGCTACGGCAATGCGGCCATTGGCGGCATTCTGCTCACGGGTCTGGGTGGCGGCGGTGGCCTGCACCTGGCACGCCGCTGGCAAGTGGCCCGCAATGCGGCCAAGAAAGAAGACTGAACCATGGCATTTGTAGACCCCGTCACCCTGTCCGCCCGCGGCGTGCAGCTGGTACCGCTGGCACTGGAACACGAGGCCGGCCTGCGCACCGCCGCCGCCGATGGCGAGCTCTGGAAGTTGCGCATCACCTCGGTGCCCGAGCCGGAGCAAACCCGCAAATACATCGAAGACGCACTGGCCATGCGCGAGGCCGGCAACCGCTTTGCATTCGCCGTGACCGACGAGGCCACGGGCCGCGTTCTGGGCTGCACCAGCTACCACGACATCGTGCCCGCGGTGAAGCGCGTGGAAATTGGCTGGACGTGGTACGGCAACGCCAGCCAGCGCAGCCACGTCAACACCACCTGCAAGCTGCTACTGCTGACCCATGCGTTTGAAACCCTGGGCTGCCACGTGGTGGGCTGGCGCACCGACAACTTCAACTTCAAATCCCAGGCCGCCATCGAGCGCCTGGGCGCCAAAAAAGACGGCGTGATCCGCGGCCACGCGCTGCGCCGCGACGGCACCATCCGCGACACCGTGATGTACAGCATGCGCAGCGGCGAATGGCCCGAGGCCAAGGCGCAGCTGCTGTACCTGCTGGACAAGCCGCGCGCCTGACGCGCCAAGGAGCCCGCCATGCTGCTGGACTTTTTCTACACCCTGCGCTCTGCCAAGCTGCCGGTCTCGGTCAAGGAATACCTGACCCTGCTGGAAGCCTTGCAAAAAGGCGTGGTGGGGCCAATGACGCCGCAGCCTGACGATGCATCCGAGCCCAGCGGCTACACCATTGACGACTTCTACTACTTGAGCCGCACCACGCTGGTGAAGGACGAGAAGCACTACGACAAGTTCGACCGCGCCTTTGCCGCCTACTTCAAGGGCGTGGAGATGATTGCGGACTTCACCAAGGACATTCCACTGGAATGGCTGCGCAAGAACCTGGAACTCAACCTCAGCCCCGAAGACAAGGCCAAGATCGAGAAGATGGGCTGGGACGAGCTCATGGAGACGCTGAAAAAGCGTTTTGAAGAGCAGAAAGAACGCCACGAGGGCGGCAGCAAATGGATAGGCACCGGCGGCACCAGCCCGTTTGGCGCCAATGGCTACAACCCGCAGGGCGTGCGCATCGGGCAGGACAAGGGCCGCAACAAGAGCGCGGTGAAGGTGTGGGACCAGCGCGCCTACAAGGACTACGACGACACCCAGGAGCTGGGCACGCGCAACATCAAGGTGGCACTGCGCCGCCTGCGCAAGTTTGCGCGCGAAGGCCATGAGGACGAACTGGACCTGGACGAAACCATCAGCAAAACCGCAGCCAACGCGGGTTACCTCGACATCAAGATGCGCCCCGAGCGCCACAACAATGTGAAAGTACTGCTGCTGATGGACGTAGGCGGCACGATGGATGAGCACATTGCGCGCGTGGAAGAGCTGTTCAGCGCGGCCAAGACCGAGTTCAAACACCTGGAGTTCTATTACTTCCACAACTGCGTGTACGACTACATGTGGAAGAACAACCGCCGCCGCTTTGCCGAGAAGTTCAATACCTGGGACATCCTGCGCAAGTACAACAAGGACTACAAGCTGATCTTTGTGGGCGACGCGACCATGAGCCCCTACGAGATCCTGCAGCCAGGCGGCAGCGTGGAATACAACAACGAAGAGGCCGGCGCCGAATGGCTGCAGCGCCTGACCAGCACCTTCCCCAAGTTCGCCTGGATCAACCCCGAGCCGCAGGGCGTGTGGCAGTACCGCCAGAGCATCAGCGTGATCCAGCAGCTGATGCACAACAAGATGTACCCGCTGACCCTCAAGGGACTGGAAGAGGCGATGCGGCAGCTGACCAAGTAGCGCAAACCGCGGCCCTTACAATCGCCGCTCGCTGGTCTTCGTAGTTCAATGGATAGAACGGCCCCCTCCTAAGGGGCAGATACAGGTTCGATTCCTGTCGGAGGCACCAGCCCCCTGCCCCCTCAAAGCGACACCGTTTCGGCCAAATGCCGAAACACCGCAGACACCCGCCGCAAGTGTCGCGATTCAGGATGCGTGAGCAGCCAGAGTTCCGTCTGGCATTCGTCCAGCGGCTCCGTCAGCTGCACCAGATCGGACCGCGTCTGCGCCAGAAACAGCGGCAACACGCCGACCCCCAGGCCCGCGGCCACCAACTCCATCACGGTCAGGATGCTGCCCACGCGGTAGCGCGGCATCACCTTGGGGAAGTGCCGTTTGCGCCAGACCACGGAGGGGTGTTCAGGCAAGCCATCGTCGGGCCCGATCCATGACGCTTTACCCGCCTCCACATCAGCATAGTTGCGCGCAGGGCCCTTCTTGGCGCCATACAGCGCCACCCGAATCGGCCCCACGTGCTTGCCCACCAGGTGCTGGGGCGGCAGCTTGGTGGCCCGCACTGCAATGTCAGCGTCGCGCCGCGTCAGGCTGGTGAGTTCATTGCCCGCGTGCAGCTCATACGTCAGCAGGGGATGGAGCGTGTCCAGCGTCCTGAGCGCGGGCGCAATCAGGCCGTGCAGCAGCGTGTCCGTGGTGGTGATGCGCACCATGCCCGACACCAGCTCTGGACTGGTCTGCGCCGCGGAGCGCGCGCGCTCCAACTGGGCCTCCACCTGCTCTGCATGCTCGGCCAGCGACTGCGCCAACTCGGACGGTGCGTAGCCCGCGCGGGAGCGTTCAAACAGGCGCTGCCCCACGCCCCGCTCGATACGGCGGATGGACCGGAACACTGTGGAGGCATCCACCCCCAAGCGTTCTCCAGCTGCCGCCAGGTTGGAAGACCGCACCATTGCCAGCACCGTCTCCAGATCCGTGGCGCTGAGTTTGTATTGCATATTTGCAACCATTGAATGCACCTTTTCCTATTTTCATTGCATTCTGACAAAACTACAGTCGTGGCATCGCAACCGCAACTGGAGACCCCATGCAACCGCACTTCATTTTGATTTCGCACACCTTGTGCCCCTATGTGCAGCGCGCTGCCATCGTGCTGGCCGAGAAGAACTTGGCGTTCGAGCGCCGCGACATCGACCTGGCCAACAAGCCCGACTGGTTCCTGCGCATCTCGCCCCTGGGCAAAACGCCGGCGCTGCTGGTCAACGATGACCCGATTTTCGAATCCGCCGTGATATGCGAGTTTCTGGACGAGACGACGGCCCCACGCCTGCACCCCGAAGAAGCTTTGGAACGCGCGCGGCACAGGGCGTGGATGGAGTTTGGCTCTGCGTTGCTCAACACCATCGCCGCGTTCTACAGCGCCAGGGATACGGTGGGCCTGACGACCCAGGTGAAGCAAATCCGGCTGCGCCTGCAACAACTGGAAGAGGTGCTGGGTGCGGGGCCGTACTTTGCGGGCAACCGGTTCAGCCTGGTGGATGCCGTGTTCGGCCCCGTATTCCGCTACTTTGATGTGTTTGACGCCATCCAGAACTTCGGCTTCTTCGATGGCTTGCCCAAGGTGGGGGCCTGGCGCGAACAACTGGCTGCACGCCCCTCGGTGCACCAGGCTGCACACGCGACGTACCCGGCGCTGTTGCGCAGCTTTCTGCGGGCCAGGCAGTCGGCCTTGTCGACGCTGATGGACAGTGGGGTGCCCGCCTGATCAACACCCTTATCGCTGGCAATTGCTATAAAAAAAGAAGCACAAATACCAATAAATACGCGGGCTAGAGGCTTAAATCACCTCGCAAGTCCACAATAGCCTGGCGCAAATCCGTGGCCCAGGCCCGGCGGTCGCGTCCATCGGCCGTTTGCGCGGTACCAAAACTCACCACGGCCTGTAGATTCTGCGTCTTCAGCGTGCGCCACAGCGAATCCAACAGCGTGTCGTCGCCGATGTAGCACGGTGCAAAGCTGACCTGGCCGCTGGCGGCATCCGAAAAATGCAGGGCCACCGGCTGCACCGGCGCATGGGCCGAAATGGCGGCTTGCAGCATGTTGGCGTGGAAGGGCTGCACCGTGCTGCCATCACCCGTGGTGCCTTCCGGGAACACAGCAAGTACATCACCGGCCGTCAGGCGCTCGGCCATGTGGTGCACCACGCGCATGGCGTCGCGGCGCGATTCGCGTTCGATGTAGAGCGTGCCCGCGCCATTGGCCAGCGTGCCCACGATGGGCCAGTGCTGCACCGACGCCTTGGAGATAAAGCGGCAGTGGCGCGCAGCGTGCATGACCACGATGTCCAGCCACGAGATATGGTTGGCCACCAGCAGCACCGGACCGCCAGCGGGCGGCGTGCCATTCACTATCAATTTGATAGCTAGCCGCGCAAGCATTTCGCGGGCCCAGGCCTGAACCTGGGCATCACGCTCGGGCTGCGAGAGGCCCGGGAACACCCTGCGGATACGCCACGCACCCGCCAGCACATGGAGCAGCACCCGCCACAGCCGCCAACAGGCCTGAATGCGCCGCATGTCAGGCCGCAAACGCTAGGCGCCCGGCCACCAGCGTGGCGCGCACGCGGCCGGGCAGCTCGTAGCCGCTGAACGGGGTGTGGCGGCCCTGGCTGCGCAACGCAGCGGGCTCCACCACCCAGTGGGCATGGGGATCGAACACGCAAACATCGGCCACGCCACCCACGGAAAGCTGGCCTACCTGGTCCCCCTGCGGGCCGCCCAGCACCTTGGCGGCCTGGCTGGTCAGCACCGCCAGCGCATGGGACAGACCCAACTGGTGGTCCGTCGCCCATTTGAGCGACAGGCTCAGCAACAGCTCCAGCCCGGTGGCGCCGGGTTCGCTTTCGGCAAAGGGCAAGGCCTTGGCATCGTCATCGACGGGTGTGTGGTCCGACACCAGCGCATCGATGGTACCGTCGGCCAGACCTGCGCGCAGAGCGTCGCGGTCGCGCTGCTGGCGCAGCGGCGGGTTCACGCGCATGCGGCTGTCAAAGTAGCCCATGTCCACATCGGTCAGGTGTAGCGAATTGATACTCACGTCGCACGTGATGGGCAGGCCATCGGCCTTGGCCTGGCGGACCAGCGCTACACCCGCGGCACTGCTGATGCGGCACAGGTGCACGCGCGCCTGCGTAGAGCGCACCAGCTCGAAGATGGTGTGCAGGGCAATCGTTTCGGCGGCCACCGGCACGCCAGCGAGGCCCATGCGCGTGGCCAGCGGGCCACTGGCGGCCACGCCCTTGCCCAGGTGGTATTCCTGCGGGCGCAGCCAAACGCTGTAGCCAAAGCTGCTGGCGTACTGCAGGGCACGCTGCAACACCTGCGTGTTCACCAGCGGCACCTCGGCTTGGCCAAAGCCCACGCAGCCAGCATCGGCCAATTGCTGCAGGGGCGAGAGCACCTCACCTGCCAGCGCACGCGTGAGCGCGCCCAGCGGCAGCACACGCGGACCACCCTGGATCTGGGTGCGGTAGTGCAGCATTTCCACCAAGCCAGCTTCGTCCAGCACAGGCGCAGTGTCGGGCGGGCAGACCAGCGTGGTCACACCACCCGCTGCGGCAGCCGCACGTTCGCTGCTGAGCTGGCCGGGTCGGGGTTGACCACCCTCGCGCAGGCGAGCGCACAGGTCCAACAGGCCGGGCGCGACCACCAGGCCCTGGGCAGCCACCGTCTTCTCGGGCACAAAGCTGGCGGGTACTTCGCCAATAGCGAGGATGCGGTCATCGACAATGGCCACATCGGCCACGCGGTCTGTGCCGCTGGCGGGGTCCACGACACGGCCGCCTTGAATCAACAGGTTCATCTTGTTTTCCTCTCTCAGCGCGGGTCGGCGTCATTGCCCGCCACAATGCTCATCACCGCCATGCGCACGGCGATACCAAAGGTCACCTGCGGCAGGATGACGCTCTGCGGCCCGTCCACCACCGCAGAGTCAATCTCCACGCCGCGGTTGATGGGGCCGGGGTGCATGACGATGGCGTCAGGCTTGGCCAGTTGCAGCTTCTCAGGCGTCAAGCCGAAGCTCTTGAAATACTCTTGGGTGGACGGCAGCAGGGCA
Organism: Rhodoferax sp. GW821-FHT09E07; assembly: GCF_059416145.1. Taxonomy (NCBI): domain Bacteria; kingdom Pseudomonadati; phylum Pseudomonadota; class Betaproteobacteria; order Burkholderiales; family Comamonadaceae; genus Rhodoferax; species Rhodoferax sp. GW821-FHT09E07. The sequence goes on along the minus strand of NZ_JBWKOP010000005.1, from coordinate 336,729 downwards.
CCGCTCATACGTTCGTTCTGCAGGCGCAGCATGATGACGACGTCGCAATCCTTGATGCCCTCTTCCAGCGTGTGGCAGACACGCACGCCCATTTGCGCCAGGTCGCCGGGCACCAGGGTTTTGGGCCCCACTACGCGCACCTCCGCCGCGCCCAACGTGGTCAGCGCGTGAATGTCGGAGCGTGCCACGCGCGAGTGCAGCACGTCGCCCACGATGGCGACGGTGAGGTTGGAAAAATCCTTCTTGTAGTGCCGGATGGTGTACATGTCCAGCAGGCCCTGCGTGGGGTGGGCGTGGCGGCCGTCACCGGCGTTGATCACATGCACGTGGGGCGCCACGTGCTGGGCGATCAAATAGGGCGCGCCGGACTCGCTGTGGCGCACCACGAACATGTCGGCGGCCATGGCGCTGAGGTTCGCAATGGTGTCCAGCAGCGATTCGCCCTTGGAGGCGCTGGAGCGTGCAATGTCGAGGTTGATGACGTCGGCACTGAGGCGTGTGGCCGCAATCTCGAAGGTGGTGCGGGTGCGCGTGCTGTTCTCGAAGAACAGGTTGAACACGCTCTTGCCGCGCAGCAGCGGCACCTTCTTCACTTCGCGGTCGTTGACGGAGACGAAGTTGGAGGCTGTGTCCAGAATATGGGTCAGGATGCTTTTGGGCAGGCCTTCGACGGACAGCAGGTGCACCAACTCGCCGTGCTTGTTGAGTTGGGGGTTGCGTTTGTACAGCATGCGTCAGGCCTCCTGCACGTCAAAAGAAAACACACCCGTTTCGCTACGCGCCAGCGCCAGCGACTGGGTGGGCGCCACGCTCACGCGTGCTGCGGCGAAGTCGGGCTGGATAGGGAGCTGGCGGCCGCCACGGTCCACCAGCACGGCCAGCTGCACAGAGGCAGGGCGGCCAAAGTCAAACAGCTCGTTGATCACCGCGCGGAGCGTGCGGCCGGTGTAGAGCACATCGTCCAACAGCAAAATCTGCGCCCCGTTCACATCGAACGGCAGCTGCGTTTGCCCGCCCGACGACAGGCCACGCTGGGCAAAGTCGTCGCGGTGCATGGCCGATGAAATGGTGCCGGCCTTGCCGGGCAGCTTCAGGTCGGCCTGCAGGCGCTCGGCCAGCCAGGCCCCGCCCGAGGTAATGCCCACCAGGCGGGTATCAGCGTTGCACAACTGCTGCACACCGCGCAGCAGCTCGCGGTAAAGCGCCTCCGCATCCAGAGCCAAAGTACTCACGTCAAACTCCTCAAAAACTGTTCCAGGATGATGCAGGCCGAGGCCGCATCGGCATCCTTCGCCCCACTGCTGATGGCTTCGGTGGTGCTGTAGCGCTCGTCCACCTCAAACACCGGCAGACCGAAACGCCCATTCAACTGGCGCCCAAATTTCTTCGCCCGCGTAGTGTTTTCGTGCGCCGCGCCATCGGGGTGGTAGGGCACGCCGATCACGATGGCGTCAGGCTGCCATTCTTTGAGTTTGGCCGCCACGCCGTCAAACCGCGCGTTGCCCTCGGCGTGGATGGAACCCTGGGGCTGCGCGCTTTTCAGCAGCCGGTTGCCCACGGCCACGCCGGTGCGCTTGAGGCCAAAATCAAAAGCAATGAACGTGGTCAGGTGGGCCGGCACAACCGCAGCCGCAGCGCTCATGCGTGCCCCGCTTGGGTTGAAATCATCCAGGCCTGCAGCCCCAACAGGGCCAGCGCCTTGTCATAACGCTGCTCAATCGGTGTGTCAAAAATAATGGCCTGGTCGGCATCCACAGTCAGCCAGCTGTTCTCGCCCAGCTCGGTTTCCAGTTGGCCCTCGCCCCAGGCGGAATAGCCCAGCGACACCAGCACCTTGCGCGGGCCGGACCCGCTCGAAATGGCTTCCAGCACGTCCTTGGAGGTGGTCATTTCCAGACCGCCGGGAATGGTCATGGTGGAGGCGTACAGCGCCTGCTCGGGCTCGGTGTTGTCGGCCCAGATGGCTTCGTGCAGCACGAAGCCGCGCTCGGTCTGCACTGGCCCACCCTGGAATACGGGGTTGCCGTTGAGGTCCGCACGGGTCAGCGGCAGGTCGATCTTGTCGAACAATGCGTCCAGGTTGATGTCGGAGGGCTTGTTGATCACCAGCCCCAGCGCACCACGGGTGGTGTGCTCACAGACGTAGACCACACTTTTGGCGAACATGGCGTCCTCCAGTCCGGGCATTGCAATCAAAAAGTGGTTGGTCAGATTGATGGGTGCAGAATCGCCGGACATAGCTTGATTTTAACGGGTGCCATGCCAACACAATTCACAACCGGACTGGTCTGGTTTCGCCGCGATCTGCGCGTGCACGACAACACCGCCTTGCACACGGCCTTGCAGCAATGTGACCGGGTCGTCTGCGCCTTCGTTTTTGACGCCGACATCCTGTCACCACTGCCGCGTGCCGACCGCCGGGTGGAGTTCATCCGCGACTCCTTGGTGGAGTTGGACGGACGTCTGGCGGGCAAACTGGTGGTACTGCAGGGCAGGCCCGCCTCTTGCATTCCTGCGCTGGCCCAGGAAACAGGAGCACAAGCCGTCTATGCCGCCCGGGACTACGAACCCCAGGCCATCGCCAGGGATGCCGAGGTGCGCGAACATCTGCGTGCGCTCGGAACAAGCCTGGTACTGGTCAAGGACCATGTGATTTTTGAAGAGCGCGAAGTGCTCACGCAAATGGCCAAGCCCTATGGCGTATTCACCCCCTACAAACGCGCCTGGCTCGCCCGCCTCGGACAGGCCCCGCTGGTCGAACACGACTGCACCGCGCTGCTGCACAAGCTGTCAGACAAGCCCGCCGGCCACGCCAAGGCCGTTCCCACGCTGGATGTGCTGGGATTTGCGCCCACCAACCTGAAGCAACTCAGCATTCCCACGGGGGAATCGGGGGCCCGGCAGCTGCTGGAGAATTTTGTGGATCGCATGGGCCGCTATGACCAGACCCGCGACTTCCCCGCGGTCAAGGGCCCCAGCTACCTGAGCGTCCACCTGCGCTTTGGAACTGTCTCGATACGCCAACTGGTGATTCTGGCCCAGGCGCATGCTGTGCAAGGCAGCCCCGGCGCGGCCACGTGGCTGGGCGAACTGGTATGGCGCGACTTTTACTTTCAAATCCTGGCCAATTTCCCGCAAGTGGCAACACAGGCCTTCAAGCCCGAGTACGACCAGATTGCCTGGGAACAGGGCGAACACGCCCAGCAGCTTTACAGCGCGTGGTGCCAGGGCCGAACAGGCTACCCGCTGGTGGATGCGGCCATGGCGCAGTTGAACCAGACTGGCTACATGCACAACCGCCTGCGCATGGTGACCGGCAGTTTTCTGGTGAAGCACCTGGGTTTGGACTGGCGTTGGGGCGAACGCTACTTTGCCGAGCAGCTCAATGACTTTGACCTGTCAGCCAATAACGGCGGCTGGCAGTGGGTGAGTTCCAGCGGCTGCGATGCCCAACCCTACTTCCGCATCTTCAACCCCATCACGCAGAGTGAGAAGTTCGATGCCGAGGGCAAATTCATCCGCCGCTACTTGCCAGTCTTGGCTGGATTGGGCCCCAAGAGCATCCATGCTCCCTGGCTAGCCAAACCTCTGGAACTTGGCGGCGCAGGCATCACGCTTGGGACCGACTATCCGCTTCCCATCGTCGACCATGCCAAGGCGCGTGCTCGCACGCTGCAGCGCTATGGCATCGTCAAGAAGCCGGACTCAGACAGTTAGTGCCGCGCTGCAGTAGCTGCGCACCAGGCCCAACAACTCGTCTTCGTTGTAGGGCTTGCCCAGGTAGTGGTCCACACCCAGTTCGCGTGCGTGTTCGCGGTGTTTCTCCGCAATACGCGAGGTGATCATGATGATGGGCAGGTGCTTGAGCTTGTCGTCGCCACGGATGTTGCGCGCCAAGTCAAAACCATCCATGCGCGGCATTTCAATATCGGACAACACCACGGCAGGAATCTCTTCCTGAAGCCGCTCGAGAGCCTGCAAACCATCATTGGCCAGGGCCACGCGGTAGCCTTCACGCTTGAGCAGACGCTGGGTCACACGGCGTACCGTGATGGAATCGTCCACCACCAACACCAGTGGTAACTGGTCTGCTGCGTCCATGGCCGACGACCCACCGCCATCCGACGCAGAGGTGACTTCATCCGTTGCAGGCTCTTCCGATACTGCTGTACCCAAGGCGCGCGCCTGCTCCCCGTACACTGCAGCCAACGCCACAGGGTTGTAGATCAGCACCACGGCACCAGACGCCAGCACAGACATGCCCGCCAAACCAGGCAAACGCGCCAGCTGGGGACCCAAATTCTTCACCACCACTTCGCGGTTACCCAGCACTTCGTCCACGTGCACGGCCAAGCGCTGGCCCGCGCTGCGGAACACTGCCACGGGCATGGTCTTGCTCTTGGGCTCGCGGCTACGCGCGGACACCTGCAGCAGCGCTCCCGCCCAGAAGAACGGCAAAGCCTGCCCCGCCATGTCAAAGGTCTGGTCAGCGTAGGCCTGATCCAGCTTGTCCGCGGGCACCCGCAGCACCGTTTCCATGATGTTGGCGGGCACACCCACCGAGAACTCGCCCATACGCAAAATCACCACCTGCGTCACCGCAGTGGTCAGCGGCAGGACCAGCTTGAAGGTGGTGCCCTTATCGGGTTCGGTCTGGGTTTCGATGCGGCCGCCCAAGGCATTGACCTCGGAACGCACCACGTCCATGCCAATCCCCCGGCCCGCCAACTCGGTGACTTGGTCCGCCGTGGAGAAGCCCGGCATGAAAATCAGGTTTGCCGCGTCACTGTCGCTCAGTTCAGCATCGGCAGCCACTACGCCATTGGCGATGGCTTTGGCGCGAATACGGTCCAGATGCAAGCCGCCACCGTCATCACTGAAGGACACCGAGACGTCATTGCTTTCCTGGTGCACCAGAATGTTGATGGTGCCCACCGCCGGCTTACCGGCAGCAGCCCGCGCTTCGGCCGACTCAATGCCGTGGGCCACCGCGTTACGCAGCAAGTGCTCAAACGCGGGCGCCATGCGGTCCAGCACGCCACGGTCCATTTCAATGGAGCCACCCGTGATATCCAGCTTGACCTGTTTGCCAGCATCCTTTGACGCTTGGCGGACCACCCCGTACAAGCGGTCCGAGATACCCTCAAACTCCACCATGCGCGTACGCAACAGGTCACGCTGCAGCTCGCGGGCCTGACGGCCTTGGGCAATCAAGTCATCTTCCGTGCCTTCCACCGAGCGCTGCAGATTACGTTGCACCGTCGCCACGTCGTTCACCGACTCGGCCATCATGCGGGTCAATTCCTGCACACGGGTAAAGCGGTCAAACTCGAGCGGATCAAACGATTGCGCAGAGTCCTTGGTTTGCGCCAGGCGCGACTGCATTTGCGACTCGGCCTGCAACTCCACGTCGCGCAGCTGCTGGCGCAAGCGGTCCAGGTTGCCGCCAAGCTCGCCCAGCGAAGAGCGCAGTTGGTTAAGACGCGCATCCATGCGTGAGCGCGTGATCATGACTTCGCCGGCCTGGTTCACCAACCGATCCAACAAGTGCGAGCGCACCCGCACCGACTGGTTGCTGCTGGCCTTGGGCAAAGCCGTCAGCGGAGCATGTGCAATGGGCTTGATCTGCAAAGGCACGGGGGCCGCGGCCTCTGCATCGCCTTCTGTCTCCGAATCAACGGTCGCGGCGACCATTGCCGTCGCCGCCACCTCCTCAGCCTCTGGCTTGCCCAGTGCGGCAAATACTGCCTGCAGTGAGTCAAAACGTGTCAGCAAGGGCTCCAGCTGCACGGCTTGCAACGCCTCTGTGCCGACCTGTTCAATGGATGACTCCATGCGGTGGGCCATTTCGCCCAAGCGCATGGCACCTGCCAAACGGGCACTGCCCTTAAGGGTGTGCAGCAAGCGCAAAATTTCGTTGCGTGCACCCATATTGTCTGGCCGCGCAACCCACTGGCGCAGTGCCGTACCCAATTGGGGCATCAGCTCGGTAGCTTCTTCTTCAAAAATGGGGAGCAGATCGTCGTCCAGACGGTCTTCCGCGTCGATGTCCTCGTCTTCGGCATCCACGATGGTCAGCGGTGCAGCACCCAACGAGGGCACGTAGACCGGCTCCGACACCACTGCTGCAGGCGCATCTTCTTCGAGCACCGAATCAGGGGCGTCGATTACAGAATCTTCCAGCCCAGTATTCACGGCACTCTCCAGTGCTGGCGCAGGGAATTCGGTTTCAGTAATGGCGTGCAGCGCCGCCAACACGGAAGCGTCCGCATCCTTGAGGAAACCCGCCGCAAACTGATGCAACAGGCGCCGAATGTCTTCCGCTGCGTCATTGAACACAGCGGCCTGCTCTGCAGAGCCCTGACGGTGCAACTGCACATGCTGCAGCGCCTGCTCCAGAGCCCGGGCCATATCGGACAGGGCGGAAAAGCCGACCGTTGCGGAACTGCCCAGCAGGGAATGCGACAGAGCAATCACCGAGTCCGGCACCGTCTTGGGCAACTCCAAAGCCCATTCGCTCAGTTCGGTCTGCAAACGGCGCGACCATTCGTCGGCCTCGTTCAAATACACGTTGTACAGAGGAATGCTCAGTCGTAGGGGGCCGATGATCTTCATGCCATCATCGGGCTCCATGAGCGGTGGCTCAACAACTGGCGCCTCTTCCACGGGCTCTGCAGGCAACTCGACCAAGTCAGAAATCACAGTGTCCGGGCCCGCGTCTGGCTCGACGTCGTCTTCCGGGTGAGCCTCTGCGACTTCCGCGGCGGGCTGAGCGGGTGCAGCCGGCGCATCAAAACTGCCAAAGTCGAAATCGCCCAAATCCACTTCACTGACCTCGGTGCCGCCATGGGCGTCCATCGCATCCGCCTTCGGGGCGGGCACTTCCATGGCCTGCGTGGCATCAAAGCTGAAGACCTGGGTAGACGCAAAATCTGGCTGCGACGCAGCAGGAGACTCCGGCATATCCAGCCCCGAAAACAACTGGGTGGAAGCAAAGTCAGCCTGTTGGGGCTCAGGCTTGGAGTCCAGTGACAGGCCATCCGCCAATTGCGTAGAGGCGAAGTCTGGCCATGCCGCCTCAGGCTCTGCCACAGGTGGCAATGGCGCGCTGGCAGCTTCGACAACATCTTCGATCAGCGTCGGTGCAATGACCACCTCAGCGCCCGGCGTTTGCAAAGGCACCAATTCATTGTGCAGGCGCAGCGCTTCCGCGGTTTTGCGGAACTCTTGCGCACTCCAAGGTACGTCGGCGCCTCTGGCGATGTCTTCGACCCAACGTCCAAACGCTTGCATGGCGTCACTCGACGCGGACACGAGAGCGTCGCTGGCGGGGCGTTGTTCGGCCAAGGAGGTGTTCAGCAGTTGCTCAAACGACCAAGCCGCCTCGCCAAACTCATTGAGCCCCACCATACGAGAACTACCCTTGAGGGTGTGGAACGCGCGCCGCAGGCTGGTTTGGTCGGCAAGGTTGGTAGGATCTGCGCGCAACGCCTCCACGGCCGCCAAGCCGTTCTGCACCACCTCACGCGCTTCTTCCAGGAAGATATCGCGCAACTCTGCATCGTCGTCCGTGTCTTCTGCAGGTGCAGGGGCTACAGCGGTTGCCACGACAGCTGGCGCAGACACTGCCACAGGTTCCTGCGGCACGGCTACTGGCTCCGCTGGCGCTGCGGTCAGCATTTCCAGCGCTGCAACATCCGAGTCGATCTCGGCCTGCGACACAGGTTCCGCCTCTTGCACGGCCGCGCGCTCACGCCCCATCAGCGGCTTGAACTCGCCCAGTTCCTCGTCATACACGAACAAGGTCTTGGCCAAGGCCCGTTGGTAGCTCAGCATGTCGATCAGAAAGCCCATGGCCCCGAGGCTGTTACCAATCTTCTCGAAAATTCCGGTGCGTGCAGTCGCTTCATCGATGTCATCCACCAGGAACTGCTCTACGCTGGCCCGCATGCGGATGGCTGCAATAGACGGCTGATCGAGCCCCAGCACCGAGAACACACCACGCATTTGCGCCAGCTGGCTGGGCACTTCGCGCAGAGGCGATTTGTCGCGCGGGTCGCGGAAGAACTGGTCCAGTGATTTTTCCACCTCGGCCAGATTGGTTCGCAACTCGTCCACCACGCTTCCCATGGTTTGGCGATCGCTGACCCGGCGGTACAGCTCTTCCATCCATGACTCGAGCGGCTCGGGATCGCCGCCTGCGCTGACATGCTCCAGGCGTTGCGCCAAACGGGCGCTGCGGTCCGCCATCTGGCTGTCCGTGGGGTCCAGATCCTCATAGGCCGCTTCAAGGTACAAGACCGAGGTAGCCACTTCCATGGCAACAGCGGGCGCCGGGGCAGCCCCCGAGCGAACCGTGGACTCGATGGCACGGGACAGAGCCCGGGCCAGATCACCACTTTCCGCATGCAGCTTCACCACAGCATCGGCGACGGCGGCAAACTGTTCGCCTGCAGTTTTCAAGCGGTTGGTGTCGCCTCCAGCCAATGCAGACCAGGTCTCCGCAGCAGACGCAATGCGCTTGCGCGCCAAGACCAAAAGCGCCGGGTCAAAGCGACCAAACTGCTCTGTGTCGTAGTCCACCGGCTTGGTTCGCGTCAGTCCATAGGCCTTGCGAACCGCCAGCAAACTTGGCGAAGACACAGCGTCTTTAGGAGTCGCCCGTGAGCAGAAAAACACCAAATCCTGGGCCAAACGTTCGGACACCGACGCACCACCCTTGGCCAAGGCAACATACTGCTGCAAGATGCGCGAGGCAGCGCGCTTGGTGTACACGTCGCCGGCGAACAAGCCTTGGGCCATGGCCTCAAAATACCCCGCGCACACCATCCAAAAAGTCTTGGATTCCAGTTCTGTCGCCGCGGCCGCAAAGCCATGGCTGATGTCGCGCAGTCGCTGTGCAGCCTTCACATCACCGTTCTTGACCAACCGAAGTACCGCTTGGTCCATGTCGCGACGCACATCGGGGCCGTAGGCCAGTGGAGGCACACCAGCAGGTGCGGCAATCGCCACCCAGCGCCATTCGGGCGGCCACAAATCGGCGGGATGGATACGGTCAGCCCCGGCCAACTCTTGCAAGGCCCGGTACTGCGGAAACAAGGCCACGGACGACGCTGTTTTTCCCTTGAGTACGCCTTCGAGGTACTCCGTGAGCGCAAAGCTTGCGCGCTCCATGCGGTTGGCGGCGTCATCGCTGCACAACTCAGGACGCTGCACAAACTTTTGAGCCAACGATTCCATCGATCGTAAAAACTTGGCTGGTGCTACCAACCCGACCATCTCCAGCGCACCCACCGCTTGGTGCAACTGCTGTCGGGCTATGCGCAGATGGCTGGCATCCAGCTCCGTCAAATCCGAACCGCGGGCCAATTCGGCATCACGCACGAACCGGCGCATCGCCTTGGTCGCCCCGTCTAGTGACTTGCGCAGCTCATCAAGCACCCAGGCCAAAGGCCCAAGATCATTGACCGCTAGTTCGTTGTCGCCGGGAGCGGCTGTGTTCGATGACATGGGTTCAAGCTCTCCAGGATCTCACGGGGCGGGGTGAATGCGAAGCATGGCCTATCAGGCGATCTTGAATCGGGACACCGACTGGCGCAGCTCTTCCGCCATACGGGAAAGTTCACGCACCTGGTTGGCGGTGGCGCGCGTACCTTCACCGGTCTGCTCGGTCACTGCAAAAATGTGCTGGATGTTGTCGGCCACCACGTTGGCCAAACCGGCCTCCCGGGATGCAGAGTTGGAAATCTGCTCAATCAGGTCAGCCACACGGCGTGACACGCGGTCAATTTCTGTCAGCGCCGTACCTGCGTTGTCGGACAGCTTGGCCCCTTCCACCACACCCTGGGTAGAACGCTCCATAGCGCCGATGGCATCCTGAGTGTCGGTCTGAATGGCCTTCACCAGCGCTGCAATCTGCCGCGTCGCATCGGCAGAACGCTCGGCCAGACGCTGCACTTCTTCCGCCACCACCGAGAAGCCTCGACCGGCTTCACCGGCCGATGCAGCCTGAATGGCGGCGTTCAAGGCCAGCACGTTGGTTTGTTCGGTAATGTCCGAGATCAGTTCGGTAATTTCACCAATCTCTTGCGAAGATTCGCCCAGACGCTTGATGCGCTTGGAGGTTTCCTGGATCTGGTCGCGGATGGAGTTCATACCCCCGATGGCGTTCTGCACGGCCTGCAGGCCAGACTCAGCGGCTTGCAGCGATTGGCGCGCCACTGCCGCAGATTCCTGCGCTTGGGCAGACACTTCGTTAATACGTCCGGCCATATCCACCACGGACTTACCGGTTTCACGAATCTCATGCAGTTGCTCGTTGGAGGCCGCCAGCAGTTCGGTCGACGTGGCATCCACATCCGCCGTCGTCTGGGCCACGCGGGCCGCCGTATTTTGTACGTTGGACACCAGAGAGCGCAGTTCCTCCACCGTGTAGTTCACCGAGTCGGCAATGGCGCCAGTGATGTCTTCCGTCACCGTGGCTTCCTGGGTCAAATCGCCTTCAGCCACTGTTTGCAGTTCGTTCATCAGTCGCAAAATGGCGGCCTGGTTGGCGTCGTTCACGCGCTTGGCCTCTTGCTCTTGACGTTCAGCTTCCAGACGCTGGTCTTCGGCCATGACCTGACGCTTGCGGCTGTCTTGCAGTTGCACGTAGGACAAGCCGCCAGCGCAAAGCAGCGCAAAGGCAGCAGATGCGGCCAGCAAGGCCAGCGACGCGCCACCGATACCTGCCTGGCCAGACAGCTTGGCTTGCAGTTCTTCCAGGTTGCGGCGCAGCGGTTCACTGTCGGCAATGATGGCGCCCTGGGCTTCACGCGCGGATACCAGCCCCTGCAAGTTGCCCAAAATGGCACCGGCTTGCACACGGGTCTCTTCGTACATCTTGATCAGGGCTTCCAGCTGTTCGCGAGTGGCAGGGTCCTTGGTTGCGCTCAGACGCAGCTCGGTGCTACCGGACAACAGGGCTTCAGAAATTTCCTTGAAGGTGTTCAAGTCCTTGCCCAGCAAGAACACCGCTTCGGGGCTCACACCCTCAGCGGTCAGGAATTCATTGGAAGACTTGCCGATACGCTGGGTCAGCATCACCAGCTGGCCCACGGCGGAAATCTCCACTGCAGGTGCGTTTTGCTGCAACTTCAAGGACGCCACCGTTTCGGCGATTTCCAGCAAGTCAGACGACTGGCGGTTAATCAAACGCAGCGCAGACCCGATCTGGGTCAGCATCTTTTGTTGGCCCATCACTGCCTTGGCATTTTTTTCAGCACGCTCGACCAGTGGAGCCACTTTGGACAGCTCAGGTGCGTAGTTTTCGTCCAGCGCGTTGATGCGCATTTCATCGTCACCAGACTGCAAACCCTTGATCGACTTGCCCAAAATACCCGCACTCTCCGACACGTCAGGGAACGCCTGTGCACTACCCACCACCGCCTGCGATACCGACTTCGCCAGACGTTGCGACTGCATCAGCGATTGCCCCGTTGCACCCAGCTGCTGGGCGACCCGGTCTGACTGGTTCAGTGCCACAAAGGTCACACCCGCCAGCACGATCAGCGCACCGCCCAGCAGAATGGACAGAGTGCGCTGGTGCTGCACCACGGTGCGTCGGCCCAAGCCAGGGATGGAGATCAGGTCTGCCTCATTCACCTGCGGCTCGGCCGCCGCTTCTTTCGCTGGCTCGGCCGGCGTGGCTTGTAGCGGCGAGTTTTGCGACGGCGACTCTTGCAAGGTTTCGTTGCCACCGCTGTCCACTGCGGCGTCCGGCATGGCCAAACTAAGACGCGAATCCAGTTCGGACTCTGGCGGCTTTTTGGAGAACAGGTTTTTTAATTGATCGACAACAGACATGATGGGACCTTACGGGTGAACTAAGCGCTGATGCTCAAAAACTGGGGACTGAGGGACAGGGTACGCAAATTGATTTCTTGCCAATGCTCGCCAGCCGAGTCGACAAACTGGTTGCCAAAGAAAGCGGGGGCGTCGGCTTCGGGCGGCTTAGAAGAGGTGAACGCATCCGGGCCACGCAGCCCCGCCAACACATCTACCTGCAAGGCGCAATTGACTTCCAGTGCGGCGTTCATGGTGACCACGCTGGGCTCCGCCACTGCAGGCTCCAAGCGTTTGGCAGCGCCGCAGGCCGTCACAAACGCGGCGAGATCCACCACACCAAACAGGCCACCGCGGATGTTGAGCACGCCGCGAAACCAGTCCAGTGCATAGGGCACGGGCTGTAAATGGTTTACGGGGACGATTTCACCCGACTGCCCCAAAGGAAACAGGTAATTGTTGCCCCCCGCTCGCACCGCGAGCCAGGCCACAGACATGCCCTCGGAACGGGCCGCTTGCAAGCGGCTCGCCAAACGGGCTTGGAGTTCTCGAAGTGCTTCTCTGTTGGCCATGGAGCGAGCGAATCAGTCCAGAGCCTTGATTTTGGCGAACAGCTCGGCGGCATCCACCGGCTTGGTGATGTAGTCCTTGGCGCCCTGGCGCATGCCCCACACCCGGTCGGTTTCAAGGCTCTTGCTGGTGCAGATGATGATGGGGATCTCGGAGTATTCGGGGGTGCGGTTGATGGCACGGGTCAACTGGAAGCCGTTTTGACCAGGCATCACCACATCCATAAGGATGAGGTGGGGCTTGTCTTCGGCCAGGCGCTTGAAGGCTTCGTCTGCGTTCTCGGCAGAGCGCACAGTGAAGCCGTTCTTCTGCAACAGTTCGGTCAAAAACATCAACTCGGTTTTCGAGTCGTCCACGATCAGTACTTTAGTTATTGCCATCAAATAGCTCCTTGCAATACGGCCCCGAACTGCTGCACAGCCTGCAGCAATTGGTCTTTGGTAAAGGGTTTCGTCAAATAGTCCTGCGCGCCGACCATGCGACCACGCGCCTTGTCAAACACCCCGTCCTTGGAGGACAGCATCACCACCGGAACCCCGGAAAACTTGGCGTTGCGTTTGATGATGGCGCAGGTCTGGTAACCGTCCAGACGCGGCATCAGGATGTCGCAAAAAATGAGGTGTGGCTGGTAGTCGTTGACTTTGGCCAACGCGTCAAAGCCGTCTTCAGCCAGCATCACCTCATGGCCACCTTGCTTGAGAAAAATCTCTGCACTGCGCCGGATGGTGTTGCTGTCGTCGATAACCAGAACTTTGAAGGTGGGTGCTGTCGTGCTCAAGGGGCGTTGCTCCAGTACTAGCGTGGACGGTCAGGATGAGCCGTTGTCGCAACGGTGGTGCATCAAATCTGCACCATTTCAAAATCTTCTTTGCGCGCGCCACATTCGGGACAAGTCCAATTCATGGGTACATCCGCCCACAAAGTTCCTGCTGCAATTCCGTGGTCGGGCGCGCCGGTGGCCTCGTCATAGATCCAACCGCAAATCAAGCACATCCAAGTTTTAGTATCGGTCACAGCTTATAGGGCCTTCAAATAGAATGCAACGATTGTATAGAGCAGCTATTGCCAAAAAGCACGCCGCCCGCTGAAAGATCGCCATTCTGCATGAAGACAAACCCCAATACAGGCCTCTAGATGTCGGCAACCCCCGCCCCCGCTACTGAAGAAGAAATCGACGACGATGGCCCTTCCGCCTGCGTCATGGCGTTCAACGCCAACGACCCCAGCGGAGGCAGTGGCACCGCCGCCGACCTGAGCGCCATCGCGTCCGTCGGTGCCCATGGATTGCCGGTGGTGACCGGGGCCTATGCCCGCGATACCTCAGAGATCGTGGACCATTTCCCCTTTGACGACGAGGCCGTAAGCGAACAGGCGCGCGTCATCCTGGAGGACGTTCCTGCCCAAACTTTCAAGGTCGGTTTTGTCGGCACGCCGGAGAACCTGAGCGCCATCGCCGAGCTGGCTTCGGACTATGCGGACGTGCCGCTGGTGGCCTACATGCCCGACCTGTCGTGGTGGCAGGAAGACCAGATTGACCTGTACCAGGACGCCTGTACCGAGTTGCTGTTGCCCCAAACCACGGTGTTGGTTGGAAACCACAGCACCCTGTCCCGCTGGCTGCTGCCGGACTGGAGCTCGGACAAAAGCCCGACGGCACGCGACATCGCCAAGGCGGCCAACGCCTTCGGTGTGCCCTACACCCTGGTAACCGGCATTCCCCTTCCCGACCAGTTCATTGACAACGTGTTGTGCTCGCCCACTGCCGTGCTGTGCAGTGAAAAGTTTGAGCGCTTCGAGGCCGTGTTCACCGGCGCAGGCGACACCCTGTCGGCCGCACTGGCCGCCCTGATTGCCAGTGGCACCGAGCTGACCGAGGCCGTGACGGAAGCGCTGAGCTACCTGGACCGTTGCCTGGAAAGCGGCTTCCGCCCCGGCATGGGCCAGATCATTCCCGACCGCCTGTTCTGGGCCCACCCCGACGCCGAGGGCGAAGACGCCCCCGAAGAAACCGACTTTGAAGTACCGCCGCATGCCACCCGCCATTAACACCGCCCCCGCAGACCGTAACCAACAACTCTTTGACCGTGCCAAGCGCGTCATCCCAGGCGGCGTGAACTCGCCCGTGCGTGCCTTCAAGGCCGTGGGCGGCACGCCACGCTTTGTGCAGCGCGCCCAGGGCGCCTACTTCTGGGATGCCAATGGCAAACGCCATATTGACTACATCGGGTCTTGGGGGCCCATGATCCTGGGCCACGGCCACCCTGCCGTACTGGAAGCCGTGCAGAAGGCGGCGCTGGACGGTTTCTCGTTTGGCGCCCCCACCGAGCGCGAAGTCGAGCTGGCGGAAGCGATCCTGGAACGCGTGCCCAGCATGGACATGGTGCGCTTGGTCAGCAGCGGAACCGAAGCCGGCATGAGCGCCATCCGCTTGGCACGCGGCGCCACGGGCCGAAGCAAGATTCTCAAGTTCGAAGGCTGCTACCACGGCCATGCCGATGCGCTGTTGGTGAAAGCCGGCTCGGGTCTCGCCACCTTTGGCAACCCCACCAGCGCCGGCGTCCCGCCCGAAGTGGTGCAGCACACGCTGGTGCTGGAGTACAACAACATCCAGCAACTCGAAGAAGCCTTTGCGCTGCATGGCAAGGAACTCGCCTGTCTGATGATCGAACCGATCGCCGGCAACATGAATTTTGTGCGTGCCAGCGTGCCGTTCATGAAACGTTGCCGCGAGTTGTGCACCCAGTATGGCGCGCTGTTTGTGTTTGACGAGGTGATGACAGGCCTGCGTGTGGCCTTTGGCAGCGCCCAAAGCGTCTACGCCCGCAGCATTCCCGGTTTCGAGCCCGACATGACGGTGCTGGGCAAGGTCATTGGCGGTGGCATGCCGCTGGCGGCCTTTGGTGGCAAACGCGCGGTGATGGAGCAACTCGCGCCACTGGGCCCGGTCTACCAGGCCGGCACCCTGTCGGGCAACCCTGTGGCTACCGCCTGCGGCTTGGCAACCCTGAAAGAAATTGGCAAACCCGGCTTCTACGAAGACCTGGGCCGCAAGACCCAGTTGCTGATCAGCGGTCTGCAAGCCGAGGCCGACAAGGCCGGTGTGGACTTCTGTGGCGACAGCGAGGGCGGCATGTTCGGCTTCTTCCTGTTCAAGGAGTTGCCCCAGAACTACGCCAAGGTGATGACCACCGACAACGCCCGCTTCAACACCCTGTTTCACGGTCTGCTGGACCGTGGCGTCTACATCGCCCCGGCGCTGTACGAGGCCGGCTTCATGAGTGCGGCACACACCGATGCAGACATTGCCGAAACGGTGGCCGCGGCGGGCGAGGTTTTCAAGCTGCTATCAAAATAGAAGCTGCTTGCGCATATTCCACGGGGGCTACAGGCCCATTTCATATAAAAAGGCCACCAAAGGTGGCCTTTTTTTTATTTCACACAACGGCCTAAGGTATTTAGTGGCGGAAGTGGCGCACGCCGCTGAACACCATGGACACGCCGCGCTCGTTCGCCGCATCAATCACTTCCTGATCGCGCATGGAGCCGCCGGGCTGGATGACACAAGTGGCGCCGTGGTCCACAACCACATCCAAGCCATCGCGGAAGGGGAAGAAGGCATCGCTGGCCACCACCGTGCCTGCCAGGGACAGGTTAGCATGGCCGGCCTTGATGGAAGCAATGCGGGCCGAGTCCAGGCGGCTCATCTGGCCAGCGCCCACGCCCATGGTCATGCCACCCTTGCAGAAGACGATGGCATTGGACTTGACGTACTTCGCCACGGTCCAGGCAAACAACAGGTCGTTCAACTCTTCGGCCGTGGGTTGCTTGGTGGTCACGACCTTGAGGTCGCTCAAGGCCAGCTCGTGGTTGTCCGCCGTTTGCAGCAGGATGCCGGAGCCGATGCGCTTCATGTCCATGAGGTTGCGGCCCTGGTCCCACGCGGTCGTTCCGCCTTTCGGCAGGTCGATCTGCAGGATGCGCACGTTCACCTTGCTCTTGAACACCTCCAGCGCGGCGGGTGTGAAGCTCGGAGCCATCAGCACTTCCACGAACTGCTTGGAGATTTGCTGCGCTGCGGCTTCGTCCAGCTCGGTGTTCAGCGCGATGATGCCGCCGAACGCGGACGTGGGGTCGGTCTGGAAGGCCTTGCTGTAAGACTCCAACGCGTTGGTACCGATGGCCACGCCGCAGGGGTTGGCGTGCTTGACGATCACGCAAGCGGGCGTAGTGAAGCTTTTCACACATTCCCAGGCCGCATCGGCGTCAGTAATGTTGTTGTAGCTCAGTTCCTTGCCCTGCAGTTGCTTGGCGGTTACCAGCGAGCCGGGTGCGGGATACAGGTCGCGGTACAGCGCGGCTTGCTGGTGGCTGTTTTCCCCGTAGCGCAGGTCTTGCACCTTGACGAAGCGGCCGTTGCTCTGGCCGGGGAACAGGTCCAGCGTGGGGGCCTTTTCGCCCGCGGGCACATCGTCACCGATCTGTATGGCAGACAGGTAGTCGCTGATGGCGCCGTCGTACTGGCTGATGCGGTTGAAGGCGGCAATGGACAGGCCCAGCTTGGTCTTGTCGCTCACTTTGCCACTCGCCTTGAGTTCAGCAATCACCGTGGTGTATTGCGCGGCGTCGGTCAGCACCGCGACGTCCTTCCAGTTCTTGGCCGCGCTGCGCACCATAGCGGGGCCGCCGATGTCGATGTTCTCGATCGCGTCTTCCAGCGTGCAACCGGCCTTGGCCACGGTGGCTTCAAACGGGTAAAGGTTCACCACCAGGAAGTCGATGGTGTTGATCTGGTGTTCGGCCAGCGCTGCCATGTGCGCGGGGAAGTCGCGGCGCGCCAACAGGCCGCCGTGCACGCGGGGGTGCAGTGTCTTCACGCGGCCGTCCAGCATTTCGGGGAAGCCAGTCATCTCGGCCACTTCGGTCACGGGCAGGCCCTTCTCGGCCAGCAGCTTGGCGGTGCCGCCAGTGGACAGGAGCTTGACGCCTTGGGCGTGCAGGGCTTGGGCAAGTTCGACAATGCCAGTCTTGTCCGAGACGGACAGCAGTGCAGTTTTTTGTGCGGTCATGGTGCGGGAGTGAAGTTAAAAGCGGAAAGCGATGCACCAGTCCCGCCACGGCGGGGCCTGGCAGGGAGGATCAGGAGAGCAGTTTGTGCTCGACCAGTTTCTTGCGCAGGGTATTGCGGTTCAGGCCCAGCCACTGGGCGGCCTTGGATTGGTTGTGGTCGGCCTGGGCCATGACCACTTCGAGCAAGGGTTTCTCCACGGCGCGCACCAGCATGTCGTACATGCCATCGGGCTCGGTACCGCCCAGGTCGGCGAAATACAGCTCCAGGCTCGCGCGTATGCACTCATCAATGTGCTTCTTGCTCATGCTGCCAGTTCCATCATGTCATGTCCCCTTGCCAGACTGGACGCGTGCTCCCGGCGCGGGATGCGGTCCATTTTTTCGTTCAATTGATCCAAATAGTCTTCCACCGCGGCCACCTGCGCCGTACTGTCCTCGATCAGGTTCATGCGCTGGCGGAAATCTTCCCCGCCGGGCAGTTCCCGCAGGTACCAGCCAATGTGTTTGCGGGCTGAGCGCACGCCGATGAACTCGTCGTACAGACTGTAGTGGTCGTACAGGTGGTCCACCAGCAGTCGCTTGACCTCGCTCACCAGCGGCGGTGCAAGGTGCGTGCCAGTGGCCAGGTAGTGCGCCACCTCGCGAAAGATCCACGGGTAGCCTTGGGCCGCGCGGCCAATCATGATGGCATCGGCGCCCGTAGCGGCCAGCACCTCGCGTGCTTTTTCAGGCGTGGTGATGTCGCCATTGGCCACCACCGGAATCTTGAGCGCGGCCTTGACCGAGGCAATCGTGTCGTACTCAGCCTGACCCTTGTAGCCCTGCTCGCGCGTGCGGCCATGCACGGTGACCATCTGCACACCGGCGGCCTCGGCGGCGCGCGCCAGCACCACGGCATTTTTTTCGGTCTGGCACCAGCCGGTGCGCATCTTCAGCGTGACCGGAACGTTGCGCGGCGCACAGGCCTGCACCACGGCTTCCACGATCTCGATGGCCAGTTGCTCGTCCTGCATCAGGGCCGAGCCGGCCCACTTGTTGCAAACCTTCTTGGCGGGGCACCCCATGTTGATGTCGATGATCTGCGCGCCGCGGTCAATGTTGTAGGCCGCGGCTTCAGCCATCATGGCGGCCTCCGTACCCGCAATCTGCACCGCGATGGGGCCAGGCTCACCCTCGTGGTTGGCGCGGCGCGAGGTCTTGAGGCTGTTCCACAAGTCCTTGCGCGAGGTCACCATCTCGCTCACCGCGTAGCCTGCGCCCAGGCGCTTGCACAGCTGCCGGAACGGGCGATCCGTCACCCCCGCCATGGGCGCGACAAAGAGGTGATTCGCCAAAGCGAACGGGCCGATGTGCATGGACTACGAGTGGAATGGGAGTGGCTAGAAAAGACAGCGGCCCCAGGTCATTGGGGCCAAGCCCAATTCTACCTGCTCAAAATTTCAGCAATTGAAATTTACCTGCTGCACCGCAGCGAACCCCACCATGCCTATACTGCGCTCGCCATGGACGCTTGGATACCCACCCTTCTTCATCTGCTTGCACTGCCTGAGTACAGCCTGTCCACAGTATTTGTGGTGTCCTTTGTATCCGCGACGCTGCTGCCCATGGGCTCTGAGCCGCTGGTGCTGGGCCTGGTGGAGCTGAATCCTGCGCTGTTTTGGCCGGTGATCGGCGTGGCCACACTGGGCAACACCCTGGGGGGTGCGGTGACTTGGTGGATGGGCTACGGCGCCCACCGCGTGGCCGACAAATACGGCGCATCAGCCCTTCACCTGCGGGCACTGGACTGGCTGCGTCGCCTTGGCCCCAAAGCCTGCCTGCTAGCCTGGCTGCCACTGGTCGGAGACCCGCTGTGTGCCGTCGCAGGCTGGCTCAAACTGCCGTTCTGGCCCTGCATCGCCTACATGGCTGTGGGCAAGCTGGCCCGCTACATCCTGATGACCGCCGCGCTCACCGGTCTGCTGCGTCTCTGGTGACGGTGCGCGGCAGCGCAGTGCCCGAACGCTATTCTTTTGTGAGCGCCTTGCGCAATATTGACGGGGGCTAGCGCACCAAAACTAGTGCAGTCCCGACCACGGTACAGGCGGCGCCCCACCAGGCACCACGCGCTGGCGCGCGCCCCAAACGCCACCACAGCAGGGGCAGCACCAGCACCGGGGAAACCGACGACAGAATACCCACCATGCCCACATCGCCGTAGCGCAGCGCCAGCAGAATCAGGCTCATACCCAGCCCCATACCAATCATGCCGCTTAGCGCCACCCAGGCCAGCACACGAACCGAGAGCGCGTTGTGCGTGCGCGCCACGCCCGCTCCGGCCCACAGCAAAATCAGATGCGCAACGCACGTCGCCCCTACGCGCACCACCGTCGCGGCCACCGGGTCCACGCCCGAGGCCATGATGGGTTTTGCAATCAGCGACCCCAGTGCCTGGCACAAGGCAGCCAACAAGCCTAGCGCCACGCCCAGCGGCCAATGGCCCCGCGTGACCTCCAGCGCATGCGATTCGTTTTTGTGGGTGCCCAGTGCGACGGCCATCATCACACCGCCCACCACCAGCGCACCACCGAGTTGGGCGGCAAGGCCCATGTGTTCATTGAGCAGCAGGAAACCCAGCAAGGCACTGAAACAGGCATGGGTGGCAAACAGCACGCCAGTGCGGCGGGGCCCCAGCCGGTTCATGGAGGCGAACAGCGCGGTATCACCCACAAAAATGCCGATCAAACCGCTGAACGCGAGCACGCCCAAAGAAGCCCAGGACAGCGTGCGCCAGCCCCCGCTGAACACCACCACCGGCAACAGCATGAGGAACACCAGCCCCATGCGCCAGCGCGTAAATGCAAACGCGCCCAGATGGCGCGCTTGTCGGGCCGACAGCAGCCCGGTGACGGCCCAGCAGGCCGCAGCCCCCAGGGCCAGCCAGTCGTAGGACTGGTGTCACAGAGAGGAAGGAGAAATCAGGAACTGAACAGGAAGTTCATCACGTCGCCATCCTTAACGACATAGTCCTTGCCTTCAGCGCGCATCTTGCCGGCATCCTTGGCACCCTGCTCGCCCTTGAAGGCGATGAAGTCGTCAAACGCAATGGTCTGGGCGCGGATATAGCCCTTCTCAAAGTCGGTGTGGATCACACCTGCCGCTTGCGGGCCAGTGTCGCCCACATGGATGGTCCAGGCGCGAACTTCCTTCACACCGGCCGTGAAGTAGGTCTGCAGGCCCAGCAGGCTGTAGGCAGAGCGGATCAGACGGTTCAGGCCAGGCTCGCTTTGGCCGAGCTCTTTGAGGAATTCCAGACGGTCGGCATCGTCCATCTCGGAGAGTTCGGCTTCCATCTTGGCGCAAATGGCCACCACGGGGGCGCCCTGGGCCTTGGCAAAGGCGCTCAGGCGGTCCAGCAGCGGGTTGTTCTCAAAGCCGTCTTCAGAGACGTTGGCCACAAACATGGCGGGTTTGGCGGTGATCAGGAAAAACTGCTTGAGCAGGGGCAACTCTTCTTTGCTGAAGTCCAGCGTGCGCACGGGCTTGGCTTCGTTCAGCGCAGCCTGGCACTTCTCCAGAATCGCTACCAGCTTGATGGACTCCTTGTCGCCCGAGCGGGCCAGCTTGGTCACACGGTGCAGGGCTTTGTCGACGGCGCCCAGGTCGGCCAGGCAGAGTTCGGTCTGGATGACCTCGATGTCGGCAATCGGATCGACCTTGCCGGCCACGTGGATCACGTTGTCGTCTTCAAAGCAGCGCACCACATTGATGGTGGCGTCGGTCTCGCGGATGTGCGCCAGGAACTTGTTGCCCAGGCCTTCACCCGTGCTGGCACCCGCCACCAGACCCGCGATATCGACGAACTCCACAATCGCCGGCACGATGCGCTCGGGCGTGATGATGTCGGCCAGTTGCTGCAGGCGCGTATCAGGGACTTCCACCACGCCCACATTGGGCTCGATGGTGCAAAACGGGTAATTTTCTGCAGCAATGCCCGCCTTGGTCAGCGCGTTGAACAGGGTACTTTTCCCTACATTGGGCAGGCCTACAATGCCACACTTCAAACTCATAAAAAACCTCTAAAAACTGGGTGACAAGTGTATGCCATACCTGCTTTCGCGCCCGTTGCTGGCCTTGGCACTGTGGCTTGTGACCTCCTTGACGCCGGGCTGGGCGGCCACCACGGCCAGCATGGACGCCGTGGTTTTGGGCAATGGCAACACCCAGTTCGAACTGGATGAACCGGTCCCCACTTGGCTGGACAGCGGCCAGCACGCCACGGTGCAAGAGGCGGCCAGCAACCCCAAGAACTTTGTCCCCACACCCGCGTTGCAGCGCCACGCGCTGACGCCCAACAATGCGCTGTGGATCCATTTGCGTCTGGTCCGTGCCGCAGGCAACGCCGAACGCTGGACCCTCAATATCCCGCTGCCCTATGTAGACCAGGTCACGCTGTACCAGCGCCGCAGCGATGGCAGTTGGGCGGCCCAGTCTGCTGGCGACCAGTTGCCCCAGTCCGCCTGGGCCAGGCGCGGCTTCTATCCTGAATTTGAACTGGACTTGCCCAGCGGGGTGCCGCAGGACCTGTACCTGCAGGTGCGCAACTTCAAACACGTGAGCATTCCGATCCGGCTGGCCACTATTCCCGAGCGCGAAGCCCAGCGTTTGCTGGAAATCACCTGTCTGGGGCTGATGCTGGGCACCCTGGTGACTCTGGCCGTGCTGTCCATCATTCGCCACCTGGAATACCGCAACCGTTTTGACATGACCGCGGCACTGTACGGCCTGCTCATCGCGGCCTCGGTGGCGCAAATCAACGGCGTGCTCAATGCGCTGCTGTGGACCAGCATGACCACCTGGGCCGACTACGCCAACAGCGTGATGCCGGCCATGGCCGTGGGCAGCTCGCTGCTGTTTGTGCGCAGGCTGTACGCACTGTCCACCCACTTTCACCAGTACGACAAGGTGCTGGGCTTCATCGCCTGGACCACCCTGGGCTCGGTGCTGACCTATGTGGTGCTGGATCGCCCGCTGGCCGACCAGATGGGTGCCGCCGTGCTGTGTGTAGCCACCACCGCCGGGTTGGGGGCCACGGTACTGAGCTGGCGCGGTGGCTCGCCCATCGGTACTTGGCTGCTGGTGGCCTACATACCGCAGTTCTTGGTGTTGCTACGCCTGGTCCTCGAAGCGTTTGGCCTGGTACCAACTTGGTGGGAAATGCGCTACCTGATGTCGCTGGGTGTAGCACTGTCGGTGCCCGCGCTCAGCTACGCGCTCAGCCGCGCCACCCACGACCGCAAGGAACTGGCACTGCGCGCCGAACAGCTGCCCACGCAAGATGCACTGACGGGCCTGCTCACCGAGCAGACCTTCCAGTCCCACCTGGAAGACGCCTACCAGCGCGCCGTGGATAACCGGGAGCCCACAGCACTGGTGCTAGTGAGCGTGATCAACCTGGAGCACATCCGCGCCAGCATGGGCGACCCGATTGCCGAGCAGTGCCTGCTGCGCGCGGTGATCAAGCTGCACCGCATCCTGCGCGATGTCGACCCGGCCGCGCGCGTGGGCACCGACCGCTTTGCGATGCTGCTGGAAGGGGTGTCCAACCGCCAGGCACTGACTGAGCGCCTGGTCAAGCTGGTGGCCTCGGGCCTCGTGCCACTGCAGGGCTTGCAGCCCGAGGTGACATTGCAGTTCCAGGCCGCTTGCGTGCTGCTGCATGACAACCCGGTTCCCGCAGACCGTGTAATGCAGGACCTCTCCGAAGTGCTGGCCGGCATCTCGCCCCGCACACGCCGCCCCATCCGCTTTCTGGAGCCGGTGCCCACCTTGGCCGCCCCCTTGGGCGACCTGCCCGAAACCGCATGACGCTGTTTTCCCTCGCCCCCCTTCGCATACGCACTTTGCTGGTGACCGCCTTGTGGGGGCTGTTGGCGGCAACGCCCGCGCTACAGGCAGCCACCGCACCGGCCGAGGGGTCCGTGGTGCAGCTCAACAGCACCGACACCACGCCCCAGGTAGAGGGCACGCTGGAAATCCTGATGGAAGCCGACCCCAGTGTGGGCATAGACGCCGTCGCCCGCAAGGCGCGGGGCAGCTTCTCGCCTGCGCCCGCGGACACGGTGTTTGCCCTCACCGAGGGCAAGACCCTGTGGATACGCCTGCGCCTGCAACGCGACAGCATGGCCGCACCTGACTGGACACTGCATATCCCCCTGCCCTACCTGGACCACGCGGCGCTGTACCAACTGGACCGCCATGGCAGCTGGGTTGCGCAAATCGCGGGGGACACCAACGCCGTGGAGCGCTGGAGCCGCCCCTCGCTCTACCCGGACTTCACCATCAACCTCGGCGAACCCGGAGTACAAGAACTCTATCTGGAGGTGCGCAACTTCAAGCCCGTAGCCCTGCCCCTGCTGCTGGCCACGGCCGCAGCGCGTGACCGGCAGCACGAAGTGGAATACGTGGCATTGGGGGTGCTGATGGGCGCGTTGCTGATGCTCATTGGCCTGTGCGGCATCCACTACCTGCAGACGCGCAGCCGGGCTGAGGGCTGGTACACCGGCTATGCCACGCTGGTGCTGTTGGTCGTAGGCACCACCACCGGCCTGGCTGGCATGTGGCTATGGCCTAGCTCGCCCATATGGGCCAACTATGCGCACATGGCGCTGCCCATTCTGGGTGTGGGGAGCACCGTGCTGTTTGTGCGGCACATGTCTTCCTTGGACGTGGGCTTTCCGCGGCTGGCGCGCACGCTCTACGCATTTGGCCTGGCCGGCCTGCCCCTGGCCCTGCTGTGTGCCGCCATCGACCGGCGCATTGCTGACCATTTCAATGCCGTCTACATGGCGGCGGGCCCCATCCTCGCGGTGACGGCCACGGCGCTGGCATGGCGGCGTGGCTACGCGGTGGGCAAGTGGCTGTTTTGGGCCTACCTGCCGCAGGGCCTGGCGGTCTTGTTCATGGCAGCACAGGTACTCCACGTGGTGCCTGCCTGGTGGGAGGCCCGCTATGTGATGGTGCTGTGCATTGCACTCGCCGTGCCCTTGCTGCAGCAGGCTTTGCACACGCGTGCCCGCGAGCGCCGCGAGGCGCAGGACCGCGCGGAGGCCCTGCCCACGCAGGATGCGCTGACCGGTCTGCTGACTGCCCCCTTGTTCCAACAGCAGGTGGAGACCGCGCTGAACCGCGCCAAGCACGACCGCGAGCCCTCCGCCATCGTGCTGGTGGACGTGGTGAACTTCAAGTACCTGCGCGATTCGTATGGCGATGCGGTGGCCGAGCAATGCCTGCTGCGCGCCGCCGTCAAGCTGCACCGCGTGCTGCGCGATGTGGACCCGGCCGGCCGCGTCGGCACCTCGCGCTTTGGCATGGTGCTGGACGGGGTGACCAGCCGACAGGCGCTGACCGAGCGCATGGTGCGCCTGATCGCCTCGGGACTGATCCCGTTGCCGGGCCTCAAGCCTGAAGTGACATTGCAGTTCCATGTGGCCTGCGTACTGCTGACCGAGCTGATCCCCGACAGCCAGCGTATCCTGGGTCAATTGGGCGAGGTACTGGAAGGCATTTCGCCGCGCACGCGCCGGCCCATCCGCTTCCTGGACCCGGCCATGACATCCCCCTCGCCACTGAGCCGGCAAATGGGATCGGCCAGCGAGCTGCCGACTCAGCCGAAGGCGTAGCCGCCCTGCACCGCCTGGCCCACACGCAGCACGGTGCCCGCCCCCCGGGTGACGATGGCATTCATGCCAAAGGTGATGGCACCGCCCACGCGCGTGTCCTGCCGGTAGGCCTGGAGCGCATCGCCCACGCCGGGATGGCTTTCTGCGGTTATCGGGTCAATGTTGGGGATGGGACAGCGCGCGCAGGGCTTGACCAACTGCAGCCGGGCCGCCACGCCCCCCTCGTTGTTCAACACCTCCACCGGGCCCAGATGGTCTTCGTCGTGTGCGGGCAAGCCCGCCAAGACCAGGTTGGGCCGAAACCGGCGCATCTCCACTGCAGGGTGGTCCATGGCCGCCAACCGGTTGTTGAGCTCGTCCATGGCGCTGTCGGTGGTGACCAGCACCGGGTAGCCGTCGGCAAAGTGGGTGGAGGCAGCAACCCCCTGGGTCCATTTCGTGCTGCAAGCGCGCTGCGCCACGGGATCAAAGCGCACCAGACGGTGGGCCGGGGCGCCCAGAAAGGCCTGCAGCCACTGCCCCACGGCAGGCCCCATGTCCAGCGCATCCACCGTGTCATCCCACACCTGCACGCGGGTTGGCGCGCCCACCGCCGCCAGGGGCACGGACACAGCGGCCATACCGGGAGCATGCAATACCAGCGCATCCGCCCGCAACTCGGGGCGCACCAGCGCCATGCGCGCGCATTCGCGCTGGGTCACGAACAGGCCGTCGTCATCCACCACCATCCAATGGCGGTCCCATTGCAGGCCGGTCTCCAGCAGCACGGCCTGCTCCACCGCCACGCCGGCAAAAGACTTCACGGGGTAAATCATCAGTTGGGCAATCTGCCCGTTCACATCGTTGGCGTCGTCGCTCATCGGGGCATCCTTGTGGCTCAGCGCGCCATTGTGCACGGCCTCCTACAATCGCTGCATGGCCCAAACCTATGACATTTGCATCCGCGGCGCCGGCATTGTGGGGCGCACGCTGGCCCTGCATCTGGCGGCAAAACGCCTGCGCGTGGCGCTGTGTGCCACACCCGCCTCGGCCAGCCCCGCGGCCTCTGATGTGCGCGCCTATGCACTGAACCAGCCCGCGCGCGCGCTTCTCGAAGCCGTGCGCTGCTGGCCAGCCGAGGCCCAGGCCACCCCTGTACAGCGTATGGAAGTGCATGGTGATGATGGCGCCACCGTGGTGTTTGACGCCGCCGACCAAGGCGTGGCCGCACTGAACTGGATTGTCGACGTGCCCGCACTGGAAGCCCAGTTGGCCGAGGCGGTGCGCTTTCAGCCCTTGATCGAGCTGGTGCAGACGCCTGCACCCGCCACATTGACCGTGGTGTGCGAAGGCCGGGCGAGCCGCACGCGCGAAGAACTGGGTGTGGACTTTGCCATCACGCCCTACGGCCAGACGGCCCTGGCCGCCAGGGTGGAATGCGCCCAGGGCCATGGCCAGGTGGCGCGCCAGTGGTTTCACCAGGGCGAAATCCTCGCTTTTTTGCCGATGGGCGGCCCGGGGGGGAACTTCTGCGCCGTGGTGTGGTCAGTCAGCCCTGAGCGCGCCCACACCTTGCAAGCCCTGCCCGATATGGAATTTTCCGAGACCCTGCACGCAGCCAGCCATGGAGCCCTGGGCAGCCTGACGCTGACCAGCCCGCGCCACACCTGGCCACTGCAACATGCGCTGGCTGCCCGCTGGAGTGGCTTCGGCATCGGAGGCGCTGCAGGCACGTGGGTATTGGCCGGCGATGCGGCCCACAATGTGCACCCGCTGGCCGGCCAGGGCCTCAACTTGGGCCTGGGCGATGTGGCCGAGCTGGTGCGCGTGCTGGACAGCCGCCCCTACTGGCGCAGCGTGGCCGACCCCAAACTGCTGCGCAGCTACGAGCGCGCGCGCAAGGCCGACTTCGCCCTGGTGGGTGGTGCCGGGGACGCGCTGCAGCAGCTGTTTGCCCACCCCCATGCCGCGGCCCAAGGCCTGCGCAACTGGGGCATGAACCAGTTCAACACCCTGGGGGCCGTCAAACACTGGGTGGCCCACCGCGCCATGGGCACCCGCCCGCAGTAAATGCGCCCACCATCCTGCATTTCTTTTTGAGTACCTCTCCATGAAAAAAATCCTTTCCCTGCTCACATTGGCCCTGACCCTGGGAGGCCTGGGCGGCAGTGCGCTCGCCCAAGAAGCGGCAATCCGCGACGCCATCGGCAAGCGCATCCCCCAACTCAAAGCGGTTGACGAAATTCGCAAGACCGACATCCCTGGCATCTACGAGGTACGGGTCAATGGCACCGAGATTTACTACACCGACGCCAAAGGCGACTACCTGTTCCAGGGCAACCTGTTTGCCACCAAAGGCAAGGACCTGCGCAACCTGACCGAGGAGCGCATCAACAAACTCACCGCGGTGAAGTTCGAAAACCTGCCTTTCAAGGACGCCTTCACCATCGTGCGCGGCAACGGCTCGCGCAAGATCGCCGTGTTTGAAGACCCCAACTGCGGCTACTGCAAGCGCTTCGAGCGTGACCTGCAGAAGGTGGACAACGTGACCATCTACATGTTCCTCTACCCCATCCTGGGGGCCGATTCGGGCGAAAAATCCAAGGCACTGTGGTGCTCCAAAGACAAGGGTCAGGCCTGGCAGGACTGGATGCTGCGCGAGCAGATGGCGCCGCCGGCAGCCGCCATGTGCGATGTGGCCGCGCTGGGCCGCAACGTGGAGTTTGGCAAGACCTACAAGATCCAGGGCACGCCCACGCTGATCTTCCAGGACGGTAGCCGCGTCCCCGGCGCCATCGACGCCGCCCAGGTCGAAAAACACCTGGCCGCCACCAAGGGCTGACCCGGCACCGCATTCGGGGGATAGAGCCCCACGCCTTACTCC
Organism: Rhodoferax sp. GW821-FHT09E07; assembly: GCF_059416145.1. NCBI lineage: Bacteria > Pseudomonadati > Pseudomonadota > Betaproteobacteria > Burkholderiales > Comamonadaceae > Rhodoferax > Rhodoferax sp. GW821-FHT09E07. The sequence continues at coordinate 308,745 of NZ_JBWKOP010000005.1, read as the reverse complement.
TGTTTTTATAGCTGCTTGTGCAGTATCCACGAGGGCTAGCGGCCTGTTTGACATGAAGAACCCTTCGACACCCCGCAAACCCATCGCCCCCCTCCACTATCAGGTGGAGGTGCGGGACCCTGCCACCCACCTGTTCCAGGTCACGCTGACCGTGCCCGCCCCCGCGGCCACGCAAACCCTGCGCCTGCCGGTCTGGATTCCGGGCAGCTACCTGGTGCGCGAATTTGCCAAACACCTGCAGAAACTGGAAGCCCGCCAGGGCGGTAAGCGCGTGGCGGTGCAGCAATTGGACAAGGCCAGCTGGGAGGTGCATTGCACACCCAGCACGCCGCTACAGGTGCAGTACGAGGTGTACGCGTTTGACAACTCGGTGCGCACCGCCTGGCTGGACGACACGCGCGGCTTTTTCAACGGCACCAGCCTGTGCCTGCAGGTGGCCGGGCAAGCCGACGCCCCGCACACGCTGGCACTGATGGCCAGCGAGGCATTGAAGGGCTGGAGCGTGGCCACGGGGCTGGAGCCGGTGCGCGTGAGCAAGGCCGGCTTTGGCCTGTACCGTGCCGACAACTACGACACCCTGGTGGACTGCCCGGTGGAGATGGGCCCGTTGTGGAGCGGCAGCTTTGTGGCCTGCGGCATTCCCCACCGCTTTGTGGTGGCCGGTGCACCGCCCAGCTTCGACGGTGCCCAGCTGCTGGCCGACACCCAGGCCATTTGCGAGGCCGAGTTGCGCTTCTGGCACGGCGACGCGGTCAGCACAGACATCAAAAAAGTGAGCGCCTCGCGCAAGAAAGACGAGGGCCAGAGCCCGATTCCCTTCAAAAACTACGTCTTCATGCTGAATGCCGTACACGACGGTTACGGCGGCCTGGAACACAAAAACTCCACCGCGCTGATCTGCAACCGCAAGGACCTGCCACGGCAGCCGCGCGGCACACTGGCCCCCACCACGCACAAGCAGCCCGAGGGCTACACCACGCTGCTGGGCCTGATCAGCCACGAATACTTCCACACCTGGAACGTCAAGCGCCTCCGCCCCATCGAGCTGGCTACGTACGACTACACCCAAGAAAACTACACGCAGCTGTTGTGGTTCTTCGAGGGCTTTACCAGCTACTACGACGACCTGCTGTTGCGCCGCGCCAAGCGCATTGACAACGCTGCCTATCTGAAGCTGCTGACCAAGACCATCAACCAGGTCAACCAGACCCCTGGCCGCTTGGTACAAAGCGTGGCGCAAAGCAGCTTTGACGCCTGGGTGAAGTACTACCGCCAGGACGAAAACACCGCCAACGCGACGGTGAGCTACTACACCAAGGGATCGCTGGTCGGCCTGTGCCTGGACCTGACGCTGCGCGCCGAAGGCAAAACCACGCTGGACGCCGTGATGTGCGGCCTGTGGGCACGCTGCGCCGGGGGCCCCATGGCCGAGTCCGACTTGCTGGCCGTACTGCAAGAGCTGGGCGGCCGTTCGTTTGCCAAAGAGATTGCGCACTGGGTACACAGCACCAAGGAACTGCCCGTGGCCGAACTGCTGGAACAGCACGGCGTGCAGGTGAACCGCGAACCTGACCAGGTGGCGCAACAGCTGGGCCTGCGCGTGAAGGAAAACGGTGGTCTGTTCATCCAGCAGGTCCTGCGCGATAGCGCGGCGGAAAAGGCCGGCTTTGCCGCCGGTGACGAATGGATTGCGGTGCAGACCGAGGGCGAGCCCTGGCGCATGCAGGTACTGGACGACCTGACGCTCTACACCGGCAAGGCCAAGAAGGTCAGCGCGCTGGTGTCACGCGACAAGCGCCTCATGAACCTCACCTTGACCCTGCCGGCCCCCAGCACAGCCGTGCGCCTGTCGGTTCGCGATTCGGCGGCCGTCGCAAAATGGCTGGATGGTGGCGCTTAACGTCCTGTGAACCTGGGTGCGCGCTTCTCACGGAACGCGCGCACTCCTTCCACATAGTCGTCGGTCCGCCCCATGGCGCTTTGGGCGTCGCGTTCGGCATCCAGTTGCTGGTGCAGGGTGCGGCTGGCCCCATCCCGTAGCAGATGGCGCGTGGCCACCAGCGCTTGCGTCGGCATGGCGGCCAAGCGCTGGGCCATGGCCATAGCCGCCGCCACACAGTCATCGGCTACGTCCCAAATTAGCCCCCATTCCTTGGCCTGTGCGGCCAGAAGCTTGTCGCCCGTCATGGCTAGCGCCAACGCGCGCGGCATGCCCAGCCGCTGTGGCAGAAACCAGGTGCTGCCCGCGTCGGGGATCAGGCCAATTTTGCTGAAGGCCTGGATGAAGCTGGCGCTAGGTGCGGCAATGGCGATGTCACAGGCCAGCGCAAACGACATGCCCGCCCCGGCTGCCACACCATTTACCGCAGCCACCGTGGGGAGGCGCAGCGCCTGCAGCCGGCGGGTGGTGGGGTTGAAGGCCTGCTCGATGCTGACGCCGGGATCGGGTCGCCCGGCCGGATGGGCGTCCGGCCCCAGCTCACCGGTGTTGAGGTCGGCCCCCGCGCAAAACCCACGCCCCGCGCCGGTCAACACCACCGCACGAATGGCGGGGTTGGCTTCGGCCCGCTCCAGCGCCGCCCACAACGCGTGGTGCATCTCGCGCGTAAAAGCGTTGAGCGCGGCGGGGCGGTTCAGCGTGAGCAGGGCCACGGCGCCGTGCTCGGCGTACAAAACAGGCGTTTCTGGAGTGGCAGTCGTACCGGTGTCAGTCATGTGCAAACCCTCTTCGCTATAGTGCCAAGACGCAAAAATCTGGAGACCCCATCATGAGCTACGAATGCATCACCACCCGTATCGAAGGCGACAAGGTTGCCGTCATCACGCTGAATCGCCCCAAGGCGCTGAACGCGCTGAACGACCAGCTCATGGACGAACTGGGCGCAGCACTCAAGGGCTTTGACGCCGACCCGGCCATAGGCTGCATCGTGCTCACTGGCAGTGAAAAGGCCTTTGCCGCGGGCGCCGACATCACGGTCATGGCCAAGTTCAGCTTTGCCGACGCCTACAAGGGCGACTTCATCACCCGCAACTGGGAAACCATTCGCTCCGTGCGCAAGCCGGTCATCGCCGCCGTGAGTGGCTTCGCGCTGGGCGGTGGCTGCGAGCTGGCCATGATGTGCGACTTCATCATTGCGGCCGACAACGCCAAGTTCGGCCAGCCCGAGATCAAGCTGGGCATCATCCCCGGCGCCGGCGGCACCCAGCGCCTGCCGCGCGCGGTGGGCAAGGCCAAGGCCATGGACCTGGCGCTGACCGGCCGCATGATGGACGCCACCGAGGCCGAGCGCGCCGGACTGGTCAGCCGCGTGGTGTCGCTGGACAAACTGCAGGACGAGGCGCTGGGCGCCGCGCTGCAGATCTGCGCCTTCTCGCAGGTGGCCACGATGGCCGCCAAAGAGGCCGTGAACCGCGCATTTGAGGGCACTTTGGCCGACGGCATCGTGTTTGAGCGTCGCCTGTTCCACGCCCTGTTTGCCACCGCCGACCAGAAGGAAGGCATGGACGCCTTCGTCAACAAGCGCGCAGCCCACTTTACCCACCAATAATTTTTGGTCTATAATTCTGGGCTTCGGTCGTATAGCTCAGTTGGTTAGAGCGCAGCATTCATAATGCTGATGTCGGTGGTTCAAGTCCACCTACGACCACCAGATTGAGAACCCGCAGTGCGCAAGCCCTGCGGGTTTTTCTTCGGCCCCACACGCCCTGCGTCGGTAAAATCGCAGTTTCTCCACAGCCTCTGGATACACACCATGAACCGCTGCGCTTCTCTCTCCATCCTGGCCCGCGCCTGCTGCCTGGCCGCTGCCATGGCTGCCACCGCCGGGCCGGCGCTGGCCCAGACCACGGCCGTGGTCGCCATCCGCCAATTCCCGCCCAAGGCTGTGCGCGGCACCCTCAAGGTGGTGGCGCCGCCCGAAGTGGTGATGGACGGCAAAGCCGACCGGCTGTCCCCAGGCTCGCGCATCCGCGGCTCCAACAACATCATGGTGATGTCGGGTGCGCTGGTGGGGCAGACGGTGGTGGTGAATTACACCCGCGAGCCCACCGGCATGATCCACGATGTCTGGATCCTCAGCGCCGACGAGATTCGCCTGCTGCCGGTGCCAGCACCGGCGCCCGCCCTGCCCGTCACCACGCAGTAAGCGCACCGCGCTACTTTCACGCCAAATCGGCCTCCAGCCCCCGCAAAGATTGCGCAAGCTGCTCCTGTATTCATAGCATTCCCCGGGTACGTCATGTCCAAAAAAGTCTTTATCAAAACCTTTGGTTGCCAGATGAACGAGTACGACTCGGACAAGATGGTGGACGTGCTGGGCGCGGCCCAAGGCTACGAGCCCACGCAGAACGTGGACGAGGCGGACCTGATTCTGTTCAACACCTGCTCGGTGCGCGAGAAGGCGCAGGAGAAGGTGTTTTCCGACCTGGGTCGCATCAAGCACCTGAAGAAAAAAGGCGTGCAGATTGGCGTGGGCGGCTGCGTGGCCAGCCAAGAGGGCGCCGAGATCATCAAGCGCGCGCCCTATGTGGACGTGGTGTTTGGCCCGCAAACCCTGCATCGCCTGCCGGAGCTGCTCAACGCCCGCAAGGCGCTGGACAAACCCCAGGTGGACATCAGCTTCCCAGAGATTGAAAAGTTCGACCATCTGCCTCCCGCCAAGGTGGACGGTGCATCGGCCTTCGTGAGCATCATGGAAGGCTGCTCCAAGTACTGCAGCTACTGCGTGGTGCCCTACACGCGCGGTGAGGAAGTGAACCGCCCGTTTGAGGACGTGCTGGTGGAGATTGCCGGCCTGGCCGACCAGGGCGTGAAAGAGGTGAACCTGCTGGGCCAAAACGTGAATGCCTGGCGCCACACGATGGGCGGCACCAACGAGATGGCTGACTTTGCGACGCTGCTGGAATACGTGTCTGACATTCCCGGCATCGAGCGCATCCGCTACACCACCAGCCACCCCAACGAGTTCACGCCCAGCCTGATTGCGGCCTACGACAAGTTACCCAAGCTGGTGAGCCACCTGCACCTGCCCGTGCAGCACGGCAGTGACAAGATCCTGATGGCTATGAAGCGCGGCTACACCGCCATGGAATACAAGAGCACCATTCGCAGGCTGCGCGCCATCCGACCCGACATGAGCATCAGCTCGGACTTCATCGTGGGCTTCCCCGGCGAGACCGACGAGGACTTTGCCAAGATGATGAAGTTGATCCACGACATCGGCTTTGACAACTCGTTCAGCTTCATTTTCAGCCCCCGTCCCGGTACGCCCGCGGCCAACCTGCATGACGACACCCCACACGAAGTGAAGCTGGCCCGCCTGCAAGAGTTGCAGGCCGCCATCAACGCCAATATCGCCACCATCAGCAACCAGCGCTTGGGCACCGTGCAACGCATCCTGGTGGAAGGCATGAGCAAGCGCGACAACGGCGAACTCATGGGCCGCACCGAGTGCAACCGCGTGGTGAATTTTGCCGGCCAGCCGCGCCTGGTGGGGCAACTGGTGGATGTGCGCATCACCGAGACCCGTAGCTACACGCTGCGTGGCGAGGTGCTGACCCAGGAGTTGGTGGGCGTTTGACGGCGTAACAACTCTTTACAAAAGTCCATGCGGCGCATAGGCCGAAAGCACCATGGCGCGCGGTGATGCCAAAGCGTTTCTTGAAGATACTCAGCTTTCGTTTTAAGGGAGCTTTTCGTATGTTCAAAAAAATCGCTGCTGGCGCCCTGCTGGCTGTCACCTTGGCCGCCGCACCTGCTTACGCAGCGGCTGTGCATGATGCCAACCTGTTCACCACCAACACGCTGGACCGCAATGACGACGGCTACACCGGCCTCGTGTCGCTGGGCTTCAACGTCAACTTCTTTGGCCAGAGCTTCAGCAACCTGTATGTGAACAACAACGGCAACGTGACGTTCAACCAGCCACTGGGCACCTACACACCGTTCAACCTGTTGACCACCAGCAAACCCATGCTGGCTCCCTTCTTTGCCGATGTGGACACGCGCGCCCAGAACAGCGGTGTCACCCAATATGGCCAAGGCACCCTCAACGGTCACAACGTGTTCGGCGTGAACTGGCTGAATGTGGGTTACTACAACAGCCAAGCTGACAAAACCAACAGCTTCCAGCTCATCGTAACCGACCGCTCCGACACGGGAGCCGGCAACTTTGACTTCCAGTTCAACTACGACAAGATCACCTGGGAAACCGGCAGCGCCAGCAATGGCTCCAACGGCTTCGGCGGCTACTCCGCCCGCGCAGGTTGGTCCAACGGCACGACGTCTTCGTTCGAACTCGCAGGCTCTGCCATCAATGGCGCCCTGCTCAACTCTGGCGCCAATGCGCTGGTGTCCCATAGCCTGAACTCCAACATCAATGGCCAGTACAACTTCCAGGTGCGCAACGGTGCGGTGATTCCCTCGGTGCCCGAACCTGAAACCTACGCCATGCTGCTGGCCGGTCTCGGCCTGATGGGTGCAGTGGCACGCCGTCGCACCAAAGCCAGCAAGGCCTAATGACCCTATCGGCTTAGGCGCTGTGCGCTGACAAAAAAGGGCTCCCGCGGGAGCCCTTTTTGCATGGGGGGATGGCTACGACGCTTACTTCGCGGCCTCGGCCTTCTTCTCCATAGCCTTCTTGCCGTGGTGCTTGGCCTTCTTCATCTTCTTGGCAGGTGTGGCCGCAGGGGCTTCCTTGGTGTCTTTTTTGGCTTCGACTTTGGCGGGAGCCGTCGACGCGGCTGGAGCTGCTGCGGGTGCCTGAGCAAATGCACCCACAGAAATCAAGCCAGCGATCAGGGTTGCGAGAACTTTGTTCATGTCAGTAGCCTTTCAGGTTTTGAGATTCGCTCCAGTGCATCTGGATGCCCTCCCACAACGGCTGCCACGTACGCGTGTTGACCGCTTGCGTGTGAAGATAGGTAAAGCTGGGCACGCTACACGCGCACAGTGGTCAGATCAATGCTCCGGTGGCTCTGCGGAGACACGGCCCTCATGGGCGGTGAGCAAAGCGCCTGCAGCGCCACAGATCGCGATCATCACCATGCCTACCAGTGACCAGTGGTCCGGCACGTGGGAGAACAGCAGCCACCCGCCCAACATGGCAAAGCCAATCTGCGCATACATGTAGGGCATGAGGGTGGCCGCAGGCGCACGCTTGAAGGCCTGGATAAAGATAAAGTGACCCAGGCTTCCCATGAAACCCATGAACACCAAGCCGGCCCACACCGCCGGCGAGCCAATCGGCGCCCAGAAAAAAGGGCCCGCACACAGGGCCACCACGGCCCCGGTCCAACCTGTGTAGAACTGCATGGTCATGGGGTTTTCCGTGCGGGCCATGCGGCTGGTCAGCAATTGAAAACCCGCGTTGGCCAGCACTACGCCGATCGGAAAGAGCAAGGCCCAGTTGAAGTCGGTCCCTTCAGGCCGCACGATCACCAGCGTTCCGATGAAGCCCCCCACCACCAGCAGCAGGCGCAGGCGCGACACTTTTTCGCGCAGCATGCGCGCGGCCGCCAGCGTCACGACCAAAGGCGTCAGCAGCACGATCGCGGTGAATTCGCCCACAGGCATGTGTTTGAGGCTCAGAAACGCCAGCACGCTGGTAAGCAACAACAGCAACCCGCGCAGCAGGTGCAGGCGCAAGTATTGCGTCTCCAGCAACGCCCGCCCCTGGCGCGGCCACTCCAGGGCCGTAGTGGCCAGCGCCTGAAAACCGTAGCGAAATAGCATCGCCACCATCAGAGGTGCACTCAAGGACACCCATTTGGTCGTGGTGTCCAGCACCGCGAAGCAGGCCATGGCCAGCACCGCCAAGCCTATGCCGGCCAACCTGCGAGAGCGTTCAGGGGCGTTCAAAACGGCATCTTGGGCATGCCCTTCATGCCGCCCAGACGCTTCATCATCTTCATCATGCCGCCGCCCTTCATCTTCTTCATCATGTCCTGCATCTGCTCAAACTCCTTGAGCATGCGATTGACCTCTTGCACCTGCACACCGGCCCCCGCGGCGATGCGGCGCTTGCGCGTGGCCTTGATGAGATCAGGCTTGCGGCGCTCCAGCGGCGTCATGCTGTGGATGATGCCTTCCTTGCGCTTGATGTCTTTCTCGGCCTTGTCCATGTCCACCTGGCCAGCCTTGGCCGCCATGGCGGCCGGCAGCTTGTCCATGAGGCTGGAAAGACCGCCCATTTGCTTCATCTGCTGGATCTGGGCCAGAAAGTCGTTCAGGTCAAACCCGCCGCCGCTCTTGACCTTGTCGGCCAGCTTCTTGGCGGCCTCAATGTCGACGCCAGCGGTGACCTGCTCCACCAGCGCCACGATGTCGCCCATTCCCAGAATGCGACCTGCATGGCGCTCGGCATCGAACACTTCCAGGCCGTCAAGCTTTTCGCTGGTACCGGCGAATTTGATGGGAGCACCGGTCACCTGGCGCACCGACAGCGCCGCGCCGCCGCGCGAGTCGCCATCGGTCTTGGTGAGAATGATGCCGGTCAGCGGCAGCGCTTCCTTGAAGGCTTTGGCGGTGTTCACCGCGTCCTGGCCCTGCATGGCATCCACCACAAACAGCGTTTCCACCGGATTCAGCGCGGCATGCAGGTTCTTGATTTCCAGCATCAGCGCTTCGTCAATCGCCAAACGGCCCGCGGTATCGACCAGCAGCACGTCGAAGAAATGCTTTTTGGCATAGTCCAGCGCCGCGCGGCCAATATCCACCGGGTCCTGGTCCGGCGTGGACGGAAACCATTCGGCGCCGGCCTGGGCCGTCACCGTCTTGAGCTGTTCAATCGCGGCGGGGCGGTACACGTCGCCCGACACCGTCAGCACCTTTTTCTTGCGCTTCTCGATCAGGTGTTTGGCCAGCTTGGCCGTGGTGGTGGTTTTACCGGCGCCTTGCAAGCCCGACATCAGGATGACGGCGGGCGGCTGCGCGGCAAGGTTGATGTCGCTCACGCCTTCGCCCATGGTGGCTGCCAGCTCGCGGTTCACGATGCTGACCAGCACCTGGCCGGGCTGCAGCGAACCCAGCACTTCCTGGCCCAGGGCCTTGTCTTTCACCCGGGCGATGAAATCGCGCACCACGGGCAGGGCCACGTCGGCCTCCAGCAGGGCCATGCGCACCTCGCGCAGCATGTCGGTCACATTGCTCTCGGTGATGCGGCCTTGACCTCGCAGATCTTTGACGAGGCGTGAGAGTTTGTCGGTAAGGGCGGAGGCCATAAGACGTATTCCGGCTGGCGGAACCTGTGGTGAAGGCCAGCCGGGGAGCTGGCAGGGAGCAAAACGCTAAACTGTGGACATGATTTTAGCCAGTGCGTCCCCCACCAGCCTGACCCTGTCGGTTTTGGCAGCCAGCGCCTATGCGTGGCCTGCCTTGCGCGCGCGTAGCCTGTCAGCACAAACCGCACGCGCCTGGGTGGCAGTGGCCTGGTTACTGCACGGTAGCGCGCTGGCCTGGAGCCTGTTCGGTGAGAGCCCGCACTTTGGCTTTGCCCCGGCCTTGTCGGTCACGGCCTGGCTGGTGGCCGCGGTCTATGGTGTGGAAAGCCAGGTGTTCCCACAACTGGAGACCCGCTGGACGCTGGCGGCCGTGGGCTCCGTGGCGGTGCTGCTGGCCTGGGTATTTCCAGGCGCCAGCCTGGCCGCAACAGCTTCGGTATGGTTGCCTGTGCATCTGGCGTTTGGCGTGGCCTGCTACGGGCTGTTCGGCACCGCCGTGGTCCACGCCTGGTTCATGACGCGGGCCGAGGCCCGCATCCGCAAGGCGGCCGACCCCCACAGTGGATTGCCATTGCTGACCCTGGAGCGTCTGACCTACCGTTTTGTGGCGGCGGGCTTTGTTCTGTTGACCATCACCCTTGCTGTAGGCTACTGGTTTGGTGATGTGGTGTATGGCCCCACGCATGCTTGGCGGTGGGACCACAAAACCGTGTTCTCGCTGTTGTCTTGGATCACCTTTGCCGTGCTTCTGGTGGGACGTACACAGTTCGGCTGGCGCGGCAAGCGCGCCGTCGGTGTGCTGTACACGGGCTCGGTGCTGCTGTTCTTGGCCTATGTAGGCTCGCGGTTTGTCATGGAAATCATCCTGGGGCGGGTGGCGTGAAATACTTGCTTGTCTTCCTCGTGGTCTTTGTGGTGGCTTGGCGTTGGCGCAGTGCCCGCGGGCTGGAACACCAGACCCGTGCCCATCGCAAAGCAGCACAGCTGGCGGAGCCAGCCGCCATGGTGGCCTGCCGCCGTTGTGGCGTTCATCTTCCGGAGCAAGATGCCGTGGCCGGCGCGCATGGCAGCTACTGCAGTGCCGCACACCGCGCTGCCGCTGAAGCCTGATGCCCACCCACGACCCTGAGCATTCCTGGTTTGGCCCGGCCGCACTGGAAGCCGGGCCGCTCGTCGACGGACAGGAAGACACGCAAGAATTCGGCAGACTGTGGCAGGGCTTCATGACGGCCCGCCTCACGCTGGGCGTGGTGCTGCTGGTGCTGCAAAGTGTTCTCTACGCCAGCGGCAATGCCCACAGCAAGGCATTGGTAGCGGTCAGCATTGCTTACTTTGTGGGGACGCTGGTGGCGCGGATCTTTGCCCGCCCTCGCCCACTGGGCCAGGCCTTCAACCGCGCCTGGGGCGTATTGATTGGTTTGGACGTGCTGGCGTTTTCCGCCATGCAGCTGTTGCAGGGCAATAGCCTCAACTACACGCCCCTGTTTGCACTGCCGATTCTGCTAGCCTCGGTATTGGGGTCTTTGCGCCTGGCTCTGGGCACTGCCGCCGGTGTGACCATGCTGTTGCTGGGCGCCACCTTGTGGACCTACCTCTCCAGCCCTGTCGATGCCACGCCCTACCTGGTGCAAGCGGCCCTCAGTGGCGCCGGTTACTTCGTGATTGCCTTGCTGGCCCACCAACTGTCATCGCGGCTGGTCAGCGCAGGCAAACGCGCACGTTTGAGCCAGTTGGCCGCCAACGTGCAACGCCAGGTCAACGAACTGGTGATTGAAGCCCTGCCCGATGGGGTGATGATTGTGGACAACCGCGGCAGCGTGCGAGCCGCGAACCCTGCCGCCCGAGCCCTCCTGGGGACGCAGCAGGCCCTGCGCGCCACCCTCTTTGACCTCAAGAGCGAGCCGGCCTGGCACGCCCTGCTGCAGCTCACGCGCCTGAGCATGGGCACCGGGCGCGGCCAACAGGCCGAGATCACCATTCGCCATGAGGGTGATGGCCCACGCCGCGTGCTGGCGCGCACACAGCTGGCTGCACCCCAGGGAAATGGCCATGAAAGCCTGTGCGTGCTGTTCCTGCAAGACCAACGTGAGCAGGAGGCCCGGCTACGCACCGAGAAGCTGGCCAGCATGGGGCGACTGTCCACCGCCGTTGCGCATGAAATTCGCAACCCGCTGGCCGCCATTGCGCAGGCTAATGCGTTACTAGACGAAGACATTACCGACCCACGGCAAAAGAAACTCACAACCATGGTGGGTCAAAACGCTAAGCGCCTGGAAAAAATTGTGGACGACATCCTGAATGTGTCCCGCGTGCGGGGTTCAGGCCCGTTGCTGCAGCCCGGAGCCGTCTTGCTCAATGAACTGGTTCACCGCATTACCACCGACTGGGCAACCCAAAACGGCCTGGATACGCTGGTGCAAATCCGCTTGTCAGAGCAAGCGACCTGGGTGCGCTTTGATGCCGACCACCTGCGCCAGGTTCTCGTGAACCTGCTGGACAACGCACGACGCTATGCCAGCAAGCGCACTGGCAGCATCCAGGTGTTGACCTGTGTGCAAGCGCAGGCCTGCAGTGTGTCGGTATGGAGCGACGGTGCCCCCATGGACCAATCGGTCCAGCGCCACCTGTTTGAGCCCTTCTTTTCTTCCGAAAGTCGCTCCAGTGGCCTGGGGCTATATATCTGCCGCGAGCTCTGCGATCGCCACGGGGCGAGCCTGGGTTACCAGCGAAGCCCGCAGACGCTGGAGGGCGCCACGACAGAGGGCAACGAATTCGTGATCGCGCTGGCCCTTCCCGAGCCGTCCGTACCGCAGGACAATACCGACACACCATGGCAAACCACCCTGTATTGAGCGACGCGCGCATTCTGGTTATCGACGACGAACCAGATTTGCGCACCCTGTATGAACTCACGCTGCTGCGCGAGGGCTACCGGGTAGAGACTGCCGGTACGGTGCAGGACGCCAAGGACCAATTGGCGCTGCAGCGTTTCGACGCCGTCATCACCGACATGCGTCTGCCAGATGGCCTGGGAACCGACATCTTGGGTCAGTTGCGCGCGGAGCAACGCTCCGAGCGCTGTATTGTGATTACCGCCTACGGATCTGCCGAGAATGCGGTCGAGTCGCTCAAGGCCGGTGCATTTGACTACCTGACCAAGCCCGTGGACCTCAAACAGTTTCGCAACGCCGTGGCGAACGCATTGCAGGGCGTTTCGTCCAACGCATCCTACGCGGCAAACGCCAAAGCCGCTACCGCGAGGGGAGCGAGCACTGCGGCACTGCCAGCCACCGGCCAGGCCGCGTTGAACCGCTTGGCCGGCAGCTCCGCCACCATGCAGAGCGTGAAAGAGCGCATCGTCAAAGTAGCCCGCAGCATGGCACCGGTATTGGTGCGCGGCGAGTCGGGCACTGGCAAGGAGCTCGTGGCCAGTGCGGTGCATGCGAACAGCCACCGCGCCAGCGGCCCCTGGGTGGCGGTCAACTGCAGCGCAATCCCTGAAAATCTGATGGAGGCCGAATTTTTCGGTGCACGCAAAGGTGCCTACACAGGCGCGACACAGGACCGGGGCGGCTTCTTCCAGGCGGCGCATGGCGGCACCCTGTTTCTCGATGAAATTGGGGATTTGCCACTGGCCATGCAATCCAAGCTGCTGCGAGCTATCCAGGAGCGGCATGTACGTCCCCTTGGCTCGCAACAGGAAGAGGCGGTGGATGTACGCATCGTCAGCGCCACCCACAAAGACTTGGTCGCCGAGGTTCAAGCCGGGCGCTTCCGCCAGGATTTGTTCTACCGCCTCAACGTGATCGATCTCTACATCCCGCCGCTACGGGAACGCTGCGAGGACCTGCCTGCGCTGTGCGATGCGCTGCTCGCGCGCATCGCACAGGAATCTGGCACCTTGCCAGCGCAGCTATCCCCCTACGCGGCAAACCAGCTCGTCCAGATGCCTTTGCTGGGTAATGTGCGCGAACTCGAAAATCTGCTACACCGGGCGGTAGCGCTCTCAGACGGGGCCATGCTGGAACTGGATACCCACCCCTTGGCCACGACCCCGACTCCTCTACAAGCGGACGATACACCTGCAGCACCTCCGCCCCTACAACACGCGAACGTGCCAGCCCCGCCTGTTGCGCCGCCCATCGAAATTCCGAAGGACTTGCAGCGCCATCTCGATATGCAGGAGCGGGAAATTTTGGTACGTACCCTCAGAGAAACCCGCTACAACCGCACAGTCGCGGCCCAGCGGCTGGGCATCAGCCTGCGGCAAATCCGCTACCGCATGGCGCGCCTGCAGATCGACGTACCCAACGCATCAGACGAAACACCCGATGCCTGAGCCTCACACGCCACTGTGGAACAACGGGTGGTACCGCTTTGCGCATCGCCTGGGGTCGCCTAACTTTGGTCCTCGCCCCCCTGCCACACAGGTGGACCTGATCGTGCTGCATTCCATCAGCCTACCCCCAGGTCAATACGGTACCGGCCAAGTGCAACGGCTGTTCACCAATACCCTGGACTGGAACGCACACCCTTATTTCAAGAGCATCCAGGGCATGCAGGTATCAGCCCACTTTTTTGTGCAGCGCAACGGTGATATCTGGCAGTTTGTAAGTTGCGACGCCCGCGCCTGGCACGCCGGCGTGTCCCGTTACCGCGGCAGGGACAACTGCAACGACGATTCCATCGGCATTGAACTCGAAGGCCTGGAAGGCCATACCTTTGAACCTGCGCAATATGAAGCCCTGCAAGCTTTATGTCCTGCCATCGCCCAGCAATATCCCATTCAGCACATTGCGGGCCATGAGCACGTCGCTCCGGGGCGCAAAGCCGATCCGGGGCCTGGTTTTGCCTGGTCAGAGCTGCAGAAAATTCTGGGATTGCCAACCGAGTGTTTTCCCTCGGGAAGCACGACGCCGACAACGCCATAAAAATATTTCGTAACTATTTGGCGCGCCTGCAGAGTTCGCTAGCGCACCTGCCCGCCACGGCTGGTGCAGCAACCATGCGCCTTTCAAGGGCAAATCACTCCAAAAAGCGCACCAAATGGCGCTGAGCTGCCGAAAAAGCCCATCTGGCAAGGGCTTGCGATTGCGCGCCAAATATCGCCTGCCACCGGGCCCCAGCGGCACGACCACACAAGCAGGCGGTACACTACCGGTAGTGGCTTGTAACCACCCCAGACCCCAGATATAGTGTGCACTGCTGAAGTCGCACACCGACGGATCCAACCACTACAGCGCCAGCCGACGGGTCACCAGGCACACATAAAAACACTGATTTAGACGAGGAAATCATGCAATCCATTTCTACCGTAAGCCCAGCATCCTCTGCCACCCTGCTGACCGTGCACAGCACGGCCGCTGCAGAAGGTGGTGCGGTCAATACCCTGGCCCACTACCAAATCATTCGCCGCAATGGCGCAGTGGTCCCCTTCGAGCCCAACAAAATCGCCGTGGCCCTGATGAAGGCTTTCTTGGCGGTGCATGGCACCCAAGGTGCCGCATCCGCCAGCGTGCGCGAGACGGTGGACGGCTTGACCCAACAGGTCATCCGCGCGTTGATGCGTTCGCGCCCCGGTGGCGGCACCTTCCCTATTGAAGACGTGCAAGACCAAGTGGAATTGGGCTTGATGCGTGGCGGCCACCACGAGATTGCCCGTGCCTACGTGTTGTACCGCGAACGCCGCACCCAGGAACGTGCCAAGCAGGTTGCACAAGCCGCACCTGCTCTGCCCACCATCCATGTGCTGGAAGACGGTCAACGCATTGCGCTGGACCTGAACCAGCTCAAATCTCGCATTGAAGCGGCATGCACGGGACTGGGCGCGGATGTCAAGGCTGATCCTATCGTCGCCGAAACCATGCGCAACCTGTATGACGGCGTACCGATGGACGAGGTGTACAAGGCTTCGATCCTGGCTGCCCGCACCCTGATCGAAAAGGATCCGGACTACACCTACGCCACCGCACGCCTGTTGTTCCATACCATTTCCCGTGAAGTGCTGGGCCGTGATGTGGCCCAAGCCGACATGCAGGAAGCCTATGCCGACTATTTCCCCGGCTTTATCAAGCGCGGTGTGGATGCCGAGCTGCTGGATGAAAAACTGCTGCAGTTCGATCTGAAGCGCCTGGGAGCTGCCGTCAAGGCCAGCCGCGACCTGCAGTTTGACTACCTGGGCCTGCAGACCCTGTATGACCGCTACTTCCTGCACGAAGGCAAGACCCGCATCGAACTGCCCCAGGCTTTCTTCATGCGCGTGGCCATGGGCCTGTCCCTCAATGAGATCGACCGCGAAGCCCGCGCCATCGAGTTCTACGAAGTGCTGTCCAGCTTCGACTTCATGTCCAGCACGCCCACGCTGTTCAACAGCGGCACGCTGCGTTCGCAACTCTCCAGCTGCTACCTGACCACCGTGCCCGACGACCTGGACGGCATCTACGAATCCATCAAGGAAAACGCCCTGCTCTCTAAATTTGCGGGCGGCCTGGGCAATGACTGGACCCGCGTGCGGGCCCTGGGCTCCCATATCAAGGGCACCAACGGCGAATCCCAGGGCGTGGTTCCTTTCCTCAAAGTGGTGAACGACACCGCCGTTGCAGTGAACCAGGGCGGCAAGCGCAAGGGCGCGGTGTGTACCTACCTGGAAACATGGCACCTGGACATCGAAGAATTTCTGGAACTGCGCAAGAACACCGGCGACGACCGCCGCCGCACGCACGACATGAACACCGCCAACTGGATCCCTGACCTGTTCATGCGCCGCGTGATGGAAAAAGGCACGTGGACCCTGTTCTCGCCCTCCAACGTTCCTGACCTGCATGATCTGTTTGGCGCCGACTTCGAAAAAGCCTACGTGGCCTACGAAGCCAAGGCCGCACGCGGTGAAATCAAGCCCTCGCGCACCGTGGAAGCCAGCGACCTGTGGCGCAAGATGCTCACCATGCTGTTTGAAACCGGCCACCCATGGATTACCTTCAAGGATGCCTGCAACGTTCGCTCGCCCCAGCAACATGCCGGCGTAGTGCATTCGTCCAACCTGTGCACCGAGATCACACTCAACACCAGCGACACCGAAACCGCCGTCTGCAATCTGGGTTCGGTCAACCTGCGCCAGCACTTGAAAGACGGCAAGCTGGACCACGACAAGCTCAAGCGCACCATTGGCACTGCCATGCGCATGCTGGACAACGTGATCGACATCAACTACTACGCCGTCAAGAAGGCGCGTGACTCGAACATGCGCCACCGTCCCGTGGGCTTGGGCGTTATGGCCTTCCAGGACAGCCTGTATGCCCTGCGCATTCCTTACGCGAGCGACGCCGCTGTGCAGTTTGCCGACGAGTCCATGGAAGCCATCAGCTACTACGCCTATTGGGCGTCCACGGAATTGGCCCGTGAACGCGGCCAGTACTCCAGCTTCAAGGGTTCTCTGTGGGACAAGGGCATCCTGCCACCCGACACCCTGGACATGCTGGCCCAGGCCCGCGGCGGCTATGTGGAAGTGGATCGCTCCGCCACCCTGGACTGGGATGCCCTGCGCAAGAAGATTGCACAGGACGGCATGCGCAACTCCAATTGCGTGGCCATTGCGCCTACTGCCACCATCTCCAACATCATTGGTGTGGACGCCTCCATCGAGCCGTGTTTCGGCAACCTGTCGGTGAAGTCCAACCTGTCGGGCGAGTTCACCGTCATCAACAGCTACCTGGTGCGGGACCTCAAGGCCTTGGGTCTTTGGGACGACGTGATGGTGATGGACCTGAAACACTTCGACGGATCACTGAGCCCCATCGACCGTGTGCCCCAGGAAATCAAACAGCTTTATGCCACCGCATTTGAAGTGGAAACACGCTGGTTGGTGGAAGCCGCGGCACGTCGCCAAAAGTGGATTGACCAGGCGCAGTCTCTGAACATCTACATGGCCGGCGCATCCGGTAAGAAACTCGACGAGACCTACAAGCTGGCATGGCTGCGGGGTCTGAAGACCACCTACTACCTCCGCACCATGTCCGCTACACACGCCGAGAAATCCACGGTGACAGCAGGCCGCATGAACGCTGTGTCTTCGGGCAACGACGCACAAGGCTCCACCAAGATGTCCAGTGCCTTGGAAGCCGCTGCTGCCGCGGCGAATGCGCAGATGGAGTTGGCGACCAATGCGGCCACCGACATCAAATTCTGCGGCGTGGACGACCCTACCTGCGAGTCCTGCCAGTAACAAGAGAGGTGCATCGCAAGTGACATTGCGATGCTATAGAGCAACACAAATGGGCAGCGAAATGCATGACTTCTTTTCATTTCATTTCGCTGCTCTCATAATCCGCTGATTGGAATCACCTATGTTGACCTGGGACGAAGAAGTCAAGCCCACATCGCCGAGCAACTTTGCGCGCAACCCGTCTGAACAGCTGTCGGTTGCGCAGGCACCAGTCACCCCTGTGTCCTTGCAAACTCCCGCGGCTGTAGCCGCCGTGATGCAAACTGGAACACCGCGCCGAATCCGCGCTGACGACAAGCGCATCATCAATGGCCAGACCGATGTGAACCAGCTGGTCCCCTTCAAGTACAAGTGGGCTTGGGAAAAATACCTGGCCACTTGCGCCAACCACTGGATGCCGCAAGAAGTCAACATGACGCGCGACATTGCCTTGTGGAAAGACCCCAATGGTTTGACAGAAGACGAGCGTCGTATTGTCAAACGCAACCTCGGTTTCTTTGTCACCGCTGACTCGCTGGCTGCCAACAACATCGTGCTGGGTACCTACCGTCACATCACGGCGCCCGAGTGCCGCCAGTTTCTGCTGCGCCAAGCCTTTGAAGAGGCTATCCATACCCACGCCTACCAGTACATCGTGGAATCATTGGGCTTGGATGAGAGCGAGATCTTCAACGCTTACAACGAAGTCCAGTCCATCCGTGACAAGGATGAGTTCCTGATCCCGTTCATCGCGGCCATCATGGACCCGAACTTTCACACGGGCACTGCAGAAACCGATCAGACGCTGCTCAAGTCGCTCATCGTGTTTGCCTGCCTGATGGAAGGTCTGTTCTTCTACGTGGGCTTCACCCAGATCCTGGCTCTGGGTCGCCAGAACAAAATGACAGGCGCGGCCGAGCAGTACCAGTACATCCTGCGCGACGAGTCCATGCACTGCAACTTCGGCATCGACCTGATCAACCAGCTCAAGCTCGAAAACCCGCATCTGTGGACGGCCGAGTTCAAGGCCGAGATCCGTGGCCTGTTCGAGAAAGCCGTGGAACTGGAATACCGCTACGCGGAGGACACCATGCCCCGCGGCGTGCTGGGTATGAACGCCTCCATGTTCAAGGGCTATCTACGCTACATCGCCAACCGTCGTGCGACACAGATCGGTTTGGAGCCGCTGTTCCCGAACGAGGAAAACCCCTTCCCCTGGATGAGCGAAATGATTGACCTGAAGAAGGAGCGCAACTTCTTCGAGACCCGCGTGATCGAGTACCAATCCGGCGGCGCGCTGTCCTGGGATTGAAGCGCTCGTTGATGATGTTTTCTAGAATTTCACGCCCTCAGCATCGCAGCACAGACTGCGGAATGGGAGCGTGTCACCGCGTTCATGTTGCTGGGATTGCGCCCAACAACATGAATCGCTTCTTGCACCCAACTGGCAAGAAGTGCTCTTTGTAAATTGATCAAGGAGAAAATCATGGCAACTGCAAAAAAACCGGCCGCAAAGAAGGCCGCTCCCGCGAAAAAAGCTGCACCCGCTAAGAAAGTAGCAGCAAAGAAGGCAGCTCCTGCCAAGAAAGCCGCTCCCGCCAAAAAGGTAGCAGCGAAGAAGGCAGCTCCTGCCAAGAAAGCCGCTCCCGCCAAAAAGGTAGCAGCGAAGAAGGCAGCTCCTGCCAAGAAAGCCGCCGCGAAAAAGGCTCCAGCGAAGAAAGCCGCTGTTGCCAAGAAGCCTGCAGCGAAGAAGCCCGTAGCCAAAAAAGCAGCGAAGAAGCCCGCTGCGAAGAAAGCCGCGAAAGCACCCGCTGCCAAAGCTGCCCCTGCAGCCCCTGCGGCGCAAACTACGCTGAACCCGCAAGCGGCTTGGCCGTTTCCGACTTCCAGCAAGCCCTGAGCGTTTACGCGATAGGCACCAAAGCCCGATACCGCAAGGTCTCGGGCTTTTTTACGTCTGCGATCAGACAGGCGTCGTCAGGGATAGAACGCCAGCAGGCGGTAGCCAGAAATACGCTCCGCACTACCGCTGGTTTTGACATTGATGGGCAGGGACGCCGACACCTCGCCCCCAGCATCCAGCGTGTCTTTTTTGAATCCGAGTTCGGTGGGCTGCAGGACGCGTCGAATCACGGGCTGGTCCTGCATATCCGTCAAGGTCAGTTCCAGTGAAGGCATGGCCAAGGTGGTAGCGGCCGTGCTCTTCAACGAGAAGTTCAGGCGGTATACATCCGCACGCACTTTGGTGAAGGCAGAGCTGTCGATCACCACCGCATCGATCTGGCGCAGCGGCATCACCTTACATGCCATCCAGTCACACAATGCCGTCAGCGCCTCACGGGTCGCCGGTTCGGTCGCCGCTATGCGGTCACGCTCATGCACCACGACCTGCAGTCCCAAGGCCCCCACAAGCAACAGACTCAATAGCGACAAACCCACGCGCACCGTGGTTCGCTGCCAGAAACCAATGCGACTGGCATGGCGCATGAAAGAGAGCTTGGGAGCATCCGCAACATCCACCGTCTTGACACCGGCCTGCACATACCGTGGCTCGGATGCATCCGTACTTTTGGAGGTCGCTTTGACTTCCACTGTCTGGGCCAAGGTCTTGTCATGCACAAACTCGCCAGGGCGGTGGTCCAGCAACGAATCCACTGCAGGAGAAACCGCATCGAAATCAATGGCCTCCACCTCACCCTCGCGCATGACTTCCGACATTTCGCGCACCACGGCATCAAACGACTCGGGGGCTGGAGGAGGACTGTCGTGCGAATGCGTTGGTGCATCCTGGGAGGCAACACGCAGTGAGGAAGCCCAATCCTGATCAGCTTCCACGCTGTCAACAATGGCTTCCGCCATCGCAAGACTGGCCGGGGGCTCTGTAGCCACCGGAACCTCGGTGGTACCCTCCACATCCTTGACCATTTGGGCGTTCGCATCGAACACCTCATCACACTGGCCGCAACGCACCCAACCATCCGAGATGCGCAATTGGTCTGGCACGACCTTGAACATCGTGGCGCAGGCTGGGCATTGGGTAATCAGGCTCATCGCGTCACATTGTAGGGCCCGCACCCACCGGTTTTAGAGCGTGGCAGTCATCAGAATCCAGCCGTCTTCATGGTCTGCCACGGACAGCTGGCAGTACGGCGCATAGGCTGCTTTCAGTTCTTCTTCCTGGCGCGCCAGGATACCTGCCAACACCAGGTGACCGCCCGGCTGCACATGGGAGCACAGCAGCGGCGCCAACACCTTGAGAGGCGTGGCGAGGATGTTGGCCAGCACCAGCTCATGCACACCCGTGGCTAGCTCGGGCAAGCCCGCTTGCAGGCGCACGTTGTTGGCTTCTGCATTCAAATGGGTGGACTGCACGGCGGCATCATCGATATCGACCGCCACCACCTGCTGCGCACCAAACTTGGCGGCACCAATGGCCAGAATACCGGAGCCACAGCCATAGTCGAGCACGCGGGCCTGACCAGGGTGCTGCGCAATCCAGCGCAGGCACATGCGGGTGGTGGGGTGCGTACCGGTACCAAACGCCAGACCGGGATCCAAGCGGATGACCTGCCGAGCCTGCTCGGGCGGTTCATGCCAGGTAGGAACAATCCAGAACTCGGGCGTAATCTCGACGGGCGCGAACTGGGACTGCGTCAAACGCACCCAATCCTGGTCCGCCACGGCAGCAACACCGAGCACCTCACAGCCGTCAAAGAAGTCCTGTGCCTGCAGCAGGCGCGCAGCATCGTCCGCCAACGCCTGGTCCGCAAAGAGCGCAATCACGCGGGAACGCTGCCAGCCTTCCTTGGGCGGCGGCATGCCGGGCTCACCAAACAAAGCTTGCTCGGCATCGGTCTGAGCGTCCGCGTCTTCCACGCTCACGCTCAACGCATCCAACGCATCCAGCGCATCGCTCAGGCTCTCCACCCGATCCTCGGGACACATCAAACGCAATTCAAACATGCCAGCCCTTAGCGCTTGTGCTGTTCCAGCCAATGTTCCAGGTAGTGGATATTGGTTCCACCGTCCATGAACTTGGCATCCACCATGAGTTCACGGTGCAGCGGAATATTGGTGTTGATGCCTTCGACCACGGTCTCGGCCAACGCTGTGCGCATGCGCGCCATGGCCTGCTCGCGGGTGTCGCCGTGCACAATGATTTTCCCAACCATGGAGTCGTAGTTGGGCGGCACAAAGTAGTTGGTGTAGACGTGCGAATCCACACGCACACCAGGACCACCAGGGGCGTGCCACATGGTCACGCGGCCGGGCGAGGGGATGAACTTGTACGGATCTTCGGCGTTCACACGGCATTCAATCGCGTGGCCGCGCACCTCGATCTGGCGTTGTGTGAAGGGCAGTTTTTCGCCGGCTGCCACCATGATCTGGGTTTTCACAATGTCAATGCCCGTCACCATTTCGGTCACCGGGTGCTCCACCTGCACACGGGTGTTCATTTCAATGAAGTAGAACTCGCCGTCTTCGTAGAGAAACTCAAACGTGCCGGCGCCGCGGTAGCCAATCTTCTTGCAGGCGGCGACACAGCGCTCGCCAATGCGCTCGATGAGTTTGCGGTTGATGCCTGGCGCAGGCGATTCCTCGAGCACCTTCTGATGGCGGCGCTGCATAGAGCAGTCGCGCTCGCCCAGGTAGACCGCATTCTTGTGCTTGTCCGCGAGGATCTGGATTTCGATGTGGCGAGGGTTCTGGAGGAACTTCTCCATGTAAACCTCGGGATTACCAAAGGCCGCGCCTGCTTCGGCCTTGGTCATGGCGACCGCATTTACCAGCGCCGCTTCGGTATGTACGACACGCATACCCCGACCACCGCCGCCGCCGGCGGCCTTAATGATGACGGGATAGCCAACGGCTTTGGCAATGCGGCGAATCTGTACGGGGTCGTCCGGCAATGCGCCTTCCGAGCCGGGCACGCAAGGCACACCGGCCTTGATCATGGCCTGCTTGGCCGACACCTTGTCACCCATGATGCGGATGGACTCGGGCGTGGGGCCAATGAACTGGAAGCCACTTTTCTCGACGCGCTCGGCAAAATCGGCGTTTTCGCTCAAAAAGCCGTAGCCGGGGTGAATCGCTTCCGCATCCGTCACCTCGGCAGCCGAGATGATGGCCGGCATGTTGAGGTAGCTCTGCGCAGACGGCGCAGGACCGATGCACACGGCCTCTTCGGCCAGCTTGACATACTTGGCTTCGCGATCCGCCTCGGAATAGACCATGACAGCCTTGATACCCAGCTCGCGGCAAGCGCGCTGGATCCGCAAGGCGATCTCGCCACGGTTGGCGACCAGGATTTTCTTGAACATGGATGCGTGTGCTTATTCGATGGTGAACAAAGGCTGGCCGTATTCGACCGCTTGTCCGTTTTCACACAGGATCTGGGTCACGGTACCAGACTTGTCGGCTTCGATTTCATTGAGGATTTTCATGGCCTCAATGATGCAAATGGTCTCGCCTTGCTTGATGCTGTCGCCCACTTCCACAAAAGGCTTGGCACCAGGGGCAGAAGAGCGGTAGAACGTTCCCACCATGGGCGACTTGACGGCGTGGCCTGCAGGAGCGGCTTCAACCACGGGAGCCGCAGCAACCGGCGCGGGCGCTGCAGCGGGGGCCTGGGCAGGAGGGGCCGCGTAGACCGGTGCAGCTGCGTAGCCTTGCACCATGGCGCCTCCACCCTTGACGATACGAACCTTACCCTCGGCTTCGGTGATTTCCAGTTCCGAGACATTGGAATCAGACACCAAATCGATCAGGGTTTTGAGTTTGCGTAAATCCATGGAATCTCCAACAGCCGATATTTGCGAAGCGGCGAATTTACCGCAAAAATACCGTGATTTGCTGATAATTTTTATTATCTCTGCGTAAAATCGGCGATTTCCGCATATTGAAATCGCCAATCCGGTTTTCGAACCGGGACGCAACTGCAAGCTCAACTAGGCAGAGCGCTCTATTTTAACCCAGCCCATGCCGCGAGGTCCTCGGGCAGCAGTCGGCCCATTTTGCGCTGAATCACCGAACCATCGGACGCCACGGCCACTGAAAACGGCAGGCCACCCGTCAGGTTTCCCAGCTCGCGGCCAAGCTCCGTCCCCGCCAAACCGGCCAAGGCCACGGGA
This sequence comes from Rhodoferax sp. GW821-FHT09E07, assembly GCF_059416145.1. NCBI lineage: Bacteria > Pseudomonadati > Pseudomonadota > Betaproteobacteria > Burkholderiales > Comamonadaceae > Rhodoferax > Rhodoferax sp. GW821-FHT09E07. Next base: position 285,195 of record NZ_JBWKOP010000005.1, on the reverse strand, counting down.
AAATCCAGTGACATTTTCTGCAAGAATTTCTGCACGGGTTCTTTTTTGTCGATGGCCAATCCCAGCACTTGCCAGCCATTGCCTTTGTTTTCGCGGTAAAAGCGATTGATAAGGGGCAACTCGTCCACACAGGGCGGGCACCACGTGGCCCAGAAGTTCACGAGTAACGGGCGCCCCTTGAAATCCGCTAGCGACACCACCTTGCCGTCCGGCGCTTCCCAACGGTGCGCCCAAAAGCCCGGCACCGGCTCGGCGACGGCTGCGGCAGGGACCGTAGACTGCCGCCACACCGCAGCACCAATGCCCGCCAGCGCGGCCCCCACCGCCACCCCACCCAACAGTGTGCGGCGTGAAACCGGTTCCGGCTCGGGGGAAGAGGATGGCAGCTCAGTCATGGGCTACATCATGCAACAAACGTCGCAAGGCCGCCGCATCACCCCGCGGGCGTCTGCCACGCGCATCGGGCTGCAAAGCACCGCGCACATCATCCAGGTCATAGACCAGCAGGTGCACGCCCACCTGTTCATTCAGTGGCCGGCACAAGGCATGCACACTCAGTGCATCCACCATCTCGCCATGCAGCCCGGGTACGGAACGGACATCAAATCGAACGCCACGGTCAATGAGTGCGATTTCAGCGGATTTGGGGTCATCACAAAACAACTGCAGATAAATGTCAGAACGGCGTGTAGCCGTGCCATTCCAGACTGCGCCGCCCACATGGGGGCGAAACGGGGCCAAACGCTCCATCCACTCCAGTGCCAGCTCTCGCAGGGCCCGCAGCTCCTGCGGCTGGGTGTCCGCACAAAACAGGGCGATGTAGTCTTGCACCGCCGCTTCCAACTGGTCGTTGTCGGGCAGGGCCGCGCGGGTCGACAGGCCCAACTGCTTGACCGCACGGCGCTTGGCGGCGCCGTATTCCAGGCCCTCCTCCACCACCATGCGGGCGGCTGTGGCTGCGATTTCTTCTTTCAAGTCATCCATGGCGCCATTGTGCCGCGCACCTTGCACCCCTCTCAGCCTCACGGAATTGCTGCGATTTTGATAGCTGCTTGCGCACAGTTGATGGGGGCTGGAGGCCTGAAAGGCTTGATCGCGACACTGTGGCTGCCACGTAAAATAGCCCCATGCATATTCATTTTCTTGGTATTTGTGGCACTTTCATGGGCGGTTTGGCTGCCCTGGCCCGCGAGGCCGGCCACCGCGTCACCGGTTGCGACGCGGGCGTCTACCCCCCCATGAGCGACCAACTGCGCGCCCTGGGTATCGAACTGATCGAGGGCTTTGGCGCCGACCAGATGGCGCTCAAACCTGACATGTTCGTCATCGGCAATGTGGTGAGCCGCGCACACCTGGCGGACGGCACGCCGAAGTTCCCATTGATGGAAGCGATTCTGGACGCCGGCGCCCCCTACACCAGCGGCCCCCAGTGGCTGGCCGAGCATGTGCTGCAAGGCCGCCATGTGCTGGCCGTGGCCGGCACCCATGGAAAAACCACCACCACCGCCATGCTGAGCTGGATTCTGGAAAGTGCGGGCCTGCAGCCGGGTTTTCTGGTCGGCGGCGTGCCCATGAACTTTGGCGTATCTGCCAAATTGGGCGGTGGCAAGTACTTTGTGATTGAAGCCGACGAATACGACACCGCCTTCTTCGACAAGCGCAGCAAATTTGTGCACTACCGCCCCCGTACTGCGGTGCTGAACAACCTGGAGTTCGACCACGCCGACATCTTTGACAACCTGGCCGCCATTGAGCGCCAGTTCCACCACCTCATACGCACCGTGCCCAGCACCGGGCGCGTGGTGGTCAACGGCGTGGAAGAAAGCCTGGCCCGCGTGTTGCACCAGGGCTGCTGGAGCGAGGTACGCAGCTTTGGTGCCGCCGTGAGCGACTTCACCGCCGTGGGCGAGCCCCATGACTTTGCGGTGCACTACCAGGGCAGGCCGGTGGCCCAGGTGCAATGGGCACTGGGCGGCGTGCACAACCAGCTCAACGCACTGGCCGCCATCGCCGCGGCCGACCATGTAGGTGTGAACCCCTCCGTGGCGGCCAAGGCGCTGGCCAGCTTTGAAAACGTGAAGCGCCGCATGGAAGTACGCGGCCAGGTCAGCCTGCGCAGTGGCGGCGCGCCCGTCACCGTGTACGACGACTTTGCCCACCACCCCACTGCCATCCACACCACCGTCAATGGCCTGCGCCGCAAGGTAGGCACGGCGCGCATCCTGGCCGTGTTCGAGCCGCGCTCCAACACCATGAAGCTGGGCGCGATGAAAGCCCAGTTGCCCTGGAGCCTGGAAGAAACGGACCTCGCGTTTTGCCACAGCGGCGGCCTGGGTTGGGATGCGGCCGAGGCGCTGGCACCCATGGGCGTGCGCGCCGTGGTGTCGGACTCCATCGACGACCTGGCCCGCCAGGTGGCTACCCAGGCGCGTCAAGGCGATCACATCCTGTGCATGAGCAACGGGGGGTTTGGTGGCATCCACGCCAAGCTGCTGAGCTTGCTACAAGAAAAGTAGCAGTCAGCGCAGTGGATACGGGGGCTAGACCCCCAATATCCTTTCAAACCCGGGGATGCGGGCGCACCGCCAACTGCTGCGCCGCAACAAAAAAGCACGACCGTGCCCGCTAAGATGCACCGCAAGGACCGCCGCTTTCCAGTTTGCCCCATGCCGAACGACACCCTTCCGAAGAGCAGCACCAGCCAGATCAAGACGTCGCAGTTCACCCCGCATGGCGTGGTGGATCTCTGGATGGAAGGCCGCCTGATGCACTACGAGGCCACCGGCCCGTTCAACACGGAACTGGTGGACTGCCTGGCCATCGCCCAGCGTGACTACCTGCTGGCAACGCGACCGCAAGGTGCGTGGGTCAGCGTGTGCACCATGGTTGGCAACGCCATGACCAGCCCCGACGGCATTGCACGCTACGCCGAGATCATGGCGGCGCCCAAGCCCGACAACATGATTCCCGTGGCTACGGCCTTCGTCATAGGGCCAGAGGTGGAAGGTGGCCGCATCATGGCGCCGCTGTACACCCAGATCTACCGGGACATCGGCCGTCCGTTCCAAATCTTTGAAACCATGGCTGCTGCCCAAGCCTGGGCCGACGCCATGATTGAACAGGCCGGCACGGGCAAGTCCGTGCCGGCCTGATCGCGACTTACTTCAGCGCGCGGCGCGCTTTTACCGCGGCCGACAACACGTCCAGCGACTCGATGGAATCGTCCCAGCCCAGGCAGGCATCGGTGATGCTCTTGCCGTACTCCAGCTTCGCAGCATCGTCCTTGCCGGGGGTGAACTTCTGGGCACCGGCATTCAGGTGGCTTTCCACCATCACGCCAAAAATGCTCTTTGATCCACCGCTGATCTGACCGGCGATGTCCTTGGCCACGTCAAGCTGTTTCTCGTGTTGCTTGCTGCTGTTGGCGTGGCTGCAGTCCACCATCAGGGTCTGGGGCAGCTTGGCCTTGGCCAAGTCGGCACAGGCGGCGGCCACATTGGCAGCGTCGTAGTTGGGCGTCTTGCCGCCGCGCAGGATGACGTGGCAGTCCGGGTTGCCATTGGTTTGCACAATCGCCACCTGGCCATTCTTGTGCACCGACAGGAAGTGGTGCCCACCCGCAGCAGCCTGGATCGCGTCGGTCGCGATCTTGATATTGCCGTCGGTGCCGTTCTTGAAGCCAATGGGGGCAGAGATGCCGGAGGCCAGTTCTCGGTGCACCTGGCTCTCCGTGGTGCGCGCACCAATCGCGCCCCAGGAGATCAGGTCGCCCAGGTACTGCGGAGAAATCACGTCCAGAAATTCGCTGCCGGCGGGCAGACCCAGGCGGTTGATCTCGATGAGCAGCTGGCGTGCAATGCGCAGGCCTTCGTCGATGCGGAAGCTCTCATCCAGGTAGGGGTCGTTGATCAGGCCTTTCCAGCCTACCGTGGTGCGAGGCTTTTCGAAGTAGACGCGCATCACGATTTCCAGCGTGTCCTTGTACTTCTCGCGCTCGGCCTTCAGGCGGCGCGCGTAGTCCAGTGCGGCGGCGGGGTCGTGGATGGAGCAGGGGCCGATGATGACCAGCAGGCGGTCGTCCTTGCCGGCCATGATGTTCTGGATGGCACCGCGCGTATCGGAGATCAGGGATTCCACCTGCGTGCCGCGGATGGGGAAGAAGCGGATGAGGTGCTCAGGAGGTGGCAACACGGTGATGTCCTTGATGCGTTCGTCGTCGGTCTTGCTGGTGCGGTCGGCGGGATGGGATTGGCCGTACCAGTCACCGGTGGCCGTAGCTTTTGCGTTCATGGGTCGCTCCTGAGGTCAAAGTGGAAAAGAAAAGGGCATAAAAAAACCGCCGGGGGTGCCGGCGGTTTTTGGGAAGATTCAGGACGTTTCTTGTGGGTACGTTCAGATCTCTCGACCGCCGGATGCGCGTGAGAACCAAAAGTAGCTAAAAAAGAAACGTGCGGAATGCATGGGGCTCAATGTAGCACAGGTTTCTGACAAGCGCTTACGCCGTGCCACCCACGGTCAGTCCGTCGATGCGCAAGGTGGGCTGGCCCACGCCCACGGGAACGCTCTGGCCTTCCTTGCCGCAGGTGCCCACGCCGCTGTCGAGCTTCATGTCGTTGCCAATGAGCGAGACGCGCTTGAGACACTCCGGGCCACTACCCACCAGCGTGGCACCCTTGACGGGATACTGGATCTTGCCGTTCTCCACCCAATAGGCCTCAGAGGCCGAGAACACGAACTTGCCGCTGGTGATGTCGACCTGGCCGCCGCCAAAGTTGACCGCGTACAGGCCCTTCTTGATGCTCTTGACAATTTCTTCCGGTTCCTTGTCGCCACCCAGCATGTAGGTATTGGTCATGCGCGGCATGGGCACATGGGCATAGCTTTCGCGTCGGCCGTTCCCCGTGGGCGCCACGCCCATGAGACGCGCGTTCATGCTGTCCTGGATGTAGCCTTTCAAGATGCCGTCTTCGATCAGCACATTGCGCTGGCTGGCGTTGCCTTCGTCGTCCACATTGAGCGAGCCGCGGCGGTCGGCAATCGTACCGTCGTCCAGCACGGTCACGCCCTTGGCGGCCACGCGCTGGCCAATGCGTCCGCTGAAGGCGCTGCTGCCCTTGCGGTTGAAGTCGCCCTCCAGCCCATGGCCAATGGCCTCGTGCAGCAGGATGCCGGGCCAGCCCGAACCCAGCACCACGGTCATCTCACCGGCCGGGGCGGGGCGCGCATCCAGATTGGTCAGCGCCGCGTGCACGGCCTGGTTCACATACTCTTCAATCTGCGTGTCGGTGAAATAGGCCAGGCCGAATCGGCCGCCGCCGCCGCTGGAGCCGACTTCGCGCCGGCCCTTCTGCTCGGCAATCACGGTCACGCTCAGGCGCACCAGCGGGCGCACATCGGCGGCCAGCGTGCCGTCGGCGCGCGCCACCATCACCACGTCGTATTCGCTGGCCAGGCCCGCCATCACCTGGATGATGCGCGGGTCCTTGGCACGGGCCAATTTTTCCACCTTGCCCAGCAGCTCCACCTTAGTGGTGCTGTCCAGGGTGGCAATCGGGTCCAGACCTGCGTACAGCTTGCGGCTGCTGGCGATCTTGGTGTTCGGGGTCTTGGTCCGCTTGGACTGGGCCGCGCTGGAGATGGTGCGCACGGTGCGCGCCGCGTCCAGCAGGGACGCTTCGGAAATGTCATCGGAGTAGGCAAAGGCGGTTTTCTCGCCACTCACCGCGCGCACGCCCACGCCCTGGTCGATGCTGAAAGAGCCCGTCTTCACGATGCCCTCTTCCAGGCTCCAGCCTTCGGAACGCGTGTACTGGAAGTAGAGGTCCGCCTCGTCCACCTGGTGCGCCTTGATTTCGTTCAGGGCCTTGGTGAGATGGCTCTCATCCAGCCCAAACGGGGTCAACAGCAGGGACTTGGCCGTGGCCAAGCGTTCGATGGTGGGTTCGCGGGTGATCATTCGGACATTTTAGGCCGCTGCAGAAACTCCAGCAGGGCGCCGTCATCCAGCCCTTCCAGCCCTGCGGCTACTGCGGCGGCAAACACCGCGCTGGCAGTGGCGCCCAGCGGTCCCGCAAAACCGGCGTGTGCCGCAGCTTCCTGTGCCAGGCGCGTGTCCTTGGCCAGCAGGGTCATGTGGGCGCGCGGCGCCAGGTCACCCGCAATGGCACGGCGCATGCGGTCGCTGCCGATCCAGCTCTGGCCGCTGGACTGCTCCACCACATCCAGCGTGCGGTTCAGGTCCAGCCCCAGGCGGCCCGCCAGCGCCATGACCTCGGCCGCCCCCACCAGGTTGATGCCGGCCAGCAGGTTGTTGACCAGCTTGGTGCGCGCGCCGTCGCCCACGCGCTGGCTGATGCGAAACACCTTGCCAGACAGCACATCGAGCAGCGGCTGCACGCGCGCCACGGCAGCATCCTCCCCCGCCACCATGAGGCTCATGCTGCCGTCGCGCGCACGTGCCGGACCGCCGGACATGGGGGCATCGATGGTGTGGATGCCGCGCTCGGCCAACTGGGCGGCGATGGCTTCCACGTCTTGCGGGGCGATGGTGGGGCACAGCAGCACCACATGGCCGGCGGGCAGGCGCGGCGCCAGGCCCTGGGGGCCGAAAAGCACATTGCGGGTTTGCGCGGTGTCGACCACACAGACGATGGTTGCTATGGATTTGCTAGCTGCTTGCGCAACATCGACGGGGGCTAGAGCACCCAAAGGCACTAAACCTTGCACCTTGGTAGCGTCGATGTCATGCACCCACGGCGCCCAACCCAGACTGCACAGGCGCTGCGCCATGGCGCCGCCCATATTGCCCACGCCGATGATGCCGACGCTGAAACTCATGTCACGACTGCACGAGCCGCTTCGAGTTAGAGATCGACATCAGAATGCCCAAAGCCAGCCCCAGCGTCACCATGGCGGTACCGCCATAGCTGATGAAGGGCAGCGGCACCCCCACCACGGGCAGGATGCCGCTGACCATGCCCATGTTCACGAAGGCATAGGTGAAGAAGATCATGGTGGCCGCCCCGGCCAGCAGGCGCGAGAACAGCGTGGGCGCCTCCAGTGCAATGGCCAGGCCGCGCAGCACTAAAAAGATGAAGGCGGAAATGAGTGCCAGCGTGCCGATGAGGCCAAACTCCTCAGAAAAGGCCGCGAAGATGAAGTCGGTGGTGCGCTCGGGGATGAACTCCAGATGGGTCTGCGTGCCCTTCATGAAGCCCATGCCGGTGACGCCGCCCGAGCCGATGGCGATCATGCCCTGGATGATATGGAAGCCCTTGCCCAGCGGGTCGCGCGTGGGGTCCAGCAGCGTGCAGATGCGCTGCTGCTGGTAGTCGTGCAGCACGGGCCAGCGCACGCCGTCGGCGCACAGCTGCGGCTCAAACAGCACAATAAGCACAATGCCCACCAGGCCAATGGCCACGGGCGGGATCACCAGCTTCCAGCTCATACCGGCAAAGAAGATGACCGACAGGCCCGCCGCCAGCACCAGCAGCGCGGTACCCAGGTCGGGCTGTTTCATGATCAGGCCCACCGGCACGGCCAGCAGAATGCCGGCCACGCCAAAGTCCAGCGGGCGCAGCTGGCCCTCGCGCTTCTGGAACCACCAGGCCAGCATCAGCGGCATGGCGATCTTGAGAATTTCGCTGGGCTGGATGGTCACGCCCACATTCAGCCAGCGCCGCGCACCCTTTTTGGTGATGCCGAAGATGGCCACCGCAATCAGCAGCGCCACGCCCACGGTGTACAGCGGCACGGCCACGGCCATCAGGCGCTGCGGCGGGATCTGGGCCACCACAAACATGATGGTGGCGGCGATCAGCATGTTGCGGCCATGGTCTTCAAAGCGGGTGCCATGGTCATAGCCTGACGAATACATGGTCAGCATGCCCGCGCAGGCCAGCAAGAACACGGCAAACGCCAGCGGCCCATCAAAACCCGCAAACCAGGGCGCAATGCGGTAGCGCAGGGGGACTTTTCCGAATTGGTACGACATCCGTGAATTATCCCGCCAACTATCATGGCCCCATGGCCTCCACCCCCACGATTGCCCCCACCACCCACCTGCTTTACCTGCACGGCTTCCGCTCCTCCCCCCAATCCACGAAGGCACGCACGCTGGCCGCTCACATGGCCACCCACCACCCGCAGGTGCACTGGTGGTGCCCGCAGCTGCCGCCGTCCCCCAAGACGGCGATGGAACTGCTGCTGCAGGGCATTGCCGCCTGGCCGCGGGAGAGCATGGCGGTAGTGGGCTCCAGCCTGGGCGGGTTTTATGCCACCCACGTGGCAGAACACACGGGGTGCCGCGCCGTGCTGGTCAACCCCGCGGTGGACCCGGCGCGCGACCTGGCCAAGTACATCGGCGAGCAAACCAGCTGGCACGACCCCGAGGAGCGCTTTTTCTTCCGGCCCGAGTACGTGAACGAGCTGCGCGCCCTGGCCTGCGGCCCACTGGCCCACCCGGAGCGCTATCTGGCCTTTATTGCCAAGGGCGACGAGGTGCTGGACTGGCACGAAATGCATGCGCGCTATGCGGCCAGCCCCATGCGCCTGCTGGAAGGCGGCGACCATGCGCTGAGCGACTTTGACGATCACCTGAGTGAACTGCTACGGTTTATCGGGCTGGAGTAAGCTGGCTGCCACCTGCCCCCCCACCACCACCCCCTTGAAAGGACGCACCATGACCTCCTCCCTGTCCCGTGTCTTGCTGGGCCTGGCCACCGCGGCCGCACTGGCCGGCTGCGCAACCCCGCCGCCGCCCAGCCTGTACACCCGCTTGGGCGGCAAACCTGCGATTGATGCCGTGGTGTCCGAGATGATCGACCGCACGGTGGCGGACCCCGCGACAAAACGCACATTTGAGGGCGTGAAACTGGCCCCGCTGAAGGCCAGCATTGCAGAACAGGTGTGCCAAGCCAGCGGCGGCCCCTGCGTCTACAAGGGCGACAGCATGAAGCTGGTGCACAAGGGCCTGGGCATTACCACCGCCGAATTCAATGGCCTGGTGGGCCACCTGGTCGCGGTGCTGAACAAATACAACGTGCCAGCGGCAGAGCAAAAAGAGCTGCTGGGCGCGCTGGGCCCCATGGCGCCGGACATCATTGAAAAGCCCTGATTCGCACGGATACAGACGCCCGGCCAGAGCCGGGACGTTTTGCGGGGACAATCAGTCCCCTATGTTTGTACTGTTTGAAGAAGCCGGAAAGTTCATGGCCGGTCGGGTGCTGTCAGAGGCGGAAGCCTCTGCACAGGTGGAGCTGGATTCCGGCAAACGCGTCAAGGTCAAGGGCGCCAACATCCTCATCAAATTCGAGAAACCCGCCCCGGCGGAGCTGATTGCGGCCGCCCAGGCGCAGGCGCAATCCATCGAGTTGGAGATGGCCTACGAGTTCGCGCCGGACGAAGAATTCGGCTTTGCCGACCTGGCCAAAGACTATTTCTCGGCCCAGGCCACGCTGACCGAGCAGGCCGGCATGCTGTTCAAGCTATTCGACACGCCCCACTATTTCCGCCGTGCGGGCAAGGGCCGCTTCAAGAAGGCCCCCGCCGACATCATTGCGCAGGCACTGGCCGCGATTGAAAAGAAACGCGTGATTGCCGAGCAGATCGCCCAGTGGGCGACCGACCTGGGCGAGGGCAGCTGTCCGGCCCCGATCAAGGATCAGCTCTACAAGATCCTGTTCAAACCCGACAAGAACGCACCCGAATACAAGGCCGTGGTCGAGGCCAGCCGCGCCACCCACATGGCGCCGCTGGAGTTGCTGCAAAAGGCCGGCGCCATTGCCTCGCCCTACCAGTTCCATTGGAAGCGCTTCTTGCTGGAGAACTTCCCCAAGGGCACGGGCTTTCCTGCCATCTCTGCGCCCCCCATTGCGGACGAGTTGCCACTGGCGCCGGTGCAGGCCTTCTCCATCGACGATTCGCAGACCACCGAAATTGACGATGCGCTGAGCCTGCAAGGCCTGGGCAGTGGCACGGTCACCATCGGCATCCACATCGCCGCGCCCGGCCTGGCCGTGCAGCCCGGCAGCCCGGTGGACGTGCTGGGCCGTGCCCGCCTGTCCACGGTCTATATGCCCGGCTACAAGGTCACCATGCTGCCCGACGACGTGGTGCAGACCTACACGCTGCAGGAAGGGCGCGACTGCCCGGCCGTGTCGCTGTATGTCACATTGGATGAAGCGACGCTGGAGATCAAGACCAGCGAAACCAAGCTGGAACGCGTGCCGATTGCCCACAACCTGCGCCACGACCAGCTCGATGCGGTGGTGACGGAGCAGTGGCTCACGGACACCACGTTTGAACATCAAAGCCCTGTCCAGCCCGCGTTGTCATTGCGCGAGCAGCTATCATTTTTATACCGCCTGGCGCGTGACCTGAAGGTCAAGCGGGAGGTGGTGCGCGGCAAACCCGAGACCTTCAACCGGCCGGATTACAACTTCCGCCTGCAGGGCAACGACGGTGCGGAGCCGCAGGGCGACGAGACCGTGCTGATCAGCATTCGTCAGCGCGGCGCGCCGCTGGACCTGATCGTGGCCGAGGCCATGATCCTGGCCAACAGCACCTGGGGCAGCTGGATGGCCGAGATGGGCGTGCCCGCCATCTACCGCAGCCAGGCCAGCCTGGCGCCCGGCGTGAAGGTGCGCATGGGCACCAAGGCACTGCCACACGCGGGCATTGGTGTGAAGAGCTACGCCTGGGCCACCTCGCCGCTGCGCCGCTACACCGACCTGGTGAACCAGTGGCAGATCATGGCCTGCGCGCGCCACGGCAAGGCGGCCGCACTCGTCGCACCCTTCAAGCCCAAGGACGCCGAGCTGTTCGCCATCATTTCCGCCTTTGACACAGCCTACAGCGCCTACAACGGCTACCAGGGCGCCATGGAGCGCTTCTGGACCCTGCGTTATGTGCAGCAACACGGCATCACCGAGCTGGTGGCCACGGTGTTCAAGGAGAACATGGTGCGCGCCGACGACCTTCCACTGGTGCTGCCGGTGATGGGCGCCCAGGGCCTGCCGCGCAATGCCAAGGTGCGCATCAAGCTGGGCGAAATGGACCTGATCACACTGGATGTGCATGGCACGGTGGTGGAGCGCCTGGACGTGGCTGCCGAGACACCGGCAGATGCTGACGAGGCTGAAGACGATGAGGACGTGGCCGGCCCGATTGCGATTGCCGTAGACGTGAACGACGCGCCCGAGGGCGGCAGCGATAATTCCGCCTCGTGAAGCTGCGCAACATCACCACACTCCAATGGGCCCTGGGTGCATCCGTCGCGGTGCACGCGGCGCTGCTGACCGTGCGCTTTGTGGACCCCGAGGCGTTCAACCGCGTCTTTGAGGACAAGCCGCTGGAAGTGATTCTGGTGAATGCCAAGAGCAACGAGAAGCCCGACAAGGCCCAGGCGATTGCCCAGACCAGCATGGCCGGTGGCGGCGATGTGGAAAAAGGCCGGGCCACCAGCCCACTGCCGCCGTCTGCGCTGATGGATGTGGGTGACTCGCTGGAAGAAGCATCGGCCCAGAAACTGCAGACCCTGCAGGAGCAACAAAACCTGTTACTGGCCCAGGTGAAGAACCAATTGGCCGCCCTGCCCCCGCCCGACCCCAGCGTGATGGCCAACAAGGCCGAGCAGGCCGACCGCGAGGAAAAGCGCAAGCAGCTCATCAAGCTGCTGGCTGAGATCGAGCGACGCATCAACATGGAAAACGCGCGGCCCAAGAAGCGCTATGTGAGCCCCGCCGTGCGTGAAGAGGTCTACGCCGTGTACTACGACGCGCTGCGCCGCGCCATCGAAGACAAGGGCACCGAAAACTTCCCGCAAAAGGGCGGCAAGAAACTCTACGGCGAGCTGACCATGGTGGTCACCGTGAACCATGACGGTAGCGTGCTGGCCACTGAGGTGGTGCAAAGTTCTGGCAACAGCACGCTGGACAAGCAGGCAGAGGCCATTGCCCGCACGGCTGGTCCGTTCGGCGCGTTCAGCACGCCCATGCGCCGCCAGGCGGATCAGATTCTGGTGGTCTCGCGCTTCAAGTTCACGCGCGAAGAGACGCTGGAAGCCAAGGTGTCGGCCTCGCAATGAAGCAGGTTGCGCGTTGGCTGGTGCTGTGCGCGGTGGCCCTGCTGGCCCTGCAGCTGTACTTTGTTGGCCGCATTGCCGCCATGGCCGTGGTGGCGCCGCAGAGCACGGCGTTTGAGCGCTCCGAGGCCTGGCGCATCACCACCGAAAAAGGCGAGCTGCGCTGGCGCCAGGAGTGGGTGGACTACGCGCAGATTTCCGACAACCTCAAGCGCGCGGTGATTGCATCGGAAGACGACGGTTTCAGCCAGCACGACGGCGTGGACTGGGAAGCGCTGGAGAAGGCCTGGGCCAAGAATGCCAAGGCGGAGCAGCGCGCTGAACTGCGTGCCCCTACCGGCAAGGCCCCGGCCAAGCCCCCCAAGATTGTGGGCGGCTCGACCATCACGCAGCAGTTGGCCAAGAACCTGTTTCTCTCGGGCGAACGCACGCTGGTGCGCAAGGGTCAGGAGTTTGTGCTGACGCTGTTGCTGGAACACCTGCTGAGCAAGGAACGCATTCTGGAGATTTACCTCAACAGCGTGGAGTGGGGTGAAGGCGTGTTTGGCGCCGAGGCCGCCGCCCAGCACTATTACCGCAAGCCCGCCAGCAAGCTCACGGCCTATGAGGCGGCCCGACTGGCCGTGATGTTGCCGCGGCCCAAGTACTTTGAGAAGGTGCCCAACTCGGGCTACCTGGCCAGCCGTGCGGGGACTATCGTGGCGCGGATGCCTGACGCGCAGCTGCCTTAGTTTTTTTCTTTCGCTCGGCGGGTTTTCTTTCGCCCGCAGCGGACCAGGGGTAAGCCCCGCCGCTCGTGTCCCCCGGCCTGCGGCCTCCTCCTTGACCTCGCTTTGGGGCTCACCCCTGATCCACTGCTCGGGTTGCGCGCGCATTACGGCCCACCCCATCACCCGGCTCCGGCGGGTGGGGTGCTTCCCGCAGTGAGGTCAAGGAGGAGCCCGCACAGCGGGCGGGGGACACGAACGGAGGGAAGTACCCCGCCCACCGGAGCCAGCGCGCACAAACCCGTAGCGCCACACTGGTATTCGGTAGGTATCATCCCCGCCATGCTAGCCAAGATGATGAGTTACTTTCTGCTCGGTTTGATCCGGGTGCTGACCGGTGCGCAAGCGCGCTGGCATGGTTGCCCGCCCAAGGCCGAACAGCGCATTTACTTCGCCAACCACCAGAGCCACGCCGACCTGGTGATGATCTGGGCCGCGCTGCCGCGGGAGCTGCGCCACATCACACGCGCCATCGCCGCCAAGGACTACTGGACCAAGACGCCGTTCAAACAATGGCTCACCACCGAAGTGTTCCACGTCATCTACGTCTCACGCGACCGCAGTGCCGCCGAAGACCCGCTGGAGCCACTGGTCGAGGCGCTCAGCAATGGCGACTCCATCATCCTGTTTCCCGAGGGCACACGGGGCCACCTTGAAGAGCCCCAGGCCTTCAAGGCCGGGTTGTACAACTTGGCAACCAAGTTTCCCAACGTGGTGCTGGTGCCCGCGTGGATCAACAACGTGCAGCACGTGCTACCCAAGGGCGAAGTGGTACCGGTGCCCGTGCTGTGCTCGGTCACCTTTGGCGCGCCCATGCAGGTGGAACCCGGTGAAGAGCGCCGCGCGTTTCTGGACCGGGCTCGCGGCGCCGTGATGGCGCTGCGCGAGGTGTAAGCGATGTATTTTTATCTGAAGAACCTCACCGCCACGCAGCAGATCGGCGCGCTGTTTCTCATTGTGTTTGGCCTGCTGCTGCTCTCCAGCATCGTCGCTTTCGTGCTGTCCATCCGCGAATACGGTGACGATGCCGCGGGCGATTTGCGCCGCAAGGAACTGAAAAATCTGGATGGCGTGATCCGCACCAGCTGGCTCATGATGTTTGTGTTCTGGGTGGGCTGGGTCGCGGGCGACTGGGTGGCGCTCACGCTGTTTGGCCTGGTGTCGTTCTTCGCGCTGCGCGAATTCCTGACGCTGTCTCCCACCCGGCGCGGTGACCACCGCAGCCTGGTGCTGGCCTTCTTTGTAGTGCTGCCACTGCAGTACTGGTTGGTGGGTAGTGAGCACTTTGACATGTTCGCGGTGTTCATTCCGGTCTACGTGTTCCTGGCCTTGCCGCTGACCAGTGCCCTGGCCAACGACCCACTGCGCTTTCTGGAGCGCAATGCCAAGCTGCAATGGGGCATCATGGTCTGCATCTACGGCATGAGCCATGTGCCGGCGCTGCTGATGCTGAACTTCCCCAACTACAACAACAAGAACGCCTTCATGGTCTTCTTCCTGGTGCTGGTGGTGCAGACCTGCATGGCCGTGCAACACCTGGTCTCGCGCAAGCTCAAGCGCGACCCTGTGGCCCCCGCCATCAGCCAGAGCTTCAACTGGCCCAGTTGGTGGATTGGCATTGGCGTGGCCAGCGTGTTCGGTGCGCTGTTGGCCGGCATTACGCCCTGGGTACCTGGCACTGCGTTTGCCTTCAGCTTCATTGCCTGCGTGGCGGGCTCCATGGGGCACTTTGTCATGAAGGCCCTGAAGCGCGACCGCGGCATCCCCAGCTGGGGCAGCGAGGGCAACGGGGTGACCGGCGCTGGCGGACTGCTGGACCGGGTGGATGCGCTGTGCTTTGCCGCCCCCGTCTTCTTCCACTCCGCCAGGTGGTATTTTGATATCTAGCCCCCGTGGAATCTGCGCAAGCAGCTCCTGAATTCATAGCATGCGAATTCTTGGCATTGACCCCGGCCTGCGCACCACCGGCTTTGGCGTGGTGGATGTGGTGGGTGCCGACGTGCGCTATGTGGCCAGCGGCACCATCGGTACCCAGCACCTGGACACGCGCGCCCTGCCCGAGCGCCTGAAGGTGCTGTTTGACGGCATTGGCGAGGTAGTGCAGCGCTACCAGCCCACCTGCGCCTCCATCGAAATCGTCTTCGTCAACGTCAACCCGCAGTCCACCCTGCTGCTGGGCCAAGCACGCGGCGCACTGATCACAGCGCTGGTCACGGCCAACCTGCCGGTAGCGGAATACACCGCGCTGCAAATGAAGCAAGCTGTGGCCGGCCATGGCCGCGCGCACAAGGACCAGATCCAGGAGATGGTGAAGCGCCTGCTGGGCCTACCCGGCCTGCCGGGGCCCGACGCGGCCGACGCGCTGGGCTTGGCCATCACCCACGCGCACGCGGGCAAGGCCATGGCCAGGTTGGCCGCCGCAGACAGCCTGGGCGGCAACGGCAAATCGTCATACCGCGCCGGGCGAAGCCACTGACAACGGGATAAACCGCGCCCCACACAACCCCGTGTTTCCGCTAAGCGCCGTGTCAGACAAGGTTTGTAAGATACTTTTACAAATTACACGCTTTGCCGTTCCATGCTGACCACCGCTCCCCGCGCGCTTGCCATCCGGCTGCGTGCCGCCATCACGGCACTGCTCCTGATCTCGCCCCTGTTGGCGCAAGCCGCCGCCGATCTGGTGGCCTATACCGAAGAATGGCCGCCCTACAACTACCAGGAGAACGCCGAGGTCAAGGGCATCTCTTCGGATGTGCTGCGCGCTGCCTGCGAGATCGCGCAGCTGCACTGCAGCCTGCACCTCGTGCCGTGGGCCCGCGCCCACAAGATCGTGAGCAACACCCCCAACACCGTGCTCTACACCACCGCCCGCAAGCCCTCGCGTGAAGCCCTGTTTGCGTGGGTGGGCCCCATCCTGCCGCGCAGCACCTGGATCTATACCAAGGCCGAGCACGGTCTGGCACTGAAAGACCCCAAAGACCTGGCCAACTCGCGCGTGGGCGTGGTGCGCGAAGAAGCCGCGCAGGCCGACCTGCTGCAGGCCGGCGTGCCTGCGACCGCGCTGGTTGAGGAAAGCTCCAACGCTGCAGTGCTGCGCATGCTGTTGGGCGACATGGTCGACGCGATGGTGGACACGGAAATTGGCATGGCCTGGAACCTGCGCAGCATGGGCCGCCCGGCCAGCAGTGTGAGCAAGCAGTTGAAACTCAGCGAAGACGGGGCGTACTACTTTGCGCTCAGCCTCAAGTCCGATCCCGCCAAGGTGCGCAAGCTGCAAGCAGCAGTGGACAAACTCAAGCGGGATGGACGCCTGGAGGCGATTGTGCGCAACTACGAACCCGGCATGTAGCGCCTGGCCCTGCGGCGCAGAGGGAGTTCAGGCTTTGGTGTCCAGCAAGGCACCAGCCATCTTGTTGCTGGTTTTGAAGACGGCCAGGTTGGCCATGAAGCTGTGCTTGGCCTGCAACTGCGACACCACATCAGTCTCCAGCGCATTGCCCGCGGCCTCCGCTCGCCGCACGGACGCCTTGACGCCGCCACCGGACTGCTCGGTCTGCACGGTTTCCTGGCGTTTGAAACCCTCAGTAGCCAGGTTGGCCACGTTGTGGGCGGTGGTATCGAGCTTGGTTTGGGCCGCGTTCATGCCCGAGAGGGCAATCGAAGACAAGGAGTTCATGGGGCAATCCTTTCGCAGCGGGGCCAGAAGCGGCTAGCTGTATTATGCAACCCGCTCCAGAATCAGCACGGTGAAAAATCCCCCTGCGGCCAGCAGGGTCCATTTCAGGGTTGTCCAGCCGTAGCGCTTGAAGCGCGGATGCCCGGTGCCCACATAGAAGGCAAAGCAGACCGCTGCGCCCAACAGGCACAGCATGATCAACCAGCGGAACAGCAGCATGGTGAGCGGGTACTTACCAAGCCCGGGCGGGCTGGGCAAAGCCCACGGGGGCCTGCTTCACGTCTTCGAAGGTCACCACCTCCCAGCATTCGGGATGGGCCTGCAGCTCGCGCAGCAGCTTGTTGTTCAGCGCATGGCCCGAGCGGCGTGCGCTGTAGGCGGCCAGCAAGGGCTTGCCCACGATGTAGAGGTCGCCCATGGCATCCAGGATCTTGTGCTTGACGAACTCGTCGTCGTAGCGCAGCCCGTCGGCGTTGAGCACCTTGTAGTCATCCATCACGATGGCGTTGTCCAGACCGCCCCCCAGGGCCAGGCCGTTGGAGCGCATCATCTCCACGTCTTTGGTGAAGCCAAAGGTGCGGGCCCGCGCAATGTCGCGCGAATACGAGCCCGTGCTGAGGTCAAACTCCACGCGCTGGCCGGTGGAATCCACCGCAGGATGGTTGAAGTCGATCTCGAAGCTCAGCTTGTAGCCGTGGTACGGGTCCAGTCGCGCCCATTTCTCAGAAGGGCCACTGCCCTCGCGCACTTCCACCGGCTTGGTCAGGCGGATGAAGCGGCGCGGCGCGTTCTGCATCTCAATGCCCGCACTCTGCAGCAGGAACACGAAAGAGGCAGCCGAACCGTCGAGGATGGGGATTTCCTCGGCCGTGATGTCCACAAACAGGTTGTCCACCCCCAGGCCGGCACAGGCCGACATCAGGTGTTCCACCGTGTGCACCTTGGCATTGCCGCAGGACAGCGTGGACGCCAGGCGCGTGTCGGTCACCGCCTCGGCCGAGACCACAATGTCCGGCGCATTCGGCAAATCCACCCGGCGAAACACGATGCCCGTATCCGGCGCCGCAGGTCGCAGTGTGATTTCCACACGCTGGCCGCTGTGCAGGCCCACGCCAACGGCGCGGGTCAGGGATTTGAGGGTTCGTTGTTTCAGCACAGGCTGGATTTTACCGGGGCGCCAAATCACCTTCAGTCCGCTTGCTTGCGCAGGAACGCAGGGATTTCGTAGTCATCCATGCCGCCGCTGGACAGCGCGTCGACCTTGGCCGCCGCTTGCGTGCGGTTGGTGCGCCATACGCTGGGAGTGGCCATGCTGCCGTAATCGGGCTGGGCCACACCTGCGCTCGCGCCACCCAGGGCCGTTGCCGCGCCAGAAGGCTGGGCAATGGTGTTGAGCGTGGGCACATGGAAAGGCACGTTGTCGGTACCGGTGCGCAGCACCTGCAGCGGAGGGGCCGTGCGACGCGCGCCCTGGCGGCTCAAACCGGTGGCCACCACGGTCACGCGGATTTCCTCGCCCAGCGAGTCGTCGTAGGCGGTGCCGTAAATCACGTGCGCATCGGGCGATGCGTAGGCGCGGATGGTGTTCATCGCCAGCTTGGACTCGGACAGCTTCAGGCTGCCCTTGGCCGCAGTGATCAGCACCAGCACGCCCTTGGCCCCCGACAGGTCGATACCTTCGAGCAGCGGGCAGGCCACGGCCTGTTCGGCGGCAATGCGGGCGCGGTCCGGCCCCTTGGCCACGGCGGTACCCATCATGGCCTTGCCAGGCTCGCCCATCACGGTGCGCACGTCTTCGAAGTCGACGTTCACGTGGCCGGGAACGTTGATGATTTCGGCAATGCCGCCTACGGCGTTCTTCAGCACGTCGTTGGCATGGGCAAAGGCTTCGTCCTGGCTGACGTCATCGCCCAGCACTTCCAGCAGCTTTTCGTTCAGCACCACAATCAGCGAGTCGACGTTGGCTTCCAGTTCGGCCAGACCGGCATCGGCATTGGTCATGCGGCGGCCGCCTTCAAAGTCGAAGGGCTTGGTCACCACGCCCACCGTCAGGATGCCCATTTCCTTGGCCACACGTGCGATCACGGGCGCAGCGCCGGTGCCGGTGCCACCGCCCATGCCGGCGGTGATGAACAGCATGTGCGCGCCTTCGATGGCGGTGCGGATGTCGGCCTCGGCCTGGTCGGCGGCCTCGCGGCCCTTGTCGGGCTTGCTGCCAGCGCCCAGACCGCTGCCACCCAGCTGGATGGTCTTGTGGGCGGTGCTGCGGGACAGGGCCTGCGCATCCGTGTTGGCGCAGATGAATTCCACGCCGCCCACTGCCGTCTGGATCATGTGCTCGACAGCGTTGCCGCCGCCACCGCCCACACCGATGACCTTGATTTGGGTGCCTTGGTTGAACGCTTCTTCTTCGATCATTTCGATGGCCATGTTGTTACTCCTGAAAAACTATTTGAATGAATGAAAACTGGTGAAAACTGGGGTTGGGAGGTACGTGTTCATTTATGAAGGCGGACTCCCCCGTGCGAGCCAAAGTCTGTGTTTCATGGTTAGAAGTTCCCCACGAACCAGTCCTTGACGGAACCGAATGCTGTTTTCATCGAACCGGCTTTCTGCGCCACCTTGTAGCCGCGCATGCGGGCCAGGCGGGCTTCTTCCAGCAGGCCCATGACGGTGGCCGCACGGGGCTGCGCCACCATGTCGGCCAACGCGCTGTTGTATTTGGGGATGCCGCGGCGCACGGGTTTGAGGAAGATGTCCTCGCCCAGCTCGACCATGCCCGGCATGATGCAGCTGCCACCTGTGAGCACAATGCCCGACGACAACACTTCTTCGTAGCCCGACTCGCGCATCACCTGGTTCACCAGGCTGAAGATTTCCTCGATACGCGGCTCGATCACGCCGGCCAGCGCCTGGCGGCTCAGCATGCGCGGACCGCGGTCGCCCAGACCGGGCACCTCCACTTGGGTTTCGGGGTCCACCAGCAGCTGCTTGGCGTGACCGCTTTCGACCTTGATGTCCTCGGCGTCTTTGGTGGGCGTGCGCAGCGCCATCGCAATGTCGCTGGTGATCAGGTCACCGGCAATCGGGATCACTGCGGTATGGCGGATGGCGCCGTTGGTGAAGATCGCCACGTCGGTGGTACCGGCGCCAATGTCCACCAGCGCCACGCCGAGCTCGCGTTCGTCCTCGGTCAACACGGACAGCGAAGATGCCAGCGGATTCAGCATGAGCTGCTCCACCTCCAGGCCGCAACGGCGCACGCATTTGATGATGTTTTCGGCCGCACTCTGCGCACCGGTCACGATATGCACCTTGGCTTCCAGGCGGATGCCGCTCATGCCAATGGGCTCGCGCACGTCCTGGCCGTCGATGATGAATTCCTGCGGCTCCACCAGCAGCAGGCGCTGGTCGGTCGAGATGTTGATGGCCTTGGCGGTCTCGACCACGCGGGCCACATCGGCCTGCGTTACTTCGCGGTCTTTCACGGCCACCATGCCGCTGCTGTTGATGCCGCGGATGTGGCTGCCTGTGATGCCGGTGTAGACCCGCGTGATCTTGCAGTCGGCCATCAGCTCCGCCTCTTTCAGGGCTTGCTGGATGCTGGCCACCGTGGCGTCGATGTTGACCACCACACCGCGCTTGAGGCCGTTGCTGGGCGCCACGCCGAAGCCTGCGAGCTTGAGTTCACCACCGGGCATGACCTCGGCCACCACCGCCATGACCTTGGCGGTTCCGATGTCCAGCCCGACGACGAGATCTTTGTATTCTTTAGCCATAGTTACACCTGGTACTTCTGTTATCGCTACTTTTTGGGAGCATCCGCTGCCAGCGTGGTCACGCCGCGCAGCCGGATGGCATACCCGTTCTCATGCCGCAGGTCCGCCGACTCCACGGCCGTCAGCGGCCGTGCATAGCGGGTGGTGACCTGCGTCAGGGTTTTCAAAAAACGGTCCACGCGGGCGGTCACTTCGTCCGCATGGCCACGTCCCAGCTCCAGCACGGCGCCACTGTCCAGGCGGGCACGCCAGCTGCCACGGCCGGTCAGCTCCAGCTGCTCCAAGGGCAGCTCCATCTTGTCGAACTGCGGCGCCAGCACGCGGTACAGCGCCAGCACCTCGGCGCTCTGCCCCTCGGGGCCGTTGAGGCGTGGCAGCGCTTCCTGCTCCACCTCGCCCACGTTGGCCTCGAACACCTCGCCGTAGTTGTTGATGAGCCGCAATTCGGCATCGGCGCCCCAATAGGCCACCGCCTGGTGCTCCTGCAGATCCACGCGCAAGCGGTTGGGAAACTCGCGCCGCACCACCGCATGGCGCACCCAGGGCACGGCTTCGAAGGCGGCGCGCACGCGGGCCAGGTCCACGGTAAAGAAAGTGCCCGAGAGGCCCGGCGCCACATTGGCGCGCAAGGTCAGCGGGTTGTTGTGGTTCATGTCGCCCGTCACGCTGATCCCCTGCAAGTCAAACACCGGCAGGCGCGAGACCCAGCGCCCAGTGGCCACCAACGCCAGGCCGGCAAACGCCAGGAACAGCACCGCAGCGGTGGTGTTCATGAGTTTGACGTCCAGCGGTGTGGCCACAGAGGAGTTCACGCGTGGGCCTTCCCATCGGTGTTGGTGCTTTGCAGCAGGCGCACGCACAGGTCTTCATAGCTGATGCCGGCCGCGCGGGCCGACATGGGCACCAGCGAGTGGCCGGTCATGCCGGGCGAGGTGTTGATCTCCAGCAGGTAGGGGGTGCGGGTCTTCGCATCGATCATCACGTCGGCTCGTGCCCAGCCGCGGCACCCCAGTACCTGGTAGGCCTTGCACACCATGGCCTGGATGGCGTCCTCTTCCCCCGCGGGCAACTCGGCGGGCACCAGGTACTGCGTCACATCGGTGAAGTACTTGTTCTGGTAGTCGTAGTTGCCGTCCGGCGCAACGATGCGGATTACCGGAAGCGCTTCAGGCGCGTCGGTGGGACCCCAAATCGGGCAGGTCACCTCGTCACCCGCAATGAACTGTTCGCACAGCACCACGGCGTCGTGCTGCGAAGCCAAGGCATAGGCCGCATTGCACTGATCGGCGCTCAGCACCTTGGTGAAACCGATGGAAGAACCTTCGCGCGCGGGCTTGACGATCATCGGGGCGCCCAGGGCCGCAAAGGCGGCATGCGTCTGCGCGGCACTGGTGACCTGTTGCCAGGCGGGGGTGGACAGGCCCTCAAAACGCCAGATGCGTTTGGTCATGACCTTGTCCATGGAAATGGCCGAGGCCATGACACCGGAGCCGGTGTAGGGAATGCCCAGCAACTCCAGCGCGCCCTGCACCGTGCCGTCTTCGCCATGGCGGCCATGCAGCGCGATGAAGCAACGGTCGAAGCCCTCGCGCTTGAGCTCATCCAGCGGACGCAGGGACGGGTCGAAGGCATGCGCATCCACGCCCTTGGACAGCAATGCCTTGAGCACACCGCCGCCCGACATGAGCGACACCTCGCGCTCTGCCGAGGAACCGCCCATGAGCACCGCGACTTTTCCGAGTGTTTTTACATCAAATTGGCTCATAGCCCTCATCCACGCTGCGCAAGCAGCTCCTGTTTTTGTAGCATGTCGGCAATCTTCCCGGGGACCGCGCCAATCGACCCGGCGCCCATGCACATCAGCACATCACCGTCGCGCGCGTTGTCGATTGCGGCCTGCGGCATGTCGGCAATGTCGTCCACAAAGATGGGCTCCACCTTGCCGCCAATGCGCAGCGCACGTGCCAGCGAACGGCCGTCTGCAGCCACGATGGGCGCCTCGCCCGCGGCATACACCTCGGCCAGCAGCACGGAGTCGGCGCCTGCGCCAATCACCTTCACAAAGTCTTCAAAGCAGTCGCGCGTGCGCGTGTAGCGATGCGGCTGGAAGGCCAGTACCAGGCGGCGGCCGGGGAAGGCGCCACGCGCGGCGGCCAGCGTGGCGGCCATTTCCACAGGGTGGTGGCCGTAGTCGTCGATGACAGTGACCGTGCCACCTTGCGGTAGGGCCAGGTCGCCATAGCGCTGGAAGCGGCGACCCACACCCTTGAACTCCGCCAGCGCCTTGACCACGGCGGCGTCTGCAATGTTGAGCTCCACCGCCACGGCAATGGCCGACAGCGCGTTGAGCACGTTGTGCAAGCCGGGCAGGTTGAGCACCACGTCCAGGTCGGGCAGCACCACGCCGTTGCGGCGCTGCACGGTGAAGTGCATCTGGCCGCCCACAGCGCGCACGTTGGTGGCACGCACTTGTGCCTCGTCGTTGAAGCCATAGCTGGTAATCGGGCAGGTCACCTGCTCGCAGATCTCGCGCACGGCCGCGTCATCGGTGCAGAGGATGGCCGTGCCGTAGAAGGGCATGCGGTGCAGGAAGTCGACAAAGGCTTTCTTGAGCTTGCCGAAGTCGTGCCCGTAGGTTTCCATGTGGTCCGCGTCGATGTTGGTCACCACGGCCATCACCGGCAACAGGTTCAGGAAGGACGCGTCAGACTCATCCGCCTCCACCACGATGTGGTCGCCGCTGCCCAGGCGCGCATTGGCGCCTGCGCTGTTGAGGCGGCCGCCGATGACAAAGGTGGGGTCCAGCCCGGCCTCGGCCAGCACGCTGGCCACCAGGCTGGTGGTGGTGGTCTTGCCATGGGTGCCAGCAATGGCAATGCCTTGCTTCAAGCGCATGAGTTCGGCCAGCATCAGTGCACGCGGCACGATGGGGATCTTCATCTCGCGGGCACGAATGACTTCAGGGTTGTCGGACTGCACCGCCGTGGAGGTGACCACCGCATCGGCGCCTGCCACGTTGTCGGCCGTATGGCCCACATAGGTGCGAATACCCAGGGCCGCCAGGCGCTGCGTGGTGGCGTTGTCCGCCAGGTCGGAGCCCGAGATGCTGTAGCCCAGGTTGCTGAGTACCTCGGCAATGCCAGACATGCCGGAGCCGCCCACGCCGACGAAATGGATGTGCTTGATCGCGTGCTTCATGTGGCAAGCTCCTCGCAGGCTGCCACCACCGCTTCGGTGGCTTGGAGTTTTTGCATCTTTTTGGCTTCCAGCCCCCGTTGAATCAGTGCGGGGCGCTCTGTTTTTTGTAGCAATTTTGCCAGCACCTCGGGCGTCATATCCGCCTGGGGCAGCAACCAGCCGCCGCCCTGATCGACCAGGAAGCGGGCATTGAAGGTCTGGTGGTCGTCCACCGCGGCAGGGAAGGGCACAAACACCGCCGCAGCACCCACCGCTGCAATTTCAGTCACGGTGCTGGCGCCGGCGCGGCAGATCACCAGGTCGGCATCGGCAAAGGCCTGGGCCGTGTTGTCGATAAACGGCGTGAGCGTGGCCTGCACGCCAGCGGCGGCATAGTTGGCGCGCAGTTCGTCGATCTGCTTCTCGCCGGCCTGGTGCGTCACGACCGGGCGCTGGGCCTCGGGAATCAGCGCGAGGGCCTGCGGCACGACGGTATTGAGCGCACGTGCGCCCAGGCTGCCGCCGACCACCAAGACATTGAGCGGACCAGTGCGGCCAGCAAAGCGGGCTTCGGGTGCGGGCTGGTTCAGGAATTCTGTGCGCAGCGGGTTGCCCACCCACTCGGCCTTGGCCAGCACCTTCGGGAAGGCGGCAAACACGCGGTCGGCCACACCGGCCAGCACCTTGTTGGCCATGCCGGCCACGGAGTTTTGTTCGTGCAGCACCAAAGGCTTGCCGCAGAGCACGCCCATCATGCCGCCGGGGAAGGTGATATAGCCCCCCAGGCCCACCACCACATCGGGCTTCACGCGGCGCACCACCTGCAGGCTTTGCCAGAAGGCGCGCAGCAACTTGAAGGGCAGCAGCGCCAGCGTCTTGAGCCCCTTGCCGCGCACGCCACCAAAGTCCACCAACTCCAGCGGAATGCCACGGGCCGGCACGATGCGGCTCTCCATGCTGCCGGGCGCGCCCAGCCAGTGCACGCGCCAGCCCTTGTCCAACAGGGCTTGCGCCACGGCCAGGCCCGGGAAGATGTGGCCACCCGTGCCACCGGCCATGATGAGTGCGCACTTCTGTGTCATACACGGCCTCCGTGCATCAGCAGCCGGTTCTCGTAGTCCACGCGCAGCACCACGGCAATCGAAATCAGGTTGAGCAGAATGGCCGAGCCGCCATAGCTCATGAGCGGCAGGGTCAGGCCCTTGGTGGGCAGTGCGCCCAGATTTACGCCCATATTGATGAAGGCCTGAAAGCCCATCCAGATGCCCACCCCCTGCGCCACCAGACCGGCGAACACGCGGTCCAACGCAATGGCCTGGCGGCCGATGTGCATGATGCGGCGGGTCAGCCAGAGAAACAGGCCGATCACCACCACCACGCCCACCAGGCCGAACTCTTCACCGATCACGGCCAGCAAGAAGTCGGTATGCGCTTCGGGCAGCCAGTGCAGTTTCTCCACGCTGCCGCCCAGCCCCACGCCGAAGATCTCGCCGCGTCCGATGGCGATCAAGGAGTGCGAGAGCTGGTAGCCCTTGCCCATGGAATAACGCTCGTCCCAGGGGTTGAGATAGGCAAAGATGCGCTCACGCCGCCAGTCCGACAGTGCAATCATGAGCCCGAAGGCGACGACGATGACCGCCGCAATCAAGAAGAACATGCGGGCGTTGACGCCCCCCAGGAACAGGATGCCCATGGCGATCACAGCAATCACCATGAAGGCACCCATGTCGGGCTCGGCCAGCAGCAGCAGGCCGATGATGGCCACGGCCAGCGCCATGGGGGCTACAGCGCGGAAGAAGCGTTCTTTCACCTCCATCTTGCGCACCATGTAGTCGGCCGCGTACAGCAGCACGGCAAACTTCGCCAGTTCGGAGGGCTGGAAGTTCATGATGCCCAGCGAGATCCAGCGGCGCGCGCCGTTCACACCGCGGCCAATGAAAGGCACCAGCACGGCAATCAGCAACACCAGCGACAGCACGAACAGCCAGGGGGCGTACTTCTCCCAGGTTTGCAATGGAATCTGGAACGCAATCAGCGCCGCCACAAACGCCACCACCAGAGAAACCACGTGGCGCGTCAGAAAGTGGGTGTGGGCATAGAGCGCGAACTTGGGGTTGTCCGGCATGGCAATCGATGCCGAATACACCATCACCAGCCCCCACATCAGCAGCGCCACGGTGACCCAGACCAGCGGCTGGTCAAAGCCCTTCACCTGCGCGGGCGTGGGGCTTGTAGCGGCAAACGAGCCGCGCCCGCCCAGGCGCACGGGCAGTGCCCCGGTCGAGGCTTCGGCTTCCGCGCCGAACCAGCCGGCCAGACGTTGGCGCAGCGCGCTCATGCCCTGTGCTCCATGTCCACCCCATTGGCCAGGGCCAGGGCGCGCACCGCGTCGCAGAAGACCTGGGCGCGGTGTTCGTAGTTCTTGAACATGTCAAAGCTGGCGCAGGCCGGCGACATGAGCACCGCATCGCCCGCATGGGCACGCGTGTTGGCCAGGGCCACGGCCGACTCCATCGAATCGGCATCCAGCAGCGGCACCTCGGCCGAGGCAATGGCCTCGCGGATCAGCGGCGCGTCGCGGCCGATGAGCACCACGGCGCGCACATAGCGGGCAATGGGCGCGGCCAGCGGCGTGAAGTCCTGGCCCTTGCCCTCGCCGCCCAGGATCACCACAACCTTGCGGTCGGCACCCAGACCCTGCAGGGCGGCCACGGTGGCGCCCACGTTGGTGCCCTTGCTGTCGTCAAAGAATTCGACCTCGTTGAGGATGCCCACGGGCTCGACGCGATGCGGCTCACCACGGTACTCGCGCAGGCCAAACAGGATGGGGCCCAGCGCGCAGCCCGCTGCGGCGCACAGCGCCAGCGCGGCCAGCGCGTTGCTGGCGTTGTGGCGGCCGCGGATGCGCAGCGCGTCGGCCGGCATCAGGCGCTGGATATGCAGCTCTTCCACATCATCACGGCGCTTCTTGCGCGTCTCGTCGGCTTCCAGCGCACGCACCAGCCAGACCATGCCGTTGACCTCTTCCAGGCCAAAGTCACCGGGGCGCTGCGGCATGTCGCTGCCAAAGGTGGCATGGGCACGTTCCTGGGGGCGCTGCAGCTTCACGCGCACGGGTTCGGGCAACATGGCCATCACGGTGGCGTCATCACGGTTCAGCACCATCAAGCCCTGGCCGAAGATGCGCGCCTTGGCAGCAGCATAGGCTTGCATGCTGCCGTGCCAGTCCAGGTGGTCCTGCGTGACGTTGAGCACTATAGCGGCCGTGGGCTCAAAACCCACCACACCGTCGAGCTGGAAGCTGGAGAGCTCCAGAACCCAGACCTCGGGCAGGGTATTGGCATCCAGATGGCCGCCCAACGTGTCCAGCAGCGTGGGGCCGATGTTGCCGGCGACAGCCACGCGCTTGCCCGCGTGCTCCACCAGCTGGCCGGTCAACGAGGTGACCGTGGTTTTACCATTGGTGCCGGTGATGGCCAGCACGGCGGGGACGTAGGCACGGGCCGTGCGCAGCGCCTGCAGCGCCATCGCATACAGATCCAATTCGCCACCAGCCCTCACACCCTCTGCACCAGCCGCTACCAAAACAGGAGCGATTTCCGCAGGACTCAAACCCGGCGAACGGTACACGGCGCTCAAGTTCTGGCCCTCTACCAGCGCGGCACTGAAGGCGCCCGGCACAAAGCGCACCTGCGGCAGTTCCTGTTGCAGCGTGGCCAATTGGGGCGGCGCCATGCGGGTGTCCGCCACGGTGATCTGGGCCGCACCGGTACGTGCGCACCAGCGGGCCATGGCCAGGCCGGAGGCGCCCAGGCCCAGGATCAGAATATTCTGGCCCACCAGGGGTTCAAAGGGCATTTCGGCCTGTGGCTCGGCCTCTGCAGCGTCCTCGGCCACGGCCGGGGCCTCATCGGCCTGCACCACGGGTTCGGCCTTCTCGGCCTGGGTGTCAGCAAAGATCTGTGCGACAAAGGCCGCTGCATCGGCCGCCGCGGTCAAGGTGGTGGGCAGGCTGCGTGCGTCCTTGGGGACGGGAGCCGGCTCTGCAGGCCGCTCGAGATCCGCTTCTGCCACGGCATCCGCCAGCGGCAGATCCTCGGGCACGTCTGGCAGCACCGCCGACACGTCATGCTCGAGGGGCTCCACGGCCTGCGCCTCAGGCGCAGACGGCTGCACCCCGCCGTCCGGAATGGACGCTGCGGGGTGTTCGCCGGGGAGGTGCTCTTCGTGTTCGTTCATCGCAGTTTCAGGGTGGACAGGCCCACCAGGCACAGCAGCATGGTGATGATCCAGAAGCGGACCACCACCTGGGTTTCTTTCCACCCCGATTTTTCAAAGTGGTGATGCAGCGGCGCCATCTTCAGCAGGCGGCGGCCTTCGCCAAATTTCTTCTTCGTGTACTTGAACCAGGTGACCTGCAACATCACCGACAGGGCCTCGGCCACAAATACGCCGCCCATGATGGCCAGCACGATTTCCTGGCGCACGATGATGGCGATGGTGCCCAAAGCGCCCCCCAGGGCCAGCGCGCCCACATCGCCCATGAACACCTGGGCCGGGTGGGTGTTGAACCACAGGAAGGCCAGGCCGGCACCGGCCATGGCCGAGCAGAAAATCAGCAGTTCACCCGAGCCGGGGATATAGGGAAAGAACAGGTACTTGGAATACACCACACTGCCGGTCACATAGGCAAAGACGCCCAGCGCCGAGCCCACCATCACCACCGGCATGATGGCCAGGCCGTCCAGACCGTCGGTCAGGTTCACCGCATTGCTGGAGCCGACAATCACCAGGTAGGTCAGCACCACAAAGCCGAGCACGCCCAGTGGGTAGCTCACCTCCTTGATGAAGGGCAGCAAGAGACCGGCCTTGGGCGGCAGGTTCACGTCAAAACCCGAGCGCACCCAGTTGAAGAAGAGCTCGATCACACGCAGGTTGGAACTCTCGGAAATGCTGAACACCAGGTACAGCGCTGCCAGCAGGCCGATCAGCGATTGCCAGAAATACTTCTCGCGCGAGCGCATACCCTCGGGATCCTTGTGCACCACCTTGCGCCAGTCGTCGGCCCAGCCAATGGCCCCAAAACCCAGGGTGACCAACAACACAATCCAGACAAAGCGGTTGGACAGATCAGCCCACAGCAAGGTGGAAGTGGCAATGGCCAGCAGGATCAGTACCCCGCCCATAGTGGGCGTGCCACTCTTGCTTAGGTGGGTTTCCATGCCATAGCCGCGAATCGGCTGGCCGATCTTGAGCTCGCGCAGACGGCGGATCACCAGTGGACCTGCCGCCAGACCGATCAACAGCGCCGTCAGAGCAGCCATGACCGCACGGAAGGTGAGGTACTGGAACACGCGGAAAAACCCGAACTCGGGCGACAGGCTTTGCAGCCATTGGGCCAGGCTCAGCAGCATGAAAACTCTCCAAACAGATCAGGCCACATGGGATGCGACCTCCGGGGAAACAGGGGGAGCCGAGAGCGCCTCGACCACGCGCTCCATGCGCATGAAGCGTGAGCCCTTGACCAGCACGCTGGCCACGCGGGGCAACAGGGCCAGTGCGGAATCGTTGAGCTCGTGTACGTCGTTGAAATGGCGGGCTACGGCACAGGTCTGCACCACATGCACGCTGAGCGCGCCCAGCACCAGCACATGGTCGATGCCGCGGGCCTGGGCGTAGGCGCCGGCTTCGGCATGGAATTCGGGGCCCTGCTCGCCCACCTCGCCCATGTCGCCCAGCACCAGCAGGCGCGGGCCCGGCAGGTCAGCCAGCACGTCGATAGCGGCACGCACGGAATCGGGGTTGGCGTTGTAGGTGTCGTCGACCAGCGTGGCGTCCACGGATGCCGCGGACAGCTGCATGGCACGGCAACGCCCCTTGACCGGGAGAAAGGCATTTAGCCCCTGCTCCACCGCGGCCACGGGCACACCGGCCGCCAACGCGCAGGCGGCAGCAGCCAACGAATTTTTCACGTTGTGGCGGCCTGCAATCGCCAACCGGTAGTGCAAGGCACCCTGCGGTGCGCTGGCCTGCACCTGCCAGGCGCCTGCTAGCCACTGGGCCTGCTGACCCACCACCTGGGCGGTGGGCGCGTCGACGGCAAACTGGCTGCTGGCGCGCACACCTGCCAGCCCCTGCCACAGCGGGGTAAAGGCGTCATCAGCGGGGAACACCGCCGTGCCGTCGGTGGGCAGCGACTGAATCACCGACCCGTTTTCCCAAGCCACGGCTTCCACGGTTTGCATGAACTCCAGGTGTTCGCGTTGGGCGTTGTTCACCAGCGCCACGGTGGGTTGCACCATGGCCGCCAGCACCGGGATCTCGCCGCGGTGGTTCATGCCCAGCTCGACCACGGCGATGCGGTGCTCGGCGCGCAAGCGCAGCAACGTCAGGGGAACGCCAATGTCGTTGTTGAAATTGCCCTTGGTCGCCAGGGCCGCACCGTTGGGTGCGTGGGCATCCAGGATGCTGGCCAGCATTTGGGTCACGGTGGTCTTGCCGTTGCTACCGGTCACGGCAATCACGGGCAAGCTGAATTGGGCTCGCCACTGGGTAGCCAGTTGGCCCAGAGCGGTCTTGGTGTCAGCCACTTCCACACGGGGCAGACCGGCGGGGTAGGCGGCTGCGTCCAGGCCCGCATGGCACAGCACCGCTGCCGCACCCTGGGTTTGGGCGTCCTGTAGAAAATCGTTCGCATCAAAGCGCTCGCCGCGCAGTGCCACAAACAAGTCGCCGGGCGCCAGCGTGCGGGTGTCGGTGTGCACACGCTGGATCGTGGTGCTGGCATCGCCCACAACCTTTCCACCCGTCCAAGCAGCCAATTGGGCCAGCGTCATCATGTCGCTCATACGCGCGCCTCCAGCGCTGCGGCCACATGGGCTCGATCGGAAAACGCGTGCTTGGTACCGGCAATGTCCTGTGTGGCTTCATGGCCCTTGCCGGCGACCAAGATCACGTCCTGGGGCTGTGCACCCAGCACCGCCTGGCGAATCGCCTGGGCACGGTCCACTTCCACATCCACCCCCTTGGCCTCGACCATGCCCAGCAAGATTTGGGAGAGGATGGTTTCCGGCTTCTCGCTGCGCGGGTTATCGCTGGTGACCACGACACGGTCCGCCTGCTGCACAGCAATGGCGCCCATCAGGGGCCGCTTGGACGCATCGCGATCGCCGCCACAACCAAACACGCACCAGAGCTGACCACCGCGTTCCCGTGCAATCGGGCGCAGCGCCAGCAGGGCCTGGCCCAGTGCATCGGGGGTGTGTGCATAGTCCACTGCGACCAGAGGGGCATGCGCCCCGCCTAGGCATTCCATGCGCCCGGGCACAGGTTGCAGCGTCGCACACGCCTGGACGGCGGCGTCCAGCGCCACACCCAGGCAGCGCATGGTCGCGATGACGCCCAACAAATTCGAAACGTTGTAGAGGCCCACGGCCTGGGACTGCAGTGTGCAGGTTTGGGCCCCCTCCACCACATCAAACACCATGCCCTGCGCGTTGTGGCGCACGTTGCGCGCCTGCAGGCGCGCGGACTGTTGCACCGAGGTGGTCCATACGTCCAGTGCGCTGTCCGCCAGCTCATCGGCCAGCAGCAGGCCCTGTGGGTCATCGATGTTGAGCACCGCATGCGCCAGGCCGTGCCACGCAAACAGCTTGCGCTTGGCCTGCCAGTAAGTCTGCATGCTTCCGTGGTAGTCCAGGTGGTCTTGGGTGAAATTGGTGAGCACGGCTACGCGCACCGCCATGCCCTGCAGGCGATGCTCCTCAATGCCGATGGACGAAGCCTCGATCGCACAGGCACGCAACCCATCGTCCACAAACCGGCGCAGGGTTTTCTGCAACAACACCGGGTCAGGGGTAGTCAGTCCGGTGGACTCCACGTGGGGGGGGCGACCCACACCCAATGTGCCGATCACGCCGCAAGGCAGTGCCTGGCCGGACGGCAGCGCCGACAAGGCCTGGGCCAACCACCAGGCGGTGCTGGTCTTGCCATTGGTGCCAGTAATCGCCACCATGGCGAGAGCCTGCGAAGGCTCGTCATAAAACGCCGAGGCGATGGCGCCGGTGTCGGCTTTCAGGCCTGCATAGCTGCCCACCGCATCGGTCGGCAGGTCAAACGCAGTGGCACCGTCTTGCTCGACCAAACACGCCAGCGCGCCTTGGGTCAGCGCTTGCGGCACAAAGCGGCGCGCATCCACGGCAGCGCCCGGCCATGCAATAAAGGCATCACCCCCGGTCACGGCGCGGCTGTCGGAAGCCAGGGCCGTGCAACCCTGGCTGCGCAGCCATTGCACCGCATCCAGAGGCGTGCTGAGCGTGTGCATCAGAAGCTCTCCTCCACGGTGTCGGCCTGGATTTGCGGGCGCACGGCCATGTCCGGTTGCACACCCAACATGCGCAGGGTCTGCTGCACCGTTTCGCTGAAGACGGGAGCCGCCACATCGCCACCGAAGTACTTGCCATTGCTGGGCTCGTCCAGCATCACGCCCACAATCACACGCGGCTGGTCGATGGGCGCCATACCCACGAACCAGCTGCGGTATTTGCGGTTGCCATCGGTGCCGTAGCCCTTGCCCACCTGCTTGTAGGCCGTGCCGGACTTGCCGCCGACCGAGTACCCAATGGTCTGCGCCTTGGGGCCGGTCCCGCCAGGGCCGGCTGCCATTTGCAGCATGTGGCGAATCTTGGCTGCAGTCTGCTCCGAGAACACGGGCACGCCCACTGCGGGCTCGCTGGTCTTGAGCAGGGTAGCCGGAATGATGTTGCCCCCGTGCGAAAACACGGTGTAGGAACGCACCATCTGGAACAACGAGGCCGACATGCCGTAGCCATAGGAGATGGTGGCCTGCTCGATGGGGCGCCACGATTTGTAGGGGCGCAGACGGCCGGAAACCGCACCCGGAAATTCGATCTGCGGTTTTTGGCCAAAACCGGCCGCGGAGAAGGTTTGCCACATCTCGCTGGCGGGCATCTGCATGGCGATCTTGGTGGTACCCACGTTGCTGGACACCTGGATCACCTGTTCGACCGTCAGCGCGCCATGCGGGTGTGAATCATGGATGGTCGCTCCTGTGATGGTGACGGAGCCTGGTGCGGTGTCGATGATGGTGGAAGGTTTGACGCGTCCGGTTTCCAAGGCCAGACCCACGGTGAAGGGCTTCATGACCGAGCCGGGCTCAAACGTGTCGGTCAGCGCGCGGTTGCGCAGCTGCGCCCCGGTCAGGTTCTGGCGCTTGTCGGGCGTGTAGCTGGGGTAGTTGGCCAGGGCCAGCACCTCCCCCGTGATCGCATCCATCACCACGACGCTGCCAGCCTTGGCCTTGTTGCTCAACACCGAGTCACGCAACTTCTGGTAGGCAAAGAACTGGATCTTGCTGTCGATGCTGAGCTGCAGATCGCGCCCCGCCACGGGCTGCACCACCTCACCCACGTCTTCCACGGCGCGGCCCAGGCGGTCCTTGATCACATGGCGCATGCCGGGGCGGCCCAGCAGCTCCTTGTTGAACATAAGTTCCACGCCCTCTTGGCCGTTGTCCTCCACATTGGTGAAGCCCACAATGTGGGCGGCGGACTCGCCCTCAGGGTACTGGCGCTTGTATTCCTTGCGCTGGTAAATGCCCTTGATGTTGAGGTCAGCAATTTTTTTGGCGACGTCGGCGTCCACCTGCCGCTTGAGCCAGACGAAAGATTTGTCCTCATCGTCGAGCTTCTTGGACACATCAGCCACGGGCATTTCCAGCAGCTTGGCCAGTTGGGCCAGTTGGCCCTTTTCCAGCTCCACGTCCTCAGGGATAGCCCAGATGCTGGGTGCGGGTACGCTGGAGCCTAGGATCAGGCCATTGCGGTCCAGAATGCGACCGCGGTTGGCAGGCAAGTCGATGGTGCGGGCAAACCGCACCTCGCCCTGGCGCTGGAAGAAGTCATTGGCAAACACCTGGATATAGGCCGCACGCGCCACCAGCCCCGAGAAGCCCAGCGCAATCGCACCCACCACAAACTTGCTGCGCCACACCGGCGTGCGGCTGGCCAACAAGGGGCTGGAGGTGTACTGGATCCCGCGGCGTGTCATTTGCTGCCCTGCCCGGCGGTTGCATTGGTTGCCACACTGGCTGCCGCTTCGGGAGCGCTGTAGGTCACATAGCTGGTGATGGCGGGGGTTACCTGGCGCATTTGCAGCTTCTCGCGCGCCAGGCGCTCCACGCGGGCGGAGGTCGCCTGCTCGCGCTTTTCCACCTGCAGGCGGCCGTACTCTGTCTCCAGGCGGCGCGCGTCAGCGCGGGATTTGTCCAGCTCAGTGAACACGCGACGTGACTCGTACTGCACGCCCACCAAATACAAAGCGCTGGCCACCACGGCCAGCACCAGCACCAGGTTGATGCGCATCATGCCGCCATCCTTTGCGCCACGCGCAAGATGGCACTGCGCGAACGGGGGTTGCCCGCCACCTCGGCGGCACTGGGCTTGATACGGTCCAGCGCCTTGAGCTTCATGACCTTGGGCACGGCAAACGGTGCACGGCGGTCGTACTCTTCCTTGGAGTGCTTGGCGATGAACTGCTTGACGATGCGGTCTTCCAGCGAATGGAAACTGATGACTGCCAGGCGCCCCCCCACTTCCAGCACGTCCAGGCTGGCGTCTAGCGCTTGTTGCAACTCCTCAAGCTCGGCGTTGATGAAAATCCGAAGAGCCTGAAATGTGCGCGTTGCAGGGTTCTGGCCCTGCTCGCGGGTTTTGACCGTGTCAGCCACGAGTTGGGCCAGCTCGGAGGTGGTTGAAATTGGCCCCCGTTCCTGTCGGCGAGCAGCAATCGCCTTTGCAATTGGCCCAGCAAACCGTTCTTCACCATATTCACGTATCACCTCCGCGATTTGATTGATCTCGGCCGTTGCCAGCCACTGGGCCACACTCTCACCGCGCGTGGTGTCCATGCGCATATCCAGAGGACCTTCAAAGCGGAAGCTGAAGCCCCGCTGTGGGTTGTCGATTTGGGGGGAGCTCACGCCCAGGTCCATCAGCACGCCAGCCAGGCTGGCCGCGGGCAACTCCCCCAAATGGGAGAAGCCTTCGTGGCGGATCGAGAAACGGGGGTCGGTGATGCTCGCAGCCTGCGCCACGGCATCGGGGTCGCGGTCAAAGGCCACCAGACGGCCTGCAGGGCTCAGGCGCCCGAGAATGCTGCGCGAATGACCGCCCCGACCAAAGGTGGCATCCACATAGGTGCCATCGGCCGCACCCGCATAGGCCTGCCCGTCGTTGCTGAACAATGCGTCTACTGCTTCGTTCAACAAGACGGTGGTGTGGGTCCAAGGAGCTTCCACCGTCACACCTTAGAAAGAAAAGTCTTTGAAGACATCGGGCATCTCGCCCTGCATGGCCTTGGCCTCTTGGGCGTCGTAGGTGGCCTTGTCCCACAGCTCAAAGTGGTTGCCCATGCCCAGCAGCATGGTGTCTTTGGCGATGCCTGCCGCCTCACGCAGTTCTGGAGACACGAGCACACGCCCGGTGGCGTCCATTTCCACATCCATGGCGTTGCCCAGGAAGATGCGCTTCCACCACTGGGCCGACATGGGCAGGGCCGCAATGCGCTCACGGAACTTCTCCCACTCGGGGCGGGGGAACACCATCAGGCAACCGTGGGGGTGTTTGGTGATCGTGAGTTGGCCGGCCGCCGTCGCGCTCAAGACGTCACGATGCCGGGTCGGTACTGACAACCGACCTTTCGCATCCAGACTGAGAGACGAAGCCCCTTGAAACACGCTACAACACCCTTTTTCTACTGTGACAGCTTGAAATAGCAATTACGCGGCACTTTTCACCACTAAATTGCACTTTTTTGCACTGTATCAGCAAAAGCCATGTTCGCAAGAGGGCTTGCGCGAATTTTTTCCAATGAAATCAAGGACTTAGAAGCGATTTCGCAGGCGACGAACGCCTGAAAATCGTTCTAAATTAAGCACTTAGCGCACCTTATGAAAGTGATGCTTGAAGCGCCGAGTCGAATACCGCCCGTCCGACAGGGGTTACAGGATGTAACGCGAAAGATCCTCGTTCTGGCTGAGCTCGCCCAAACGGGCATCCACATACGTTGCGTCCACCACCACGGTTTGCCCGGCCAATGCCACTGCGTCAAAGCTTACTTCATCGAGCAGACGCTCCATCACCGTAGACAGGCGCCGGGCACCGATGTTTTCCGTGCGCTCGTTCACCTCGAAGGCGATCTGCGCCAGACGTGTGATGCCCTCGGGCGTGAAGGACAAGGTGACTTGCTCGGTTGCCAGCAGTGCCTGGTATTGCTTGACCAGCGAGGCATGGGTTTGTGTAAGGATGGCTTCAAAGTCCTGCACCGAGAGGGACTGCAATTCCACGCGAATCGGAAACCGGCCTTGCAGCTCCGGAATCAGGTCACTGGGCTTGCTCAGGTGGAATGCGCCAGAGGCGACAAACAGAATGTGGTCGGTCTTCACCATGCCATATTTGGTGGACACCGTGGTGCCCTCCACCAGCGGCAACAAGTCCCGCTGCACGCCCTGCCGCGAGACTTCGGCACCGCTGCCTTCGCTGCGAGATGTCACCTTGTCGATCTCGTCAATGAACACAATGCCGCTTTGCTCCAGCAAGTGCAGGGCTTGGCTCTTGATGTCATCTTCGTTGACGAGCTTGGCCGCTTCTTCGTCTACGAGCAGCTTCTGGGCTTCGCTGATTTTCAGTTTGCGGGTCTGCCGTTTGTTCTGACCCAACTGCCCAAACATGCCACGCAACTGCTCGGTCATTTCCTCCATGCCGGCCGGCCCCATGACCTCCAGCTGGGGCGCGGGGGCCACTACGTCAATTTCAATCTCACGGTCCGCCAGAGCACCCTCGCGCAGCTTTTTACGAAAGGTCTGACGAGCAGTGCTTTCCGGTGCATCCGCAGCCGCCGCGAAACCAAATTCCGTGCGTGGCGGTGGCACCAGGATGTCCAGAATGCGCTCCTCCGCCGCGTCCGCAGCGCGTTCGCGCACCTTGGCTTTTTCGCCTTCGCGGGTTTGCTTGACGGCAATGTCCGCGAGGTCACGAATGATGGAATCCACGTCCTTGCCCACATAGCCCACCTCGGTGAACTTGGTGGCCTCCACCTTGATGAAGGGAGCATCCGCCAGGCGCGCCAGGCGACGGGCGATCTCAGTCTTGCCCACACCGGTGGGACCAATCATCAAGATGTTCTTGGGCGTGATTTCGCTGCGCAGCGCAACATCCACCATCTGCCGGCGCCAGCGATTGCGCAGGGCAATAGCCACGGCGCGTTTGGCCTGAGCCTGCCCAACGATGTGTTTATCAAGTTCGGCAACGATGTCTTGGGGAGAAAGGGAATGCATGGTCTCAAAGCGTTTCAATGGTGTGGTGCATATTGGTGTAGATGCACAACTCGCCGGCAATTTCCAGCGAGCGTTTCACGATGTCTGCGGCGGGCATTTCGGTGTGCTGCAGCAGCGCCACCGCAGACGCTTGCGCGTAGGCGCCACCCGAACCAATGGTCACAATACCGTTCTCGGGCTCCAGGACGTCCCCATTGCCGGTGATGATCAGGGACGCGTCCTTGTCAGCCACGGCCAGCATGGCCTCCAAGCGGCGCAATACACGGTCGGTGCGCCAGTCTTTAGTCAGTTCGATGGCTGCGCGTACCAAGTGCCCCTGGTGCTTGTCCAGCTTGGCCTCGAAGCGCTCAAAAAGAGTGAAGGCATCGGCCGTGGCACCGGCAAAACCCGCCAACACCTTGCCATGGTGCAGCTTGCGCACCTTGCGGGCTGAGCCCTTGACGACGATATTGCCCAAGGTGACTTGCCCATCCCCGCCGATGGCGACCTGGTCGCCCTGCGGAGTTTTGCGGCGAACGCTGATGATGGTGGTGCCGTGAAATTGTTCCATGCTGTCTGACATGCGGTGGTTGGCGCCAATTTCAAGCCGCAGCAGCAGCCACGGCCCTTACTCAAATGGCGCGTGGGATGACACGGGCATGCTCATTGATGCCGATGACGTTGAAAAAGGCGGCCACCAAACGGTGTACGTCCTGGAACTGCACAAGGCAGCCCTCCGACTCGCGCATGGCCACCCAATTGAGAATACTGCCCGCGGCCGAAAAGTCTACGCGGATCAGATGCCGGCAGGACACCGCAATACGGCCGCCGTCTTCGCGGGCAGCATCCAGCCCTGCCAAGGCCTGCGTCGCATCGCCCAGCACATCGCCGCGCAGCTCCAGCCCGGCAACCTGCGGGTTGTCCAGGCCCATGGGGACGGTCGCGGCCTCAAAGCCACGCCCGCCGTCCGGTGCAGCAGGGCTGCCAGCGGAAGAACTACCGCCCACTGCCGCGTAGGTGCACTGTGCGGGCTCCCATGCCGGCGGAGAGACCTCATACGTCACGCAATAGTCCAGCGCGACCAACTCAAATTCGTCGAGCATTTCCATCGCGCGCAATGCGTTCAGGCGTACCCCCCACCAGTCTGCGTCTACGCTGCGATCGCCGGAAGGCGTGATGCTACGCAAGGCTTGAACCAGACTATCGGCACCACTGAAGCCCAGCGATACCGGTTCGTCACAGAGGCTGGCAAAGAGCCCCCCCAACAAAGGCATGGCCTGGGGATCGATACGTGTCAGGCGGGACCAGCCTATGACCCAGGGCGGCGGCTGGAAGGACATGGCATCGCGCAGATCTTCCATGGCCTGTACGGTGAGCTCTGCAGGACTATGCCAGATGGCATCGACCTGGGCATCGGCCGGTGATGCAGCCAAGGGGGCTGACGACGTAAGGCTCGCGTTCTGCGTGGCACTTGGCAAAGATTCCCAACT
Organism: Rhodoferax sp. GW821-FHT09E07; assembly: GCF_059416145.1. NCBI lineage: Bacteria > Pseudomonadati > Pseudomonadota > Betaproteobacteria > Burkholderiales > Comamonadaceae > Rhodoferax > Rhodoferax sp. GW821-FHT09E07. The sequence continues at coordinate 246,891 of NZ_JBWKOP010000005.1, read as the reverse complement.
GGGAATGGCCGTACCCCACCATTGGGCAAACTCCACCACCGCCCAATCGAAGCGCTCGCGGTTGTTGGTCGCCCGGTACAAATCCAGCAACGCGGCGGCCCACGACAAAGCCACGTCCGGCACCGGTGCATTGCCGCGCAAGGCCATCAGCAACCCGCTTTCTGCACCGCCATCGTCCCCATTGGCGAAGCGGATGGCCGCCTCTTCCAGCTCGGGATCGGTCGCCATGTCATCCACCTCAATGGCAAACAGCTTGGACGTGGAGAACGACAGGTCCGAGTTTTCATCCCCGGTCAAACCCTGCCCCGCCGGTGGCATGGGCATCGGAGTCCGCGTGCGAGGCACCGCATGCAGGGGTACATGGGACGACATGGGAGGTGGCATGCCCGCCCCCATTTCGGTCGGGGCGTACTCCGAAAGCTGGCCGCTGGGCGGGTTGGATCCGAGGTCCGAAGACTCTGTGGCCTCAAAATGGGACGACAGTGTGGCAGGCACCGTGGGCGCAGACCCCGGATGCGGCTGCATGGGCAAGGACAGGTCAGCAGAAGCGCCAGCGTCTGGAACGGCAGAGACGCCATTGGCCGCAGAGGCGGCAGCATCCTGCTTGCCCTTCCACCACTGCTTGGACATCTGTGCCTCGATCTCGTCGATTTTCTTCAACGTGACGGCGCGGCCATCCGGATCGGTGGGAATACTGGTCTGGAAAAACGAGGGGCGTGCCAGCCCTGCGGCGGCAGACGGATCACGGTTGCGCAGCTTGCGCAACTGGTCGAATTCGCGCTTGCGAACAAAATCGTTTTGCCGCTTGCGTTCGATCATGGCCTTCAGGGCCTGCTTGTCATAGCCACTTTCCTGCTCTGGCTCGGTTCGGTCCAGTTCCGACCAGTCTTTGGTCGGGTTGCGGACAAACATCGCCACCTTGGACAACAAACCGGGTCGATCGTCTTTGGTCGCCATAGAGTAATGAAAAGGGCTGGTTCAGCGCTGGCGTGATCAGTCGCCAAACATCTTCTGCTTGAGCTCACGGCGCTGCTGTGCTTCGAGCGACAGCGTTGCCGTAGGACGCGCCAGCAGACGGCCCACACCAATGGGTTCGCCCGTTTCGTCGCAGTAGCCATAGTCGCCCGCATCAATGCGCGCGATGGACTGCTCGATTTTCTTCAGCAACTTGCGTTCGCGGTCACGCGTGCGCAGTTCCAGAGCGTGCTCTTCCTCAATGGTGGCGCGGTCTGCGGGATCAGGCACCACGGAAGTGTCTTCACGCAAATGTTCGGTGGTTTCACCGGCGCTGTTCAGGATGTCGCGCTTGAGGATGGAGAGTTTGAGGCGGAATGCAGCCAGCTGCACATCGTTCATGTACTCGGAGTCGGGCATGGCCAACAACTCAGCATCGGTCAACTCAGCAGCAGGCTTGGACTTCCAGTTGTTGGCAAGCTTGGCGTCCTTCTTGGCAATGGACGGGATAACGGGAGCAATCACGGGGGAGGACATGGTAAGGGTGTAAGTGGCTTTGGCGGCTGTGGATGCCACAGATTGCGCCATGGATGGCACGGTGAGTTGCGCCAACCGGGAAGACGGGCGTCCTGATTTCGCAGGGACCGCGGGCACTGGCGCCACGGCCACCACAGCAGCCGCTTTGGCGGCAGTGGGCTTGCTGGCAACAGGCGTCGGCGCCTTGGCGACAGACTTGGCCACCGGCTTCTCGGCAGGTGCCTTGATTTTAACTGCTGGCTTGGGCGCGGCCTTGGGGGCCACCTTCGCAACAGGTTTGGCAGCGGCCTTGGCCACTGTTTTCGCTGGGGTCTTGGCGGCCGCTTTCACGGGGGCCTTGGCCACAGGCTTGTTGGCCTTCACCATTTTGGCAGCTGGCTTGGCCACAGCTTTGGGCGCGGCCTTGGCTGCGGGCTTGGCCGCAACCTTCGCGGACGCCTTCACTGCCGGCTTGGCAGGTGCTTTGGCACTGGGTTTTGCGCTGACCTTGGCTTTGGCGTCCTTAGCTTTGACGGCTTTGGCTTTGGTATCTTTCCCGGAATTCGCTTTCACTTCTTGTCTCCTGGCAGTACTCGCCTGCGCATGGTCCCTGGTGGCTGCAACCCCTCTCGCCGCCTTTGCAGACAGTGAAACGGGGGTTTCTTCGGCGCGCGAGTGTACAGGTTTCCCCATCGGGAAACCCATCAGTTGCAAAAGCGAGACAAACATTTGAGAATCAGACCAAGGATTGCTCCATGCCCTGCAGGAATATGTCTTTGGGCAGATCAATGCCGATGAAGACCATTTTGCTGGACTTCTGCTCGCCCTCAGCCCAGGCAGGCCCCAAATCGCTGCCCATGAGCTGGTGCACGCCCTGGAAGATCACCTTGCGCTCGGTGCCCTTCATATAGAGCACCCCCTTGTAGCGCAGCATGCGCGGGCCATAGATATTGACCACGGCGCCCAGAAAATCTTCCAGCTTGGCCGGATCGAAAGGCCGGTCGGACTTGAAGACAAAGCTCTTCACATCGTCATCGTGGTGATGGTGGTGCGCATGGTCATGACCATGGTCGTGCTGGTGCGAGGGGTGGTCGCAGTGCTCGCCATGATCATGATCATGGTGGTGTCCATGGTCGTGGTCGTCGTCCTTGAGGAAGTCGGGGTCGATGTCCAGTTTGGCATTCAGGTTAAAGCCGCGCAGGTCAAACACCTCCTTCAGCGACACATCGCCAAAGTGCACCGCCTTTTGTGGCGCACGCGGGTTCATGTGCTTGATGCGATGCGTCAGGGCATCGAGCTCTTCCTTGGACACCAGATCCGACTTGCTGATGAATATCTGGTCGGCAAATCCGATCTGGCGGCGCGCCTCCTGGCGGTCATTGAGCTGCTGGTCGGCATGCTTGGCATCCACCAGCGTCAGGATGGAGTCCAGCAGGTAGGTTTCGGCAATCTCGTCATCCATAAAAAAGGTCTGCGCCACCGGGCCGGGGTCGGCCACACCGGTGGTTTCGATCACCACGCGCTCAAAGTCGAGTTCGCCCTTGCGCTTCTTCTCGGCCAGGTCTTTCAGGGTGGTTCGCAGGTCTTCACGGATGGTGCAGCAAACGCAGCCGTTGCTCATCTGGATGATCTGCTCGGTGGTCTCGCTGACCAGGATGTCGCTGTCGATGTTCTCTTCACCGAACTCGTTTTCGATGACGGCGATCTTCTGGCCATGGGCTTCGGCCAGCACGCGCTTCAAAAGCGTGGTTTTACCGGAACCGAGGAAGCCGGTCAGGATGGTGGCGGGAATCAGGCTCATCGTTCAATCCAAAAATGGTGCAGTGCAAAAAGAAGACAACTGCGAAGTGTAGTCAGCAATTCAAAGTTTGGCAGGGCCCGGTGTTGATAGGGTTACAGGGCGCGCCGCATCACTACCAGGCCTTTGAGGTACTCCCCCTCCGGGAAGGCAATGGTCATGGGATGGTCGGGGGCACCGCCCATGCGCTCCGTGATATAGCCGTCCACCCCGGCATCCGAGCCGGCCCCGGCAATGATTTTGTGGAACAGGTCGGCACTGATACCGCCCGAGCAGCTGTAGGTGAACAGCACGCCGCCGGGCTCCAACAGCTTGAACGCGAGACGGTTGATGTCCTTGTAGGCACGCGCCGCGCGCTCGGCATGGGCCACGGTGGGCGCAAACTTGGGTGGGTCCAGGATGATGGCGTCAAAGGTGCGGCCCTCGGCCCCAAACGCCCGCAGGCTGGCGTTCACGTCGGCGTCCATGAAGGTGGCACGGCTGGCCTCAAAGCCATTGAGCGCCACGTTGGCGGCGGCCTTTTCAATCGCTGGGCCACTGGAGTCAATGGAGGTGACATGCCCCGCCCCGCCGGACAGGGCCGCTACGGTGAACCCCCCTGTGTAGCAATAGCAATTGAGCACGCGCTGGAAGCCCAGGCGACGCGTGGCGTCGGCAAAACGCTTGCGGCTGTCGCGCTGGTCCAGGTAGAAGCCGGTTTTGTGGCCCTCGGCGATGGACAGGGCCAGCTTCCACTCGTGCTCCTGCAGCACCAGGTCCGTGGGCCCCTCGCCGCGCAGCCAGCCCGTGGCTTCAGGCAGGCCTTCCAGGGCACGGCTGCTGGCATCAGAACGCTCATAGAGTTTGGTCAGGCCCGTAGCAGCCAAGAGTGCGTCGGCAATCACGTCCTTCCACTTCTCCACGCCGGCCGAGGTGAACTGGGCCACCAGCGTGTCGCCGTAGCGGTCCACGATCAAACCGGGCAGGCCATCGGACTCGCCATGGACCAGGCGCACGCCGTCGCTTTTTATATCAAATCGGGCTCTAGCCCCCACAGACGCTTCGCAAGCAGCTATGAAAAAGCTAGCATCGATACGTTGGGCTTCGTCAAAACTCCAGACCCGGGCGCGGATCTTGGACTGCGGACTGAAGGCCGCCCAGCCCAGAAACTGGCCCTCCACCGATTCCACGCGCACGGTCTCGCCACTGTCGCCGCCGCCCTTGGCGATGGCGGACTCGAATATCCAGGGGTGGCGGCGCAACAGGGAGCGCTCTTTGCCGGCGCGCAGACGAATGGTTTTCATAGCCGGGTATTGTCGCTTGCGAGCGCGCCGCCTGTGGAGTGGGCCCGCGGGCGGCCGATTTCTGCGCGTTGGGCAGTATGAGGCCGCCCGCAGGCCCTCTCCACAGGCTCGGAGACTCGGCAAGCGAAGAGGAGTTAGGACCCCTTTTTCAACTTCGCGCGCGGGTGGGCCGCGTCATAGGCTTTGGCCAGATGCTGGAAGTCCAGCCGCGTGTAGACCTGCGTAGTGGTGATGTTGGCGTGGCCCAGCAGCTCCTGCACGGCACGCAGGTCGCCACTGCTTTGCAGCACGTGGCTGGCAAACGAATGGCGCAGCATGTGGGGATGCACCGGAGTGTTGAGCCCGGCGAGCTGGCTGCGGCGCTTCAAGCGCTGCCAGACGCTCTGGGCAGTCAGCCGCGTGCCATTGCGCCCGGTAAATAAAGCGGCGGCATCGGCCTGCGTGGCGGCCGTAGGCGCCCCGGTGGCCGTGCCCAGCGGGCCGCGCAGTTCCAGCCAACGTGCCAGCGCCTCCAGCGCGGTGTGGCCCACCGGCACGGTGCGGCGCTTGCTGCCCTTGCCCAGCACATGGGCCTCGGCGGCCTGCAGGTCCACCCAGCCTTTGGCGTCCTTGCCGGCCACCACGTCCAGCCCCACCAGTTCACCCACACGCAGGCCGCTGCCATAGAGCAGCTCCACCATGGCCGCGTCGCGCGCTTCCAGCCAGGCGTTGTCATCGCTCTCAAAGTCGGCAAACTGCACCGCGTCGTCCACGGCCAGCGCCTTGGGCAGGGGTTTGGGGGCCTTGGGGGAGCGCACGTCCTGCACCGGGTTGCTGTTCACCAGGCCCTGCCGGCCCAGCCAGGTGTAGAAACCGCGCCAGCCTGAGAGGATGAGCGCAATGCCACGGCCGCTGCGACCGCCGCTGTGCATCTGCGCCACCCAGCGGCGGATGTGGTTGTTTTTCACCTCGACCAGGGCCACGGGCACCTTGGCCGCGTTGGCGCTGAGCTTGCCCAGGTCCAGCGCGTACAGCTCCACCGTGCGCGCCGCCAGGCGCTTTTCTACACGGACGTACTCCAGGTATTTTTCAACCAGCGAGGCATCATCCGTGTGCACGGCCAGAGGGGCTTAGCGCAGGCGCGAAAGGGCCGCGCTGGCTAAGTCGCCAATGCGGGCCAGGAAGTCGGTGCCCATGCCGCTGTTGAAGCGGTGCGCGTCGCTGGAGGCCAGCACCAGCAGGCCAAACACGCCGCTCTCACCGCGCAGGGGAATCAGCGCCAGCGAGCTGACGTGGGCCGCATCCTCCAGCCAGCCCACGGCTTCAAAGCCGGTGTTCAGACCGCAGAAGGGCTCGGCCAGCGAGGCGGCGAACACCTTGGCGTCGTCGCTCACACCTTGGGCAAAGGGCAGACCTGCGTATGGCGCCGCCACATCCCACACACGCAAACCCACCTGGGGCACGGCGAACTGGTCCTGGATTTCCTGCACGATTTGAGCGGGCAGGGTTTGCACATCCGTGGTGAGAAACAGCGTGCGCGCCCAACGCAGGATCTTGTCCGACAGCATGACGTTCTCGTTGCCGTTGCGGATCATTTCCATGATGCGCTGCTCCAGCAGCTTGATCTTCTCGCGCAGCATCTCGGCCTGGCGCTCCTGCAGGCTCACCGCGCGGTGGCTGTGCGGGCTGGTGAACTGCACCGTGGCCAGCAGCTCTGCATGGCGCTGGAAGAAGTCGGGCGTGTTGGCCAGGTAATTGGCGATGTCGTCTTCGGTAATGGGGTTGGCCAGGGCCTGGTTCACGGGTGTAGTCATGGTGCGATCGTTGGGGTTATTCAGGAAGGTCAATTTCGCCGTGGAACACGGTGGTGGCGGGGCCGGTCATGAACACCGAGGCGTCGCCGCCGGCCCATTCGATGGTGAGCACGCCGCCATGGGTTTGCACCTCCACGCGGGCGTCCAGCAGGCCCAGGCGAATGCCGGAAACCACGGCCGCACAGGCACCCGTGCCACAGGCCAGGGTTTCGCCCACGCCGCGCTCATACACGCGCAGGCGCACATGGCTGCGGTCCACCACCTGCAGAAAGCCCACGTTCACGCCTTGCGGGAAGCGCGGGCTGGCCTGCACGGCCGGGCCCAGCGTCGCCACGGCGGCGGTGTCCACGTTGTCCACCAGCGTTACCGCATGGGGGTTGCCCATGGATACCGTTGCTACCAAAAGAGGAGCTGCCTGCGCGCTATCCACGAGGGCTAGCGGCCAATTTCCCCATGTACCCATGGACTGCAACGTCAGACCGTTGTCATCAAACGGAATCTCGGCGGGCGTGAACACGGGGGCGCCCATGTCTACGGTGACGCGGCCATCGGCGTTCAGGCGCGGTTCGATCACGCCCTTCATGGTCTGCACGCGGATGCGGTCCTTGGTGGTCAGGCCCTTGTCGTGCACAAAGCGGGCAAAGCAACGCGAGCCGTTGCCGCACTGCTCCACCTCGTTGCCGTCGGCGTTGTGGATGACGTATTCGAAGTCGATGCCCTCCGCCGGCGAGGGGCGCACCGTGAGGATCTGGTCGGCACCCACGCCAAAGTGGCGGTCGCCCAGAAAGCGGTAGTGGGCCTCGGTGAGGCCCAGGCGGCCACGCGTTTCGTCGAGCACGACAAAGTCGTTGCCCGCGCCCTGCATTTTGGTGAACGGAATTCGCATGGCCGAATTATCCGCGTTTGGCCGTACCATCCAGCGCATGGCTAGACCCACCCACATCCTGTCTGCGGATACTCTTCCCGCAGCCGCCTCGCTGATCGACGCTTGGCAAACCGACCGCCCCGTGCCCTTGCTGCGCAACGTGCTGCGCCTGACCGCCCCGAATCCGGGCGTGATGACTGGCCCCGGCACCAACAGCTACCTGGTGGGCGAACCGGCCACCGGCTTTACCGTGATCGACCCCGGCCCGGCCGATGCCGACCATTTGCAGCGCCTGTGGCAGGCCGCGGCGTTTGAAGACGGCAGCGGCGGCAATATCCTGCGCATCGTCTGCACCCATTCCCACCCCGACCATTCGCCGGGTGCAGCACCGCTGCAGGCCCTCTGCCAGGGCGGCCCGCCTATTCTGGGGCTCCCGTCTGCCCCCACGGCGCGCGCAGCCAGCGACTTCACCCCGGACCGTCCGCTATTAAATCAGGAGCTGCTTGCGCATATGCTGCCGAGGCTTGACGTGCAAAGTGCATTGAAACCCGTGCACACGCTGCAGGTGATTTATACGCCCGGCCATGCGGCCAACCACATCTGCCTGCTGCTCGAAGAAGATGGCCTGCTGTTCAGCGGCGACCACATCCTCAACGGCAGCACCACGGTGATCGACCCGCCCGATGGCAACATGCGCGATTACCTGGATTCGCTGGACGCGTTGACCGCGGCCTGCACCGAACTGGGCGTGCAGTACATCCTGCCGGCGCATGGCCATGTGATCGACGGTGCGCTGGAGGCGATTGCCAAGCTGAAAGCCCACCGCCTGGCGCGCGAGGCCAAGATTGCCGCCGTAATGAAGGCCCATCCGCTGGGCAGTCTGGACGACTGGCTGCCGCTGGCCTATGACGACGTAGACCCGCGCATCTGGCCCGTGGCCAAGCGCTCGTTGCTGGCGCATGTGGAGCGCATTTACGCCCTGGACAATCCGGGAGCCCCAAAAAACCAAGAAGGCCAGCCATGAGCACCTCGGACTCCAAACCCCCACGCCCCACGCTGCGCAAGCCCGTCAAACCGCCGCGCACGGTAGTGGCACCGGCACCTGTGGCACCCAGACCCAGCCCGGTGGCCGCGGCACCCGGGCCAGCCCCCTCGACCAAAAAGCCGCGCTTTCGCAAACCGCGCAAGGAAACCGTGACAGAGGCTGCGCCGGCGGCCACGACTGGCGAGCGTCTGTCCAAGCGTGTCATGGCGATCAAGGAATGCTCCCGCAAAGAAGCGGAGCAGTACATCGAGGGCGGCTGGGTACGCGTGAATGGCGTCGTGGTGGAAGAGCCCGCCCACCGGGTGGGCCATGAGGCCGTCACCCTGGACCCGGAAGCCAGCCTGCTGAACCTCAGCGATGTGACTTTGCTGCTCAACAAGCCAGCCGGCTACACCGACGGCACGGAGGAGCTGCCTCCCGCACGCGGACGCAAGGCCACGCCCGACGCACGCAGCCTGCTGACCCCGCAAACCCACTGGCAACACGACCCTACCACCACCCCGGTGCTGAAGCGCCATTTCAACCACCTGGAAGCCGATGTCGAACTCGAAACCGGTGCCACGGGCCTGGTAGTGTTCACCCAGGACTGGCGCACCACGCGCAAGCTGACCGAAGACATGGGCACCATGGAGCACGAGTTTCTGGTGGAGGTGAAGGGCGAGGTCGCGCCCGACGCACTCAAGCCCATTGCTTACGCGCTGAAGGACGAACGCAACAACCTCCCGCCTGTCAAAGTGAGTGTGAACAGCAGCACACCCGAAATGAGCCGCTTGCGCTTTGCCATCAAGGGCTCACACCCGGGTCTGGTGGCTTATCTCTGTGCCGAGGCGAAGCTGGAAATTCTGGCCATACGCCGCATCCGCCTGGGACGGGTCACGATCGCCGATGTGCCCGTGGGCCAGTGGCGCTTTCTGGCCGGCTACGAGAAGTTTTAGGAAGAAATGTAGTTCTGCAGCTGGCTGATGGTGAGCTCGCGGTCCTTGATGATGTTGTCCATCAGGTCACGGATCGAGATCATGCCCAGCACCTTGCTGCCGTCCACCACGGGCAAGTGGCGGATCTTCTTCTGGCTCATGAGCGTCATGCAGTCGTCAGTGGAGGTTCGGGGGGTAACCGTGAGCACCTGGGCGGTCATGATGTCGCGCACCTTGGTGTCTTTGGAGGATCGGCCCGCCAGGGCAATTTTGCGGGTGTAGTCACGTTCGGAGAACACGCCCACCAGCTTGTCGCCCTCCATCACCATCAGGGCCCCCACATTGCAATCGGCCAGCATTTCGAGGGCGTTGTACACGCTGTCCTCGGGGCTCAGGCTCCAGATGGAGCCACCGTGTTTTTCCAACAGTTCAAGAATCGGTCGCATGGTCCCATCTCCCAATGACTGTGAAGACCCAACCATACAACAAAAAAAGTGTGAAGCCCACCGATAAGCCGGATTCTGTGCACGGGGGTTTCCCCCCATGTGACCACCATTACTCTGGGCCGCTGGTCACCCAAACGGCTCGATGCTACCTACCCGCCAACTCCGGGGGCCCCGTCAACGTTGGCCTACTTGGTATTGCTGCGCGTAGAGATTGCCCGTTTCACCCGCACTAAAGCGGCTCGTCTCTGTTGCTCTAATCCTCACCTTAGGGCCATGCACTTGCGTGCACAGCTTGTCAGTGGACAGTCGTTAACTGCTACGCTGCCCTATGCAGTCCGGACGTTCCTCCAGTGCCTGGTTTCCCAGATTGCACCAGCGGTGGTCTGGCGGGCTTCACCCCCCGATTATCGGTCCTGCGCGCACGGGGCATATCCATATGCCCAAACTGTCGTTCGCCGGTCATGCATTTGGCAGAGAATGCTTGCGTTCCTTTCCCACTCCGGAGACCCCTCATGGCTTTCGACAACGTCCTGCAAACCATCGGCAACACCCCCCATATCCGCATCAACAAGCTGTTTGGCAACACGCACCACGTGTATGTGAAGAGCGAGCGCAGCAACCCCGGCGGCTCGATCAAAGACCGGATTGCCCTGGCCATGGTGGAAGACGCCGAGAAACGCGGCGCCCTGAAGCCCGGCGCCACCATCATCGAGCCCACCTCGGGCAACACCGGCGTGGGCTTGGCGCTGGTGGCTGCTGTCAAGGGCTACAAGCTGATCTTGGTCATGCCCGACAGCATGTCCATCGAACGCCGCCGCCTCATGTTGGCCTATGGCGCCACCTTTGACCTGACCCCGCGCGAAAAAGGCATGAAGGGCGCCATTGCCCGCGCCCAGGAACTGGCTGAGCAAACGCCGGGCGCCTGGATTCCGCAGCAGTTTGAAAACCCGGCCAACATCGACGTGCATGTGCGCACCACGGCGCTGGAAATCTCCAATGACTTCCCCCAGGGCGTGGACGTCATCATCACCGGCGTAGGCACCGGCGGTCACCTGAGCGGTGTGGCCCAGGCACTCAAGGCCAAGTGGCCCAAGCTGAAAGTGTTTGCGGTGGAACCCAGCGCGTCGCCCGTGATCAGTGGCGGTGCGCCCTCGCCCCACCCCATCCAGGGCATCGGCGCGGGTTTCGTCCCCAAGAACCTGAAGACCGAGCTCCTCGATGGCGTCATCCAGGTGGAAGCCGAGGCCGCCCGCGAATATGGGCGCCGCAGCGCACGGGAAGAAGGCCTGCTGGTGGGTATCTCCAGCGGCGCCACGCTCGCCGCCATCGCGCAAAAGCTGCCTGGAATTCCGGCCGGTGCCACGGTGCTGGGATTCAACTACGATACGGGTGAACGTTATCTCTCTGTAGAAGGATTTCTTCCCACATGACCACATTCACTACCCGCTGGATGGTTGCCGCCGCACTGGGAATGGCCGCCTTGATGCCTGCCCATGCACTGGATGCCGGTGACGCGCCCAACCTCAAAGCGGGTGCCACGTTGGCCCTGCCGGCGGTCGGTGGCAATGCGGCAAGCACCCTCAAGGTGGCCCATGTCCACCCCGTGCGCAGCGACGATGGCGTCTGGTACCAAATCCTCGGCAGTTCTGCCGATGGCCAGGAGCAACTGGTCTATGCCGACCTGTCGGCCAAACCGCCCAAGGTAGAAGTCATGCTCAAGCGGGTCAACCTGCGCAAACTGGTGGACCGCCCGCGCAAGTTTCTGGACGCCGTGGAAGACGATGAAAAAGGCGAGCTGACCCTGGACGGCGTGGTGTACCGCTACAACGACAAAGAGTCCGACGAAGGCTCCCTGGAGCCGGACGGCAACGCCGCGCAGGCCCAGCCGTTCAATTACCTGGTGTTCACCTCAACCCAGGACCCCAGCCTCAGCATCCAGGTGATGCGCTGGTCGGAAGAGAAGTTTGACGCCTACCTGATCCAGCAAGTGGCGGCGTCTGACGCCAAGCTCCAGTAACTCAGGCACCGCCAAAGCGCGCGGCAGAGCGGGCTTTGGCCCGGGCCGCCTCCACCTCGCGGTTGCGCGGTTCCGCACTGGTAACCAGCGAGGCGATTAGCGTGCGCGCCACGTCCGCCACCTGTTCCACGGCCAGATTGAACGCCTCGGCATTGGCCTGTGAAGGCACATTGAAACCACTGAGCTTGCGCACAAACTGCAGGGATGCATCGCGGATTTCCAGCTCGGTGGCGGGCGGTTCAAAGTTGAACAGGGTCTTGATGTTGCGGCACATACGCAGGCTCCGGTGGCAGTTACGGCGGCATCTTACGTCTGCCGCAACCCCAATGCCACGCGGGCTTAGCGCAGCAGGAAATTGCCCTGCGCTGCGACCTGCACCCGCGCGCCGCCGTCTGTCTCGTCCTTGAGGTCCACGCCCGAGAGCTGGCGCTGGCGTGCCTGGGTCAGCAGGTAGCGCAACTTGAAGGCGGCTTCCTCATACGCCAGCCCCGCGGGGCGCACGTTGGAGATGCAGTTGCGGCTGGCATCGGTCAGCCCCAGGCGCGGCATCCAGGTCAGGTACAGGCCCATGCTGTCCGGCGAACTCAGGCCCGGGCGCTCGCCAATCAACACCACCACGGCCTTGGCACCCAGCGCCTGCCCGATCTCATCGCCAATGGCCACACGGGACTGCTGGGCGATACACAGCGGCGCCACGCGCCAGCCCTCGCCCTCCATGCGACGGTGCAAGGCCTGCAAAAACGGGGCAGCGTTCTGCTCGATGGCCAAGGCGGAAAGACCGTCCGCCACCACAAAGGCCAGGTCATAGGGGCGGTCCTGCAGCACGTCATCCGCAGGCGCGGGCCGGTACAGCTGCGACAGCAAGTCCAGAGAGGCCGCATCCAGACGGCGCCCCAGGTCCGGGCGCTGCAGGTAGTGGTTGCGATCGATGGCCGCGCTATGCAGCAGCACACAGGGCGGCGGTGCATCGGGCCAGGCCGCGGCCAGCGCATCGGCCAGGAGGGGCACGTCCAGCCCGCGGTGCACGGCGTCACGCGCACGGGCATGGGCCAGCTGGAAGGCCAGGTGTGCACCGGTCGGCAGGCTCACACCCGAACGCCCCAGCGCAATGCGCGCATCGGTGAACTGGCGCAGCACCGACCAGGGATTGGCGGTCACGGGGGACGGGGTTTCACTCATAGGGCTCAGGCCAGTTGCAGCAGGGCTTTGTGGAACGCCGGGGGCAGCGTGGGGTGCAGGGCAAAGGCCGGACCCGCCTCGCTGAAGATTTGCATGCGCTGCAGCCAGGCCTCGAATTCGGGCGCGGGCCGCAGGCCCAGCACCCGGCGGGCGTAGAGCGCGTCGTGGAACGAGGTCGTCTGGTAGTTCAGCATGATGTCGTCCGACCCCGGAATGCCCATCACGAAGTTGCAGCCCGCGGCCCCCAGCAGGGTCAGTAGCACGTCCATGTCGTTCTGGTCCGCCTCGGCGTGGTTGGTGTAGCAGACGTCGCAACCCATGGGCAGGCCCAGCAGCTTGGCGCAAAAGTGGTCTTCCAGCCCGGCGCGGATGATTTGTTTGCCGTCAAACAGGTACTCCGGGCCAATGAAGCCCACCACGGTGTTGACCAGCAGCGGCTTGTAGTGGCGCGCCACCGCGTAGGCACGGGCCTCGCAGGTCTGCTGGTCCATGCCATAGTGCGCATTGGCCGACAGGGCGCTGCCCTGCCCGGTCTCAAAATACATGACGTTGTCGCCCACCGTGCCGCGCTGTAGCGACAAGGCCGCACTGCGCGCCTCGGCCAGCAGCGCCAGGTTCAGGCCAAAGCTACTGTTGGTGGCCTCGGTGCCGCCGATGGACTGGAACACCAGATCCACCGGCGCGCCGCGTTCAATGGCCTGCATGGAGTTGGTCACATGCGTCAGCACGCAGGACTGGGTGGGAATGTCGTACCGGCTGATGATGTCGTCCATCATGTGCACCAACTTGACCACCTGGGTCACGTTGTCGGTGGCGGGGTTGATGCCGATGACCGCGTCCCCACTGCCGTACAGCAGGCCGTCCAGCAGGCTGGCAGCAATGCCTGTGGTGTCGTCGGTGGGGTGGTTGGGCTGTAGCCGGGTGGCCATGCGCCCGGCCAGGCCCAGGGTATTGCGGAATGCGGTGACCACGCGGCATTTTTTGGCCACCAGAATCAGATCCTGGTTGCGCATGAGCTTGCTGACCGCGGCCGCCATCTCCGGTGTGATACCCGGTGCCAGCGCGGACAGCGTGGCGCTGTCCACCGCGTCGCTGAGCAACCAGTTGCGAAAATCCCCCACCGTCAGGTGACTCACCAGGGCAAAGGCCGCGGCGTCGTGGCTGTCCAGGATGAGGCGCGTAACCTCGTCCGCTTCGTATGGCACCAGGGCCTCGCTCAGGAACCGGCGCAGCGGCACCTCCGCCAGCGCCATCTGGGCCACGGCCCGCTCTTCGGCGCTGTGCGCCGCCACGCCCGCCAACACGTCGCCCGAGCGCAGCGGCGTGGCCTTGGCCATCAGGTCTTTGAGATCGCGAAAGCCGTAGGTGCGGGGACCCAGGGTGTAGGAGTAGGAATGGCTTGGCACATGAATACCCAAGCAATCAACGTGCCTGGACACGCCACACCGGCACCGCATTTAAAATTGCGGTCTGCTTGATAACCACGAGCCCACCCCATGATTCGCCTGACTGAACTCAAACTCCCCCTGTCCGCCCTGCCCGTGGAAGCGCGCCGTGCCGCGGATGCCCCGACCGAGACCGACGCCGACCGCGCGCCCGTGGCGCACCCGATTGACGCGCTGAAACGCCTGTGCGCCCAGGCGCTGGGCATGGATGTCGCGGCCATTGCCGACCTGCACGTGTTCAAACGCAGCTTTGATGCGCGCAAGGCGGACCTGCTGGCGGTCTACATCGTGGACATCACGCTGGTCGATTCCGCGCAGGAGGCCCCGCTGCTGGCTCGCTTCCCGAATCACCCGCACATCAGCGCCACGCCCGACATGGCTTACCGCTTTGTCGCGCAGGCACCCAACAACCTGCCAGAGCGCCCGGTCGTTGTGGGTTTTGGGCCCTGCGGCATGTTTGCGGCGCTGGTGCTGGCGCAAATGGGCTTCAGGCCCATCGTGCTGGAGCGTGGGAAACCGGTGCGTGAGCGCACCAAGGACACCTGGGGCCTGTGGCGCAAAAAGACGCTGAACCCCGAGAGCAATGTGCAGTTTGGAGAAGGCGGCGCCGGAACGTTCTCCGACGGCAAGCTCTACAGCCAGATCAAGGACCCGCGCTTTTTGGGCCGCAAAGTGATGCACGAGTTTGTGCAGCACGGCGCCCCGGCCGAGATCCTCTACGAGGCGCACCCGCACATCGGCACCTTCAAGCTGGTGAAGGTGGTGGAAGGCATACGCGAGCAGATCATTGCGCTGGGTGGCGAGATACGCTTTGAGCAACGCGTCACCGACGTGCTACTAAATCAGGAGCTGTCCGTGCAATCCCTCCGCGGGCTAGAGATCGAAAACCTTCAAAACGGCAGCCGCTACGTGCTGCCTGCCAGCCACGTGGTGATGGCACTGGGCCACAGCTCACGCGACACCTTTGCCATGCTCTACGAGCGCGGCGTGGCCATGCAGGCCAAGCCGTTCTCGGTGGGCTTTCGCATCGAACATCCGCAGGGCGTGATCGACCGCGCGCGCTGGGGTCGCCATGCGGGCCATCCCCTGCTGGGCGCGGCCGACTACAAGCTGGTGCACCACGCAGCGAATGGGCGTGCGGTCTACAGCTTCTGCATGTGCCCGGGTGGCACCGTGGTGGCGGCCACCAGCGAACCGGGCCGCGTGGTTACCAACGGCATGAGCCAGTATTCGCGCAACGAGCGCAATGCCAATGCGGGCATGGTGGTGGGCATAGACCCGCCCGACTACCCGGACGATGTGACCGCCTTTGTGCACGCCTTTGGTGAAGAGAAAGGCCAGCGCTACGCGGCCGAAGCGGCGGCCATGAAGGCCCGGGACCCCAAGGCCGCGCACCCCATGTCCGGCATTGCCTTCCAGCGCCAACTGGAGAGTGGTGCCTACACGCTGGGCGGCGGCACCTACGAAGCGCCGGGCCAGTTGGTGGGCGACTTCATCGCGGCCAAACCTTCCACCGCGTTTGGCAGCGTCACCCCCTCGTACAAACCCGGCGTAAAGCTGGGCGACCTGGCCCCCAGCCTGCCCGGCTATGCCATTGCCGCGCTGCGCGAGGCACTGCCTGTGTTTGGCAAGAAGATCAAGGGCTTTGACATGGCCGATGCGGTGCTGACCGGTGTGGAAACCCGCACCTCCAGCCCCATCAAGATGCCGCGTGGCGAAGATCTGCAAAGCACCAACGTGCGCGGTCTGTACCCGGCGGGAGAGGGTGCCTCGTATGCGGGCGGTATTTTGTCGGCGGGGGTGGACGGCATCAAGGTGGCTGAGGCGCTTGCACTGGCCATGTGTTCAACTTCTTAGCCTCGCTCAAAACAGAGAAGGTATTCATCGGTAATTTCTATACTGACGGACCCATTCAGCGCCAAGGATTTTCATGAAAGCAGTGGTTTACGAAGCCTTTTCCGCACCGCCCCAACTCCGGCAGGTGCCTGACCCTTCGCCGCAAAACCATGGGGTGGTCATCCAGGTGATGGCCACGGGCGTCTGCCGCAGCGACTGGCATGGCTGGGTGGGCCATGACTCGGACATTCGCCTTCCCCACGTTCCGGGCCATGAGTTTGCGGGCATCGTCCAGGCGGTAGGCAAGGACGTGAAGCAATGGAAGCGGGGCGATCGCGTCACGGTGCCGTTCGTCGCGGCTTGCGGCCATTGCCCCGAATGCCATGCGGGACACCACCAGGTGTGCGACCACCAGTTTCAACCAGGCTTTACCCATTGGGGTTCGTTTGCCGAGTACGTGGCCATCGACCAGGCCGACATCAACCTGGTGGCACTGCCCGACACCCTGGATTTCGCCACTGCAGCCAGCCTGGGTTGCCGTTTCGCCACCTCATTTCGTGCGGTCGTCGACCAGGGCAAGACATCGGCCGGACAGTGGGTGGCCGTGCACGGCTGCGGCGGTGTGGGCCTGTCGGCGATCATGATTGCCAACGCCGTGGGTGCCAACGTCATTGCCATCGACATTTCCGACGACAAACTGCAACTGGCCCGCGCGCTGGGGGCCGTTGCCACGGTGAACGCCACGCAGGTCGCCTGCGTGGTCGAAGCCGTACGCGACATCAGCCAAGGCGGCGTACACGTGTCGCTGGACGCCCTGGGACATCCCACCACCTGCTTCAACTCCATCAGCAACCTGCGCAAGCGCGGCAAGCACATCCAGGTAGGGCTGATGCTGGGCGAGCACACCACACCTGCAGTCCCCATGGCCAAGGTCATTGCCCACGAGCTGGAAATCCTGGGCAGCCACGGCATGCAGGCCTACCGCTACGATGCCATGCTGGCGATGATGCTATCGGGCAAGCTGGCGCCCGAGAAACTGGTAGGGCAACGAATCAGCCTCGCCCAGTCGATTGATGCGCTCATGAACATGGACAAGTTCGAGGTGGCTGGTGCCACCGTGGTGACGGAGTTCTGACCGTGGCTGCGCTCTAGCGGAACACCTGAAACAGCGTGAGCGCATCCGGGTTCAGGGACTGAATCACGTAGCCCACGACGCCACACACCACCATCAGCAGCACACCGGCCAACCACGTTTTGCGCAACATGATGCCCCAGTAGTCTTCGAGCGCACGGGGCTTGAGGACCCGGCGTGCAATGATCGCGCCGATCACGAACTCCAGCACCACCTCTGCCAGAAAACTGGCAAAGGCGTCGGTCGCAATGACCGGCAGGTAACCCATCAGCAGCAACAGGATGACGGCCAGACCCAGGAGCATCAACACGGCCAGCACAGCGCTGAGGGGATCGTCCCCCAGAGAACCAAAATCACCAACCCAGTCGAACCACTCGAATTTCTTGCGCGCAGCCTCTTCGGTTTGTTGGTATTCCAGCACTTCTGCGGTGTTGGCATGCTGTGGCATGTCTGCGGTCAGGCCACGCTGGGCATTCCACCATTTGGCATACCACCAGCCGCCGAGAACGAAGCCCAGGAAGTACACCGCCCCTGCACCCAGCGTGTAGCGCAGGGCCAGGGAATGCACAGCACCGGCATGCAACAGCGCGGCACTGGTCGCAAACCCTACGCTGACTGCCCAGGCCATGAGCAACCATCCATGCAACCGCAACACGCCCCGGCTACGCGGTGCGATATGGGCGATTGACATAGCCGCCCCCAGACTCAGCCCTGGCTGTTTTGCAGCGCGGCGATGCGCTCTTCAATCGGCGGGTGGGTGGAGAAGAGTTGGCCGATGCCGCCCGTGATGCCAAACGCGGCCACGCTCTTGGGCAGCTCGCCGGGCGTCATGCCGCCCAGACGGGCCAGCGCGTTCATCATGGGCTGCTTGCGGCCCATGAGTTGGGCGGCGCCAGCGTCTGCGCGGAACTCGCGCTGGCGGCTGAACCAGGCCACCACGATGGCGGCGGCAAAGCCGAGCACGATGTCCAGCACGATGGTGCTGATGTAGTAGCCAATGCCGGGGCCGCTGTCGCGGTCATCGCCCTTGCGCAGGAAGCTGTCCACCGCGTAGCCAATCACGCGGCTCAGGAACACCACAAAGGTGTTCATCACACCCTGAATCAGCGTCATGGTGACCATGTCGCCGTTGGCGATGTGGGCCACTTCATGGCCGATCACGGCCTCGATCTCTTCACGCGTCATGCCTTGGAGCAAACCAGTGCTTACGGCGACCAGGGCCGAGTTCTTGAACGCACCGGTGGCAAAGGCGTTGGGGGCGCCTTCAAAGATGCCGACTTCAGGCATGCCAATGCCCGCCTTGTCAGCGAACTTGCGCACGGTCTCCACAATCCAGGCTTCGTCGGCGTTTTGCGGTTGCTCGATGACCTGCACGCCCGAGGTCCACTTGGCCATGGGCTTGCTGATCAGCAGGGAGATGATGGCACCACCAAAGCCCATCACCAGGGCAAAGCCCAGCAGAGAACTCAGATTCAGGCCATTGGGTGCGAGGTAGCGGTTCACCCCCAGCAAGCTAGCCACAATGCCCAACACGACCACGACAGCCAGGTTGGTCAAGACAAACAAAAATATGCGTTTCATGGTTTCTTTCGGAATGCGACCGTGTTCCAGTCGTTGCCCCGGATGGTAGGGGCGATGGCCGTGTTTTCAAGCTTTTTGGGCCTTGAGCCCACGAAGTTTATGGGCATTTGCGCGGTGCACGGAACACGCTGCTGTCGGCGTAAAACGCCGCATCTTCATTTTGCGCCCACCAGCCTGGCACGCCCAGCACCGGCAGGTGTGCAAACGGCTTGGCCGCCAGCATGGGCGCCGAAAGGGTGGCCGCCAGCCAGGCGTCCAGATCCGCTATCGAATTGCTAGCTGCTTGCGCACGGAATACGTGGGCTGTGATAGGTTTTCTCGGTGAAACCAGTTTTTCCAACAGCGCGTGGCCAAACAGCAGCAAGGTGGATTCGGCCCAGAGCGGACGCAGGCTGCCAAACACCGCCTGCCAGTCCTTGGCCGCCAGCGCCTGCCAAAGCGCGTCGGGCGCCAGCAGCAGCGCAGCATTTTCGTCAAACACGGTGAGCGCATCGCGCGCCGGTCCGCGCACGGGCTGGATGCCGGTTTGCGTAATCTGCTCCGCCTGCAACTGGTTGAGCTTCTTTTTGGCCAGCGGGAAGTGCATCCAGCACAGGCCGTTGAAAAAGTCGTGCAGGCCGTCACGCGTGGGCACGCGGCCCGTATCGAAGATGTGCTGCTCGTAGGCGACGCCGGCAGGCAACTCGGCCTGGGGCACAAACTGCACCGGGGCGCGTTGGGCCGCGTTCAAGGCCTGCGCCACCGCCGTGCCACCGTTCACTTGGGCAGCCACCGCCTCTCCCACTGCACGCCATGGCGCCAACCAGGGCACGTCCCAGTCAACCGTCTCTAAACCATGCGCCACTGCAATGCTTCGCCCGCGGCCAAGGGTTTAAGGGAGGTCTCGCCAAATGCAAAACTCTCGGGCGGCGTCCAGCTTTCGCGCTTCAGCGTCAGGGTGCCCGTGTTGCGCGGCAGGCCGTAGAAGTCTGCACCGTGGAAGGACGCAAAGCCTTCCAGCTTGTCCAGCGCACCCGCAGCGTCAAAGGCCTGGGCGTAGAGCTCCATGGCGGCATGGGCGGTGTAGCAGCCCGCGCAGCCCGTGGCATGTTCCTTGAGGTGTGTGGGGTGCGGCGCGCTGTCAGTGCCGAGGAAGAACTTGGTGCTGCCACCGGTAGCCGCCTGCACCAGCGCCTGGCGGTGCGTTTCGCGCTTCAGCACGGGCAAGCAGTAATAGTGCGGGCGAATGCCGCCCGTGAAGATGGCGTTGCGGTTGTAGAGCAGGTGGTGGGCGGTGATGCTGGCCGCGGTAAAGCGGTCGCTGTCGGCCACGTATTGCGCGGCTTCCTTGGTCGTGATGTGCTCGAAGACGATCTTGAGCTCGGGGAAGTCGCGGCGCAGCGGAATCAACTGCGTGTCGATGAAGACGGCTTCGCGGTCGAACAGGTCGATGTCGCTGCTGGTCACCTCGCCGTGCACCAAGAGCAGCAGGCCGGCCTTTTGCATGGCCTCCAGCGTCTTGTAGGTCTTGCGCAGGTCGGTCACGCCGGCATCGCTGTTGGTGGTGGCGCCTGCGGGGTAGAGCTTGGCGGCGACCACGCCGGCGTCCTTAGCCCGTGCGATCTCGTCGGCGGGCAGGTTGTCGGTCAGGTACAGCGTCATCAACGGCTCGAAGCGCATGCCCGCGGGCACCGCGGCCTGGATGCGCGCCTTGTAGGCCAGCGCCTGCTCCGCGGTGGTGACCGGCGGTTTCAGGTTGGGCATGATGATGGCGCGCGCAAACTGGGCGGCGGTGTGGGGCACCACGGTGTTCAGGGCGGCCCCGTCGCGCACATGCAGGTGCCAGTCGTCGGGGCGGGTGATGGTGAGGGTGTTGGTGGCGTGCGTCATGGGCCCTATTGTCCCAAAACGGCCAGGTGCGCCTGCGCCGCCCTAGAACGGGACAAAGTCGGTGGGGTACTTCCAGAAGTCCTTGAGCAGGTAGCTCACGGGCAGGTTCAGCGGCTTGTCATTGGGCGGGATCGCCTTGAGGAACCAGCGGTCGTAGATCGGCTGGATTTCCTTGCTCACGATCAGGCGGCGCATTTCTTCGTCGATGAGTTTTTTGAACTCGGGGTCGTTCTTGGGCAGCATGATGGCCAGCGGCTCGGTGGTCAGGAACTTGCCCACCACTTTCAATGCCTCGGGATGGGGCCGGTTGGCTGCCAGGCCGTAGAGCAGCACATCGTCCATCACAAAGGCGTCGGCCTCGCCGCTTTCCACCATTTCCACGGCCTTGGCGTGGTCGGGGGCCTCCAGAATGGTGAGGTGCAACAGGCGCTCACGGTTGGCTTGTTCGGCCGCTTTCAGCGGCGTGGTGCCCTTGGTGGACACCAGCTTCTTGCCATACAGGTCTTCAATGCGTTCGACCTTGCTGTCGGCCCGCACCAGCATGCGGGCACCGGTGATGAAATGGGGAATGGTGAACGCCACCTTCTGGCGCCGGTCGGCATTGTTGGTGGTGGAGCCGCATTCCATGTCGGCCTTGCCCTCTTCAATGGCCGCAATGCGGTTGGCCGGAGTTACCTGCACAAACTCCACCTGCATGCCCTTGGCTCCGGTCTTTTTGCGCACGGCCTCAGCCAGCTTCAGGCACAGGTCCATGGCGTAGCCCACGGGCTTTTTGTCGTTGTCCAGGTAGGAGAAAGGGATGGACGATTCGCGGTGCGCCACGACCAGCTTGCCGCCGGCCGCCACGCGCTCCAGCACGGCGCTGGCCTGCGCATGCATGCCCCAGAAAACGCAGGCGATCAACGCCCCACCACGAACCCACTGTTTGGTTTGCATACCCACTCCAACGACACGTTTTCCACCCTGGGCGCGACTCTAGCCACGCCGGGCAGCGACCGCCAATGCTGATTCATTCGCGCGGTATGCAAAATGGGAATGCAATGTCTATGCCACGGCGCCCTGGGTCAGCAGGTAGTCCCACAGCGCTTGGGCCGATCCCTTGGGTGTGCGGGTTTGGGCACGCTGGGCGGCTGTCAGGCCGCGCGCAGCCTCTTTGCCCGAGAGGCGCTCGCGGTAGGCGCGCACCTCCATGGTGATCTGCAGGCCCTTCATGTGGGGCGGCAGTGCGCTCACCAGTTTCTTGGCGCGCAGGTCCTTCTTCACCGCACTGAACGGCAAAAACGCCACGCCGTGGCCTTCCAGCGCCATGGCTTTCAGGCCCTCGGCCATGTCGGTCTCGTACACACGGTCAAAGTGGATGGCCACGTCAGCCTGCTTCAGGATCAGCTCCACCATCTGCCCCAGGTAGGCGCCCGGCGCATAGCCCAGGTAGGGCAAGGGCTGGCCGGCCTTGCCCGGCAGCGTGAACATCGGGTGACCCTCTGCATCCGGCTTCACATAGGGCGCCACCACCTCTTCACCCAGACTGACCATTTCGTAGCGGTCGGCATCGAGCTGGTAGGGCTGGGACGGGTGGTGGTAAGCGATCAGCAGGTCGCAACTGCCTTCCACCAGGCGCAGCACGGCGTCGTGCACATTGAGCGCAATGAGGCGGCTTTTGAGTGGGCCAAATTTTTCGCGCAGGCCGGACACCCAGGCTGGAAAGAAGGTGAACGCCAGCGTGTGCGGCACTGCGAACTCCACCACGTCCTGCGCCGCGGTGGTATGCCCACGCAGCATGGCGCGCGTGCTTTGCAGGGCCTGCAGCACTTCCAGCGACTGGTCGTAAAGGGTTTCGCCCGCCGGGGTCAGGCGCGTGGGGTAGCTGCTGCGATCCACCAGATCGGTGCCCGCCCAGGCCTCCAGCGACTGGATGCGCCGCGAGAACGCGGGCTGGGTGACGTGGCGCAATTGCGCGGAGCGGCTGAAACTGCGGGTCTCAGCCAGAGACACAAAGTCTTCAAGCCATTTGGTTTCCATGGGCCGCGATTATGCGCGGATTGCATGGGTTATGCATCCGGGCGCGGTACGACCCCACGCCGGGCCATCATGTCCTGCGCCATGGCATGCAACGCGGCGCCCGACAGCACGGCCTGGGCGGCCGGGTAGGCCAGGCCGTCTTCGTGCACCATATGCTGGCCATACAGTGCAGCAAACCGGTTCAGGCTTGCGGTCTGCACCGGACTCAGAGTCAGGGCACCCGTGCCCTCATTGGCCACTGCCAACAGCACCACACGCGCTGCGGCCCATGCGGTTTCCATGTCGCGGTGGTCTTGCATGAGCTGGCGCACCAGGCTGCGCAGCGCGGCATCAGCCTCCAGCAGCAGCGGGGGGAACACGTGCAGCTCTTCGTCCTGGTGGTGCAGCGGGGCGGCCACGTCAAAGTAGCGCAACACGTCGTGTGCGGCCTGGCGGGCGGTGTCGTCACAGCCCACGTCCACCAGATGCCGCTGCAGGCGCTGCAGCAGCGCCAGACTGCGGTGCACACGTTCGTGGCAAGCCGCCAACATCTCAAACGGGGCTTCAAACCCCGCCTGAGGTGCAGGGTGTGCGATCAGAGGGAGCGGAGAACGGGCCATGGCCGCATTATCCGGCGCACCGCACAATATGGCCCCATGCGTGTATCGACCTGGCTCCGCACTATTGCCCCGCTGGCCCTCCTGTCCACTGCCCTGCTCTGCGGCAGCGCCTGGGCACAGACGCGGCTGGACGAAACCCTGCTGCACCTGAGCGAAGCCGAGCTGCAGGCTCGCCTGCCCGAGCTGCGCCGCAATGCCAAACCGTTGGTGGGGCCGCGCGGTCTGCGTGGTACCTGGACCGCGCCCGGCGCGCGCCTGCAAGGGCTGGCGCTGGACACCACGTTTTACGTGCGCGCCAAAAGCGTGCAGCGCATCGAACAGCGCTGGGCCTCAACCTCGGCACGGGACTGCACACCACAGCTGGAGCAAACCTTGGCCAACGACCTGGAAACCCGTTGGGGCCCCCATGTGTCCACCACCGAAGACACGGGCACGCCCGAGTGGCAGCGCGCCACGCTGTGGACCCAGGGGGACTCCGAAGCGCGGCTGCTGTTCTCGCAAACGGGCGGGCAATGTGCGGTGATGCTGGTGTACGCGCCCTATCTGCCCAAGGACGCCGCCGCGCTGTAAACGCGTGGTCGCGCTGTCGGCTTAGCCGCGGACCAGCGCGGTATACCCCGCTCGCGTGGCAGGCGACACCGAGGCCAGCACCTGTGCGTAGGGCGTCTGGTGGCGCGCCAGCAGGCGGGCCGAGGCCACGCTCTTGGAGCGGCAAAACCAGTGGCAGCTGTGTTGCATCAAGAACAGCTCGGCGGACAGCATGAAGGCCTTGCGCTTGGGGCTGAGCTGCTGGGCGTTCTCCACCACCTGGGCCAGGCCTTGTGCATGGATGGCAAAGGCGCGGCGCAGGTCAAACGTGGCCGCGGGCAGAAACACCGCCGCATAGGGAATCGCCACCGGCAGCTTGCTCACGCGGGTAGCCGCGGCATCTTCGCGCGCGAACTCGGTGGCAAACGCCCGGAACTGCTCCACCAGCTTCACCTCTTGCGCGGCCAGAAAGCTCCACACCTGGGCCTGGCGTTCGGGGTTCTCTTCGCCCAGCGCACGCAGGTAGCCATCGGTCAGGCCCTCCATCAAACGCTCAATGTCATAGCGCGACAGCGCCTGGCCCAAGAGCGCTATGCGCTGGCGCTGGTCGCGTTTTTTGAGAAACAGAATGCCGCCGGCAATCAGGGCAATGAGAATGAGGTCCATGGGGGAGAAATTGGGGCGTGACAGCAGCGCGGCAGTGTACGCGGCGGCCAATTGCCCCTACGCTTTGGACTTGATTGCTATGATTTCAGGAGCTATTGGCGCAATGGATACGGGGGTCAGAGGCCCAAATAACCATCAAATCATTCCGCACTCTGCTGCAGCGCCCACATCGATGCGTAGCGGCCATTGGCGGCCAGCAGCTGGGCGTGGTTGCCGCGCTCAATGATGTGGCCGGCGTCCATCACCAGGATCTCGTGCGCGTCCACCACCGTGGAGAGGCGGTGGGCGATGACCAGCGTGGTCTTGTTCTGCGCCACGCTTTGCAGCTCGGCCTGGATGGCGCGCTCGTTGGCACTGTCCAGGGCGCTCGTAGCCTCGTCAAAAATCATCACGGGCGGGTTCTTCAGCAGCGTGCGGGCAATGGCCACGCGCTGTTTTTCACCTCCACTGAGCTTCAGCCCACGCTCACCCACCATGGTGTCGTAGCCCTTGGCGGCGGCATGGATGAATGCGTGGATGTGGGCGGCCTTGGCTGCCGCCTCCACCTCGGCCCGGGTGGCACCGGGGCGGCCGTAGGCAATGTTGTATTCCACCGTGTCGTTGAACAACACCGTATCTTGCGGCACGATGCCCATCGCCTGGCGCACGCTGCTTTGCGTGACCTGTTTGATATCTTGCCCTGCAACGGTGATGCGGCCCTGCTGCACATCGTAAAAACGGAACAGCAAGCGCGCCAGCGTGGACTTGCCCGAACCACTGGGGCCGACCACGGCCACGGTCTTGCCCGCGGGAATCTCGAAGCTGATGTGGTGCAAGATGGTCCTGGCCGGGTCGTAGGCAAAGGTCACATCCTCAAAGCGCACGGTGGCATCGGCGCCGTTGGCGGCCAGCTGCAAGGGTTGGGCGCCGGGCACGTCGGCAATCTCGCGCTCCCGCTCCATCAGCGTGAACATCTTCTCCAGGTCGGTCAGGCTCTGCTTGATTTCGCGGTAAATCACACCCAGAAAGTTCAAGGGGATGTAGAGCTGGATCATGAAGGCGTTGACCATGACCAGGTCTCCCAGCGTCATGCGGCCGTCCACCACGCCTTGCGTGGCGCGCCACAGCATGGTGACCAGCGCCGTGGCAATGATGAGTTGCTGCCCGGTGTTGAGCAGAGACAGCGTGGTCTGGCTCTTGACCGCCGCGCGGCGGTAGCGCTCCAGATTTTCGTCGTAGCGCTGGGCCTCGAATTCCTCGTTGTTGAAGTACTTGACCGTTTCGTAGTTCAGGAGCGAATCGATGGCGCGGCTGTGGGCCGTACTGTCCATCTCGTTCATCTTCTTGCGGAACTGGGTGCGCCATTCAGTCACGGTGATGGTGAAGGCGATGTAGACCACCAGCGCGACGATGGTGATCCAGGCGAACCACACATCGAACTTGACCGCCAGCAGCGTGAGCACCAGCGTCACCTCGATCAGCGTAGGAATGATGCTGTAGAGCGAATAGCTAATGAGGGAATGGACGCCGCGCGTGCCGCGCTCAATGTCGCGCGTCATGCCGCCCGTCTGGCGCTCCAGGTGAAAGCGCAGGCTCATGGCATGCAGGTGGCGGAACACCTGCAGGCTGATGGAGCGTGCCGCGCCCTCGGTGGCCTTGGCAAACACCAGTTCGCGCAGCTCGGTGAACAGTGAGGTGGACAGGCGCAGCACGCCGTAGCCCAGCAGCAGCGCTGCAGGCACCACCAACAGCGCCGCGGGGTCGCCGGGCTTGAGCGTCATGGCATCCACCAGGCTCTTGAGCAGCAGCGGAACGCCCACGTTCGCCAACTTGGCGCCCACCATGAAGGCCAGCGCGGCGATCACCCGCCATTTGTAGATCCACAGGTAGGGAAACAGGCGACGCAAGGTCTGCCAATCGGACTTGGCAGGCGTGCTGGTGCCCGGGGCGGCGACCGGGGCAAGAGGTGCGTGGGCGGGGATGCCGGAGGGGCGCATGGGGGACAATCCAGAGAAGAACCAAACAAGGATTGTGCCCATGTCTACCAATTCAAGCCCCCTGCTTGCCCAATTACCCCAGGACCAGGAGCTGGTGCTCAAGGTCATCCCCATGCCGGGCGACTGCAATGCCAATGGCGACATCTTTGGCGGCTGGGTCATGGCGCAGGTGGACTTGGCCGGCTCGGTGCTGCCCGCGCGCTACACGCAGGGCCGCATGGCCACCGTGGCGGTGAACGAGTTTGTCTTCAAGCAGCCCGTGCGCGTGGGCGACATCCTGAGCTTTTTCAGCAAGGTCAGCCGCATTGGGCGCACCTCCATCACGGTGAAGGTGGAGGTCTATGCCGAGCGCTTTGGCAGCCAGGGGCAGTACATCAAGGTCACCGAGGCGTCACTGACCTACGTGGCCATTGACGACAAGGGGCAGCCCCGCGAGATCCCCAAACGCGACATCTGATCACTATTATTTTGATAGCTTCTCACGCATATTTCACGCGGGTTTGAAGCATTTTTTGCTTAAACCCCAAGGCACCAGAACGCACGCCTTCTAGGGGTCTACGAGAATAGTGACAACCCTATCGGTGAATCAGGGGAGCACAGCTATAACCGAACTGCACAACACAAGGAGGCAAGGTGCAGTTCCTTCAATTGCTGATCAGCGGCGTGGCACAGGGGTGCATCTACGGCCTGATCGCACTGGGCTTCGTGCTCATCTACAAGGCCACAGAGACGGTCAGCTTCGCCCAGGGTGAACTGATGATGCTGGGCGCCTTTGGGGGCCTGGTCGGCATGACGCTCCTGGGCATGCCGTACTGGGCGGCCATGCTGCTGGCGGTGCTGGGCATGGCGGTATTTGGCATGTTGGTGGAGCGCCTGGTGATTCGCCCCATCCTGGGCCAGCCGGCCTTCTCCATCGTGATGCTGACCATCGGCATTGGCTATATGGCGCGCGGGCTGATCACCATGATCCCCGGAATGGGTACCGACACCCAGGCCCTGCCCGTGCCCTACAAGGACGAAATCATCAAGATGGGCGGCGACGCCATGGGCATAGGCGCACTGGTGCTCAACGTCGAGCACATGGTGGTGATTGGCGCAACCGGCGTGCTGTGCCTGCTGCTGTTTGCGCTGTTCCGCTACAGCAAGCTGGGCATTGCCATGCAGGCTGCCTCACAAAACCAGCTGGCCGCGTACTACATGGGCATCCCGGTGCAGCGCCTCAATGGCCTGGCCTGGGGTCTGGCCGCCGCGGTGGCTGCCATTGCCGGGCTGCTGCTGGCCCCCATCACCTTTGTCCACGCCAATATGGGCTTCATTGGCCTCAAGGCGTTCCCCGCTGCGGTGGTCGGTGGTTTTGGCAGCCTGCCGGGCGCGATTGTGGGCGGGCTTGTCATCGGGCTGGTCGAATCGTTTTCGGGCTTCTACCTGCCCGACGGCTTCAAGGACACGGCGGCCTACATCGTGGTGCTGGTGATGCTGATGGTCAAACCCAACGGCCTGTTTGGCGACACGCTCAGAAAGAAGGTCTGACGTGCGATTCATCTTCAAGACCGACTACGCGCAGGACATCCGCCTGGCCAAGCACGGCGGACATTTGTTTTGGTACAGCGCGCTGCTGCTGTTGCTGGTGGCGGCGCCCTGGCTGTTTGCCGAGTACTGGCTGGCGCAGCTCACGTTTGTGCTGATCTATGCCATCGCCGGGCTGGGCATCATGCTGCTGGCGGGGTTCACCGGGCTGTTCTCGCTGGGCCATGCGGCGTTTCTGGGCGTGGGGGCCTATGCGCAGGCCGTGCTCACCCACCATGGCGTGCCCTTCCCGCTGGCGCTGGCCTGTGCGGCGGGGCTGTCCGCTGCCGTGGGTTTGGTGGTGGGGCTGCCGGCACTGCGCGTCAAGGGTATCTACCTGGGCATGGCCACGCTGTCGTTTGGCTTCATTGTGGAAGAGGTGCTGGCACGCTGGGAGTCGGTCACTGGGGGGAACGCGGGCATCCACATCGACAAACCGAACATGTTTGGCTGGGTGCTGGAGACGGGCGAGCAGTTCTACTTCCTCTGCCTGGTCATCACCGTCATTGCTACCTTGGGCATCCTGAACTTGCTGCGCTCACCCACGGGCCGCGCGTTTGTGGCTATCCGAGATTCCGAAATCTCGGCACAAAGCATGGGCATCCACCTGGCCTATTACAAGACCCTGTCGTTCTCGCTCTCGGCAGCGCTGGCCGGCATCGCGGGCGCGCTGTATGCGCACAAGCTGCAGTTCATTTCGCCCGACCAATTCAATATCCTGCAGAGCATCGACCTGCTGCTGATGATTGTGATTGGCGGTGTGGGCTCGGTGCATGGGGCATTTCTCGGTGCCATCTTCCTGATCACCATGCCGCAGGCCATTGCGCTGACCAAGGACTACCTGCCCGAGGCCGTGGGCCAGGCGCCCGGCCTGCAGAGCGTGGTGTATGGCGCGGTGCTGATCGCCTTTGTGCTGTTTGAACCCATGGGACTGTATGGCCGCTGGCTCAAGGTACGCACCTATTTGCAGATGTTTCCGTTCTACCGCAAAGGCATGTTCAAGCGGCAGAAGTCGTTCCAAAAGTCTGATCGCCTGAAATGACCGACATGCTGCTTTCTGCCCAAAATCTCAGCGTGCGCTTTGGCGGCGTGCTGGCAGTGAACAACGTGAGCTTTGATGTGAAGCAGGGTGAGGTGTTCACGCTGATCGGGCCCAACGGTGCGGGCAAGACCACAGTGTTCAATCTCATCAGCCGCATCTACACGCCCACCGCGGGCACCATCACTTATGCAGGCCCCGAGGGCCTGCTGCAGCTGACGGAGCAGCCCTCGCAAGCCGTGGCCTCGCTGGGCATTGCGCGCACCTTCCAGAACATCGAGTTGTTCGAGCACGCCAGCGTGCTGCACAACCTGCTGATTGGTCGCCACACGCACCGCAAGACCGGGCTGTGGCAAGACCTGTTCTTCACCCCCAAGGTGCGCGAAGCCGAGCTGCTGGCGCGCGAGAAGGCCGAAGAGGTGATCGAGTTTCTGGACCTGCAGCACCACCGCGACTCGCTGGTGGCCGGCCTGCCCTACGGCGTGCGCAAGGTGGTGGAGATGGCGCGCGCGCTGTGCACCGAACCCAAGCTGCTGCTGCTGGACGAACCGTCCAGCGGTCTGAATGTGGAAGAGACCGACGACATGGCGTTCTGGATCCAGGACATCAAGCACGAGCTGGGTATCACCGTGCTGATGGTGGAGCACGACATGAGCCTGGTCTCCAAGGTGAGCGACCGCGTACTGGCGATGAACCAGGGCGAGGTGCTGGCCATGGGCACACCGCGCGAGGTGCAGGCCGACCCCGGCGTGGTGGAAGCCTACCTGGGGTCCATCGACGATGTGTCCTCATTGCGCCGCCAGGCCACGCAGGAGGCCGCATGAGCACGCAGCCCCCCCCCATCAGCGACCAGCCTGTTCTCAAGCTGCTGAATGTAGAAAGCGCCTACGGCCCCATCAAGGCCATCCGCGGTGTCAGCCTGCAGGTGCGCCGCGGCGAGATTGCCACGGTGTTAGGCAGCAACGGCGCGGGCAAGACCACCATCCTGAAAACTATCTCCGGCATCATCGACCCGCGCAAGGGTTCAGTCGAATTCAAGGGCGAGGACATCACGGCCCAAGACCCGTCCTACATCGTGCAGGAAGGCCTGAGCCATGTGCCCGAGGGGCGCGAGGTGTTCCCGCTGCTCAGCGTGCGCGACAACCTGCTCATGGGTGCCTTCACGCGCTCGGACAGGGATGGCGTGGCCAGGGACATGGAGGCCGTCTACACCTACTTCCCCATCCTGCGGGAACGTGCCACGCAGGACGCAGGGCTGCTCTCGGGCGGGCAGCAGCAGATGCTGGCGATCAGCCGCGCGCTCATGGCCAGCCCCGACCTGATCCTGCTGGACGAGCCCAGCCTGGGCCTGAGCCCGAAGCTCACCAAGGAGATCTTCGAGATCGTAGTGCGCATCAACCGCGAGCGCGGCACCACCATCCTGCTGGTGGAGCAGAACGCCAACATGGCGCTCAACGCGTCGGACTACGGCTATGTGCTGGAGAACGGCCGCATCGTCATGGAAGACACCTGCGCCCACCTGCGCGAGAAAGACGACATCAAAGAGTTCTATCTGGGCATGAAGGAAGACGGTGTGCGCGGCGAACGGCGTTGGAAAAAGAAGAAGACCTGGAGGTAACGCAGCATGGGCCTCTGGGACACCTCCTCCATACAACCGCGCCATGACATCGTCATGGCTGGCGACACCATTCCCGCCATGTTCTGGAACGCAGTGGCACAACGCGGCCCGAACATCTGGATGCGGCAAAAGCACCTGGGCCTGTGGCGCAGCTGGACGTGGAACCAGACCGCCGACGCCGTGCGCGAGATTGCCGGTGGCCTCATTCATTTGGGCTTTGGTAAGGGCGACACCGCCTCAATCCTGGCCAATACCGTGGTGGAGTGGGTGTGGGCCGACCTGGGCATTCTGTCGGCGGGCGGCGTATCCAACGGCATCTACCCCACCGACGCGCCCAGCCAGGTGCAATACCTGTGCGAAGACTCCAGTACCAGCGTGCTGTTTGTCGAAGACGACGAGCAGCTCGACAAGGCTTTGGAGGTGCGCGACCAGCTGCCGTGCCTGCGCAAGATTGTGGTGCTGGACATGGAGGGCCTGCGTGGCCTGAATGACCCCGGCGTCATCAGCCTGGACACGCTGCGCGCATTGGGACGGGCCTACAACGCAGAGTTCCCGCACGCTGTGCCGCAACGCGTGGCGGCCTGCCAGCCGCAGGATCTGGCGATTCTGGTCTACACCTCGGGCACCACGGGCAAGCCCAAGGGCGCCATGCACCTGCACCAGGGCCTGGTGTTCACGGTGCGCGGCTTCAACACCCTGATCGCGCAGAACGACCAGGACGAGCGCATGTGCTTTCTGCCGCTGTGCCACATTGCCGAACGCATGGGCGGCGAGTACTACGCGCTGTACACCGGAGCCAAACTCAACTTTGTGGAGAACCCGGAGACCATCCCCGAGAACGTGCGCGAGATTGCGCCCACGGTGTTCACCGCCGTGCCCCGCGTGTGGGAGAAGTTCTACTCTGGCGTAATGATTGCCCTCAAGGAAGCGGGATGGGTGCAGCAGGCTGCCTACGCCTGGGGCATTGGGGTGGGCACGGCGATTACCGATCGCGTGTTGGCGGGCCAGCCGGTAGATGGCTGGCTGAAATTCAAGTTCAAGGTAGCCCAGGCTCTGGCGCTGAACAATGTGCGCAAACTCATTGGCATCCACCGTGCGCGCTACCTGGTGACCGGTGCGGCGCCCATTTCGCCGGACCTGGTGCGCTGGTACTTGGCACTGGGCGTGCCCATGCTGGAGGTGTGGGGCATGACGGAGACCTGCGGCGCTTCCACGGGCGTGCCGGCCCAGAAAATCAAACCGGGCTCCATAGGCCCGGCAGCCAGCTTCAACGAAGTGAAACTGGACCCGGTCACGGGCGAATTCCTGGTGCGCGGGCAGAACGTGTTTGCGGGCTACCTGAACCAGCCCGAGAAAACCGCCGAGACCATCACCGCCGATGGCTGGCTGCACACCGGCGATGTGGGCGTGGTGGACGAGGACGGCTACTTCCGCATCACCGACCGCATGAAGGACATCATCATCACGGCGGGCGGCAAGAACATCACGCCCAGCGAGCTGGAGAACGACCTGAAGTTCTCGCCCTACATCACGGACGCGGTGGTGATTGGCGACAAGCGCGCTTACCTCACGGTGATTGTCATGATCGACCAGGAGAACGTGGAGAAGTTTGCCCAGGACGCCGATGTGCCATTCAGCAACTACACATCCCTCACCCGCGCCCCCGAGGTGCAGGCGCTGATCCAGGCCGAGCTGGACCGCGTGAACCAGAAGTTTGCCCGCGTAGAGCAGATCAAGAAATTCTTCTTGCTGGAAAACCAGCTCACGGCGGAAGATGAAGAACTCACCCCCACCATGAAGCTCAAACGCAAGCTGGTGGAAAAAAAATACGAAGCCCAGATAGAGGCCATGTACCACTGAGCGGCACACCGCCGCCCAGCACTTTGACCACCAAGGAGACAACACCATGATGACACTGCGCACCTTCGCCGCACTGGGCGCCCTGACCCTGACGGCATCGCTGGCCTCGGCCCAGCAAGGCATCAGCAAGGACGAGATCTTGCTAGGCTCCATCCAGGACTTGTCCGGCCCCATCGCCGGCTTTGGCAAGCAGGCCCGCCTGGGCATGCTGCTGGCCGTGGACGAGATCAACGAGCAGGGCGGCATCAACGGCCGCAAAGTCAAGCTGCTGGTCGAGGACTCGGCCTATGACCCCAAGAAGGCGGTGCTGGCCGCGCAGAAGCTCGTCAACCAGGACAAGATTTTCATGATGGTGGGCCACATTGGCACCGCACAGAACATGGCGGCCATGCCGGTGCAATTCGAGAAGAACGTGATCAACTTCTTCCCCATCACCGCCGCGCGTGAGATGTACGAGCCCTTCCACAAACTGAAGTACTCCTACGCCGCGCCCTACTACGACCAGATGCGCCTGGCGGTACCCAAGCTGGTGAAGGAGAAAGGCGCAAAGAAGGTCTGCACCATGTACCAGGACGATGACTTTGGCCTGGAAGTGCTCAAGGGCGGCGAGGATGGTCTGAAGACCATTGGCATGGAGTTTGCCGAGAAGACCTCGTACAAACGCGGCGCCACCGACTTCTCTTCCCAAGTGTCCAAGATGCAGGCCAGTGGCTGCGACTTCATCGTGCTGGGCACCATCATCCGCGAAACCATTGGCGCCATTGGCACCGCCCGCAAGCTGGGCTATAGCCCCACCTTCATCGGGTCCAGCGCGGCCTACACCGACTTGATCCACAAGCTGGGCGGTCCCGCCATGAATGGCTTCTATGCCACCATGACGGTGCAAAACCCCTACACCGATGAGCAGGCGCCAGCCATCCGCTTCTGGGCCAACAAGTACAAGACCAAGTTCAACGAAGAACCTACCGTGTTCTCGGTCTACGGCTACAGCATCGTCAACACCTTTGCCACCGTGGCCGGCAAGGCGGGCAAGAACCTGAGCACCGAAAGCTTCATCAAGGTGATGGACACGCTGAGCATCCCGTCTGACATCTTCGGCAGCGCCCCCCAGTCCTTCAGCGCCACCAAACGCCTGGGCAGCAGCGCCTCCCGCATCTCGCAGATCACCGACGGCAAATGGAAGGTGGTGTCGGAGTATGTGGGCGACCCAGCCTTGAAGAAGTAAGGATCCCCCGCAGCGACAAAAGCCACCCTAGGGGTGGCTTTTTTTGTTAGTAGCACGCGATAGAACAGCCCCTTAGAGCCCAAACACTCGCAGGCCATCGCCTCATTTGTTACCACGTGTTTCTCCAACGGCATGAAAACTGTTTTAAATCCAAACGGGCTATTGCCCCGACTTGGTGCACAAAAACAGAATGCCTGCAAGGCAGACATCCGCCTGCTTCTCAACCAGTGGAGTGAACAATGAAACTAAAGAGACTTTTTACCGCAACGGGCATCGCAGCCGCCTTGCTGTCCGCATCGATCGCGCAGGCCAATACCAACACGTTTTCGGGCCTGACGGGCAGCATTACTTCTTTGGCCAGCTACACCGAAGACGGCATCACGGCAACGCCAACATCTGGAAGCTTTTGGGGGTGGCCTTCTGCGGGACAGCTGCACCTGGACCCCACCGGTTTTGCCGGCAATACGGTGAACTTTACCTTTGCGTCCGGCCTCTTCAACCTGAATAGCCTGGACATCAGCTTTGCCAGCAACGGCGCCGTGGGTGCCCTGACAGCTTTCGACACCGCCAACAACGTTCTGTTCACCACCAACCTCAATGCCAGTGTTACCGGCACTGTGAACTTTGGCACCTGGAATAATATTGCGCGACTGCAACTGGTCGACACCGGCAGCCACCTGAGTGTGGACAACCTGACGCTGACAGCAGCGGTGCCCGAGCCCGAAACCTATGCCCTGTTGCTGGCGGGCCTGGGTTGCATGGGTGCGATCGTGCGCCGACGCAAAGCCAAACACGTCTGATCACACGCGACCAGCAAGTTAACGGGGGCCCTGGCTCCCGTTTTCATTCATACCGATACGGCCTCAGGACACGATGTAGGCCGCCGCGCCGGTAGACAGCAGCTTGCCATCAGCCGCCAGGAACTCCATACGCGTGGAGGCTACGCGTGAGCCCAGGCGCATGACTTCGGCGCGCAACTCGAAACTCTCCCCTATGCCGGGCCGCAAATAGTCCACGCGTAAATCAATCGTGCCCAGCTTGCTGAAGCGGTGCAGGCGCTGCAAAGGTACCTCATCCATGTGGCGCGCGCCAATGGCGGCCATGACGGCCAAGCCCCCCATGGCGTCCAGCCCCGCGCTGATGACCCCGCCATGGATACGGTTGAAACTGTAATGGCCCACGAGTTCGGGTTTCATCGCGATGTGCGCCACCACGCGTTGGGGCGTGATGCTGGTAATCTTCAATCCCAATACCTGGTTGAAGGCAATGCTGTGCTCAAAGATGTGCCGCAGCCCCTCAACGAATTCGGGTTCAAACACCATCGAGGTCTCAGGGCTGACGACGGAGGTGGCGGGCACAGGGGTTTTAGGCATGGGGCACTCTCACAGGCCGAGCTGACGGCTGGCCAACTCTTTCATGATCTCTTCGGCACCGCCGCCAATCATCATGACCTTGACCTCGCGGTAGATGCGTTCGCACGCGGTGCCACGCATGAAGCCCATGCCGCCCAGAATCTGTACACCCTGGTCGGCGCAGAACTGCATGGTCTGTGTGGCGTGGTTTTTCAGAAGGCACACCTGCGCCACCCACTCGGCGCCCTTGGCGGATTTTTCACCGCGGTCGCCCGCATCGGCGCGCGCTGCCACGGTATGCAGCCAAGCGCGTGTGGACTCGATGCGCATCTTCATGTCCATGAGTTTGTGACGTATCACCTGGTGGTCGATGAGTGCGGTTCCAAAGGTCTTGCGCTGCTGGGCCCAGGCCAGGGCCTCGTCGTAACAGCATTCGGCAAAGCCCAGTGCCATGGCGGACATGGAGAGACGCTCGCCATTGAAGTTCGTCAGGATGATCTTGAAACCCGCGCCCTCCTCCCCCACCAAGTTGCAGGCCGGTACACGCACACCGTCAAAGCGCAGGTGGGCCGTGTCGGAGCACAGCCAGCCCATCTTCTTCAGTGGGCTGCGCGAGAGGCCCACTGCATCGCCCGGCACCATGAGCATGGAGATGCCCATGGGCCCTTTGTTCTGCAGATCCGTGCGCACCGCCACCGTGATCCAGTCAGCGCGCATGCCGGAGGTGATGAAGACTTTCTCCCCGTCCACCACATAGTCGTCGCCATCCCGGCGCGCCGTGGTCCTCAGGGCCGACACATCGGTTCCGCCGCCGGGTTCGGTGATGGCCAGTGCAGCAATCTTGTTGCCAGCCAACACATCGGGAACCACCTGTTGCTGCAAAGAGGCTGAACCGTGGCGCAATACCGGCGGCAAGCCAATGTTATGGCTGAACAGACTGGCCATGAGACCGCCACTGCCGCCCGTGCGAGCCAGCGCGACGGTGAGCGCATTGCGCAGGGCCCAGGGTGCAGGTGTCCCGCCCAGCGCTTCGGGGTAGCCCAGGCCCAGCCAGCCCAGATTGGCTGCGCGCCGGTAGAGTGCACGCGGAAACTCGCCCGCCTCTTCCCAGTCATTCAGATAGGGTGCCACCTCGGTGCGGATGAAGCGGCGAGCGGCGTCTTCCACCGCGGCAATGTCTTCGGGCCCGACCTCCAGGTGCGCCTCCCGCGCTGCGCTCATGCAGGTCTCCGCTTGGCCACACCCATGGTCTTGGCGATGATGCCCATCATCACTTCATCGGCCCCACCGCCGATAGAGCCCAGACGGCTGTCCCGGAACATGCGCGCGACCTTGTTTTCCCAGGTGTAGCCCATGCCACCCCAGAACTGCAGACATCCATCGGGGATCAGCCGCCCCAGGCGCCCCGCCTTGAGCTTGGCCATGGAAGCCAGCTCCAGCACTTCCTGCCCACTCACGTAGAGTTCGCAGGCGCGGTAGGTCAGCGCGCGCAGGCTTTCCACCTCGGTCTTCATTTCGGCAAGGCGAAACTGCACCCACTGCTGGTCAGCCAGCGTATTGCCAAACATCTTGCGTTCCTGCGCCCACTCCACCGTCCAGTCAATGCAGTTGTTCAGGGCCTGCAGGCAGCTGGCCGCGCACCACAGGCGCTCTTCCTGGAATTGCTGCATCTGGTACACAAAGCCCGCGCCTTCCTGGCCAATCAGGTTGCGCTGGGGCACGCGCACTTGGTCAAAGTACAGCAGGCCGGTGTCGCTGCTGTGCATGCCGATTTTCTTGATCTTCTGCGCCACCTCAATACCCTTGCGCAGCTTGCCGTTTTCGCGCAATGGCACCATCACCAGACTTTTGTTCTTGTGGGCGGGCCCGTCTCCCGTGTTGACCAACATACACATCCAGTTGGCCTGCAGGCTGTTGGTGATCCACATTTTCTGGCCCGTGATCACATAGTCGTCACCGTCCTTGCGCGCGCGGCTGGTGATCGCCGACACATCGCTGCCTGCTCCGGGCTCGCTCACACCGATGCAGCCTACGGTGTCGCCGGCAATGGCCGGTACCAGAAACTCGCGCTTGAGCTCTTCGCTACCAAACCGTGCCAGGGCTGGCGTGCACATATCGGTTTGCACGCCAATGGCCATGGGCACGCCACCGCAGTCGATATGGCCCAGCGCCTCCGCCATGGCCAGGCCATAGGAATAGTCCAGCCCCGCGCCACCATAGGCCTCGGGCTTGGTCAGCCCCAGCAAGCCCAGGTTGCCCAGCTTCTTGAAGATGGCGTGGGCCGGGAACATTTCTGCCGCCTCCCATTCCTCCACATGCGGGTTGATCTCGGCGTCGATGAAGCGCTTGAGGGTCTTCTGGATTTCCTGGTGTTCGTGAGTGAACTGCATGCCGGGCTCCCGCAGGTGGTGGTGGGCAATTACTTGGAAAAAACCTTGGGCGTCTGTGCGCGATGAAAACCGTTGAAGGGTTTGATGGCATCGCGCGCCTGGGCTTTCTCGTCGGCCACGCGCATGGGCCAGCCCATGCGCACCTGGGGCCGCGCACCGTCGATGCGCAGCGTGCTGCCGCTGATAAAGGCGGCCGCGGGACTCAGTAAAAACACGATGCCAGCGGCGGTCTCTGCTTCGGTGCCAAAGCGGCCCAGCGGTACGGTCTTCGCCATCTCGCGCAGCATGGGGCCCATCTCTGCGGGGTAATGGTCCATGCCGCTGGAAGCGATGTAGCCCGGCGCCACCGCATTCACACGCACGCCGCGGCCCGCCCATTCGGTGGCTGCGGTTTCGGTAAAGCTGACCATGCCCGCGCGCGCCGCGCCGCTGTGGCCCATGCCGGGCATGGAGCCCCACATGTCGGCCACGATGTTGACGATGGCGCCACCTTGCTTGTTCATGCTCTGGCTGAAGCACTCGCGCGCCATCAGAAAACCGCCAGTCAGGTTGGTGTTGATCACCGCCTCCCAGCCCTTGGCGCTGATGGCTTCCAACGGCGTCATGTACTGGCCGCCGGCGTTGTTCACCAGGCCGTCGATGCGCCCGTGCTGGGCCACGATGGCGGCCACCGTTTGCTGCACCGCCTCTTCCTGCCGGATGTCGCACACATGCTCGCTGGTCTGGCCACCGTCTTCGGCAATCTCAGCCGCCACCTTCGCCAGCTTCTCGGGCTTGCGGCCTATCAGCGCGACCGTGGCCCCCAGGGCCGCCAGCTCATGCGCCACGCAACGGCCAATGCCGGAGCCGCCTCCGGTGACCACTACCACCTTGCCCGCGAACAAACCAGGCGCAAACACGGAACCGTAAGACATCAGGACTCCTTCAGAAACAAGGCCACGGCGGCGTCACCTAGCTCCTCCACGGACGCCCCCTTCTTCGCATCAAACCACTGTACCGACCAGTTGAGCGCGCCCAGCATGAGCAGGCGCGCCAGCTTCACTGGCGCCTTCAGCTGGCCTTTGGCATGCAGGGCTTCCAGCACCGGCATCCACAGGGCTTCGTAGTCAGCAATGAGCTTGGCGAGCAGCTTGCGCTGGCGGCTGTTGAGCGAGCGCCATTCGTACAGCATCACCGGCACGAAATCATTGCCCGGCCCCAGCAGCCCCGCAAAATGCGTATGCACCAGCGCGGTCAGCTGCGCGGCCGGTGGCAGTTCGGCGTAGCCGGGCTGGCTGAGGGCGGCGTGCTGGTTGGCCAACGCGGTGTGCATGCCCTCCTCCATCACGGCGAACAGCAGCGCGTCCTTGCTTTTGAAGTGGTAGAACGGCGAGCCGCTCTGCATGCCAGCGGCGGCCGCGATGTCGCGCGTGGTGGTGGCCGCAAACCCCTTGCGGCGAAACAGCTGCGCCGCGGCCTTCAGCAACTCGTGGCGGCGGTTGCCATCGTCGCGTTCGTCCTCGGTTTTGCGGGGCCGACCACGCGGGCGCTTGGGGGCGTCGATATCAGTCACAACAAGATCGGAAGGCGTCATGCCCTCGACCTTACCAAGCCTTGTTATTTTTAGCAAGCAATTGCTTGGCGAAAATAATGGGGGTTTGCTCTCTTTTTAATAGCTAATTGTGTAATATCTGCGGGAGCTAGAGGCCTATTTTATGCAGACATCAGACCTTGCTGAAGTCTGGCTTGCGCTTTTCCATGAAGGCCGAGAACGCCTCTTTGGCGGCTGGGGCCTGCAACATGCGCCCAAAACTCACCGCTTCTTCGTCAATGCGCTCCAGCACCTGGGCCATCTGGCCCTTCTTGAGCAGGCGTTTGGTTTCTACCAGCGAAGCCAGAGGCTTGGCGGCCAGCTTGCGAGCCTGGGCCTGGGCAATGCCATTGGCTTCGGTGGGTGGCACCACGCGGTTGGCCAGGCCTACCTCGAGCGCGGCCTCGGCCATGAAGGGTTCACCCATGAGCAGGGCTTCGGCTGCCCGGTGGTAGCCCAGCATCTGTGGCACCAGCAGGCTGGAGGCTGCCTCGGGGCACAGACCCAGGTTCACAAAGGGCATGGAGAAAGCGGCGTTATCGCCCGCGTAGACCAGGTCGCAATGGAACAGCATGGTGGTACCGATGCCCACGGCCGGGCCGCAGACAGCCGCCACGATGGGCTTGGGAAAGGCAGCCAGGGCGCGCAGGAAGCGGAACACCGGCGCATCGTTCGACTTGGGCGTGGCGCTGAGGAAGTCGCCAATGTCATTGCCCGCGCTGAACACCGTGACATCGCCCTGGAACACCACCACACGCACCGCCGCGTCGTCGCGCGCAGTGTCCAGGGCATCGGCACAAGTGGCGTACATGGCCTGGGTGAAGGAATTTTTCTTGTCCACCCGGTTCAGGGTGATGGTGGTAATGCCGTCGGCGGTGTCGATCAGGATGTCTTGCATGGTCGGTCTCTGTGGAAAGAAATACGCGATTGGATCACTGTTTGTAGTAAACGATCTGGTGCGTGGTCACCAGCAGCACACCGGCCTGGTTCCAGAGCTGGCTGCTCTGGTCAAAAAAACCGTTGCGAAACGCCTGCGCCCGCGCCTGGCCCAGCAAGTAGCCACTGCCAGTCTGCGCGAGTTGCTCGGCGCTGACATGGAAGTACACGGTCATGGACACCGTGCCTGCCGGCACATGGGTGGCGCGGCGGATGAACACGCGCGGAAAGAAGATGTCGGAGATGGAAGCCAGCGAGGCGAAGTCCAGCGGACGTGGCGGTTGGTCACGCACCCAGAGCTGGGACAGGCTGGTGTCACCACCGCCGTCCCATACCTCGGGCAGGCCACCCACGATGGGGCGCGACTCGAAGCGCCGCACGAACTCCATGGGCGCGCGCACCGTGGGCAAGGGCACGTCTTCGGGCGGTGGGCAGACGGGCATGGGTTCGTCGTCCAGGCCCCAGGTCTCGCGGCGCACGGCGGTCACTGCCGTTGCCGTCATCACGGCCTGGCCGTCCTGCTGCATCTCGATGACCCAGTGCTGGGTGGACCGATTGGTCCGCGCCGGGCGTGCCTGCACGACAAAATGGCCATCGGCCACCGCGGCGCAAAAGTTCACGGTCAGCGAGATCGGATCGCCCAGGCGATCCGGATGGCGCAGCACTGCGCTCAAAGCCTGGGCTGCGGTGATGCCACCAAATGGCCCCACCATATTGGCGTAGGCCGGATGGGTGTGGCCTAACCAGCTGCCATCGGGCTGGCGCTGAAGGGCAACAGCTTCGTCAAACGGATGGGTATTCATACGGGCGCGGCCAGGGGGGCTGCGGTGGATGCAAATCCGCTGAGCCATTGCTCCAGGCGCGGCCACAGCAGGGACTGGTGCTCTACGCGAAACGGGCCGAAATGGCCCAGGCGACGCACGGAGAGGTCCGCAGGCGCGATGCGGTGCACCTCGCGTGGAGCATTGGCGTACAGGTTGATCAGACTGTGCGTTCCGCGCAGGGTCATGAGTTCGTCGTCTGTGATGGACAGCGCCACCACCGGGAACTGCACCTGGGCGTAGCTTTGTTGCGCAGCACTGCCTTCGGCACCGACGCTGTAGCGCGGATTCAGGCACCACTTGCGCCACTGCAGGATCACGCCCTTGGGTAGGTCCCCCACCTTGCGCAGGCGCTTACCTGGAAAGTAACCAAACAGCCGCGTGGCCAACGGCACCAGGATGAACCAGAAGTAGGGAACGATGCGCTTGAGCTGGGGCGCGTTCTCGCGCCAGTAGCCGCTGCCCGCCGCCACGCTGAGCAGGCCATTCACCAGATGTGCATTGCGCAGCAGGCCGGGCAATTGCGCGCCCAGGCTGTGGCCCAGCAGGTACAGAGGCTGTGCTGGCAGGCTAGCCTTGGCGTGGTCGATCACGGCTTCGTAATCACGCGCCCAGTCATACAGGTCGGCGCTAAAGCCCTTGAGCC
Source organism: Rhodoferax sp. GW821-FHT09E07 (assembly GCF_059416145.1). Taxonomy (NCBI): domain Bacteria; kingdom Pseudomonadati; phylum Pseudomonadota; class Betaproteobacteria; order Burkholderiales; family Comamonadaceae; genus Rhodoferax; species Rhodoferax sp. GW821-FHT09E07. The sequence goes on along the minus strand of NZ_JBWKOP010000005.1, from coordinate 205,407 downwards.
CGCCCGCGGGCAAAGAGTCGCCCATGCCACGGTAGTCAAAACTGGTCACCTGCCAGCCCTGGGCTGCCAGCCACTGGGCAAAGGGTGCGTAGTAGTCCTGGCGCACGCCCATGGCGCCGCCAATGACCACGCTGCCACGCGCGGCGCCCTGGGCCGCGTAAGTGCGCAGCGATAGCGGCGTGCCATCGGCCGTCAGAAGGGTTTGGGGGACAGAAGCAATCGTGGCCATCGTGGTCTCCTCTGAAAGAATAAAAAAGGCCACCCGCGGTGGCCTTGTGGCGCGACGTATCAGACGCGTTCAAAAATCCCGGCTGCTCCCTGCCCGGTGCCTACGCACATGGTCACCATGCCGTACTTCAGGTTGTGGCGGCGCAGTGCGTGGATGACGGTCGCGGCACGGATGGCACCGGTGGCGCCCAGTGGGTGGCCCAGCGCGATGGCGCCGCCCATGGGGTTGACCTTGGAGGCATCCAGGCCCAAGGTGTTAATGACGGCGAGCGACTGGGCCGCGAAGGCTTCGTTCAACTCAAACCAGTCAATATCGCTATGCTGCAGACCCGCGTAGCGCAAGGCCGCAGGGATCGCCTCGATGGGGCCAATGCCCATGATTTCGGGCGGCACGCCGCGTGCTGCAAAGCTCACAAAGCGGGCCAGCGGTGTCAGGCCAAATTGCTTGACGGCCTTTTCGCTGGCCAGGATCAGCGCGCCGGCGCCATCGCTGGTCTGCGAGCTGTTGCCGGCGGTGACGCTACCGCGTGCTGCGAACACGGGCTTGAGCTTGGCCAGGCCTTCGAGTGAGGTGTCCGGGCGCGGGCCTTCGTCCAGGTTCACGGTACGAGTCTTGGTACGCACTTCACCCGTCGCCAGGTCGGGCGTGCGCTCGATGACGTCGATGGGTGTGATTTCGTTGGTGAATTCACCGGCCTGCTGGGCCTTGATGGCACGCAGATGGGATTCCAGCGCGAAGGCGTCTTGCATCTCGCGCGTCACCTTCCATTGCTGGGCCACCTTCTCCGCAGTCAGGCCCATGCCGTAGGCGATACCGACGTTCTCGTCACGCTCGAAGATGGCGGGGTTGAACGAGGGCTTGTTGCCGCCCATGGGCACCATGCTCATGGATTCGGCGCCGCCAGCGATCAGCACATCGGCCTCGCCCACGCGGATGCGGTCGGCCGCCATCTGGATGGCAGAGATACCGGAAGCGCAAAAGCGGTTGACGGTGATGCCGCCGACAGGGTGGTCAAAGGCCAGGCCCACGGCCACGCGGGCCATGTTCATGCCCTGCTCGCCTTCGGGGAAAGAGCAGCCAATGATGGCGTCTTCAATGGCTTTGGGGTCCAGCGTGGGGACTTGCAGCATGGCGCTCTTGAGGGCAGCAACCAGCAGTTCATCGGGGCGGGTGTTGCGGAAGTAGCCGCGGCCGGAGCGCCCGATGGGCGTGCGCGTGGCGGCAACGATGTAGGCGTCTTGGACTTGTTTCATGGGGAAACTCCTTATTTTTTGGGGGTGGGTATCCACGCCCAGATGAATTCACATTGGATGGGCTGCTCGCCCGATTCGTCGCTGACCTGCACGGGCACGCTGACTTCGCCCTTGTCGCTTTGCTGCATCTGCAGGCGCTGCGCGTCGGACAGCGTGGCCACGGCGCGCATGGCGCCCTGGGCACGGCGTTTGAAGTCGATGCGCATGGTCTTGGCCAGGGGCAGGCAGTCGTCACGCACATTCATGCCCACCACCATGCCGGTGGCCGTTTCGGCCAGCAGCGCCATGGCCGCAGCATGCACGCCCTGGATGTGGTTCTGCACGCGGCGCACATTGGCCACGGCAATTTCCACACGTTCAGGCGCCATGTGCGCAAAATCCAGCCCCGCCGTGCCCGTGAAAGGCACCGCGCGACCCATGACCTTATTGCGCAGCCAGGGGCGCAGTGCAGCGGGCACGCGGTCCAGCTTGGCGACCGAACGGGCAAGGCGGTTGGGCTGGGCCATGTCAGTTACGCACCGGTTTGCCCGTGGACATCATGCCCATGATGCGTTCTTGCGTCTTGGGGTGGGTCAGCAAGCCGCAGAAGGCTTTGCGCTCCATGGCCATCAGGTATTCCTCGGTCACCAACGTACCCGCATCCACCTGGCCACCGCAGACCACTTCGGCAATCAGCAGGCCGATGTGGAAATCGTGCGCACTGATGAAACCACCGTCACGCATATTGACCAGCTGGGCGCGGATGGTGGCAATGCCGCTGCGACCGGCCACGGGGAAGCTGCGCTTGTGCGGCGCGCGGTAGCCGCCGGTGAACAGGGCCTTGGCCTCGTTGATGGCGACGAACAGCAGCTCGTCCTTGTGCGGCACCACGATGTCGCTGTCCAGCAGGTAGCCCAGCTTGCGGCTTTCCAGTGCGCTGGTGCCCACCTTGGCCATGGCCGCGGCGGTGAAGCCTTCGGTGAGGAAGGGCAGGACGTCCTTGGAGGTGGACAGCGCCATGTTTTCGGCGGCACGGCGGGCGATGTAGGTCAGGCCGCCGGCACCAGGCACCAGGCCCACGCCGACTTCGACCAGGCCAATGTAGCTTTCCATCGCGGCCACGCGCTTGCTGGAGTACACCGCCAGCTCGCAGCCACCGCCCAAGGCCAAACCGCGAATGGCAGAGACCACGGGCACGTTGGAGTAGCGCAGCTTGAGCATGGCGTTTTGCAGCTCGGCCTCTGCGCCTTCGATGGCTTTGGCGCCGCCCATGATGAAGGCGGGCATCATGCCTTGCAGGTCGGCACCGGCAGAGAACATCTCGTCGGGCGACCAGATCACCAGGCCCTTGTAGTCCTTCTCGGCCAGTTCCTGCGCCTGCAGCAGGCCTTCGATCACACCGCCACCGATGGCGTGCATCTTGGTCTTAATGCTGGCGATGAGCACTTCGTCGTCCAACGTCCACAGGCGAATGGATTCATCCTCGAAAACGGTCTTGCCCGCGGTCTCGGCCTTGGGGGCGTTGGCACCCAGCACGCTCTCGGGGAAGTGCTGGCGCTCGTACACGGGCAGCTGGCGCACGGGCACAAAGGTGCCGGTGCTGGGGTTCCACGAACCGGCTGGCGTGTGCACACCGCCGGCGTCTGCCACGGGGCCCTTGAAGACCCAGTCGGGCAGCGGGGCCTTGCACAGCGCCTTGCCGGCATCGATGTCTTCCTGCACCATCTTGGCGACTTCGAGCCAACCGGCTTCTTGCCAGAGCTCGAACGGGCCCTGTTTCATGCCGAAGCCCCAGCGCATGCAGAAGTCCACATCGCGCGCGTTGTCGGCAATGGCGGCCAAGTGGATGGCAGCATAGTGGAAGCTGTTGCGCAGGATGGCCCAGAGGAACTGGCCTTCCTTGCCTTCGGCGTTGCGCAGCAGTTTCAGGCGCTCTGCGGCTGGCTTCTTGAGCATGCGGCCATAGACCTCGTCGGCCTTTTGGCCCGCGGGCACGTACTCTTTGTTGGCCAGGTCGAAGCGCGAGACATCACGGCCCACCTTCTTGAAGAAGCCGGCCTTGGTCTTCTGGCCCAGGTTGCCCATCTCCAGCAGAGTCTTGAGCACCGTGGGGGTGGCGAAGCTTTCGTAGAAGGGGTCGGTCTCGATAGAGAGCGTGTCCTGCAGCGTCTTGATCACGTGAGCCATGGTGTCCAGGCCCACCACGTCGGCAGTGCGGAAGGTGCCGCTTGACGCGCGGCCCAGCTTCTTGCCGGTCAGGTCATCAACCACGTCAAAGGTCAAGCCGAAGTTTTCCACTTCCTTCATGGTCGTCAACATGCCAGCGATACCGACACGGTTGGCGATGAAGTTGGGAGAGTCCTTGGCACGCACCACGCCCTTGCCCAGGTTGCTGGTGACAAAGCCTTCCAGCGCGTCCAGGTACGACGCCTGGGTGGTGGGGGTATTGATCAGCTCCACCAGCGCCATGTAGCGGGGGGGGTTGAAGAAGTGGATGCCGCAGAAGCGGGGCTTGATTTCCTCCGGCAAGGCTTCGCTCAGCTTGGTAATCGACAGGCCCGAGGTGTTGGACGCCACGATGGTGTTGGGGCCAATGAAGGGCGCGATCTTCTTGTACAGGTCCAGCTTCCAGTCCATGCGCTCGGCGATGGCCTCGATGATGAGGTCGCACTCGCGCAGCTGCTCCAGATGCTCTTCGTAGTTGGCTTGGCCAATCAGCGCTGCATCGTCGGCCACACCCAGGGGTGCGGGCTTGAGCTTCTTGAGGTTGTCGATGGCTTTGGTGACGATGCCGTTCTTGGGGCCTTCCTTGGCAGGCAGGTCGAACAGCACCACAGGCACCTTCACGTTGACGAGGTGGGCCGCGATTTGCGCGCCCATCACGCCTGCGCCGAGGACGGCGACTTTTTTTACTTGGAAGCGGGACATAGAAATTCCTGAAAGGGGTTACTGGACGCGAATCCAGGTTTGGGTGCGGTAGAAGAAGGCGATGTAACCGCGCATTTCAATCCTCTTGCCGCCGTCGATGGGCGTCATCGTCATGCGGTAGACCTTGCCGGTAGTGGGCTCCACGATGGTGCCGCCTTCCCACACGTCTTTGCCGTCAGCCTTCTTCAAGCCGCGAATGAGCTCCAGCCCCACCATGGGCTGGTCCTTGCGGTCGTCCTTGCACTCGACGCACTTTTCATCGGGCTTGGCCTTGGGGTCCAGCACCTTCTCAATGGTGCCGGAGATCACGCCGTTGTTCTCCACAATGCGGATCTCGGACTTGGCCGAGCCGTCCTTGTCGTCAATCGTTCTCCACAACCCCACAGGGGTCATCTGGGCCATGGCTGATACAGCACTCAGACCCAGGGCTGCCACCGCTATTGCTCGAATCATTGTTGTCTCCTTGTGTTGCGGGCGGGGTTGTGAAGCAGCGCGGTTCAGGCGAACACGGCGTCGGTGTCCATTAGCACCTTGGAACCGGCGCGCGCTGTGCGCATCAGCGTTGCGGTCTCGGGGAACAGCTTGGCAAAGTAGAAGCGTGCGGTTTGCAACTTGGCCGTGTAGAAGGGGTCGGTGTTGCCGGATGTGATTTCGCGCAATGCCACTTGGGCCATGCGGGCAAAGAAGTAACCAAACACCAGGTGACCGGCCACGCGCAGGTAGTCCACCGCCGCAGCGCCCACTTCGTCGGGGTTCTGGAAACCCTTGAAGCCGATTTCGGTGGTGAACTTGGTCATCTGGTCGCCCAAAATGGCGATCGGCGTGATGAACTCGGACATCTTTTCGTTGGTGCCTTCTTCTTCCACCAACTTGCCGATCAGCTTGCCGAACTTCTTCAGCGTGGCGCCGTTGTTGCCCAGAATCTTGCGACCCAGCAGATCCAGCGACTGGATAGTGTTGGTGCCTTCATAGATCATGTTAATGCGGTTGTCGCGCACGAACTGCTCCATGCCCCATTCCTTGATGAAGCCGTGGCCGCCAAACACCTGCATGCAGGCGTTGGTGGAGATGTGGCCGTTGTCGGTCAGAAAGGCTTTGGCGATGGGGGTCAACATGGCCACCAGCTCGCCGGAGTCCTTGCGCACCTTCTCATCGGGATGGCCGTGCTCTTTTTCCAGCAGCATGGCGCAGTACGCCTGCAGCATGCGGCCGCCTTCGGCATAGGCCTTGGCAGTGAGCAACATCTTGCGCACATCGGGGTGCACGATGATGGGGTCGGCGGGCTTGTCCTTGGCCTTGGGGCCGGTCAGCGATCGCATCTGGATGCGGTCCTTGGCGTAGGCCAGGGCGTTCTGGTACGCCACTTCGGTCAGGCCCAGGGACTGGTTGCCCACGCCCAGACGTGCGGAGTTCATCATCACAAACATGCCCTGCATGCCCTTGTTGGGCTGGCCGACCATGGTGCCGATGGCATCTTCCATGACGATCTGTGCCGTCGCATTGGACTTGATGCCCATCTTGTGTTCCAGACCACCACAGTAGATGCCGTTACGCGAACCCAAGGAGCCGTCCTTGTTCACATTGAACTTGGGCACGATAAACAGGCTGACACCCTTGATGCCGGGAGGCGCGTCGGGCAGGCGGGCCAGCACCAGGTGGATGATGTTGTCGGCCATGTCGTGCTCACCGGCACTGATGAAGATCTTGTTGCCGGTGATCTTGTAGGTGCCATCGGCCTGGGGCTCGGCCTTGGTGCGCATCAGGCCCAGGTCGGTACCGCAATGGGGTTCGGTCAGGCACATGGTGCCGGTCCACTCGCCGCTGGTCATCTTGTGCAGGTAGGTCTGCTTTTGCTCTTCGGTGCCGTGCGTATGCAGGGCGTGGTAGGCGCCATGCGTCAGGCCGGGGTACATGGTCCAGGCCTGGTTGGCGCTGTTGAGCATTTCGTAAAACATGCCGTTGACCACCAAGGGCAGACCCTGACCGCCAAACGCGGGGTCGCAGCCCAGCGCCGCCCAACCACCGTCGATATAGGTCTTGTAGGCTTCCTTGAAACCCTTGGGCGTGGTCACCGCGTGGGTCTTGGCATCCAGCGTGCAGCCTTCGGCATCGCCCGAAATGTTCAGCGGGAAAATCACTTCCGAGGCGAACTTGCCGCCTTCTTCCAGCACCGCATTGATAGTGTCTGGGTCGATATCTGCATGCTGAGGGATCTGCTTCAATTCATCAACGACGTTGAGCACTTCGTGCATCACAAACTGCATGTCGCGCAGTGGAGGGGTGTAAGTTGGCATGGTGCTTTCTCCTTGGGTAACTGACAAAAATCGGGATTAAACGGGGTGGGCGCCGTAGCGCGCGAGGATGTTGGCGAAGCCCCGGTTGGCGCGTTCGATGGAACCAGGGTTTTTGAGGAAACGGGCCTCGTAGTGCAACGCGAGGATCAGCCCATGGATCTCAAAGGCCATCTGGTGTTCGTCCGCATCGGCCTGCAGGTGGCCGCACTGCTTGGCCAGCACCACGGCACGGTACAGGGCGCTGAGCCAGGTCTGCACCGACGTGGCCAGTGCGTCGCGCACGGGGCCGGGCCGGTCATCAAACTCGACGGCGCCGCTGATAAAGATGCAGCCCGACTGGATTTCCACGGCCACGCGCTTCATCCAGTTGTGAAACAGCGCCTCCACCCGGGGCAGGCCGCGTTCGGCATGCAGCGCGGGATAGAACACTTCTTGCTCAAAGCGGCCGAAGTATTCCCGGATGACGGAGATCTGCAGTTCCTCGCGCGAGCCAAAGTGGGCGAACACGCCGGACTTGCTCATCTGCGTGACCTCGGCCAGCACCCCAATGCTCAGGCCTTCCAGGCCAATTTGTGTGGCAAGACCCAGGGCAGCCTCGACGATAGCGGCTTTGGTTTGCTGGCCTTTTTGCATCGCACGCTTGGAGGGCGCGCGCTTGGCCATCGTGTCGGAGACACTGCGGGGCTTGCTGGGAACCGACACGGAAGACATGGATAGGCAGACCACAAAATAGAACGATCGTGCTATTTTGCAACATTTCCACCACCCGCCCCCATAACCCCGGTGTTCTAGAGGGCTTCTCCTAGCGAGACTACGGGTTTACCCGAGCATGACTTGCAGCGCAGGCTCCAGGTGCTCGGAGGGCAAGCGCTTGAAACCTGAGCGCGCGTAGCGCTGCAGGCGGCCGGCCACAAAGGCCGTGACGGCGGCGGCACGCACCTGGGCGTCTACGGTGGGGGTGGCCGAGGCTTGGGTGTTGGCGCTGTCGCGCAGACATTGCTTGAGCGCGGATTCCACCTTGTCAAACAGCTGGTTCATGCGCTGCTGCAGACGCTCGTTTTCCAGCACGAGGGCATCGCCCACCATGACGCGGGCCATGCCAGGGTTCTTCTCGGCAAACTGCACCAGCATGGTGGCAATGCGCGCGGCTTGGCGTGCGCCTGCATTGCTGCCGTCAGCGGCTTGGGGTTCGCGCTCCACGATCTGGGTGATCAGCGAGAACACCGTGCCTTCGATGAAATCAATGAGGCCCTCGAACATCTGCGCCTTGCTGGCGAAATGGCGATACAGCGCGGCTTCGCTGACGTCCAGCCGGGCAGCCAAGGCTGCGGTGGTGATGCGTTCGCCACCGGGCTGCTCCAGCATGCTGGCCAGGGTCTGCAATATTTGCACCCGACGCTCACCCGGCTTGGGACGCTTGCGGCCCGTGCTCTGGTGCTCGGTATCTGCAGCGTGGGCAGTGTCGGCAGAGGGTGCAAATGCGTCGGGCATGGTGGGTCAGGCGGTTGGGTCGAATCATTCTCGCACAGCGCTGGGGAGCTGCAAGGTTAGGCCGGCAGGCTCAGCCACACCCGCAAACCACGCCCCGCAGCCCCACTGCCCAGCTGCAGCGCGCTGCGGTGCACCCGGGAGATTTCGTCGGCAATTGCCAGGCCCAGCCCATTGCCCTCCACGGCGGTGCCAGGCACGCGGTAGAAGCGCTCCAATACGCGGCGCCGCTCGGCCACAGGGATGCCCGGTCCATCGTCTTCCACCTCTAAAAACGGCTGAGGAGCGGCGTCGGGCGCTGCGGCACGCATGCCGCAGCGCAGCGTAACGCGGCCACCCGCAGGCGTGTACTTCAGCGCGTTGTCCACCAGATTGACCAGCAGTTCGCGTAGCAACCATTCCTGGCCTGTCACATGGGCCGGGGCCACGTCCAGGCCAAAGTCGATGTCCTTGCGCATGGCGGCCTCGAGCTGGACTTCGAGCACCACTTCGCACAGCTGCTTGAGGTCTACACGCTGCATGGGCTGCCCCTGCGCGCTGCGCGAGTCCGCCCGTGAAAGTGCCAGCAGCTGGTTCGCCAGCTGCGACGTGCGGCGTGCCGCATGGCGCAAACGCAGCACCTGGTCCGCTCCTAAAGTAATAGTGGCTGGCGAAGTATTGGCGGGGGCTAGCGAGCCATTTTGTATATTTTTTGCGCCGCTGACGGCCTGTGCCCAAGCTTCCACCTGGGCCTGCAGGCCGGCCAGCGGTGTGCGCAACTGGTGGGCCGCGTCGGCGACAAAGCGGGCCTGGCTCTCGGCTTGGGCATTGACCAAACCGAACAAGCGGTTCAGCGACAGCACCAGGGGCCGCACCTCGTCGGGCGACGCATCGGGGTCCAGCGCAGACAGGTCGCGCGGAGAGCGGCGCTCCACGGCATCCCTGAGCTCCAGCAGCGGGCGCAGCGCAGTGCGCACCGCCCAGTTGACGGCGAAAAACCCCGCCATGGCCAGCACCAGATTGGGCAACAGCACCTTGAGCGCCAGCAGCCGCAGCCACTGCTGGCGCGGGTCAGAGCCATCGGCCAACCGCACCACCAGCTCCCCGGCCACAGTCCGCACGCGCTGGCTGACGATGCGGTAAGTCACGCCCTCGTGCTCTTCGCTGGAGAACTCCGCCTCCTTGGTGGTCGGCGGCAGGCCGGTGAGCCAGTCGTCCCCCACCAGCACATGACCGTCCAGGCTCACAACGGCAAAGGCCGACATGCCCTGCCGCACGCTGAGAAACTCGTCGACTGGCGGGGCCATCAGCAGCACAGGGGGCGCCGTTTCGGTGTCTCCGCGCGCCACCACCGAATCGGCCATCAACGGCACCAGGTTGAGCAACTGGCGGTCCTGTTGCAGCGCGGCGCCATCGGCCGAACGGAAGTCAAACCAGGTGTTGAGCGCGGCCAGTAGCAGCAAGGGCAATAGCAAGAGCAGCAGCAGGCGACGCTGCAGACCGGAGGACATGCCGCTGGTCATCCGGGTCCGTTCACGTGCCCAGCAATTCCAGCCGGTAGCCAAAGCCGCGGATGGAGCGCAGCGCAATGCCGTGCGGCTCCAGCTTGCCGCGCAGGCGCGAGATGTAGACCTCCACCGCGTTGGGCGTGATCTCCTTGTCCCAGCCGGTCAGGGCCTGCAGCAGCTTGTCCTTGTTGGCAGGCTTGGGGGCCTGCAGCAGCAGGTACTCCATCACCGTCCATTCGCGCGGGCCCAACTCGATGGGCTGACTGCCAGCAGCGGTGCGGATGCAGGCCTGACGCTGGGCGGTGTCCAGTTCCAATGGGCCAAAACTCAGCGTGGCCGAGGTAGCGGCCTGGGAGCGGCGCAGCAGAGCGCGCAGGCGAGCCAGCAATTCTGGCAATTCAAAGGGCTTGACCATATAGTCGTCGGCGCCCTGGTCCAGCCCCTGCACGCGGTCTTGCAGCGCGTCGCGCGCGGTGAGGATCAGCACCGGCATGCTGTGGCCGTTTTTGCGCAGCGCCTGGGTAAGCGCCAGGCCGTCCATGAGCGGCAGGCCGATGTCGACCACGGCCACGTCAAACGATTCGGCCTGGGTGACCTCCAGCGCGCGCTCGGCGCTGCCCACCCAGTCCACTGCATAACCGGCATCCGACAGACCCAGCTTGATGCCGCTGGCCACCATCACATCGTCTTCCACCAGCAGCAGTCTCATAGCGATTCAGGCCTCTAGCACCCGTAGATATTGCGCAAGTAGCTATTGATTGAATAGCAAATTAATGCGAACGGATCATGGTGCCGAAGGCCTGGTCGGTCAGGATTTCGAGCAGCAGTACGTGGGGCACGCGGCCGTCGATGATGTGTACCGAGTTCACGCCGCTCTTGGCTGCGTCCAGCGCGCCGGCGATCTTGGGCAGCATGCCGCCACTGATGGTGCCGTCGGCAAACAGCTCGTCGATGCGCTTGGCGGTCAGGTCGGTCATTAGCTGACCGGCCTTGTCGAGCACGCCGCTGATGTTGGTCAACATCATGAGTTTTTCGGCCCGCAGCACGGTGGCCAGCTTGGCGGCCACCACGTCGGCGTTGATGTTGTAGCTCTCGTTGTGCTCCCCAAAACCGATGGGGCTGATCACGGGGATGAAGGCATCGTCCTGCAGCGCCTTGACCACGCTGGGGTCCACGCTGACGATGTCGCCCACCTGACCCACATCGTGTTCCTTGCTAGGATCCGCGTTGTCCAGCATCTTGAGCTTGCGCGCGCGGATCATAGCGCCGTCGCGCCCGGTCAGGCCAACGGCTTTGCCGCCGGCCTGGTTGATCAGGCCCACGATGTCCTGCTGCACTTCGCCACCCAGCACCCACTCCACCACTTCCATGGTAGGGCCGTCGGTCACACGCATGCCCTGGATGAACTGACCTTGCATGCCCAAGCGCTTGAGCGCGCTCTCGATCTGCGGGCCACCGCCGTGCACCACCACGGGGTTGATGCCCACCAGCTTCAGCAGCACCACATCTTCGGCAAAGGCCTTTTGCAGCGCCGGGTCGGTCATAGCGTTGCCGCCGTACTTGATGACCATGGTCTTGCCGTGAAACTTGCGGATATAGGGCAAGGCCTGGGCCAGGATCTGCGCCTTGTCAAAAGGGGCAATGGAGGACGGTGCGCTGGAGTCAGACATGGTCGAGGTCCGTAATGAGTCGGGGAATGAAGCGCAAATTGTGCCGCAATGCCAAGGCAAATCCTTGCGGCATCCCTACGGCAAGACAACTATGCGGGCTTGTAGCCCTGCACGTGCTGGGACATAAAGGCTTTGATGGCGACCGCGTCATTGGCATTGGCCTCCTGCATCAGCACCTGCAGCTCCTGCTGCAGCGCAGCCCAAGGCATGAAGGGCTCATGCGCTTTCATGATGCGCGGGTGGACCGTGGGCTGCGGGTTGTCGCCGATCAGCAGCTCTTCGTACAGCTTCTCCCCCACGCGCAAGCCAGTGACGGCAATCTCGATATCGCCCGTGGGGTGCGCAGCATCGCGCACCGAAAGACCGGATAGCTGCACCATGCGCCGCGCCAAGTCCATGATTTTGACGGGCTGGCCCATGTCCAGCACAAACACGTCGCCGCCCTGCCCCATGGCCCCGGCCTGCAACACCAGCTGCGCGGCTTCGGGAATCGTCATGAAATAACGCGTGACTTCTTCGTGAGTCACCGTTAACGGCCCGCCCGCTGCGAGCTGCTTGCGGAACAGGGGGACCACGCTACCGCTGGATCCCAGCACATTGCCAAAGCGCACCATGGAAAAACAGGTCCCTGTATTGGCATCGGCGAGCGCCTGCAACACCAGTTCGGACACTCGCTTGGTGGCACCCATCACATTGGTGGGGCGCACAGCCTTGTCCGTGCTGATCAGGACGAATCGTTTGGCCCCACTGGCCGCCGCGGCCTGCGCCATATTTAGGGTGCCGAACACGTTGTTGCGTACGCCCTCGCCGGGGTTGTTCTCCACCATGGGCACATGTTTGTAGGCGGCCGCATGGTAGACCGTGGCGGGTTGGTATGCGTCACAGATGGCACGCAGACGCTCGGGATTGGTCACGCTGCCAAGCAAAGGCACCAGCTCCACAGACAACTGCTGGGCCTTGCAAATCGCCTCCAGCTCCTGGTGGATGGCGTAAAGGCCAAATTCGTTGTGGTCCAGCAGCAGCAACTGGCGTGGATGCTGCAGGACGATCTGCCGGGTCAATTCGCCGCCGATGCTGCCTCCGGCACCACTGACCAGGACCACTTGATTGGCCAGATCCCGCGCCAATAAAGCCGGATTGGGCGGCACGGGTTCACGGCCCAGCAGATCCTCAACGTCCAACTCGTGAATGTCCTGCACCGTGACCTTGCCACTGGCCAGATCCGCCATGCTGGGTAGCGTGCGCACGTGCACTGGCAGCCCCTGCAAGGATTGGATGATCTGGTTGCGCCGTTCACGGGTTGCGCTGGGCATGGCAAGGAGGATGTCGGTAATGCCCTCGCTGTGCACCAGTTGCAGCAATTTGTCTGCGGAATGCACCACAACACCATTGATGCTGCGTCCATCCTTGCTGGCGTCATCGTCTACAAAACCCACCAAAATGTAATGGCGGGCCAAGCCCAAAGCGGCTGCGGTTTGGGCTCCTGCGGACCCCGCACCAAATATCAAAAGCCGCCCAGATCTGCCCAAAGACTGCCCAGCCAAACCTGCCAACCAAAAACGGGCAAACGCACGACTGGCTCCGACCAGCAGCAGAAATACAATGGGTTGCAATAACCCCAAACTGCGAGGCACTCCCTGCCATTGTTGCCACAGCAGTACAGCTGTCAGCAACAAGGCATAGAGGGCGACGGCCTTGCCGGTAGCCACCAAGGCAGCTTGCCCCGTGTAGCGGAAAATAGCTCGGTATAGGCCAAACCGCACAAAGATGGGAGTTGCCAGCAATGGCGCAACCCCGTACACCCACCACTGCTCCCCGATAGGGTAATAGGTGTTATCCAGGCGAAGAGCGTAGGCAACCCAAGTGGCCACCAACGCCAAGAGCACATCTAGAGCTATGACTGCCAAGCGCTTGGCGGGGCGCGGCCAAGCAAGGACCCGGCGACTATTGAGCATTAATGGCGAAAGATTCCTTGGTCTGGCCCTGCGCAATCTGGGCTGACAACCATTTCGGCGTCAAACCACGGCCAGACCAAGTCTCTCCATTGGGGCCACGATACTTAGGAGTCACGGCAACAGTAACCTTTTTGGTAGATTTGGGAGCCTTTTCAGCTTTGACCTTGCGCCCGGCCTTGGTAGGCTTGGTTGCTCGCAAATCTTTGACCGTGATACCAAACGCCTGCATTTTGGCCAGTATTTCCTGTACCGTGCCACTAAACTCCTTGGACTTAATTTCATCCGCCTGCTTTTGCAGCTTTTCAATTTGGTTTTGAATATCAATCAAATTAGACATGTTTATCTCCAATACAGACTTACCTACAACACCTTCCAGTTTAATGCGAAACCCCATCCTGACGGAATACTTTTACAGCAGTCAAAAGAATAATTCTGACGTCTAAAATCAAAGATTGATGATGTAGATACTCCACATCCAGTGCAACCTTCTCAGAAATTGGAAGCTCATCCCTACCATTAATTTGCGCCAATCCTGTCAATCCGGGCACCAGACTATGCACATCATATTGGGTACGCAACTCGATTAAATCTTGCTGATTGAACAAGGCAGGGCGAGGGCCTACGAAACTCATATCCCCGCAAAGAATACACCAAAGCTGCGGGAGTTCATCCAAGCTTGTTTTTCGAATGAAACTGCCAATTGGCGTGAGATAAGAGTCCACATCAACCAAAAGATGTGTGGCCACAGCTGGAGTATCCACACGCATACTTCGGAACTTCGGCATCAAAAATATTTGATTTTTCTTCCCAACACGATCTGACCAATACAAAACTGGACCAGGTGAAGTAATGCGCACCAGCACAGCAATGCATAGCAATGGCAGGGCAAACACTATCACAGCACACACTACAAGCGCGACGTCCAACAGTCTTTTATACATTATGCAATTGCCGACGCAGCACTGCGCAGGCCGGCCTCCACAGAGAATGGCGGAGTCCACCCCAGAAGATTACGCGCCTTTGAAATATCTACTTGCAAATTGCCACATAGGCGTTGCACCTTGTCCGTTTTTCCGAGAACAGCCCCTGCCACTGTCAAAATAAATGCAGGTATTGGTACCAAGCGCTCCTCAACCTCCATTGCCCGAGCTAGCTCACGCACCAGTTCAGTGGTCGACAGGTCACGCCCATCGCTGACAAAAAAAGTTTGATTCGCAGCGGCCGGATGGCTAACACAAATATCAATGAAGTCGACTAAATTTTCGATGGAGACCAAGCTGCGCTGGTTAGATATCGCACCGAATGGGAGAGGCAACTTGCGGCCAATAGCCTTCATCAACTTAGAAAAATTTGCCTTAACCCCTGGCCCATAAACCAACGGAGGACGAATCACTACAACGTCCATATCGCTGGTTGCGGCCAGCGCCCGCAAACATTGCTCAGCCTCCCATTTGCTTATCCCATAGGCATCTATCGGCGCGGGAGCATCGGTCTCTAGAAATGGGCGGCCAGCTTTCGTCGCTTCGCCATTTACTTTAACTGAGCTCACATAAACAAACCTCTTCACGCCGGCATGTGCAGCTTGCAATGCCAGTACGCGAGTTCCATCGACATTGACTGCTCTATATTCCGTCAAAGGATCTTGCGCTGAATCCGTCATATGATGGACACGGGCAGCCAAATGAACTATCACATCCACATCTTGAAGTTCGCGAGAAAAATCCGCATCCGCACACATTCTTTGGGTAGAAAATACCAACCTACTCGTCAACCCGGATGGCTGCATCTGCCAGCGTTTTAGCAACGCAGTGCCTACGAATCCACGCGCTCCTGTTACGAGTATTGTCATCCGATCGCTCTTGGTGATTTATTGCCGCCAAACCGTGCGGTTCACATAACTGGCATAACTCATTACCAACCTAACAATTTTGCGTGAGACCGCCGGGGCCAAGTAATCACCCACTTGACGCATTGGGCCATGCTCAGCGAATTGCTCGCAAACCACTTTGACTGCATCGAGCACCTCCCCGGTCTTGAGCCCACACATAATCAGTGTACCTTCATCCATTCCCTCGGGGCGCTCATGCGCATAGCGGATTGTGATCGCAGGTATGCTCAGCAAAGTGGATTCTTCCGTAATGGTGCCGCTGTCCGAGACCACACACTTTGCTTCCATTTGCAGCTTCACAAAGTCGAAAAAACCCATCGGCTTAGCGAAGTCCACCAACGGGTGGATATCTGTTACACCCAAAGCATCTAGCCGCTTGCGGGTTCGAGGATGGGTGGACACGATGACAGGAAAACCATAGGTGCTGGCCAGCGCGTTGAGTGTGGTGACTAGATCACGCAGATTCTCCGGCGTGTCCACATTCTCTTCACGGTGCGCACTGACCACGAAAAATTCGCCCCGCTTGAAGCCTAGCCGTTGCACCACATCCGACTGCTCAATGCTCGGCATGTAATGCTTTAACACTTCATCCATGTGCGAACCGGTTTTTATGATTGTCTCTGGCCTAATGCCTTCGGCAATCAAGTAACGCCGGGCGTGCTCCGTTAGCACGAGGTTGATATCACTCAAATGATCCAGCACCTTGCGATTGAGCTCTTCGGGCACCCGCTGATCAAAGCAACGGTTGCCCGCCTCCATGTGAAATACCGGTATCTTGCGCCGCTTAGCTGCAATCACTGCCAAGCAAGAATTGGTGTCTCCATAAAGCATCACTGCATCTGGCTTTTCTTTGGCAAATATTTCATCGGACTTCATGATGACCTGTCCGATGGTCTGTGCAGCGGTTTCTCCCACCGCACCCAGAAAATAGTCTGGTTTACGGATTTTCAAATCTTCGAAAAAGATCTGATTAAGTTCGTAGTCGTAATTTTGTCCCGTGTGAACAAGCACATGGCGGGTATGTCGATCCAATTCGGCAATCACACGGCTCATCTTGATGAGTTCGGGCCGGGTACCCACAATGGTCATGACTTTAAGCATGCAATTCTTCCTTGATGTAATCGAGCTTCAACAATAACTGTTTAATCTGCTCGACATCCAGCCGTTTGGTATTGTGTGACGTGTAGTCATCCAGATGCGACAACTTTTCCTCCCCTGCACTGAAGTACTGCGCGTAGTTTAGATCCCGGTTGTCGGCAGGATGACGTGTAGCAGCTACGTTGACCGATCCAGTAATTGCTCACCTTTGGACATAAACCCCAAAGAACGCAATAGGATTGCTTGTTTACGGGCAGTTTCGGGCTTCGCAGCTGCATCTCGCCAATTTTGACGCACACAAATAAATAAAAGCAAAATAAAACCCGTTCCAACAGCTGACAAGGTAGCGATCATCGCCCTCTTCATTGCGACAGGGGCGACAGGAAGCGTAGGGGTCTGTATAAGCACATCACGTGTCAATCCTTTTAATTCTCGGGCGATGCTCAGCGAATCGGTCAAATAGCGGGCTTGCAATTGGCCAACGTCTATCACACTGTTTTCCAATCTGCCAACAGTTGAGTGCTTCCCTGAAGATACAGCCAAATCCGCCACCATACGATTCAGCAACAAATTGACGGCTTTGAGGCGTATTTGCGAGCTTGCATACTGCTCCTCCAATATCTGGCGTTCAAAATCACGGGGTAACGTACTTTTTAACCATGCATCGATTACCGCATTGGAGATTGCCTGCGCTTCTTGAGGGCTTTCCCCGACTACTTCCAAACGGAGTAAGTCATCCTTGCCAACGGTGCACTTGATCTTTTCAGACAAATCTTTACGCGCCTTTTCCAACCCAGCATTTCCCTGCAATCCCATAGATTGAACTACGGGATCCAATACGATAGGCGATGTAATAATCGTGACGACTTGCGCTGGTGTTAGGATTTTTGCCTGTGTTTGTGTTTGTGTTTGTGTTTGTGTTTGTGTTTGTGTTTGTGTTTGTGTTTGTGTTGGCAAAAGTAGCAAGGCTTGACTGACAAAACTCTGAGGCTTGATATATGTAATACCCAAAGCCATAACACCTACCAGTATTGGAGCGCCAATCAATAGCCGGATATTTTTAGCCACAAGCAAGAGCAGATCCAGCAAACCATATTCTTCATTTTGATGTATTAAGGTACTCATTTTTCACTTTATTGAATGCAAACCATGTCATTTGAAGGGCAAGCCACCCGATCAAATCAAATGAGTAAGCATGTGCGCATGCAAATGCACACTCAAAAAATGTCACTACTTCAAGTATCGACTATGGGACTTGAACCGTGCACGCACTTATATCAAATATAAAATTGACATGGATCTCACTGCCGCCAAACCGTGCGGTTCACATAACTGGCATAACTCATTACCAACCTAACAATTTTGCGTGAGACCGCCGGGGCCAAGTAATCACCCACTTGACGCATTGGGCCATGCTCAGCGAATTGCTCGCAAACCACTTTGACTGCATCGAGCACCTCCCCGGTCTTGAGCCCACACATAATCAGTGTACCTTCATCCATTCCCTCGGGGCGCTCATGCGCATAGCGGATTGTGATCGCAGGTATGCTCAGCAAAGTGGATTCTTCCGTAATGGTGCCGCTGTCCGAGACCACACACTTTGCTTCCATTTGCAGCTTCACAAAGTCGAAAAAACCCATCGGCTTAGCGAAGTCCACCAACGGGTGGATATCTGTTACACCCAAAGCATCTAGCCGCTTGCGGGTTCGAGGATGGGTGGACACGATGACAGGAAAACCATAGGTGCTGGCCAGCGCGTTGAGTGTGGTGACTAGATCACGCAGATTCTCCGGCGTGTCCACATTCTCTTCACGGTGCGCACTGACCACGAAAAATTCGCCCCGCTTGAAGCCTAGCCGTTGCACCACATCCGACTGCTCAATGCTCGGCATGTAATGCTTTAACACTTCATCCATGTGCGAACCGGTTTTTATGATTGTCTCTGGCCTAATGCCTTCGGCAATCAAGTAACGCCGGGCGTGCTCCGTTAGCACGAGGTTGATATCACTCAAATGATCCAGCACCTTGCGATTGAGCTCTTCGGGCACCCGCTGATCAAAGCAACGGTTGCCCGCCTCCATGTGAAATACCGGTATCTTGCGCCGCTTAGCTGCAATCACTGCCAAGCAAGAATTGGTGTCTCCATAAAGCATCACTGCATCTGGCTTTTCTTTGGCAAATATTTCATCGGACTTCATGATGACCTGTCCGATGGTCTGTGCAGCGGTTTCTCCCACCGCACCCAGAAAATAGTCTGGTTTACGGATTTTCAAATCTTCGAAAAAGATCTGATTAAGTTCGTAGTCGTAATTTTGTCCCGTGTGAACAAGCACATGGCGGGTATGTCGATCCAATTCGGCAATCACACGGCTCATCTTGATGAGTTCGGGCCGGGTACCCACAATGGTCATGACTTTAAGCATGCAATTCTTCCTTGATGTAATCGAGCTTCAACAATAACTGTTTAATCTGCTCGACATCCAGCCGTTTGGTATTGTGTGACGTGTAGTCATCCAGATGCGACAACTTTTCCTCCCCTGCACTGAAGTACTGCGCGTAGTTTAGATCCCGGTTGTCGGCGGGGATCCGATAGTAGTCGCCCATGTCTTCCGCCTTGGCCATTTCCTCGCGCGAAATCAGTGACTCGTATAGCTTCTCGCCATGCCGAGTGCCGATGACCCGAATCGGGCTGTTTTTCTTAAAAATTTCCTTGAGTGCTTGAGCCAGATCGGCCACTGTCGAGGCCGGTGCTTTCTGCACAAACAGGTCCCCTTGTTTCCCATGCTGGAAGGCGTACAAGACCAGATCCACAGAGTCCTCCAGCGACATGAGGAAGCGCGTCATATTCGGATCGGTCACAGTCAACGGCTTATCTTCCCTCAGTTGTGAGACGAACAACGGAATGACTGACCCGCGGGAGGCCATCACGTTGCCGTAGCGTGTGGCGCACAAAACGGTTTCGTTTTCGCTCAAGGTGCGGGCCTTGGCGACCATGAGCTTTTCAGCCATCGCCTTCGAAATGCCCATGGCATTGATGGGATACACGGCCTTGTCCGTGCTCAACACAACCACCCGGCTCACATTGTTGGCGATGGCCGCATTCATAACGTTCTCGGTACCCAGCACGTTGGTCCGGACCGCTTCCATCGGATAAAACTCACACGAAGGCACCTGCTTCAGGGCGGCAGCATGGAACACATAATCCACGCCCTTCATCGCTTGGCTCACGCTGTCGCACACGCGCACATCGCCGATATAGAATTTCAGCTTGCTGTGATTGAGCGCAATGCGCATTTCCTCCTGCTTTTTTTCGTCCCGGCTGAAGATGCGGATCTCACGCACACCGGTCGCCAAGAAACGCTTCAAGACGGTCTGTCCAAACGAACCTGTACCGCCGGTAATCATCAATACCTTGTCATTAAACATGCTTATTCCGTTCTGGTTTTTCCGTATTCTCTGCTTGCGTACATGGCCTGCACCAACTCCGGCCAGGGTGCGGCCTGGTAGCCCGTTGCCCGTGTAAAGCGGCTCGAATCGAGCGAGCGGTCCATTCTGAACGCGTCATCGCGAACGATATCGATCGACTTCGCGTAAGTCCTGGCGAAGAGTTGAAGCAGCTCATACTTGTCGATTGGCGCCGCCCCGACATGGTACAGGCCGTGCAACTCAGGACGGGGGATCACCACGTCGCTAACAACGCGGGCAAATTCTGTGTTAGGCAGACCCGAGAATATAGCGCGGCCAAAGCCTTTGCAGCGCCCCTGCTGAGATAAAAACCATTCCAGCAAACCATAGTCGCTATGCAACTCATGACCTATCGTTGAGGTGCGCAATGTTAAAGCGTGCGGGTAATCGACCTCACCCAGTTGCTTGGACTTGCCGTATACATCAGCCGCGTCCGGCACATCGGTTTCCGAATAATTACCTTTATCGCCGGAGAATACGCAGTCCGTGCTCACATGGATTAATCGGGCGCCAGACAGGGCACAAATGTCTGCCATGCGGTGAGGCAACAGCGCATTGAGCGGCAGTGCAAGCTGCGGATCCTCAGCCTCTTTATGGTGTTTGGTTAGGCCAATGCAATTGACCACCAGATCCGGCTTCACCCGGGAAAATATCCGCACTAAGGCATCCGGCTTTTCCACATCCACGCCTGCAACCAGCTGCTGCTGTTCGCCAGGCTGGAAATATTTGGCATCCTGATCGGAGCGCATGCTGCCCCAGACCTGCAAGTCTTTATGAGCGCTAAGCACGCGAAACATGGCGCTGCCAATCATTCCGCTTGCACCGAATACCAATACTTTCATACAACACTCCCCTTCGTTCTGGATGCGGCGCCCAAGTGTTCCACCAAATCATCAATCAACTTGTCATGATGAAAATGCGCTTCGTAATAGCGCCGCCCGTTGATCCCCATTTGCGCCCTGGCCTCGGCGGGCATCTGATATAGCTGCATCACCGCCGCAGCGAGCCGGCCTGCATCTTGCGCCGGTATGCTCAAACCGGCTGCAGCCTCCGTGACCAACCGTGCACCTTCACCGTTGAGGCAAGCCAGTATCGGCCGCCCCGCGGCCATATAGGCTTGGACTTTGTTTGGCACAGTAAGGGCAAACGCCGGCTGGTCTGCAAGGGTCACCAATAAGGCGCCGGCCTTTTGCATCAAACCCGGCATGGTTTCTACAGGGAGTCGACCCGGCAAATGTAAATTGGTCAACCCCCTTGCCTCTACCTGCTCACGCATCCATGCCCAGCTACTGCCCTGGCCAAAAACAACGAAACGGATTTGCGTGATATCCCTAAGCAACTCTGCCGCCTCAACGATCACATCCACGGCCTGGCCGGAACCCACGTTGCCGGCAAAGATCACCGCGAATCCCTCATCCAGTGCCGGCACCACGGGCAGGTCAGCGTCCTTGTCTGAGGGCGCAGCAAACACCGCATCCACCGAATTGGGGAAATAGGCGAGCCGCTTGCCAGGCGCCAGCGCAGCAACCGGGGCTTCGAATGCCCTGGATTGCAACAACAACAAATCCGCGTGCGAATATATCCAACGCACGACCCGCCGGACGATGCCCAATATCAAAGGGCTGTGCACATATCCGGTCGCGGAAAGACTGTCAGGCCACAGGTCTTGCACCCAGAGAATGACCCCACAACGCTTCAACCACCCAAGGAAAATACCAGGTATCGCCTGCAATATCGGCGACGGGGCATAGACAAACACGACATCGTACCGGCGCTTGCGCAACATCCAGGGCGCCAGCAGCAATCCAGATATCACAAACGACAGATAGTTGAGCATCAACCTCAACGCACTTTTGGATCCACGAGGCAGTATGGGCAGGCGAAAAACTGTCGCGGCGTTCCACGATTCCGTCTGGCATCCCCGGGCACGATAGCCGGAATAAACCGTACCCTCCGGGTAATTCGGCTTCCCGGTTACGACGTCCACCTCCAATCCCCGCTCCAATAATGAGGCGACTACGGAATTGACAGAAAAGTTCTCTGGCCAGAAATATTGCGAGACGACAAGCACTCTCATGTGGTCGCCACCTCAGCCTGAATCCTTCCATATAAATCCAGATATTCCGAGACCATGCCGGTCCAGGTATACCTTTTCAGCACGAATTCCCGGAACTCGATCGCCACCCGGTCTATCAGTTCTGGCCGGTTGAGCAGGTAGATTAGCCCCCCGGATATTCCGTCGGTTGTAGCCGGCACTTCAAGTCCAGGGTCCAGGCTCCGGATCTCGCCAAATCCACACTGATCAGTCAACATGACTGGGGTACCACACACGCCAGCCTCAAGGGCGACAATCGACATGGCTTCTTGCCTGGATGGCACCACAAGCATGCTTGCCATTTGGTAGGCGGCAGCCTTGTCGGCCCCCCCTACGAATCCCAGAAAATGCACGCGCTCCGCCAGGCCATTGTTCGCGGCATACCCGACCAAGCCCGCTTGCATTCCCTCGTCAGGGCCGGCAAAAACCAGGTGATGGTCGGGAATACGCCCCTGCACTCGGGAAAACGCGCTCAGCAACAGATCGGGCCCTTTTATTGGATTGAGCCGCCCCATGAACAGTATGGTCGGCACCTCCGGCAAGCCTCTCCTGGCTCGGAATGCCTCAGTATCCACCGGAGGAAAGTCTTCCTCACATACCCCATTGGAAATCACGGTCACCTGTGACGAACGTACGCCATACGCCTCGAAGTGGGGGAATTCACCCGCAGTAACAGCAATCCACGCCGACGCGTTCCGGACAATCGCATTACCGATAATGAGGTTGTAACTCTTCTTCAACCATGCAGAACGACCGAAAAGCGGCAGTGCCCCTGCAGGACACACGGCGTACGGCTTGCCTGCACGTCGAGCGGCGATATAGACAATGGCATTCAGCAACGTCCAGTGCCCCATCAGGTGGACCACATCGGCACGGTCAACCAAGCCCTTGATTTCACGCCAGCTGATACGCGGAACGTAAAACCGGCGCCACAACAAAGGCATGGCGACGACGTCCGCCGGCTTGAGTGACTCCTCGCGCTCCAAATCATGGCCGGTGTTAATGGTCAGTACCGTACACCGGACACCGGCTTGCGCCAGAGCACGGCTCATCTGAAATGTACGCTCAGCCATGCCCCCACCGGTTTCGAAATCAATTGAGGAATTTACGTTAAGTACGTGCATGCATGGGCCCGGCGCATCGATTCAGAAGATTCGAAAAAATATCAGTTAGACGGGGTGGCACCGCGACTCCGGATTCTCCAGAGGAATTTGTGCGCGTATCGATTGAACAGCCCGTTCACAAACATCCTCAAAAACCGGACGCTCATCAAACTGCCAGGTGACAGACGGGCCGCCGAAGCCATCTCCCTGAAGGCCATCAGGTACCGACCGGCACGCAGATGCAACTGTGCAACCAGCAGGTGTGCATTCCCCATGGCCTGATGTTCCACTGCCAGCACCTCCGCTGGCAAATCCGGAAGTTCATAAAAGCCGGAAATAACCCGTAGCGCCTCCTCGGCACGATCCACCGGGGTTTCGGAAAAGGATTGCGAGCCGTCATGTACGCGAAATGCCGCGAGTGACTCAGGGATCCGAACAAACTGCCCTTGCAGACCCAGGCGCAGCCAGCAATCGTAGTCCGGGAACCGGTGAATCTCGGTGTTCCATCCGCCGGTCTTCAGGAACGGCGCACGCCAGAAAAAAGCACCGGCACTTGGGGCGCAAATGAATTTCGTGACCATTTCCATGTAACTGTATTCTGGGGCGGTCACCCGCCTGACGACCCGCGAACCGGGATCTATCAAATCAAAATCACAATAGCTGAGCACTGCCTCAGGATGACTCAACAGACACTCAACAGAGCGGGTGATGGCACGTGGCAGCAACAAATCATCAGCCGAAAGATAGGCCAGGATTTCGCCCTTGGCCATGCTCCACCCCTTGTTCAGAGTGGAAGACTGGCCCATATTTTTCTGGCTTTCCCAGTAGAACCGGTTCCCGTAACTTTCCAGCACGGCGTGCGTTCCATCGGTAGAACCATCATCCAGCACTATGAGTTCGATGTTCGGATAGTCCTGCCCAAGCACGCTGTCGACAGCCTGCTTCAGATAATCAGCATGGTTGTAAGTGGGGATCACAACGGAAACCAGTGGGGATTTATTATTCATATGGCAATTAATACACCGTCCGACTCAGAGGATCGTGTTTGGCATTCAGGATGTACAACCCGAAAGCCAGATGGAAAATAAATAAACCACTCCCGAGATAGCTCGTAATCACAGGGAAGTGAATGGAAGACAAGAACATCGAAAGGACGAACAGCAAATTGGCAGCCTGAACCTCCGCCAACCCGCCGTCAGGCCGGGTGGCATTTTCCGTTTTAACCTGCCGCAAAGACTTGATAGTGAAATGAAGCAGCAGAAAGAGATTGACTCCGCCGAACACCAGCCCAGAGATGCTCAGGTAAGAGAGATAAGCGATTTCAAAATCAGGAGCGACGTCATAATATTCCTGCAACCCGACCCCCAGGAGGTAGTCCATGGGCGTCCTGGTCAGCATGTATTCGAGCTGACGTCCGACAAACAGGTCATACAGGTCATCCGCGCGATATGATCTCACAAAACCGAAATCCGCTAGATAATAAATTGACATGAACGTGGCAACCACTGCCATTAACATCAGGAACTTGCCGGCGGAATATATTCCAATATAGAATTTAATGAAGAGGACATAGCAAATTAGGAACGCGAACATCACTCCGGCGGTGATATTGGGACTGGAGGAGTACAAAACCAAAGGAACCAGCAAAAACCAAAAGCACCTTGTCATTCGCCCCATTTGAACAGTCTTGGTCGTATATGAGAAACCGAGGATGGTCAGCATGATGCAGAACTGCCCGTAAGCCTGGGCCTGCAGGCTCACGGAATTCAAGCCATCAAAACCCAGACCGAAATGGCTGCTGAAAGTGTTGTATATTGACCTGTACGCGGGCAAGCCAAACGCGCGGTTAGCCTCAGGAAAAATGCTTGAAAGTAGCCCCTGGTACCCGAACATTGCCAACACCAACTCGACCGCCAGCGACAGCAGCATAATCATCCAAAAGAGAAACACGCAGCGCCAGACTGAAGCGATATCAAATTTCAATGCCAGCATGACAATGTACAGTCCCGCAACACCGTAGCATATTGTCAGCAAGTGAACGATCAGGTTGTTGCCAGAGCCGACGAGGTAATACACCAAGGTGTAGACTGTCAGGAACAGGAGATAAAGAAAAACATTCTTCGGAATTTTGAATTTGCGAGACGCAAGACAAACGCCAACGTAGTATGCAAAGCCGATGGTCACAGCATGGCGGAACGACATCCCAAAGACAGACTCCGCCATGCTGACAATCAGCAATAGCAGCACCAACATCAATGCAACGAAATTTCTGTGAATCTCACCCATTACCGGATTCAATATTGCGTGAAATTACATCGCGGTTATTGAATATGACCGCACAGATCATTCCTGAGAATCCAGTCAGAAATAACTGACGCCATGAATTTATTACCGCCAGCTGTATAGTGCCCATAATCGATGAATATCGTATCGCGGTACTTAGACATTTCTGATTGCGGGTCAATAAAACCTGCATTCATCTCTTTCGCAAATTTGCGCACCCAATCACGCTGTTGCCAGTAAAATGGGTTTTCAAGATTCGGATTGAGCGCCTTTATCTGGTTTTCTTCATTCGACAGCGGCTTGAAAGATTCAGCATGCCACAAATCATGCTCCCAGAAAAATGCAACATCTTGATGCCGTGTCCTTGAAGCCGCGAGCATGGCGCTGGCGTAACTGCGAAATCTTTCGAGGTTCTTGGCATTCAGTGCATCCGTGTTTTTTTCCTCGGTCCGGGCAGAACTGCCCATCTCTGCGGAGGCGCCCCTTTTCAATATCGGTTCGATGAAGATGCCGATTTTCTGGACAATTTTTCCAGCCACCGCGACAGTGGCAAGGTTATCCGACAACCGGCGCGTCACGACCTCAATGGTCGAGACCATCCCAGTATCATTCACAAGGCGTTGGAATTCCGCCTCCCACGGATGACGTCCCAGCAGCCTGGAATTGGCGGTGATCCCGCCGGCGAAGTTATTTAGCGATGAACCGACAATAATCAGATCCGGATCCCAGTTGATATAGTCATCCAGATAGGCGGGAGTTATTTCGGATATGCGGTTAAAATTGACCGCCGCATTGATTACCTCTACTTTTTTTCCCCGGCATACGGTCGCTTGGTTCAGATTTTCAGTCAGATACTGCGATATCGTCTCTGCCGAGGTAACTCTGGGCACGCCCGGCAATGGAGTCCCCCCCAAGCCGGCGTACAGCACTGACCCGCCCAAAAGCATAACCCTGATGGTATTAGGCGGCTTTACCTGGCTGTACTCCCTCAACTCACGGAACCCGCTTCCGTTGATCGAGTATCCCGGCGAGTTGAATTTCGGATTATTCCGCACCAAACCATAAGGTGACCATTGGTAAGGATGAAATGACGTGAACGGTTTGCCCGACCAGTGTGATATCCCTACTTGCAAGATAATTTCGCACCAGAGCACCGCGAAAAGAAACAATATTATTCCGCGTGTGACATTGACATTCGAGTACTGCTGCGTTTTCATAATTCAGGGAGTCAAAATCGGCCGTAAATCAGATTGGCTCCCATACCATCCGACAAAATGCTGACCTGCATCAGCAATAGCGAGAAAAACACAATCCCCAACAACTGGAAAAATATTCCTATTACTTCCTTGTTGAATATCCTGTTCAAAGGCACCTTAAAGGCTAGGGCCATGCACGCGACAATGAACGGGAATGTCACTACTCCCGCCAGAATGGCCATTACAAGAAACCAGTCTTCCGGATTAATTAACCGAACCATCTTGATTTAAAGCCCTATAGATTGCCGCAACGAAAGCGAATTCATGTTAAACAGAATCCAGCCCAGTGAAATAAAGAAGAATGTCGTGCATACTGAGCATACACGTACGACCCACTGCATAAAAGGCCCGGTAAAGATTTGCAATTTATTAAATCCCGCAAGATATGGCCGACACATCTCGTAGGCAACAATGATCAGCGCATTGTAAATACCCCAAAGAATGAAATTCACACTCGCGCCATGCCAGAATCCAGAAACGGCAAATGCTGCGACGGTTACAACAGCCATCGTAAGCTTGGGGCCAGCACCCTTGACAGTCGCAAACTTCCGGGCCAACGGGACATAAACATAGCTAGTAATTGCCCGCATCAGGGAAATATGCCATCGCTGCCAGAATTCGACAATATTCCTAGATATTAGCGGGTTATTGAAGTTTTCTGGTGTCTGTATTCCCATCAGTTTTGAGGATCCTATCGCCATGTCACTGTATCCAGAGAACTCGAAATAGAGCTGGAATGTAAATATAAGTGCCCTGATCAAAAATTCCAAGCCTGAGACACTGAGTCCATCCGGGACAGGCAATCCGTGTGGTGCGAGAAGTGGCGACAGCACCAGCGTCTTGGTCGCCCCCCAAAGTATCCGGAAAACCAGCGGAATAATCTGGTTCGGACTGGGCAACTTTGGATCCTTGACTGACTTGTCAAATTCACGGTAATAGTGCATCGGCCCCGCAAGGAATGTGGGAGCGAAAAACAGATAATTCAGAACGGTTATGGGTTTTGGATTCTTGACCAGCCCACTCTGGTAGTCGCGCAGGAAGGTCAACAGTTTTACAACGAAATAGCTAATGCCGACAAACCCGGCCAGCGGCAATGCAGGAACCAGCACAAAGCCGATGCACTTGGCCACTGCCCACAAAAGCACAGCAGGTATCAGTACCCACATCACGGAAAGTCGCATGCGTATGAGCAAGACTGAAATAAGGGCAAATCCAAACAGGATCGCCAATGGCACCGGCGCGACTTTGAGCCCCATCGAAATAAGCCCCATGCTGACTACCAACAGCATGATTTGAAAAATCCTGTTAGCAGCCTGTGATTTAGCGGTGGCGCCCACTATGCCGGTAAATATGCAGGCAAACCAGTAGATACTCCAGCTAAACATTTTTGGCCTCAATAATTTTCATCAGCTTTTCTTTGTTTTCCTTGCGCGCCATCTTCCCGGACGTGGACTTGATCAGCCATCTGGGAGGCAGAAGCCGGATCAATGATGCCGCCACGCCCAATTCGTAGGTGATCTTTGTCCTGATTTTGCTGACCACGATTTTCTTTTCCGACTCTTCTGCCAATTCGGTTTCCGCCAGAATGGCCAGCCGTTCTGATCCGGTTGCGTCATCTGCAAGTCCAAGCGCAACGACTCGCCCTGGTATCAGTCCGGGAATGCCGAACAGCAGCTCCTCGATGTCGCCGGCGTGGAGGTTTTTGCCCTGAATGATGATGATGTCCTTCAGACGGCCAGTAACATACACCGCATCGTTGCTGACGAAGCCGGAGTCCCCGGTGCGGTAGTATCCATCCGCAGTAAATGCTTTGGCCGTCGCTTCAGGATTGTTCCAGTATTCTGAAAACATGAAATCGCTTTTGATGGCGATTTCGCCAACTGCAGACACAGATTCCAATTCGGACTCAGGTTCCAATATCTTCAGGCTGACGCCGGCAACCGGACGCCCGCAACTGACCAATATCCGAACATCCTCGCTACCTGATGGTGGAAGAACCTGACGACTGGCCAGCGCCTCCTTGGAGACTTCCAACAACGCATCCATGGAATTTGTCAGCTGGGTCACTGCAAACACATTTTCCGCCATGGCATAAGATGCACCCAAGCTAGCGCGCGTGCAGCCAATGCCCTCGAATGCCTGCAAAAATTTTTCCTGACTCTGGCATGTAACGGGTTCTGAGCAGTTGGTCCACAAGCGAATGCTGCTCAGGTTCCAGTTGGCCGCCCCGATCGCACGCTGTAGCCCCTGCGAAAGATATGTGTATGCGAAATTTGGCAACCAGCACAGCGTCGGCTTGTATTTGGTAATGGCATCAAATAGCAGGCCGGGTTTTGCAGCCCACGTGAGCGTCGGAATTTCAATAATGCTTATACCGGCCAGCATCGGAACAATAAAACACGAAATCAATCCCATGTCATGGTAGAGCGGAAGCCAGCTTACAACGACATCCGTTTTCGCATCCAGTGCAATGGCGTTGCTGTAGGCTTCGAAATGCCGGACAACACTGTGGTGGGACAATGCAACGCCCTTCTGGAGTCCGGTCGTGCCAGATGAGTGCTGGATGAACGCAATATCTGCCCCGCGCCGCTGAACGCTGGGCGCAATACACCGGGCTGCGACATCCGATGGCGATATCACTCCGACTCCAGAAGGCAGCTGCACGCTGGCATCCTTCAGTCGGAACAATGTTTCATTATCGATGACCAACATCTCTGGGGCCATGCTGTCCAGGAAATGGACAATTGTCTTACGCAGTTTCTCCGGCTCAGTCTTTGACGAGAAAGGAGGCATCATGGCGGGCACATGCCCGGCCAGCATAGCCCCCAAAAATGCAGCATGCAGATCCCGTGACGGATACAGGCAGACAGCTATCCTCTTTCCGAAGCCATCACCAAACGCAGCGGCGTACTGCAGCGCACGCTCTTTAAGTTCGCCGTATGTAACATCTATGCAATATTCGGGGCCGGCGTAGTACGTGCACCATTTTCGATCCGGCTGTATTTCTGCCAGGGAAAGGAAGCGATCCCCAATTGACTCACTCACGCGCCCCTGCGTAACTGACGTCATATATTAAAGTTCTTCCAATTTTTCCGGCACAAACTCCAACAGCAGCGACAAACTACCAAGGGTCTCTCTGTTGATTTCTTGATCGTGAATGCGAATTCCCGGAAATTCTGCCTCCAACGCGGTCGCCAGCCTGACCAACCCAAGAGAGTCACAAATTCCTACCTCGATGAAATCATCGCCGGGATCAATACCTGCTTCAGCATCTCCCCCCATAAACAGATCTCTGATGATGGTCATCAATTTTTGTTCTGTGGTCATTTTCATTCAATATCTATTTAAATTAAGCTTCCGAAAGTGTGAGCAAGTTAAAAACCCGTTCCCGCTTGGCACTGTACTTTCGATCGTACAGCCCACCCAGCACCAACCTGACTTGGCTCAAGCTGAAATGCGACTCAACATTGGAGCGATCCAGAAACAAAGGGTTGTGGTGCGCCGAAATGGGTTCGCAATTCGTGCAGAACACCTCGGCATAGTTTGCCTGAACGATCGATCTGAATGCAGCGGCACTGTAGGAGGACTCTTCACCACCTACCCAGGTAAAGCCTGAGACCGGATGCCCCAATCGGGACTCCAACTGGCTTTTCGACTCGATGATTTCTTCATGGAATTGGGAATCCGTCAGATCTTTTGTGAGGCGCCTGTGATTCATTGAATGGCAGGTCACTACGTGGCCGCGCCGCTCCAAGTCCCGCACATCATCCCATGACATTGCCAGATTCCCCGTATGCAATCCATGGTGCGAAATCCGATGGTCGATGGCAAATTGTTCCTGCGCATCGCTGGCAGCATCCAGGAAAGCGACGGGGATCATGAACCAGCCAGTAAACCCAAACTCTTCCAGCAACGGTGCCGCGACTTCATAATTCGATTTCAAGCCGTCATCAAACGAGATCAATATCCCCGGCTTCTCGCTGCGCCAATCCCCGCCTGCAATAAGTCCCCGCAGCTGCGTTTGATTGCAGTCAACATATTCAGATGCGTACCACTCCAGCTGCTGGCGAAAGTTCGAAGCAAATTGCTCCGGCGTGTCATGGTAGTTTAAGGCGCGGACATAAGGCATCTTGGGCCTGTTAAACCAACGGTCGGTCAAACGATAAGCCAACGCCGAACCCAGGACACTTCCCGTCGCAATTTTTGCGACCTGCTTGATAGACATTTGCAATTCAACCTTCAATACATCGCATAGACAAAATCAGAAACGTTCTGATCGGTTGAATCTTTCAAGCGCAGTTCTTTCGCCATCTTCCGCAGTTCCGGACCGAGGGCAGCCAGCTCTTTCATTCCATGCCGCTCCCAAATGGCAAGCAGGGCGGCAACCGTCTCCTCCTGGGGAACAATCGATGCAGGCTCATACACGTCTTCAAAATAGCTCGCCGTGTCTGCCTCGATCTGGACCGGAATCGTCGCGGCAACCGCTGCCTGAAGCGGTGCCAATTTGGACTGGAATAATTTCAACAAATCAGCATCAGTCAAGGTCAAACTCCTTCTTCCATGAATCATCGGTTACGATGGCCGGTTGTTCGGTCCGGTACAAAATGTACCCCCCGAGGACCAGTGCATCTATTTCCGTCCGCAGAAAACACCTGTACGCATCCTCAGGCGTGCACACAATGGGCTCGCCGCGAACATTAAAGGAACTGTTTACCAGTATCGGGCAACCGGTTAGCGCCTCAAAGGATTCCAGAATCGAGTGGATCCGCGAATTGACGTCCTTACTGACAGTCTGGACACGTGCGCTGTAATCGACATGCGTGATAGCCGGTACATCGCTACGCACCGAATTCACAATTTGCAGCATGTCTTCGGGATCAGCGGCCGGCTCAGGATACAGCCGACGATCTTCCCGCACCGGAGCTACGATCAACATATAGGGACTGTCTGAATCGAGCTCGAAATAGTCAGACACCCGATCCCTGAGAACCATGGGCGCGAACGGCCTGAAGGATTCGCGGAACTTGATTTTCAAGTTCATGCGCGACTGTGTGGCTGCCGAACGCGGATCACCCAGTATGGAGCGTCCGCCGAGTGCCCTGGGGCCGAACTCCATCCGGCCTGAAAACATTCCTACGATTTTTTCTTCAGCCAAAAGAGCCGCTATTTCCTTGGCACCACCGTCAGTCGCGTCCAGCTTGTGGTGCACTGCCCCTGTTCGCTTCAGAAATGCCGCAATCTCGCCATCTTTGTACTCAGGACCGATGAAACTGCCTCGCTGCATGTCAGCACCTTTTTCCGGCGCCGGTCGGGTGCCGCCCAGCATTTCAATGTCCGCCAGATATGCCGCTCCAATGGCCCCCCCGGCATCGCCGGCTGCCGGCTGTATCCAGACATTGTCAAAGATACCTTTCTGAAGGATTTTGCCATTTGCCACGCAGTTCAGCGCCACCCCCCCGGCGAGGCACAGATTTGGCGCGCCGGTCATCGCACGCAGATGCTTCGCAAGCTTCAGCATGATTTCCTCGGTTACGCATTGAATGGAAGCTGCCAAATCCATTTCTTTTCGCGTAATGCGGGTTTCCGGGAGCCGTGGATCACCGTCAAAAAGCCGATGGAAGCGCTCGCTGGTAAGCGTTGCCCCCAGGTGGAAATCAAAATATTCAAGATTCAGCCTGAATGAACCGTCTGCCTTCACGTCTATTAAATGGCTCTTTATCTTTTCGGCGTAAATCGGTTTTCCGTAGGGCGCGAGTCCCATCAGCTTGTACTCGCCACTGTTGACCCTGAATCCGCAGTAATAGGTTACTGCGCTGTACAACAACCCAAGTGAATGCGGGTATCGGATTTCTTTAAGGAGTTCAATCCGATTGCCCCTTCCCACTCCCAAGCTTGTGGTCGCCCATTCTCCCACGCCGTCTACACACAGCAGTGCGGCTTCCTCAAAGGGCGAAGGATAATAAGCAGAGGCCGCATGGGAATAGTGGTGCCGCGCATGAAAGATGGAAACCTGACAGTTCAGCATCTTCTCAAGATGCTCTTTAAAATATGGTTTTACGCCGAAAAAAGACCTTGCAGCTTTGGCAAAATGCAACTCTGACGCGGGCGCAAACGCAACCGACGATCTGATAATCCGGTCCGCAGTCAGTGCCGGGTCATCGTAAAAGGCAATGGCAGACAAATCCACGCCATCCACCTCAGCCTCCTCCAGGCAATAGTTGATGGCATGCCGGGGGAAGCCGGCATCATGCTTGCGCCTCGTAAATCTTTCCTCTTGGGCCGCGGCGATGATCTTGCCATCCTTCAGGATGGCGGCAGCGGAATCATGATAGTAGGCGGATACGCCCAGCACATACCTTGTCATTTTTTATTTCCCTGTTCAGGAGCCAGCATATTAGCGAGCGACTTGCCGATGACTTCATGGGCCAGCGGTGTCAGGTGGCAATCGGTCTGGAATCTGAATGTCCTCCGGACGCTTGCCGGGTAGGCCCAGAGGTCGTCAACAGCGTGATGAACAGTCGCATTGTTTGCCTCGACGAACTCATCAAAACGCTTACGGATGTCCGCATAGCTCGCCGTTTTTTCAACGTATTGATAGACCGGCAGGATCACGATTTTTACCGGCACCTTGGACTTCGCAATCCATTGCCCGAGAATGGCGCTCATCAACCGCCACCCCCGGCCGTCCGCCGTTTTGTACTCCGGCAGCGGCTGGTAGCGGGTCAGTTTTTGGATAGAGTCCTTGAATTCCGGGCCAAACATGTTCACCAATTTGCGCAGCGCACCGAGTCGGCCAACCGCATTCGACCTCGCCACCGACTGCTCGGCTGCGAGGCTGTATGGCGCCTGCACAGGAACGCCCCGCAGTACCAGCTCATTTGCGGCGGATAGTTCGTACCATGGCTTGGGAACTATCAATGGCTGACCATCCCGGTCACTCCACTCCCTGCTTTCCAGCACGATTCTTTGAATGTTTTCCACCAGCACGCCGATCACCACCATGTCGTGTTCGACTTTTTCCGCGTATTGCTGGTAAATCAGGTACTGCTGATCTGTCCCACTGCCGCTCAAACCGAAATTCAGGACTTCGGTGTCGTCAAGATTTTTTTCTAGCACCTCAGAATATCTCTTCCCATTGCTGACTCCATCGCCCGCTGTGTAGGAGTCACCGAAAACCAGAATGCGCTTGCTCTTTGATTTCTCGGGTGTGACCTCGCTATTACAGCGGAATCCTTCCTGGTTGGTCTTGATGAGATAGCCACCGCCCTCATGCTCAACACGCAGCTTCAGTCCCGGCAGGAACCTGTATCCGAACATCGCATCGTGTTGCATCAGCTGGCGGTGGGACGGTCCGTGGCCGCCAGCAGGTGTCCCGCCATTCTCAGATCCAGCCTCTCTGCCGCACCGATTTTGATGATTATTTTCAGTCATGTTAGATACCAGATTGATTTTTTCAAAGGCGTGGGGACGGCGTCCTAGCGCAACCACGTCTGGAGCGTCGATGCACCAATTGGCTTGTTCACCTCGATCTTTTCCAAATACCCAGGATCAACCGACTTCCACAGTAGTTCAAACTCCCGTATTAATAATTCAGGAGTCTCCGCGCCATTGGCGATGCGCTGATTTGGGCCAGCAAACCAGAACTGCTGAATATTCTCTTCGATCTGGAGAATCATGCCGGCATGCTCATAAAACTCACCCGGCTTGTATTCGGTGTTGACCATGAGATAAGGCTTGCTGCTGAACCAAGCCATGGTCGCCGGCCCAGAACCAGCGCCCATATGCATTGCCGATCCATGAATTAGGGCCATGTCTTGTTCCACACCTGTGTGATGATCTTTAGCCAATATGACATTGCAGCAATTGCGCATACGCTCGTCAATCTCTCCTCTTGCACAAATGACAATGAATTTGACCGGGTATCGCGTTTCACAATACCTAAACAAGGCGATCCAGCTGTCCAGCTGTGAA
Source organism: Rhodoferax sp. GW821-FHT09E07 (assembly GCF_059416145.1). NCBI lineage: Bacteria > Pseudomonadati > Pseudomonadota > Betaproteobacteria > Burkholderiales > Comamonadaceae > Rhodoferax > Rhodoferax sp. GW821-FHT09E07. The sequence goes on along the minus strand of NZ_JBWKOP010000005.1, from coordinate 170,965 downwards.
TTCCTATGCTGATGCCAACCTTTGTTATTTCTTATATTGATGGTGACCGGAACCTGGAGGTACGCATTTTCTCGATAAAAGTTGTCCGTCCAATCCTTTAAAAACGGGCGACAAGACAGGAGGGGAATTGAGCTGTGCTCCTTGTAGTGCTCCAGCAGCAAATCATTGAAAACAATGGGACTCAGATATTCACGCGTCGCCATGCTCCAGCCGGAAGGCCAGACATGGTAACGGTCGGCATTGTCGGCAATCAGGCGATGCAAGTGCTTGTGCGAGTTGAATACAAAGAACGCCCCCAGCTTCTGATTGACCTGCGCCAGCGGCAGCAGTGATGCAACGTGGTAGAGGACGTTGTCTTCGGTAACGGTGCCGGCAAACACGGGGTCCGAAGATGCAGGGTTGACGGGATCGTACACAATGGCGAAATCAACGATGTCCACTTGATGCTTCTGAGCTAGCACTAGGGACGCTTCCTGGAATAACAAGAGGTCCCCCACGCTGAAAGGCTGGGACGATGTATCGTAAATTGCCAATATTCGGCGATCCTGGGATGCGCCATCTAGAAGCAAATTTCCCAGAGCAGAAAAAGCCCAGGTGGTGAATCGCAATAAACGACGCACCGGCCGGTATACGGGGCGGAGAAATGATCGTATCTTGTCCCGTCCCCTGTGGACAAGGACCGCGAAATAGGAACGCCCGTCATTATTTTCAGAATTCATGCTAGTTCAGCTATGTCCTCATTTGTCAGGGGATGAACGTGCCATTCCACCCGACACCGCTGCCAGACCAGCCCGACAAACGGCGTCACGACAGCCATGACCCCAAGATACCCTAGCGCCACGCCCTCCACTGAGTAATATTTCCCAGCGATGATCACAACAAACCCGGTCAGCGCGCCACCGGCGATGGATATTCCCAGTAGTGGTTCTTTTTTGTGCGCGCGCAAATAGGTTGACATGGGCAATGAGGCCACCAAGATTATTGTGGCGACCAGCAAACAGGCCGTTGTAGATGGCGACAACAAACGTGTCGCCATTGGATGATGGAGGGCACCCAAGGCGTAGACCAAGGTCCAGATGCCAAGAGCTCCAGCAGATGTCACTGCAACAACGACCGCGGTCAGCCGCCAGAACACTCTGTCCAGTTCGGCATATTTATTCTGCGCAATCAGCATGCCGAAGGACGGTGCCTTGGGAGCAATCCAGCTCGAAGCTACCGACGTCAACGCTGCAATGAACGCCCAGGTCATCCCCATTTGTCCAGCAACGATCGCACCCTGATAATGAAACAGAACCGGCGTAAACAGCGAAAAAGTAAAATAGCCGCTGAGCCAGCTCAGTGAAACCCGCCACTGCATTGGCAATATGTCATCGCGCCAGTTCAAACGCGGGCCCGCTGGATGGCCAAACATGATTACCTTGATAAAACCTCTGTATCTGCTCCCGATCATCACCACCATTGCAATCAAGGCAGCAATACCCGTAATGGAAGTCACCCACAGCCCACACCCGAAATAGATACCGCACCAAGCTACGGTACTCGATGCGATGGACTGAATCAGCCTGTACCGATAGACATTCGAAACCTGGTTGCAACCCTCCAGCAGCGCCCACACCGGCATGAAACACAGGTTAACTCCCGTCACAAGGCATAGCACTGCCCACGGCCAGCCCCAGACCGCCACATGTTCCCATCCGGTTGAGCCAAAAAAAACAAAACCTCCCATGACCAGGAAAATTGCCGCAGCCGCCCCGGCGGCAAGATACCAGCGCAGTGCAAACCGACCTAGACTTACAAGTCTGGATAACGCATCTGGATCACCTGTCAGCCGTCCCTGTGCGTCGAGAGCCAGTTTTGCCCATTCATGGCTGGCGTAGGCACTGATAACCGTACCCAATCCAAGTTCTGCAAATACTTGCATTGCCTGAACTGAGAAAAATGTGTAGTAATACCCCTGAAGCTCTGGAGGAAAAAAGGCTGCGATCAGCAGGGTCGTCATCAACCCGGCAACCATGGTCCAGATCTTTCCGGAGATCGCAAAGAATACTGCGCGATCTATGCCCAAAAATCGAAAGACCCTAACCCTGAGTTGGTTCAATTCAAACATGCCGATCAGAAACAATGCAAAGGCTATCCGACTTCCACCGAGCCACTGCAAGTGGGTATTCTGTCTGTGCAAGCATCAGGCTCTCCAGATTGCCAATGTCACGGTGGTATACATTGTTGTGAAAGGTATTGATGCGCCCCATGAAATGCGGAAGCACTTCCGTACTGAAATCGATCACCTCTTTACCTAAGCTGGCCATGAAATCAATGACGGTAGGCGCCAGAATATAGACAGCGGCATTGGCTAAGTTGCCGGGCGGCTCTTTGACCTTTTCGTGGAACGCGATGACCGAACCCTGTCCATCCAGCTCCACAATGCCACAGGTCTGCGGTATATCGGTGTGAAAGGTCATCATGGTGATATCGATGTTGCTGGCCCGTTTGTAAAACCGGTCCGTGAACGCACTCACATCAAACAGGGACAAGTTGTCTGCATGAATCAGCATAACCGGGTCTTGCTTGAAGAAAGCCCTGTTTTTCAGGACGGTACCAGCCGTGAGCAAAAGCCGCTCCTCCATGACCGTGGTGATGTGGACAGGATAGGAGCAGCCCGAAACATAGGTTTGTACTTTCTCCGACAAATAATGCAGATTTATGAGAATGTCCTTGATGCCGGCATTACTCAAAAGCTCAACCCAGTGGTCAATGAGCTTCCGTCCGTTGATCTCAACTAGGCACTTGGGCACTTTGTCCGTCAATGGGCGCAGTCGCGTGCCCAGACCGGCGGCCAGCAGGAGGGCACGCATCAAACAAGCTCCTGCAGCAATTCACTGGACTGGATAGGCGTGTTGCCCACACGCCCGACCTGGACCGCAGCCGCCAGCGAGCCCAGACAGGCAGACTCCCAAATATTGCCACCGCTGGCCAGCGCCAATGCGCTCGTGATCAACAAAGAGTCACCAGCGCCGGCAACGTCCTTGGGCGCCGTGTTCAGCGCACCGACCCTATCCGTCAGCCAGTCACTGGTATGCCCGTTGCCCGCATGGATCAGGAGGCCCTCTTCGCCGAGCTTGAGCAATATATTGTGCGCCGCTGACTGGTGCCTGAGAGTTTCAGCTAAGACAACCAGCCCGTCCTCATGATTGCGGGCACTGATGCGCGCTTCGCGCTCGGTCGGAGTGAGTAGATCCATCCCCTTGAAACGGCTGATATCACCCACCTGGGACGACGACTGGCTATCGGCTGCCAGCAACACGCCATGTCGCTTAGCACTCTGGATAATCTTCTCAACCAGGGGCTGCGGAAGACAGCCGTAGTTGAAGTCGGAAAAAACCAGTAAATCCATCGTGTCAAGCACTTGATCGATCTCCGATAGGATTTGTGCTTGATGCGCCACCGATATGGCACCCTGGTGCAAATGACTCACGCGCAGCAGGCTTTTGCCCTTGCAACGATAGCGCTGCTTCAGGGTGGTGGGCCGGCTGTCATCAAGCACTAGGTGCGATTGCACGCCGGCATTGGCCAGCCCCTTGACGGCAAAGTCTCTTGCTGCATCAGCGCCTGTCACGGATATGAATCGCACCGACGCGCCCAGCCCTGCCGCGTGCGCTGCAACTATGCCCGCGCCACCTATAAAGCGAGTCGAGTCGATGGGCGTAACGACGATGGTAGGATCCTCCTGGGACATCCCCAAGGGCTGGCAGGTTATGTATTCATCAACAATGAGGTCACCGACAACACATACGCGAAGCTTGGCAAACTGCTGCACCAAACTGGCCAGCCGAGCGCGCTCTATACTATGACGCGCAAGAAAATCCTGAGGTAGGGAGATAGAGCGCGAATCAAATTCCCGAAATTCCTTGCGGATCAAGTCCAGCGATGAAAACACCGTCTCGCCCGAACTGAACAACAGCTTGCCGCCATATTGCGCCAACGTTTCGGATTCCGGGTTAAACAGAGACTCGTGCTCTTTGCCCTTGACCACAAAGTCGGGGCGCAGCCGCTCGATCACCACTGCCACGGGCTCATCCACGATGAATGCATCGTCCACCCAGCTGTTACTTTGAACCCCTTCCAGACGGAGTTGCTCCGGCACATGAGCAGCACTACCTGCAATACGGTCGCTTTCTACCGCGACGATTAGGCGACCGCCGTACTCTTTTGCGAAACGTAGCAGGCGAAGATGCCCTGGGTGCAGCACGTTAAAGTGCCCTGATACAAAAACAGTACGCATTCGCAATCGTCCTTACGCTGATGGATTCGCTTTAGTCCGCAAACCCAAGAAAGATTTTTTCATTCCTATTAACCAGAAACCGTGCCGCCGCAGATGTGAGGTGTGCATCGTCGAATGCCGTGAGATCTGTCGTTCGGTCTGAATTCAGAGTTGCCAGGCAGCCGGTCTTGTCACAAAAAGTTTGAAATGCAGAGACATAGTCAAGCTTGAGGTTACGGGCAATCAAATTCAACTCCCAATCCAGTGACTCGATTGGTTTCAGTAGCGCAGGAACTAGGCGTTCAGGCGGGGCGCTGGTTTCATGCGAACGCATGAAGTCAACCACTTCCAGATGCAATGCCTTACCCCAATGCGGCACCGGCCCCACCAGCACAATCCGCTGCACCCCTGCAGCGTGTAATTTTTGTATCGTTTGCGGCAATTTTGCAATTGAATTTTCCGGCACGGACTGCGGCCAATCATGCGCCAGCACCACGGTTGCCGGCCGGAGCGCGGCAATGCGCCTGAAAACATCATCATTGATGGTACGGCAAAGAGGCCTATCTTTCTTGTCAAAATCCAGGATTGGCGGGCATGAGCTGGATGTGAATTGCGCGACGGATATGCCTTTGCCTTGTGCCTCATCGTCCAGAGCGCGATACAACATAGCCCCGTGCGAATCGCCCCAAATCAGCATCATCGGCACCCCCGCCTTCACCTGTGCACATTCGGCCGCGAAATCCTGTTCAATGCCGGCCAACAGGCAGCGGTGGTTGCGGAAGCTTTCGCGGTAGTCAAATTGGTAATCCAGAAATGGCCTGACCGCTTGCGGGTAGCGGCTGACCCAGCCGTTCTGGGAATACGTCAACACGCCTAGCGCAGCTGACAATACCATCGCGCCTAACAGGCACTTGGCGATCGCTTTGGCTTGCCATCGAGAACCATATCGAAATGGCTTTTCAACAAATCGATATGTCAGTACGCTCAATACAAAGGCCAGAGCGACCATGCCGAGCGTTGTCAGCCTGGGGTGATCCATACCGACCGAAGTCATGCGACCAAACGTCAGCAATGGCCAGTGCCACAGGTACAGTGGGTAACTGATCAGGCCAACGGAGACCATCCATTTATTTGCCAGTAGCGTCCTGTTGACGACACCGCTGCTACCTGCGGCAATCAACAGCAATGCCCCTGTGGTCGGCAGCAATGCCCACCAGCCCGGGAAGCTGCTGGCCTCATCAATGGCATAAATACTCACCGCGACCATTGCGAGGCCTGATACCGACGCTACTGACCGCATGGTGATGGCGAACTTGCCGATCTGGCCAAGCACAGATGAAAGCTTGTCCTCTAACTCATCATGATGGTGCAAATGAAGATAGGCCAACAATCCGCCGACGAGCAATTCCCAGAACCGACTAAATGGCAGGTAAAACGTGCCTACCGGATTGCTTCGCACTCCTGAAACATTAGTCAAAAAAGATATGGCAAGCAGGATACAGATCGGGAACAGCGCACGCCATTTTCGCGATGTCGCGAATATCAGCAGCAAGGGCCACACCAGGTAAAACTGCTCCTCGATGCCCAATGACCACAGATGCAATAGCGGTTTGAATGCGGCAGCTGCATCAAAATATCCCGACTCACTCCACAACATGATATTGGAGACAAACGCGGCGCCCGCGACCATGTGCTGCCCCAGCAATGTATATGCCTGCGGCTCAAGCAACATCCAGCCGAACATCCAGCTACTGGCCAGCACCAGCACCAGCGCGGGAAAAATACGCCGGATTCGGCGCACGTAAAAATCAGCCAAACTGAAGCTGCCGCGCTCCAATCCATTGATAATGATGCCGGAAATCAGAAAGCCGGAAATGACAAAAAAAACGTCGACTCCGACAAAACCGCCCGATATGCGCTTTGTGGCGTGAAAAGCCACAACTGCAAGCACCGCAATTGCCCTTAGGCCATCTATGTCAGGGCGGTGAACCAAGCTGGAACTACTTGACATCCGCTCAAGGCTTTATGGCCATATCAGGAAGAGGGATCAGGAATTTTCCACCAGCATCAGTAAAGCGGGCGTGCTTCTTCATGATGGCATCAGAGTATTGCCATGCAAGTATTACGACAATATCAGGTTGCGGCTCAGCATAAAGTTGATCGGAAGAGTGCACAGGAATATGGGCACCGGGGCTGTACATTCTGAATTTGAGCGGATTGTCATCCACGATGAATTTCATTCGGGTCTGGAGTTCAAAGTGGTATAGCAGCGTGGTTGTCGTTGTTGACGCGCCATAGGCCACAACCGTCTTGCCCCGAGCTATTGCGTTATCCACATACTCCAGAACAGCTTGCTTGCGCTTCTCGATGGCCAGGTAGAAGTCGCGGTAGATTTCCGGATGCGCAATGCCCCGGCGGTCTTCTTCCGCAAGCATTTGCAAATAGGGTTGCGTCTTGGCGCGCTTACCCGTGGACATGGGTTGCGCAAACCCGCGGATGGAGCCGCCCTTGGTCGCCACGCGTTCAACATCAAACAGCGTCATGTCAAGGCTGTTGAAGAATCGCTCCAGCGGAATCAGGGCGTGATGCGAAACGTGTTCGTGATAAATGGTGTCGAACACGAAATTATCGATGATGTCAGGAACATAGGACACCTCGAAAACAAACACGCCATCGGGCGCCAGCAGACTCCTGATCCCTTTGACAATGTCTGCAATGTTGTCTGCATGCGCAAACACATTGTTTGCGCACATAAGCATGGCGGGACCATTTTCAGCCAGGATTTGCTGGGCGATTGCGTAACCGAAGAACTCCGGCAAGGTTTTAACACCCTCGGCGGTCGCTGTGGCTGCGATGTTTTTTGCAGGATCCACACCAATGACACGCAGTCCATGTGCCTTGTAAGCCTTGAGCAGCGAACCATCGTTGCTGCCAATCTCGACGACCAGCGAAGCGGGCGGTATTTGCAGTTCAGAAACCACTGCTTGCGCATATTGTCTGAAATGCTCAACCAGCCCCATGGAGGCGGAGGTGCGGTATGTGTAATTCCGGAACAATATTTCCGGATCAACCACATCCAAATTTTGCAAGTGTCCGCACTCGATGCAAAGATAGGTGTCCAGTGGGAACAGTTCCTGCACCTCGTCAAGCTGTTCCTTTGCCACGAACGCATCGCCAATCGCGGACGGAAGAATGGGCAATACCAATTCGAATCGGGTCGAGCCACAAAGCCGGCAGTCGTTACGGTGTTTATAGTGTTTCAAATTCTGCTCCAGGCAAGGTGCGCTGTTGTGTGGTCAACATCAAAGGCCGGTCATTGATCTGGCCAGTTCTTCCGGCCAGATAACTGAGACGCCCCCGTCCACAAAAATTGCCTGGCCATTGATGAACGATGCTTTTTCGCTGCATAAAAATTCAAGCAGATTGGCTGAGTCTTCTGCGCGCCCGATAGTTCCCATCGGCACAAATTGCTGATACAGACGCATCAGGGCTTCGTTGGCCAAGTAGTAATCCCGGGATTCTGCTTTGAGATAGGTCAGGGGCATGATTGCATTTATGCGAATACCTTTGCGCCCCATCACCCAAGCATTGTATTTTACCAATTGATTCAGTCCGGCCTTAGCCACATGGTAACTTTCGGGCTGCGAACCGCCGACAAATTCAGCGTAAACAGAGCTCACCACCCCGATTGCACGGTCCCCATCCTGGCTGAAATGGTCGGCAAAGCCATTGATAAGCAAGCGGGTTGCGGTCAGTGAGACTTGTATTTCACCCTGCCATGGATCGCCGCCCCCCCGATAGCGCTGGCAAAAAATCAGATACCGGATGTTTCCACTAATGCGCAATACATCCTGAACCACCGCGTCGCTGGAAGTCATGGTCTCCAGATCCGCTGCAACGTGGTTCAAATGCGCAGAGGCAACGAGAGGGTTGCGTGAAAGCACCGTAACTTTGTAGCCCTGCTCGTGGAATTTGTTTGCGACCTCCCGCCCCAACCCCTTGGATCCACCCACGACCACAACATGACCTTTGTCGCTCATACGGCTTGCCCCACTCGCTCGGACAATTCTTTCTGCCAGGCGCCGATAGTTTCCGTGCTGGAATCCTCGGACGGTGCAAACTCTGCGAAAGTCGTCCCGTCCCTGACGAAAGGTCCATTAGTTATTTCATGCACGACCAGCACATCCGACTTGATGATCAGTGTGTGGAAAAAAGGTTTTGACATGCGATAGTAAAAGGGACTGGTGTCGCTGCGTGCCGCAAGCTTCACAATCTGCGCGATGCTGCCATCATCCTCAAAGACGACGATGTCGACTTCCCCGTGCACAACGTGGAATGCCTCGCTTTTACTCGGGTGCTTGTGCGGCCGAATGTAGGAGTCTGACCGGATGGCAATGAACATCTCGTGCAGGGTATCGGCACTGTCGGGATGCAGGTTGATACGCACCCGCCCTTTGGCATTGCCTACCAGTTCACTGCGCAGGTATTCAATCTCGGCCTGGCCAATTGATGCGATTGGGCCGAGCGCGACGTATACGTCTGCGGTTTTCTTGATCAGATTCACGTTATTTCATACCCTTCAATCGACGATGGTCGTGCTTCCGGCTCCGGGAAAGATGGAGTACATGCGGCCGCCTCGGTTCAGGAAACCTGCGCACTTGCTTCTGATTTTCTGCTCTATGTTCGGACCGACACCCAGCAGGCAGATGCCGATGGAGGGATCACGGTCCAGTTCACTTGAAGGAACAATCGGCATCGTGGTTCCGGGAAGCAGATGCCCTATTTTCTCTGGCGCATCGTCGATGGCATACGCGATGTGTTGCGCCAGTCCAAGTGCATTGACGAACATAATGCTCTGGTGCCCCGCGCCGAAAATGGCCACTCTTTGGCCTTTCGCGGTAATGGCCTGCAGGGTACTGTGATATTTTTGCCTTGCATCATCAAAACCGGTTTTGTATCGGGCAAAAGTATCCTGACTTTCTCGGTCCGGACCGACTGATTCTGTTTGCCTGGACGACGGACTTGCAACTCGCAGCACACAGACCAGCGCATCTTCAAGTACCCCCGGGAAACGGGTGAAATGGACTATTTCGTAACCCGCCTTCTGCACGCAAGCCCGCAATGTTCGCTCTGTGAAATAACAAATGTGTTCTTCCCAGATGAAACTGTAGTCCATGCGACTCAGGAACTTACTACTGTCCGGGACTTCGACAAGGAGCGACCCGCCTGTACCCAATAACTGCCCCAAGCCTTGCAGGCAAGCGACCGGATCATGACTATGCTCCAGCAAATACCGACAGGATACGAATTGGGCAGTCCCCTGCTCGGCGGCCAGTTCGGCCAACGTATCGGGCAGCAATACGGCCTGAATACTTTCTAGGTAAGGGTACTCATCAGGTTCCCGGAGCAGACTCGAGGAGAGGTCCAGCTGCATTCGACTGAAACCGCATTTGGCCATGCGCTCCAGCAAGGGCCCATCAAAAGGCCCCACACCCATTGCCAATCGTCCCGGTGCAGCAGGAAGAATGGCATTTAGTTGCTCTACGGCTGAATCCAGATGCGCCGACGGCTCGTTATATCGAATCCACGGTAGGCGAGGGCGGACATATTTCAGAGCCGCATACTCAGACAATTGAACGAGATTACAAGCCGCGCATTCGGCAATGCTCAGTGCATGCGCCTGCGCATGCCGGGGGGCATGCATTTCAAACTGATTGCACGCGACCAGGGGGCCCAATGCCAAAGTGGATGACGCCAGCAGCAACTCACCACATAGCAGACATTGGGTCATATGAATCGGATTGCGTTAATCAGACACTTCAAGCATACGGTTCATCAGAAAGCGCACTGGTGCTTCACGGCGTTCGCATATCTACCAGGCAACGCCCGCTCATCTGCCCGGAACGCATATTGGCGATGGCATCGTTGATGCCTTCCAGCGTCACTTTTTCCGTGATAAGTTCAGAGAGTTTGATGCGCCCGGCATTGAACAGGTTGTGGTAACGGGGAATGTCCTCGTGCGGCACGGCCTCGCCGCCCTGCGAACCCGCCATGCGCTTGCCAAAGTGCAGCGGCAACGAGTAGATGTTGATGTTGTTGCCCTTGCGTGGCACGCCTACCAGCGTAACTTTACCTTGGGGCTTAGTCATTTGGTAACCCATTTCGATGAGGTCTGGCTGGCCGGTGTTGTCAATGAAATGGTCCAGGTTATTTACGCCGATGATTTTTTCAATCTCGGCTTTGGCATCTTGCGCGTTGGAGTTGATGAGGTGGGTGGCACCCAGACCTTTGGCCAGCGTGAGGCGGCTGTCAAACAGGTCTACCGCAATCACCGGATAGGCACCCACTAGGTTGGCTGCCTGCACTATGTTTAGACCGACACCACCAGCGCCAAACACCACAACCGATTGCCCTATGCGCACTTGGGCATTGTTTTCAATGACGCCAAAGCCGGTGGTCACGGCACAGCCAAACAATGCCGCGACTTCCATGTTGCTGCCCTGGGGAATGGCGGTCACGCGGTTTTCGGCCACGATGGCGTATTCATTGAAAGTGGCAATCCAGCCTGCATTGAGCTTCTGGCCTCGCCACTGGTAGTTTGGCGGCACCCCCTCAATGCCCAGACCTTTGCGCCAGTGCATGACTACGGCATCGCCGGGTTTCACGTGCTTCACACCCGGGCCGATGGCTTCCACTGCGCCTGAAGCTTCGTGGCCCAGCAGGTGGGGCAGGAACTTATCTTCGCCTTTGGCGCCGTCAATTTCACCCAGCTGCGAGCCACAGATTCCGCTGAAATGCACCTTGACCAGCACCTGGCCGACTTCCAGCGTCTGTGGCAGCTGCACTTCGTCAATCACCAGGGGTTTGCGCTGCTCGACCAGAATGGCCGCTTTCATGGTTTTGGGGATGGCCATGGGTTATTACTCGAAATAGATAAAAGAATGGTCACCGGTGTAGCCGGTTTGCTTGAACCACCAGTCCCACTCTTCAGGGGAGCAAAAGGCCTCGCAAGTTACTTGCCAGTACAACAGATTGGCTTTTTCCACCTCATTGCGATACGACTCCACGCATAGGTATTTGTTTTTCTTGCCCACGCGCTCCATTTCGCGCAAAGCCTTGTCCAGGTCGTAATTGTGCAGGTTGTGCAGGGTAGTGATGGAAAACACAAAGTCAAAATGCTTGTCCGGGAAAGGCAGACTGTTGGCATTGGCTACCTGCAGCCTGTCCTTGATCTCCGGTTTTGCGTTTTCGATGGCGTAGGGTGATACGTCAATGCCATACACCTCTACGCCGGGTACCAGTTGCGTCAGTTCATACAACTGAAAGCCTTTGCCGCAGCCAATGTCCAGAACCTTGTGACCAGGCTTAATGCCGTAGTGGTCCACCATAGCCTGGCCCACAGGAGCCCAGCGCCCGGGCATGTATTTGTAGCCGCCGTAGCAGATTCGGCGGTCACCGTCCCAGTAGTCATAACCCCACTTTTTGGCTAGTGCAGCGGCCTTGGCCTTGGGATATTCGGGCTCGTTCACACGGGCCAGGTAGTCGCGTGTGGTGCTTTTGTGGACTGCAGACAGAAAATCGATATAAGCCAAGATGCTTCCTTTAGTGCTGTAGTGATTCAAAAAGTGTTGTCGCCTTGTCCAACTGACGCTGCTTGCGCGCAATGGCGTCAGCTCCCGGGTTGGCAAAATTGCGGCGGCGTGCGGCCGCCGGCAAGAATTCATTCAGGATGATGCAGCACCACTTCACCTGCGAGATGGGCTCCAGCAGGCGCACACGAGCCGCCATGGGGTGGGCATCCTCAAACGGGGCCAGTGCTTGCGCAAGGAAAGTCTCCAACTGGGTGTGCGGAACTGCCACACCGGGGTGCGAAAAAAAGTCCCCCACGGCCTTGGCGGGGTCATCCCAGCCGGCGTATTCAAAATCGATAAAGCAGAGACTGCCGTCGGGCCGCACCAGCGCATTGTGAAAGCCGAAGTCAGAGGGTGACAGACAGCGCTGCCCCGCAGGCAATGCAATGTCCGGATTCAGCCCCAATGAAGCACAACCTTCCAGCAGGCGCGCTTTGGTGCCATGCCAGTATTTGGTGAGCCGGCTGACAAATTCTGCGGCAGCCCGGTCCACATCACTTGCCAGCGGCATGTACACAAGCTTGGCGAGGCGCGCATCCACCATCGCAAAATGCGCGGCCACGCTAAAGCAGGCTTCAGATGCGTCCGGTAATGCCATTGCAGCGGCGCGGCTCTGTGGAAAGTTCAACAGGGCCAGGAACTGTGCGGCTTGCCCCATGGCATTCTCATCCACTTGATCCGCTTTGAGTTTGTAGCCTTCCACAAATTCGTAGAGCGCCAGATGGTTGGTCAGGTCTTTGCCCAGTGGTTGAGGGATGCAGCGTAAGCCCATATTCCAAGCATGTTCTAAAAAAGCATACTCCGCGCCCAGACGGTCCCGGGTATCCGCAACATCACGAAAATACCATTTAAGGATCAGCGTTTCCTCATCGCAGTGCAGTGTGAATACCCGGTTGTTGCCGCTGGCCGAAAGAGGCTCCAGGCGGAAACCCGACCTGCCCCGCTCCACCCTAGTCAACAGGGCAGCAACCGCGGGTTCTAGGGAATCGCTCGCCATTGCGCTTCCAGGCGGCCACGAACTTCCGACCAATGCGTCGCACGTGGAAGGGTCTGCGTCTGATGGTGGTTGTCGGGGTCGAACAGAATGGCGGCGGCGACGGGAAACCCGGGGGCCAGCAATATTTCCGGCAAATCGTCCACATACACCGTACAGCCGATGGTGGCGATGTGCTGCACTTTGGATTCCTTGGTCAGCTCAAAGTACACACGCTCCGGCTCCACCAGCGGCCCTTGTGCGTCCGTCAGGTGCAGGCTAATCCAGTGGCGCGCCGCTGCGTGCAGGTCATACTGCTTGCCCAGAAATGGGTGCCGGGTCTTGTGGCTGACGATGGACACGGCAATGCCCTGTTCCCGGGCCCACACCAGGCAGTCCACCACGCCCGGATAGGCAGCGGCCTCGTCCATGCGGGCGCCATACACATAGCCCTGCATCTCAGTCCACACAGGCTCCTGCCCGATCGCGCGCAGATGGTCGCGAACGCTCACCTTGGAAACAGGCACCTTGGCGGTGATCCAGCCGCCCTCCAGCGCAACCTTGTGAAACAGGGCGTCGTAGCTGACGATGGTGTTGTCAAAGTCCAGGCCGATGTGCATGGACAAACTCAGGCCCGCAGTGCGGCCAGTGTGGTGGCGGCGATGTTGTCAGCCGTGAGGCCATATTTTTTGCGGGCATAGGCCTGGCTGCCCACTTCGTGCATGAAGACGTCGTCCGTGCCAAAGCCCAGTTGGGCCACATTGCGCGGCTGGGCCATGCGCCATTCAGCCACTGCGCTGCCAAAACCGCCGATGCGGCTGTGCTCTTCGACGGTGACCAGCAGCTTGAAGCGCGCGGCAGCCTGCTGCAGGTAGTCCGCATCCAGTGGCTTGACGGTATGAAAGCTCACCACCTCGGCAGAAATGCCGCTGGCAGCCAGCAGGTCTGCTGCCTTAAGGGTATCGGCCATCATGTTGCCGGCGCACAGGAGCGCCACATCGGTGCCCGGGCGGATGACCAGCACCTTGCCGAGCGTGAGGTCCGGGGGGGACGCATGGATGTCGGCCTCACCTTTTTTTCCGATGCGGATGTATGTGGGGCTGTCATCCTTCAGCACCTCGTGCAGCGCCTGGCGCAGTTCGGACGCATCACAAGGCGCCAGCACGCGCATTCCCGGCAGCGTGCGCAGGATGGCCATGTCTTCCAGCGAATGGTGGGTGGGGCCCAGTTCGGAGTACGACAGACCGGATCCCGTGCCCACAATCACCACAGGGGCGTGGTGGTAGCACACGTCCACGCGGATCTGCTCGAAACAGCGCGTGGTGGTGAAGGGCGTGATGGTGTACACGAACGGGCGCAAGCCCGACATGGCCATGCCGGCGGCCACGCCCATCATGTTGGCTTCGGCGATACCGCAGTTGTAGAACCGCTTTTCGTCGACAAGCTTGAGCTTGTCGAACAGCTTGTTGCCGATGTCACCAGACAACACCACCACACGCTTGTCGGTGGCGGCAACGCGTGTCATTTCTTCTGCAAATGCATTTCTCACAGCGCCACTCCCAGTTCGATCTTGGACTTGACCACTTCTTCGGCCGTGGGAATGCGGTAGTGCCAGTTGTTGTCATCTTCCATGAAGGAGGCGCCTTTGCCCTTGACGGTGTGGGCAATGATGGCCGTGGGCTTGCCATTGGCATTGGGGAACTGGGCCAGTGCGGCCAGCAGTTCGTCAAAATTGTGGCCGTCCACCTCGACCGCGTTCCAGCCGAAGGCGCGCCACTTGTCGGCCAGCGGGTCTAGCGCCATGACTTCGCGGCTGCGGCCCGTTGCCTGCCACTTGTTGAAGTCGATGATGACGCACACATTAGATGCCTTCTGGGCCGCCGCCAGCATGGCCGCCTCCCACACCGATCCTTCATTGCATTCGCCATCGCCCAGCACCGCATAGACGTTGTAGCTTTGGTCCTGTATGCGCCCGGCCAGGGCCATTCCCAGGCCCAAAGGCAGGCCATGGCCCAGCGACCCGGTGGCTGCTTCGATGCCGGCCAGGTGGTCCGGGGTAGGTGGATGCTCTGCAAATACTCCACCGTCTTCGCCATACGAGTCCAGGTCGGACAGCGGGTAGAAGCCGCGCTCGGCCAGCACATGGAACAGGCCCATGGCGCCATGGCCCTTGCTCAGGATGCAGCGGTCGCGCTCTGGTGCTTGCGGATTGCTGGTGTCGACGCGCAACACGCTGAAATACAGCGCGGTGAGGATATCCACGCACGACAGGCAAGAGCCCAGGTGCGGCGTGCCGGTCTTGGACGAGGTTTCGATGATGCGCGCGCGCAGCGTCGCGGCCAACTTGGCCAGTTGAGCGGTGTCTTTGGTAAGCATCACGGTTTGTGGATGTAGTCGTAGTGGGAAGCCTTGAGCGCTTCAAAGTTCTTGCGCACCCAGGCGATGCATTCGTCCAGACCCTGGTCCAGTGCCACATGGTCGGCCCAGCCCAGTTCATTGCGCACCTTGGTGCTGTCCAGGTGGTAGGCCGAGTCCTTACCCAGACGCTCGCCCACCACTTCCACATGGTCCTCAAAGGTTACGCCCAGCTTGGCGCAGATGCGCTCCACCAGCTCACGAATTGAGACCACCTCGCTGGTGGAGATATGGTAAGTGTCACCGTTGTGGCCCTTGTTCATGATGCGCCAGGTGGCGTCTGACACGTCTGCCATGTGGATGAACGAGCGGGTGGACACGCCGCCGCCATGCAACTGCAGCTTGCGCCCCAGCAGGATGAACAAAATGGTGCGCGGAATAATGCGGTAGAGCTGCTGCCCCGGCCCATACACATTGGCAGCGCGCGTGGTGACCACCGGGAAGTTGTAGGCCGCATGGAAGGTGCCCAGGCTCATGTCGGCAGCGGCGCGCGACACGGCATATGGCGTGCTGGGATTGAACGGAAAATTCTCGTCCACAAAACCGGAGCAGCTTCCGTACACCTCGGGCGTGGAGACGTGCACATAGCGCTCCAGGAAGTTGCATTTACGCAGCACATCGTGCAGCTTGATGGTGGACACCACATTGGTCATGAACCAATCCTGCGGGTTCTGCCAGCTCTCCCCCACCATGCTTTGGGCGGCAAAGTTCACCACATGCTTAGGCTTGACTTCATGCAGCAGTTCAGTAATGCCCTGCAGGTCCTTGTTCAAGTCCAGCATGTGGAAGGCAAAGTTGCTGTGATCGCGCCACTTGTAGGGCAGCATGGCATCAATCGGCTCGGCTGAACGGCTGGTGCCAATGACCTTCACGCCCTGCTGGAGCGCGAAGTCCACAAAGCTGGCACCGGAAAAAGAATTGCTGCCAATGACGAATACGGTTTCCATGGAGTCTCTTTGCTTATGAATTCAGGGAGCCGGGGGACGGTTTTCGTACAGCCACTGCATCAGCATGTGGCCCACCACCAGTTGCAGGTCTTCGGCGATCTGCATGTCGTTCACCGGGAAGTGAATGGCGACATCAGCCATCGCCTTGGCCTTGCCACCGGTGTATCCCAGAATGGCGTAGCTCTTGACCTTCATGGACTTGGCCTGCTCCAGCACCTTCAGGATATTGGGCGAATTGCCGCTGCCCGATAGCGTCACCAGCACATCGCCTTCGCTGGCCAGCACAGCGAGTTGCTCGCTGTAGATGTGGTCATAGCCCACATCATTGGCCAGGCAGGTCATGACGGCCGGGTTGGCAGACAGCGCCACGGCGCGGATGCCGCCACCGGTGCGCTTGGCTACGCCATAGATGTAGTCATTGGCCAGGTGAACAGCGTTGCCGGCACTGCCGCCATTGCCACAGAAAAATACCTGATGCCCGGAGGTCCAGGCCTCGTGCATGTCACGCGCCAGGTGCGACACGCCCGACCAGTCGGCACTGGCCAGCACCTGCGAGAGGCGGCTGGCATAGCCGGTGAAAAAACCTTCCAGCGGGACTTTGAGTTCCATGGGTGCTCCGTGAATGCGAAGTGAGAGCCAGCAAAGGGCCGCGATCAGGCCTGCTTGGCCAGGACGGTTTTTTCCATCCACTTGAGGTTGTAGAAGCGGTCGTCATCTTTCAAGTCGCCGGCGCGGTACTTGGCGATGATTTCCGTCACGGCGTCTTCCACGCTCTTCTTGGGCTTGAACCCGGTCGCCAGCAACTTGTCGGAATTGACGCGGTAGGAGCGCGGGTCATTGGACTCGGTCACCACAATTTCAACCGGCACATGCTTGGTTACAATTCTTGCGATGTCCAAGATGGAAATGTTTTCGAAGCCGGCGTTGTACACGCCAGTCAGTTCCGGGTGGTCAATCAGGTGGAGGTAAACGTCGGTAATGTCATCAATGTGGATGTTCGGGCGTGTCTGGGCGCCGCCAAAGACGGTGATCTTGCCCCTGGAGAGCGCCTGCATGGTTAGCATGTTGACCGAAACGTCCAGGCGCATACGGGGCGACACACCGCACACCGTGGCGGGGCGAACGATTTGCACCACCATATCATCTGAGTAGCTCAGCAGTACGCGCTCACCCACCATCTTGGTCTTGTTGTATTCGGAAATGGGCTTGAGCTCTAGGTCTTCCGTCACCTGCAACTCCTCCTTGATGCCGTACACACTGCCGGACGAGGCGTAAATGAAGCGCTTAACGCCGTTGCGGCGAGCTTTGTCTGCCAGTTGCATGGTAGCCAGTGCGCTGACCTCCCAAGTAAGCTTGGGATCTAGATCGCCACAGGGGTCGTTGGCTATGGACGAGAGATGAATGATGCCATCAACGCCATCCAGGTTGATGGCTTCTATGTCACGCACATCACCTTTTATGCACTTTAGCTTCGAATGGTGCTGCAAAAAATTCCCGAACCACATCGTGTCAAAGACAACGACTTCATATCCCCGCGCTAAAAGTTTAGGGATAAGAACGTGCCCCTTATATCCACAACCACCCGTTACCAATAGCTTCATTTTCCGAACCCTTTTTGTTGCCCAAGAAATGGGACACCATTTAGTTAACAAAACCAGAAATCTTGCCGTGTTTCAGTCTTAGCAATACAAGCGATGTAGTACCAGACGGAGCTTCACTACGCGACGCTAATGTATTCACATCAGATTTCAGAGTTTACCGCTTAAGGACGGTCTGATTAACTCGCAACAACTAGGCGTATCAAGTCGACAATTTTCAAATTGCGAGATACCACTAGCGATCTAACAAAGCTGCACCGCTTTTTTGCATTGTGGGCCGCGCCCCGAATTTCTGGCGCTTCATTCCTAAGCTAGCGTTTTGTCACGCTCCAACCACAAGTTCGACACAGCACCCGCTACGCGCAGATCGAAAAAGGAAGGAGCATCTTCTTGACAGACCAAGTAGCTTTTAGTCCAAGAGGATGCTCATACAGTGCGGCATCTTTCGTTCCCAAGCAGGGAACTTTGAATCACTGACTTTTTACACAGCTAACAAATTATGACAGTGAAATTGAGGAAGAAATTCAGAAGTGAATCCCCCGCATCATCTGCTGCATTGCAATCGCCTCCGGCGACAACTTCTGCTTCTCTCCGGGTTTCGCGCCCTTGGCGGCCGATGAGTCGGGGAACATGCGGAAGCTGGTGTTCATGGCGATCTGGGCGATGCGCGGAACCAAAGCGTGCAGCACTTGGCCTGTGATACCCAGGCGGGTAGCGATGCGTACGGGCTTGCTGATGCAGGCGTCGGCCACCATGTCAGCGGCTTGCTCAGGCGAGAGCGTGGGGACGTTGTTATAGATATTTGTCGGCGCAATCATGGGAGTGCGCACCAGCGGCATGTTGATGGTGGTGAAGCTGATGCCCTGATCCGCAAACTCGCTGGACGCACAGCGTGTCCAGGCGTCCAGTGCAGCCTTGGAGGCCACATACGCACTGAAGCGCGGCGCATTGGTTAGCACACCAATAGAGCTGATGTTGACCACATGACCCTTTTTCTTGGCCACCATGCCGGGCAACAGACCCATGGTCACGCGCAAGCAACCAAAGTAGTTCAACTGCATGGTGCGCTCGTAATCGTGGAAGCGGTCGTAGCTGGACTCAATCGCACGGCGGATGGAGCGGCCAGCGTTGTTGATCAGGAAATCTACGCCGCCGTGGTTATCGATCAAAACCTGCACAAAGCGGTCACAGTCGGCCATATCGGCAATATCGGCCGGGTAGGCAACGAAGCTGTAGCCCTTGGCTTTAGCCTCCTTGCAGGCCTCTTCCAACTTGTCGACGTCGCGGCCGCAAATGATGGTGGTAGCACCCGCTTCGGCAAACTTGTGCGCCGCCGCCAAGCCAATGCCGGACGAACCGCCTGTAACCAGAACCACTTTGCCACCCACGGTGCCGCGCAGGCTTCGGTCAATGTGCAAATCAGGATCGAGGTGACGCTCCCAGTAATCCCACAGGCGCCAAGCGTAGTCTTTAAGATTGGGACATTCCACCCCACTGCCCTTGAGCATGGCCAGCGTGTCCCGGCAATCAAAGCGTGTGGGGTAGTTCACAAAAGTGAGCATGTCTTCGGGCAGGCTCAGGTCTTTGAGAATGGCATTGCGCACGCGGCGCACCGGCGCCAACGCCATGAGGCTCTTGGTCACACTGCGGGGAATAAAGCCCAGCAGGGCCGCATTCACAAACAGATTCATCTTTGGGGCATGTGCCGCCTTGCTGAAGATGTCCAGCACATCCCCCACGCGGTAGCCCACAGGATCCACCAAGTGGTAGCACTTCTTCGCAATGCCCGCCTTGTGGCTGATAGCGTCCAGCGCGTCCACCACAAAGTCCACTGGCACGATGTTGATGCGCCCGCCTTCCAGTCCAATGGCCGGCATCCAGGGCGGCAGCAGCTGGCGCATGCGCTGGATCAGCTTGAAAAAATAGTAGGGGCCGTCGATCTTGTCCATCTCGCCGGTCTGGCTGTCCCCCACCACCATCGCGGGGCGGTACACCGACCAGGGCACCTTGCAGTCCTTGCGCACGATTTTTTCGCTCTCGTGCTTGGTCATGAAGTAGGGGTGGTCGTAGTTCTCGGCCTCTTCAAACATGTCCTCGCGGAAAACACCTTCGTACAGCCCGGCAGCGGCAATCGACGACACATGGTGAAAATGACCGGCATCAATCGCCTTGGCAAAGTCGATCGTGTTGCGTGTACCTTCGATGTTGACGGCGATCTGGCTTTCCTCATCGGCACCCAGGTCATACACCGCTGCAAGGTGGTAAAAATGGTCCACTTGGCCCTTGAGCGTCTTGACGGCATCTGCGGCCACGCCCAGTTTCTTGGAGGTCAGGTCACCGAAAACCGGCAGTGCGCGGGCAGCACTTTTGGCATCTTTCAGGCCCCAGAACTCTCGCAGATCATCGACCTTGCTTTCACTCTCTTTGCGGATCAGAAAGTGCACCACTGCGCCTTTGCGCTCCAGCAGTTTCTTGACAAGGCGCTTGCCGATAAAGCCCGTGGCTCCGGTAACAAAGTACTGCATACACACTCCAAAGAATCAAGGCATTCTGACCGACTTTGCGAGAGGGCTCATTCATCGTAAACCCGCAACAAAATCTGCGAGTTGCGATTGTGATTGCAGCCTGCGCGCACCGTTAGTAGAGTCCATCTACAAACTGACGCCAACTGGCCTTAGAGTCGGGCTTGTACCGTTCGCTCCGTTTATTGGAGCAAGCGCCCACCCGCCATCCCTTCAGGAGCCCCACATGGTCAAAAAACTGCAGAAAAAACAACCTTCCAAAGCCGCAGGCATCCACCTGTCTGGCTCTGTCAAAGACTCTGCCCAGCAAATCTGGCAAGCCGGCCTGGGCGCTTTCACCCGTGCCCAAGCTGAAGGCAGCAAGGCCTTTGAATCCCTGGTCAAGGAAGGCGTGAGCATCCAGCGCAAGACCCAGGCAGTCGCCGAAGAGAAGATTTCCGAAGCCACCGCCAAGATGTCCACCATGGCCACCGACATCTCCACCAAGGCTTCCGGCCAGTGGGACAAGCTGGAAAACATCTTTGAAGAGCGCGTGGCCAAGGCCCTGAACAAGCTGGGTGTGCCGTCTGCCAAAGACGTGAGCGCCCTGATTGCCCGCATTGACGACCTGAACAAGGCCGTGCAAAAGCTGTCCACCAAAGCCCCCACCGCGGCGAAAGCACCTGTCGCCAAAGCTGCCAAAAAGCCTGCCGCGAAGAAAGCTGCTCCCGCACCCATCAAAAAAGCGGTGAAAGCACCGGCCAAGAAATCTGCAGCTCCTGCAAAAAAGGCCGCCATCAAGCGTGACGCGCCCGCCAGCAAGGCCAGCGAACTGCCTGTGGTGGACACCCCAGCTGCGCAAGCGTAATGCGGCTTTGCCACTCCCCAAAAAGGGCGCCTCGGCGCCCTTTTTTGCGCCTACGACACCCTGCTGCAATGCAACAAAAACCGAGCATGCCGGCATCTACACTTTGAGACTATGACCGTTCGAAAAAAGACCCCTCCCAAAATTGCACTGGCGTTGGCGGGCGGGGGGCCATTGGGGGCCATTTACGAAGTCGGCGCCATGTGCGCACTGGAAGAATCATTGCACGGGCTGGACTTCAACCAGCTCGACCACTACGTGGGCGTTTCTGCTGGTGGCTTCATCGTTGCCGCCCTGGCCAACGGCATGACGCCTCGTGAAATGTGTGCTTCCTTCATCGAGAACGACGGCACGCCCTCCGAGACCTTCGACCCCTCCTGGCTCATGGAGCCCGCCTACAGCGAGTTTGTTCGCCGCGGCATCATGCTGCCGGGATTAGCCCTGCAGGCAGCGTGGCGCGTGCTCAGCGGTCGCGCATCTCTGCTGCGGGCACTGGAGGACATGGGCCCAAGCCTGCCCACCGGCATCTTCTCGAACCGGCAGGTGGACATCCAACTGGCACGCCTGTTCAGCCAGCCTGGTCGTACCAACGACTTTCGCGAACTCAAAACCAAGCTCACACTGGTCGCTACCAACCTGGACAGCGCGGAAGCCGCGCCGTTTGGCCGCCCGGGCTTTGACCACGTGCCCATCTCGCGCGCCGTGCAGGCCAGCTCGGCGCTGCCGGGCCTGTTCCCACCCGTGGAGATTGATGACCAGTACTACGTGGACGGTGCGCTGAAGAAAACCATGCATGCCTCGGTAGCGCTGGACGATGGCGTGGATTTGATGATCTGCCTAAACCCGCTGGTGCCCTTCAATGCCACGGCACCGCAGTTCGGCAAGGTCATGCAGCGCGGCATGCCGCCTGAGAAACGCAAGATCCCCCGCATTGTGGACGGCGGCCTGCCCGCCGTGCTGAGCCAGACCTTCCGCTCGATGATCCACTCGCGCATGGAGCTGGGCATGAAGCACTACGCGCACGCCTACCCCAACACCGACATCGTGTGGATAGAGCCCGACCACCGCGACCCCGAGCTCTACCTGGCCAACACCTTCAGCTACGCGCAGCGCCGCCACTTGGCCGAGCATGCCTACCAGCAGACCCGGCAGATGCTGCGCTCACGCAAAACCGGCCTCTCGGCCAAGCTGGCACGCCATGGCATCACGCTCAAGCACGATGTGCTGGAAGACCCCAAGCGCCACCTGTGCCTGCCCCAAAAGGCGCCCACCGAACTGGGCCGGGCCATCGCCAGCCTGCAAGAAATCATGAATGACTTGGGTGCCCTGGTGGCCCAGCCGACCACCCAAGCCCTGCACTGAAGGCGTTCCATGGTCAAAAAAGCCCCCCGCCGAACCGCCGAACGCATTCTGGAAGTCACGCTGGAGCTGTTCAACCGCTTTGGCGAGCCCAACGTTTCCACCACACTGATCTCGGCGGAACTCGGTATCAGCCCTGGCAACCTGTACTACCACTACCCGGCCAAGGACGAACTGATCAACTCGCTGTTTGACCGTTACGAACGCTCGCTTAACGAAGTGCTGAACGCCAGTGACAACGTGCGCGATGTGGAAGACGCTTGGTTCTTCATGCACACGCTGTTCGAACTGATCTGGCAGTACCGCTTTCTCTACCGTGACCTCAACGACCTGCTGAGCAAGAACCGCCGCCTGGAAACCCATTTCCAGAGCGTGCTGAAGAACAAGACCCGCTCCATCCGCGCTCTGCTGGAAAGCATGGCCCGCTCCGGCGCACTGCGCATGGACTCGCGCGAGATGGAACCCACGGCCACCAGTATGGTGGTGGTGCTGACCTACTGGCTGAGCTTCGAGTATGTGCGCGACCCGCGCAATGCACTGGAGCCCGCCAGCGCACAGGCGGCGCTGATGCGCGGCGCGCACCACGTGCTCAATTTGCTGGTGCCCTACCTGGAGCCCCAGCAACGCACGCATTTGCTCCACCTGGCCGGTGCCTACACCAGCCCCTGAAGGCCCCACCATGCCCGCTTGGACGCCCTTTCTCCACGCCGCCCGCTACCCGTTTGATGCCGCCACCGTGGCCGCACAGTGGAACCGCCTGCACGCGGGGAACCTGGAGCCCTTGCCGGGCGATCCGCGCGTGCTGGCGGCCTGGGTGTTGTTCCACCGCGGTGAGTTCGAAGCCGCCGCCCAGGCCGGCGAGCAGCTGGGTGCCGACGGCCTGACCGTGGCCAACAAGGCACGGCTGATCCATGCCGACTACCTGGAGCCGCGGGAGAAAGTGCGGCACGAGTTGTTTTGGGACATTGCCCAGCGCACCGCGGCGCAGGCCGCGGCCCACCCCTTGCACGCCAACGCCCACTACCTGCACGGCTATGCGCTGGGCCGCTACACCCAGGGTGTCAGCGTGGCCAAGGCGCTGGCCCAGGGCTTGGGCGGCAAGGTCAAGGCCTCGCTGGAAACCGCCATTGCGCTGCAACCGGCGCACGCCGATGCTTGCATTGCGTTGGGCACTTTCCATGCGGAAGTCATTGACAAGGTGGGGCCGTTGATTGGCAGCATGACCTACGGCGCCAAGAAGGAAACCAGCCTGGCCCTGTTTGCGCAGGGACTGGAGCGCTTGCCGCATTCGGCCATCGCACTGACCGAATACGCCAAGGCACTGGTCATGCTGGACGGCGACGCCAAGCAGGAGGAGGCCCATCGGCTGTACGAAAAAGCAGCAGCCATTACCCCGCTGGACGCCATGGGCCACCTGGGCGTGGAACTGGTCAAGGCCGAACTCACCGCCTGAGCAGCGCGCCAGGCTGTTGGGGCCTATTCGCCCCAGGGCAGCATCAGCGTGAGCATCGAGAGCTTGGCAAACTCGGGCTCAAACTGGTCGATGATCTTTTGCGGGTCCGGGCACAGCTTAGCATCGGACACCACGCCAAACTGCACGCCACCACCGTAGCTCAGGATAGACACGCCCAGCCCCACAGACCCACTCTGCGGGACCCAGAACAGCGTTTCTTCAATGGTGGAGCCGCAGATCTTCAGCTTGTCCCGCGGGCCCGGCACATTGGTCATCACAGCCGTGGTCTTTTTGCTAAACAGATTCAGCATCGCATCCTGCGCGGGCTTGATGAGCAGCCCCGCCACGGCCAGCAGGCCAAACGCCAGCAGCGGTTGCATGCTGCCCTTGAGCCCGCGCATGCGGCTGCGTACCTCGTACACGCGCTCCACCGGGTTGTCCATGCCCACGGGCAGCACCAGCGGTGCCAGGCCAAACTGGTTGCCCAGCTTGTAGGCATGCTCGATAGGGCGCAGGTTCACCGGCACCATGGCGCGGATCTCCTTGCCTGCAACTGAATCACCATGTTCCTTGAGGTACTCCCCCAGGGCGCCGGCCACGCAGCTCAGCAGCACATCGTTGATGGAGCAGTTCAGCGCCTTGCCCACGGCCTTCACTTCTTCCAGCGGGATTGGCGGGCACCAGGCCACGCGCTTGGAGCTGCCGGGCACGCCTTTGAGGCGGGTGGGCGAGTCATCGGGCATCAGCGCCAGTGACGCCAGATCGCTGACCACCTGGTAGGCCATCTTGGCCGCGTCTACCGAGGAGTGCACGCCTTGCTCCACGCCCTTTTGCGGTTCCATCAGCAGGCCCATGGAGCGTGCGGCGCCCTCGCCCGCCGCGCCCAGGGCCTTCACCGTCATATTGGTCAGCGGCTTGAGCAGCGCATCGGCAATCCAAGCCTCGGCGCCTTCCATGCCGTCGGCATGGGCCTCACGCGGCTTGCGCACGGGTGGGGGCGCTCCACCGTCCACCAAAGACTGCGTGACAGAAATGAGCGCAATGCCGTCGGCAATGCAATGGTGAATGCGCACCATCAGGGCAGAACCCCCTTTGTAGTCCTCTACCAGGTGGAACTGCCACAGCGGGCGATGCCGGCTCAGGGGCTCCATGGTCAGCTGCGCAAGACGGTCCTGCAAGGCCTCCTGCTCCCGGCCCTTGGGTTTCTTGGGCAGGGTTTCGCGCACCAGGTGGTTGCTCAGGTCAAACGCCGCATCCTTCACCCAGGTGGCGCCGGCTGCGTCTTCTACCGCGCACTGTACAAAGCGTGGGTACTTCAGCAGCCGCTCTTCGATGCGCTGGGCCAGGTCTTCGTATTTCAGCTTGGGGTGGATCACCCACACCCCCAAAATCATCATCAGGTTGGAGGCCGAATCCATGCGCAGCCAGGCGGTGTCCACCTTGCTCATGCGTTCGCCTTGCAGGCCCAGCGAGCCGATTACCGCATCGGTCACGTTCTTCTGCACTGCGCGTGCAGCCCTTTGGGTCTGGCGTTTGGCCTTTTGGGCAACATCTTTGGCTAGAACTCTGGTGACCATGGAATCTCCGGGCTGAACGGTGTTGGGGGTGCTTGTCTATTCTGCAGTGAAAACGCACCGTAAGATACGGGACAAGCACCCGGATCACTCGGGTGTGCACCCTAGACCCCATTGCCCCCTCACCGGAGAACACCATGGCCGACCTGCAAGCCACTTTCGAAGCCGCTGTAGCCAATTCCAAGAACCTCAGCGAGCGCCCTGACAACGGCACCCTGCTGAAGATCTACGCGCTCTACAAGCAAGCCACCGCCGGCGACAACACCGAAAAGAAGCCCGGCTTTGCCGACATGGTGGGCCGTGCCAAGTGGGACGCTTGGAATGGTTTCAAGGGCACCGCCAGCGCCGACGCGATGCAACAGTACATCGACCTGATCGAATCTTTGAGCTAAATCAGCCCCTAGCCCCCGTCAATGCTGCGCAAGCAGCTATGAAAAAAGTAGCGCTCCGCGCTACTTTTTTTTCGCCGGTGCTTTGACCTTGGCAGATTTGGGGGCCAGCAACTGGTCCAGGTTCTTGACAATCTCGGCCTCGATCTTGTCCTTGAAGGCGCCCAGCAGAAAGCCCAGTTTGGCGTTCAGTTCAAAACGATCCGCCGTCACCTGCAACGAGCCCTTCACGCCCGAGCGGCTGAACTCCACCTCGTCCGCCGTCTTGCCCTCGGCATAGGTGCACTCCATGCCGAATTCCTGCTCCACCTGCTCCGCCCAGGCAAACGCAATCTTGCGGGCTTCGGCCAGGCCCAGCGTGTGTTCACGAACGATATGAAGATCTGCCACGGTGTTGCTCCTAACGGGTCGTTATGCTGTAAGGGTTGGCTGCACATTGCACCATAAAACCACGGCACCCACACCATGCTCTACAAGTTCAAATCCAAAGCCACCAGCGACGTCATCATGCTGGAAGCCAACGGCCGCCAGATTCTGCAAATCTGGGGCAAGTTTGAAGAAGGCGCGCCGGCCAAGGGCATCCTGCTGCCCGAAGACATGCCGGCCGCGCGAGCTGCTCTGGAAGAGGCCATTGCCGCGGAGGAAGCCCAGCGCGCCCAAGCTGCGCTGAAAGCGCAGGAGCGCGGCGAGGACCCGCACACGCCAGCCGGGGTGACGCTACGCCAGCGCGCCATGCCGCTACTGGATATGCTGCAGCGCAGCCACAAGGCCCAAAAAGAAATCGTCTGGGGAACCTGAGGCGCGGACTCAGTCCGCGTACACGCCCGCCGCCTTGATGATCGGGCTCCACTTGGCGATTTCTGCAGCCACAAATTTCTTGTGCTCCGCCGGCTCCACGCGCTTGTCCGTCACCACCACGGCCCCCAGCGCCTCTTCCTTTTTCAGGAAGTCTGGATCCTTCAATGCCACCTTGAGCGCCGCATTCACCCTGCTCAGTACATCCGCCGGAGTGCCATGCGGAGCGTACAGACCGTGCCAGATGGTGACCTCAAAGCCCTTCAGACCCGCCTCCTGCATCGTGGGCAAATCCTTCAGTGCGGGCGTCGCCAGTCGCTTGGGCGTAGTCACCGCGTAGGCCACCACCTTCTTGCCTTCGATCTGCTGGGTGGTGTTGGTGGTCTGGTCGCACATCAGGTCAATCTGACCGCCGATCAGGTCGGTCATGGCAGGGTTCGTGCCCTTGTAAGGCACCTTGGTCATGTCGGTTGCCACCGCGCTCTGGAACAGCAGGCCGCACAGGTGCGAGGCTGAGCCGATGCCGGCGTTGCCCAGGTTGATCTTGCCCTTGTTCTGGGCAATCCAGCCCGTCAGGTCCTTGAAGTTCTTGGCCGGGTGTTCGGGTTTGCCGATCAGGGTCATGGGCACTTCGTTGATCATGCCCAGGTATTCAAAATCGCTGTCCACCTTGAACGGCATGTTGCGCACCAGCGTGGGCATGGTGGCCATGGCAACGTGGTTCAGCAGCAGGGTGTAGCCGTCTGGTGCGGCCTTGGCCACCTTGTTGGAGCCGATGGAGCTGCCGGCGCCAGCCGAGTTGTCGATGATGATGCTCACCCCGCCCAAGGGCTTGCGCAGCGCCTCCGCCAGGTCGCGGGCCACGCGGTCAGTAGGCCCACCAGCGGCAAACGGCACCACGATGGTGATGGGTTTGGAGGGGTAGGTATCGGCATGGGCGCACACGGCCCATGCAGCCGCAGCAACGACAAGTAGCTTTTTCATGGAATGTCTCCGTTGTTATGGAAACAAAGTCTATCGTCGGAGCCACCCGCGACCTAACAAAAACCACTTGGCCCCAATTTTTTAACGCCTTAGTCAGCGGTAGCTGCGCGCGTCCTCAATCACCTTGCCATCGTTGGGCAGCGCACCCGGCGCGACCAGTTGCACATCGCCGCGCAGCTTGGTCACATCGCGGATCGCCTCGCCCACGCGGGCAGCCAGTCCGTCGGGTTGGCCCGCCACCTCCACCAGCAGGGTCATGGCGTCGCTGGCCATCTCGCCGCTCACCACCAACCGGGCGCGCCCCACCTCGGGGAATCGCTTGGCAATCTCGTCCACCTGCTTGGGGTGCACGAACATGCCGCGCACCTTGGTGGTCTGGTCGGCCCGACCCATCCAGCCTTTGATTCGGGTGTTGGTGCGGCCCGTAGGGCAAGGGCCTGCCAGCACGGCCGACAGGTCCCCCGTGCCAAAGCGCACCAGAGGGTAGCCCGCGCTCAGTGCTGTCACCACGACCTCACCCACCTCGCCGTCCGCCACCGGGTCGCCCGTGCCAGGCCGCACGATTTCCACGATCACCCCTTCATCCAGCACCAGACCTTCGCGCGCCGTGGTCTCGTAGGCAATCAGCCCCAGGTCGGCCGTGGCGTAACACTGGTAACCGTCCACACCGCGCTCCAGAAACCAGTCGCGCAGGCTGGGCGGAAACGCCTCACCGCCAAACATGGCCTTGGTGACGCTGGGAATGGTCACGCCCATCTCGGCAGCTTTTTCCAGAATGATCTTCAAAAAGCTGGGCGTCCCAATGTAGCCCGCAGGCTGCAGCTCACGCATGGCCTGCACCTGCTGCTCGGTCTGGCCCGTACCACCGGGGAACACGGTGCAGCCCAGCGCATGGGCGCCGGTTTCCATCATCGAGCCCGCGGGCACAAAGTGGTAGCTAAAGCTGTTGTGGATCAGTTCACCGGGCCGAAAGCCTGCGGCGTACATCGCGCGCGCCATGCGCCAGTAATCCCGGCCCGTGCCCTCAGGTTCGTAGATCGGGCCCGGGCTGGCAAACACGCGCGGCATGGCGGCACCAAAACCCAGTGCGCTGAAGCCGCCAAACACGCTGCCGCCCTCGGCGCGCGCAGCCTGCTGCAGCGCCTGCAGCTCGGACTTGCGCGTTACCGGCAGCTTGGCCAGTGCGGCGCGGTCCACCACCCGGGTGGCATCCACCCCCTCCAGAATGCGGGCAAAGGCCGGGGCCTGGCGCTGGGCATAGGCCACCTGTTCCGGCAGGGCCGCCATCAGTGCGGCCTCGCGGGCTTGGGTAGAACGGGTTTCCAGGGCGTCGTAGGTGCTGGTCATGGTGGGCTGCCGAGGGGTTTATGAATCTTTTAGGGCTCTAGCCCCCGTGAAATAAGCGCAAAAAGCTATGAAATTAATAGCAAATCAAGCCAACCAGCGCTTGCGGCGCTTGTAGCTCTTCACGTCCTTGAAGCTCTTGCGCTCGCCGCCACCCACGCCCAGGTAGAACTCCTTCACGTCCTCATTGGTACGCAAATCCTCGGCGGCACCATCCATCACCACGCGGCCGCTTTCCATGATGTAGCCGTAGTCTGCATACTTGAGCGCCATGTTGGTGTTCTGCTCGGCCAGCAAAAAGGTCACGCGTTCCTTCGTGTTGAGGTCCTTCACGATCTCGAACACCTCTTCCACAATTTGCGGCGCCAGGCCCATGGACGGTTCGTCCAACAGCACCATGCTGGGGTTGGCCATCAGCGCGCGGCCGATGGCACACATCTGCTGCTCGCCACCCGAGGTGTAGGCCGCCTGGCTGGTGCGACGGGTCTTGAGGCGCGGGAAGTAGGTGTAGACCTTCTCCAGGTTCGCCGCCACTTCGGCCTTGCTCTTGCGCGTGTAGCCACCGGTGAGCAGGTTTTCTTCAATCGTCAGGTGGGCAAAGCAGTGCCGCCCCTCCATCACCTGCACCACGCCGCGTTGCACCAGGTCGGCCGGGCTCAGGTTCTCGATGCGCTCGCCGCGCAGCTCGATGCTGCCCTTGGTGACCGCGCCGCGCTCACCCGCCAGCAGGTTACTCACCGCCCGCAGCGTGGTGGTCTTGCCCGCGCCGTTGCCCCCCAGGATGGCCACAATGCCGCCCGCAGGCACCTGCAGCGACACGCCCTTGAGCACCAGGATGACGTGGTTGTAAATGACCTCGATGCCATTCACGTTGAGAACAATGTTTTTCGCGTCCATAGGTTTGCCTTTGCCAATCGGCAGGCCTGCACAGCACAAGCCTGTCGATTGGCAGCCCTTTGCGGGCCGCCAATCTATTTAGCTCTGGCAGTCGGCGGGGGTGCGCGGTGTCAGCTTCTTCTCAGTGGCGTACTTGGCTGCCGTGGTCTTCACCAGCGGCTTCAGGATTTGCTCATCGGCCTGCAGCCAGTCCGAGGTGAACTGCCACTTGCTGCCATCCCAGGTGTGGATGCGGGCCCACGAGGCGCCCATGTGGTCGGCACACGAGGTGCTGATGGGCCGCATCACGCCAGCAAAGCCCAGCGCGTCCAGCTTGGCCTGGGTCAGGTTCAGGTTTTCCAGACCCCAGCGCACTTGCTCGCCGGTCATGACCTTGCCCTTGCCAAAACGCTCCTGCGCAGCACGGATGCCCTCCACGCCCAGCATGGCGCTCATGGCACCGCGCATGTACAGCACCTGGCCCAGCTCTTCCTTGGGACCCGTGCCCTGGCCCTTGTCATGCACCATGGCGATCACGTCTTTGACCAGCTTGGATTGGGGTTCGGCACCGTGCTGCATGGTCACCGCGTTGTAACCTTTGGCCCCTTCGGCCACGTCCTTCACGTCAGGCTCGGCACCCGCCCACCACACGCCATACATCTTCTCGCGCGGGTAGCCGGTGGCTTGCGCTTCCTTGATGGCGGTGCTGTTCATGATGCCCCAGCCCCACAGCACCACATAGTCCGGCCGGTTCTGGCGCACCTGCAGCCAGGTGGCTTTTTGCTCCACGCCAGGCGCTGTCACAGGCAGCAGCGTGAGCGTGAAACCGTGCATGGCCGCACGCTCCTGCAACAAGGGAATGGGTTCCTTGCCGAACGGGCTGTCGTGGTAGACCAACGCAATTTTTTTGCCCTTGAGCTTGTCAAAGCCGCCTTCCTTCTTGGCGATGGCCTGCATGATCGCGTCGGCCGCCACCCAGTAGGTACCGGCGATGGGGAAGTTCCACTTGAACACCGAGCCGTCCGCGCTCTCGCTGCGGCCATACCCCACCGTCACCACCGAGATCTTGTCGGCCGGCGCCTTTTCGGTGATGGCAAAGGTGGCGCCCGTGGACAGCGGCTGCACAAAGGAAGCACCCTTGCTCTTCAGGCGCTCGTAGCACTCCACGCTGCGCGCAGTGTCGTAGCCGGTTTCGCATTCTTCAAAGCTGAGCTTCACGCCGTTGATGCCGCCGCGCGCATTCACCAGCTTGAGGTAGTCCACATAGCCGTTGGCCCATGGCACACCGTTGGGCGCGTAGGGTCCGGTGCGGTAGGACAGCACGGGGATGAACTGCTCTTTGGACTGGGCCTGGGCATTGCCCGCCAGCAAGACCGAGGCACCGGCCACCACCATGGCGCTCGCAAGTACAAGTTTAGAAAGCTTCATTTGTCTCTCCTGTCATTAAGTTGTTGAAGCACGGGGAAAACACGGAACCTGGCCACCCCTCTCAATGGGGGAAGGGCCACAAACGCAATTTCTGTTTGCCGATGGACCAGAGCTTGGCCAGGCCATGCGGCTCCACGATGAGAAACCAGACGATGAGGCCGCCAAACACCATGAGCTCGGCATGCGATACACCAGCAGTGGAGATGGCAATGCCAAACATGCCCGCCAATGCAGGCAGGAACTGGCTTAGAAAAATGGGCAGCACTACGATGAAGGCCGCGCCAAAGAATGCCCCCGAGATGGAGCCCATGCCGCCGATGATGACCATGAACAGCAGCTTGAACGACTGGTCCACAGAGAAGGCAGCTGGCTCCCAGGCGCCCAGGTAAATAAAGCCCCACAGCGCTCCGGCCACGCCCACGATGAAGGAGCTGACCGCAAACGCGCTGAGCTTGGCGTACATGGGGCGGATGCCGATCACAGCGGCCGCCACGTCCATGTCGCGGATCGCCATCCACTCGCGACCCACGGCGCCGCGCACCAGATTCTTGGCCAGCAACGCAATGACGGCCAGCAGCGTGAGGCAGAACAGGTACTTGGCCACCGGGCTTTCCAGCGAGAAGCCAAACACCTGCAGGTTGGACACAGACACCGAGCCCGAGGGCGAGTTGTTGGTAAACCACTGGATGCGCAGAAACATCCAGTCCGCAAAAAACTGCGCGGCCAGCGTGGCCACCGCCAGGTACAGACCTTTCACGCGCAAGCTGGGCAGGCCAAACACCATGCCAAACAGCATGGAGCTCACACCACCCAGCAGCAGCGCCACCAGCAGCGGCATGCCCTCAATGCGCACAAAGAAGTTGTAGGCCGCATAGGCCCCCACCGCCATGAAGGCGCCCGAGCCCAGCGAGATTTGTCCGCAAAAGCCCACCAGGATGTTCACACCCACCGCGGCCAGCGAGAAGATGAGGAAGGGAATCAGAATGGCGCGGAACAGGTAGTCGCTGGCCAGCATGGGCACCGCGGCAAAGCCCACCACCAGCAGCACCAGCATGGCCATGCGGTCCTGCGCGATGGGGAAAATTTGCTGGTCCGCGCGGTACGTGGTTTTGAATTGGCCGTTTTCTCTGTAGAACATGGTTGTCTCTTATCGTTGTAACGGTCTCAAACGCGGTCAATGATTTTTTCACCGAAGAGGCCTTGCGGGCGAATTAGCAAGAAGCCCAGCGCCAGCACATAGGCAAACCAGATCTCGATGCCGCCGCCCACAAACGGGCCCAGGTAGACCTCGGACAGCTTCTCGCCCACCCCAATAATCAGCCCGCCCACAATGGCGCCGGGCACGGAGGTGAGACCGCCCAGAATGACGACCGGCAGCGCACGCAGCGCCACGGTGGTCAGCGAGAACTGCACACCCAGCTTGCTGCCCCAGATCATTCCGGCCACCAGCGCCACCACACCGGCCACGCACCAGACGATGACCCAGATGCGGTTGAGGGGAATGCCGATGGATTGCGCAGCCTGGTGGTCATCGGCCACTGCGCGCAGGGCACGACCGGTGGCGGTTTTCTGGAAGAACACGCTGAGCAGTGCCACCA
Organism: Rhodoferax sp. GW821-FHT09E07; assembly: GCF_059416145.1. Classification (NCBI taxonomy): domain Bacteria; kingdom Pseudomonadati; phylum Pseudomonadota; class Betaproteobacteria; order Burkholderiales; family Comamonadaceae; genus Rhodoferax; species Rhodoferax sp. GW821-FHT09E07. The sequence goes on along the minus strand of NZ_JBWKOP010000005.1, from coordinate 137,977 downwards.
GGGCGGCGGCAATCAGCGCGGCGTACAGGTCTTCCTTGTTGATGAGGATGCCGCCTTCAAACGTACTCTCCAGAATCATCACCGGGTCTTTGGGCATGCCGATGTCAATCTTGTAGATGCTGCTGCCAAACAGGGTCTGGCCCAGGCCTTCCATGAAGTAGGTGATGCCCAGCGTGGCCATCAAGAGCGTGGTGCCTTCCTGGTTCACCAGGTGGCGCAGCACCAGGCGTTCGATGATCCAGGCCACCACAAACATGACCACACCCGCACCGGCAAAGGCCAGCACATTGGCGGCAATGGGGTTGGCAATGCCCAGGTGCAGCGGAATCCATTCCGCAAAGCGGGCCATGGCCAGGGCCGCAAACAGCACCATGGCGCCCTGCGCAAAGTTGAACACGCCGGAGGCCTTGAAGATCAGCACAAAGCCCAGCGCGACCAGCGAATACAGCATGCCCGCCATCAGGCCGCCGAGTAAGGTTTCGAGAAAGAAAGCCATGGTGAGAAATCCTTAGTGGCTGGTGCCGAGGTAGGCGCTGATGACGTCGGGGTTGTTGCGCACCTCGTCGGGCGTGCCGTCGCCAATCTTCTTGCCGTAGTCCAGCACCACCACGCGGTCGCTGATGTCCATCACCACGCCCATGTCGTGCTCGATCAACACCACCGTGGTGCCAAACTCGTCGTTCACATCCAGCACAAAGCGGCACATGTCCTGCTTCTCTTCCACGTTCATGCCGGCCATGGGCTCGTCCAGCAACAGCACCTGGGGCTCCATGGCGAGTGCGCGGCCCAGGTCCACGCGCTTTTGCAGGCCGTAGGGCAGCTGGCCCACGGGCGTCTTGCGAAAGGCCTGGATTTCCAGGAAGTCGATGATGTGCTCCACATACTCGCGGTGGCGAATTTCCTCGCGCTCAGCCGGCCCCCAGCGCAGGGCCTGCAGCAGGATGTTGCTTTTGATCTTCAGGTTGCGGCCGGACATGATGTTGTCCAGCACGCTCATGCCTTTGAACAGCGCCAGGTTCTGGAAGGTGCGGCCTATGCCCATGGTCGCCACCTGGTGGCTGTTCATGTACTTGAAGGCCTGGCCGCGGAAGGTGATGGCGCCCTCCTGCGGCGCGTACACACCGTTGATGCAGTTGAGCATGGAGCTTTTACCTGCACCGTTGGGCCCGATGATGGCGCGGATCTCATGCTCGCGCACATTGAAGCTGATGTCGGTCAGCGCCTTCACGCCACCAAAGCGCAACGAGATGTTGTTCACGTCGAGGATCACGTCCCCAATCTTTTTGGCGCTCATGCTGCAGCCTTCACAGGGGCAAAGGTCTTGGCGTCGTCGATGCGCAGCGTGGCGCTCACGCTGCCGGTGCGTCCGTCTTCAAACTTGACCTGGGTTTCAATGAACTGGCTGGTCCGACCGGCGTACAGGGCCTCCACCAGCACGTTGTATTTGTCGGCAATGAAGCCGCGGCGGACCTTGTTGGTGCGCGTCAGCTCGCCATCGTCGGCGTCCAGCTCCTTGTGCAGCACCAGGAATCGGCTCACCTGACTGCCGGCCAACAGCGCATCGGCGCTCAGGTCGGCGTTCACCTTCTCCACACAGTCCTTGATGAGCTGGTAGACCTCGGGCTTTTGCGCAAGGTCGGTGTAGCCCGCGTAGGGCAGGTTGCGGCGCTCGGCCCAGTTGCCCACGGCATCGAAATCGATGTTGATGAGCACACACACGCGCTCGCGTCCGTCACCATAGGCCACCACCTCTTTGATGTGCTGGAAGAACTTGAGCTTGTTCTCCACGTACTTGGGTGCAAACATGGCGCCGTCGTTGGCACCGCCCTTGATGCGGCCCACATCCTTCACGCGGTCAATGATTTTCAGATGCCCGTGGGCATCGATGAAGCCGGCATCGCTGGTGTGGTACCAGCCGTCGGCGGTCAGCACCTCGGCCGTGGCAGTGGGGTTTTTGTAGTACTCCTTCAGCAGGCCGGGCGACTTGACCAGAATCTCGCCGTTGTCAGCCACCTTTATCTCCACGCCCTGGCAGGGCACGCCGACGGTGTCGGCGCGCGCCTGGTTGTCGGGCTGCAGGCAGACAAACACCGCGGTCTCGGTGGAGCCGTAGAGCTGCTTGAGGTTGATGCCAATGGAGCGGTAGAAGGTGAAGAGGTCCGGCCCAATGGCCTCGCCCGCGGTGTAGGCCACGCGCACGCGGCTGAAACCCAGGGTGTTGCGCAGCGGGCCATAGACCAACACATTGCCCAGCGCATACAGCGCGCGGTCGGCGGCCGACACGGGCAGGCCGTCCATTAGCGCTGGCCCCACTTTCTTGGCCACGCCCATGAAGTAGTGGAACATGTGGCGCTTGATGGTGCCCGCGTCTTCCATCCGGATCATCACGCTGGTCAGCAAGCCTTCAAAAATGCGCGGTGGCGCAAAGTAATAGGTAGGGCCAATCTCTTTCAGGTCGATGGTGGCGGTGGCACTGCTCTCGGGGCAATTCACCACATAGCCACAGGACAGCCACTGCGCATAGCTGAAGATGTTTTGCCCTATCCAGGCCACCGGCATGTAGGCCAGCACTTCTTCGTCGCTTGTGAGCTTGTCGAACTCGGCACCGGCCCGGGCGCGGTTCAACAACGAGTCGTGCGTGTGCACCACGCCCTTGGGGTTGCCCGTGGTACCAGAGGTGAAGAACATGGCCGCCACATCGGTGTGCGCAATCTTGGCCACCTCGGCTTGGAAGAAACCGGGGTGCAGTGCCGCAAACGCCTTGCCCGCGGCCTGCAGTTCGTCCATGGCGGCAAGGCCCGGCTCGTCGTAGTGGCGCAGGCCACGCGGGTCGTCAAAGTAGATGTGGGCCAGCTGCGGGCACTGGGCGCGCACCTCCAGCAGTTTGTCCACCTGCTCCTGGTCCTCGGCAAAGGCAAACCGCACTTCGGCGTTGTTGATGGGGAACACGCACTCGGGCGCCGCCGCGTCCTGGTACAGCGGAATGGGCACGGCGCCCAGGCTTTGCGCGGCCAGCATCGTGGCGTACAGGCGGGGCCGGTTGGCGCCCACGACCACCATGTGGTCGTCGCGCTGCAGGCCGGCCTGGTGCAGGCCCGCGGCAATCTGTTCCACCATCTGTGCCAGGTCGGCCCAGGTCAACGCCTGCCAGATTCCGTATTCCTTTTCACGCATGGCCGGCGCCTGCGGGCGCTGGCTGGCGTGCTGCAGCAGCAGCTGCGGAAATGTCGTGTGCGTACCCATTGCGTGTCACCTCGTTATGGCCGGTCATCTGCGCGACGCGGACTTTGGTATGGGGCGAATGGTAGGACTGCATTTGACGTCAAGTTGTCGTTTGGACGACAATTTACGCATTTCTCGGTAGGTGTTTTCCCTTCACTTATTGGCAACTTACAAGGCCTGCCCATGACCACCGACACCACCCTGCACCAGCGCCGCCGCCCTCTCACCGAAGGCGAGCTCAACGCCATTCCGTGGATCCATTTGCTGAGTGCCGAAGACCGCCAGCGCGCCGTGGACGACCTGCGCATTGCCGAGGCTGCGCCGGGCGAATACCTGTGCCGCATGGGCCGCCCGGTGACGTATTGGTTTGGTGTGGTCGATGGCCTCTTGAAGATGAGCACCGACAACGCCGAAGGCCAGACCATGACCTTCACCGGAGTGCCGCCCGGCGGTTGGTTTGGCGAGGGCACGGCCCTGAAGCGCGAGACCTACCGCTACAACATCCAGGCGCTGCGCAAGAGCCTGGTGGCGGGCCTGCATGTGGACACCTTCCACTGGCTGCTGGACCACTCCATCGGTTTCAACCGCTTTGTGATGAACCAGCTCAACGAACGCCTGGGCCAGTTCATCGCCGCGCGCGAGATCGACCGCATGACCAACCCCGACATCCGCGTCGCGCGCAGCCTGGCCTCGCTGTTCAACCCCGTGCTGTACCCGGGCGTGGGCGAGGTGCTGCGCATCACCCAGCAGGAGCTGGCCTATCTGGTGGGCCTGTCGCGCCAGCGCGTGAACGAGGCGCTGAATGCGCTGGAGGCGCAGAACTTCATTCGGGTGGAGTACGGGGGCTTGCGGGTGCTGGACCTGCAGGCGCTGCGGTCGCGGGTGTTTACGCGTCAAATCACTGGCTATCCCCCGTAGAAATTGCGCTCGTAGCTATTGTTTTTATAGTGGCTTGATTGGGTAGCGGTGGGTTTCGCGCTGCTGGGTGGGCGGGGCAGGCGGCCGTGGACATCAAGTTTTCCGCGTAAGCTGACTTCCTAGTGTGCGATTAAGCATGGCAATTCATTGAATGAATATCTGTTTTCTAGCTTGCATCTCAAATGAACAAAATAACTCTTAGGGCGGCACTGATCGCTATTCCACTTGTATGTGCCTGCAATGCAGTTATCGCGCAGGCTTCAACTGACTCGAATCCAATTAGATCTGTTTGGCAGGCCAAGCAGCTCTCCTGCAATGGGTTTGTTGCGATCGAGAGCACCCGCAGCCCGGATGCTGAAGAGATTATTCGTACAGGATTGGTCCAAATTCCGAACCTGGATTTGAAGTTCAGCATTCCCCGGATTCCGCAGTTACCTGCGACCTCTATCAGACTGGTATTTAACGATCGGGGGCGTCAAGTCGTAGACCATTACGTTCTTTTGTCTTTGGGCGATTTGAGCGATCCTGTCGCTGCAGTTATGGTTACTGAGCTGCCCCCATCGTTTGATACGCCGCAAAAGGCACTTGAAGCGGCAGTAGCGGTGGAACGAGGAAATCTTCAAGGCACGGCTGCGAAACCAACGCTGGAGCGTATAGCTACGGCTTGGGGCGAGGGCTTGGATTTGTTCGTACCAACCCGCATTGGGTCCCCTTGTTTTCCTTCAGCCCGATACCGATTAGCCACTGATGCTCAGCCGTCAATGGGATTGAGCCGCTTTTTCACCTCGCCTGGACATTTGATCCAACTTGCGGTTTTGGTCAAATTTCCTACTGGTACTTCTGTCGACATGCAGATGTCAGATACACGTCGGGTGATGGACGTGTTTGCATCCGGGCTGAAAAAGCCGTGAATATGCTTTGCATGGGGTTGCAACTACTTGCCAAATAGCCTGTGCAATCCCCCAGTTCGCAGAATGTAGGGTCGCCAAATGTCTGGAGTGTTGTCGGCGCAGGGGCCTCGTGGACTTCGCGTTTGCGGCGGAAGCAGACGTTTGGTTACGACGTAGATAATTTACTTTTAGACCAAAACTGGTAACCCAACTTTGCAGCCGAAAGCGAGCATCAACTCACACATACAGCGGCGGGCCAAAGCCAGTTTAAAGAGCAGGTTTGCTACATCGATAACTTCAGGCTTTATGAAACACACCACAGTTTCCGAGATGAACTCAGATCAATTCTCTTCGCTCGAAGGCCTGTCGGTCTGCAATGACCTCTTTGGCTCGACTTGGCATTCAAGCTACGTGCGATTTGTCGAAGTCATGTCACCTCATATTGAGCGCAGTTCCATTAATCTTGCCTTTGCCTTTGCCTTTGCCGTTGCCGTTGCCGTTGCCGTTGCCGTTGCCGTTGCCGTTGCCGTTGCCGTTGCCGTTGCCGTTGCCGTTGCCAATCAGCGTAGTTCAAAGCACGGACCGATTCCTGTAGAGAACCTCCTAGTTGAAACCTCAACGACTGAAGCACTGAATGACCTCGTGGTTCTGGCGCTTAGTGAGCTTGCAGCGCCAGACCACGACATTAATTCGGCGTTGATTTCGGTGCTACAGAAAATAGACGTGAGCCGAGCTGAATCAATATTTGGTGTTCGTTTCAGGCCAAGCTTCACCTCCAAAGCCAGCCACGATATAGCGATCCCTAGATACGCCGCTTTCTGGCGAGATAGCGAAAAGGCACACTATCTTGCTGTTCACCATGAGTCGTGAACGTTGAGGGCCGTCAGGATAAGAGTATGCAGATGATGTTGGCGCGCTCTTTCCTTACTGCGGACGGCTTTCAGTCTGTTGACGCCTCAGCAACGCAGCGGAAACGTCATTTAATGCATTTCACATGACGATGGAAAACGTGCTCGGGATCATTGTTCTTCTTGGGTGTGCATTTGCGTGTCATCGCTATTGGCGATCTAAGGCTACATCCTGTACTGCTCGCTGGCTCACGGAACAAGGACTAGAAGTGGCGGACTGGGGAAAAGCAGACTTTGTTATGCATAGACAACATCCATCCATCGCCTTCACGGCCGCAGAGACACTGCATGGTGAAAAAATGTTTGAAATTAAGTTGCATTTCAAAATGAGACTCTTGGGCGACTGGACCATAGATGAGATTACGTACAGCCCCCACCTTTGAAAGGCTGCTTAGGAGCGCAGGAAAAGTCAACAATCAGTCTGTTGTTGCCTCAGATAGACGGTAATTTTGGATATTTGGAGTTCAATTGATGGCCTGGGACAAAAATATCTCTCCTATCGGCTGGTACGTGGTGTCTTACCTACTTCGGTTTGTAGAACTAGACGACACCCTGATGGATGACGAGGACAAGCGCTTTTTGTCCTGGGAGAACACCATACTGATTAAAGCTGACGACTTGGATCATGCCTATGACAAGGCAATGAAGGTGGCCAAGAGTGCGGCGAAGCCATTCAAAGGTGGTCCAGAGGGAGTTCCTGTTCAATGGAAGCTAGTTGGAATTACAAGCATTCTGCCTATTTACGAAGATTTTGCGGACGGCTCCGAAATTGAGTGGACAGAGCACACACCGCGCAAGCTCAAGAATTTGCAGAAAATGGTTACACCCAAGGGTGGATTTTCCCAGTAGTTCTCGAATGGAGCTGAGAGCCGGCCTGTGGTTGCAAATGCTTATTCTTGCGCAGCCAGATCACGGATTTCAAGTTCCGCTTTCAGTCTGCAAGCGTCGCAGTGTCGAATCGATAGACTGCGGAGTCGATAATTTATTCGTTAACCATTTGCCATGCGCACACATCTTTTCCTTGCTGCTCTGTTTTTTGTCACCATCAACGCGATTGCACAAACCCAACCACCACCAATTGTTTTTTTTGATGAAGTAGTGATGTCTGAGACGCGGGCCCTTGAAGTTGCCGAAGTGACAAAACAGAGATTTTGGGGCAGAGTGCCGGGCTATGACGGAAAGCCAATACAACCGACATCCGAAGATGAACGTCTGTCGATTCCTCTGCCGACTTGGGATTTACTCTACATCGCGCAGAGCGCCAGTATGGCTGGGGATGCAGCACGCTGCAAAGTCAGCACCGCTGACGAGCATTTGTTTAGGCTCCAGAATAGTTTTCGGCCAAAGTACAGAGACGAAAAGAGAGTGCAGTTTGCCTTCGCATACAGCATACTTATTTTCAGAGATGTTGCTACCCGTTTAAAGGACGTAGACTGTTCAATGGAGCGTGCGGAGGCTCTTCGAAAAGGGATCGCCTTCATCGCGAAGTGAACATGTTTAATTTGCCTGTCGACACTGACGCTGTGGGTCGGGCAACTTTGCGTTAACGACCGCTTCGCAGCGCAGCGAATGTCTGCAGTCAGTCTGCAGGCGCCTTGGTTTCGGCGCGATAGACTTCGGAACCGATTAATTTTCGTCAGAAGTCGCCATGAAGATCGCGCACACACTACTTGCGATGCCACTGCTGGGCGCATGCGCAGTTGCAATTCTTTTGTGGGAGTCATTGCCCTTCGAGGCACCTATTGGCTTAGCTTTGGCCGCAATTCTTCATTTGGGGCCATTTGGCTTTGCGTTTCACATGACTATGCAGGGTGCACAGCGTGGGCGTTTGGTACGCTTAATGGTAGGGGTGTGTTTTGCTGTATTGCTGGGCTACTTGCCCTTGACGCTTTTGATCAACCGAGTGGATGGTGAAGGGCTGCAGTATTTGCTTGCACTTTATCCTGTGTATTCGTGGTCAGTTGTAGCGATCATGACACTGATAGGCATAGGTGCAGAGGCCATCGTTAATCGTATGTCTCATACAACTCCTAACGTTACGCTTGACAAGGACACGCAGCGGCAATTGTCGCGTTCCGAGCAGCTTTGACGGAACGACTGCTTCGGAGCTCAGCAAAAGTCAGCAATCAGTCTGTAGACGCCTCGGCTCTGCGGCGAAAGCGGACGTCCGCAGATTCACCCGAATGGGGGATATTCAGGGCCTATCTGAGTCGTCAAAATTGGGGGGCAAGCTGCGGGGTTTGCCACTATTTTTAGAGAGCAGCTTGCGCAGACTAGTATATGTAAATGCTATTTTTTATAGACCACACTCCCACTTTATCCCGCGGTGTTTTGCGGCAAAAATTACGTTAAATCTCACATGCGGCAGTCTTGGATATTGCTTCTCTTCACCTTTTCTTCGCCAGCATTTGCTGTTGACGGAGCGGGTCTTACCATTCAAGACATCGTACTTATTGCGGCTTTTCTGCTTTTACCTGCAGTTCCGTTTCTTGCCCTCGCAGGCATTGCCATCCTTGTCGTGAGGTTCTTTCGCCGCGTGCGACGAGGACCTAGCAATCTCGAAATTTCTTCAACTGCCGTTTTACCGCCAGCCCTCGGAAACATTCAGTTCACGGATGATGAGGCCAATCTCATGCAACGTTGGAACATCTTCTTCAACGGAACGCAGTATCGGTTGGGTGATCGCAAATTCGGCACGTTAACTGAGGCATTGGCGGCAGCCAACGGTGTGAGGAACGGTAACGATGAGCTCTAACATTTCGGCCCACACGGACATACGACTTTATGTTGCCGCTTCCCAGCGCGTGTTGCATACCGGTGGCCTCCAACGTTAGACGTCACAGGACAAGCCGTCGCTCACAGGAACGCCATGTACCGCGTCATCTTTCAAAAGTACGTGTTTAATGCTGACCGTGACGACCCGAATGCGCAGTTTGCTGTCCTCACCCGGGAGGAGTCGCTTCCGTTCGCCCCTGTTCCTGGCCAAGAGATTCACTGGCCGCTGGAGCGAAGTCAGAAGATCCTTACTAGCGCGTGGAGCACCGAGCACGGCGGCTTCAGGTGCCGCGTCGAAGACGAGTACACGGTAAGCCTTCGCATCGATGACCCGGATTTCGATGAGTACCTTGAGGATGCGCCCGAACGCGGCTGGACGGTTGCATCTGTTTATCCCGCGAGCAAGCGATGACGATGGGTCGCATGAGTGCGGTGACGCCTAGTGTGCCGGTCAGCTTTACGTTGAAGGCTAATGACTGCTTCGGCGCGCTTTGAAAGTCGGCTTTCAGTCTAAAGAAGACCCGCACTTCCCTCAAGGCAGGTGATGGGGTCCGCGGGCGCAGGCTCGATTCGCGGTTGCCACAGAGCAGGCGCACCCACCACATCCTTAACGCAGCCCCGCAAGCGAACCTAAAAAGTCAGCCCGCGAGCTGAGCCGGAGAACGCGGGCCACGCCGACTGCCTTGCGCGAGGTAGTCGCCTACAACCGGAAGTTAAGAGCCAAACAAGCCTCTAGCCCTCGTAACTGTTGCACCACCAGCTACCAATTCAATAGCGCTAAGCTGGTTTGGCCCCATGCGGCAAGGACTTGGCTTCCATGAGCCGGATGACCGTGGGCCAGCCGCTGGCGATGAAGTCGGCCAGGGCCTGGGCGCTGGGAAAGCGCTGGGCGGGGTCCTTGTGCATCATCTTGTCCAGCAGCAGCTGGAACTCTGCAAATTTGGGCTCGAAGCGTGGGATGGGGGCGTGCACATGCTTGTACAGCAGCGCCTCCATGTGGTCGGCCACGTAGGGGCGCTTGCCGGTCACCATCTCGAAGAAGATGGCGCCCAGGCTGTAGATGTCGCTGGCCGGGCTGACCGGGCGGCCGCTGGCCTGCTCGGGGCTCAGGTAATAGGGTGAGCCGACGATGTCGCCCTGCTGCGTTTTCTCCAGCTCGTCACCCATGTGCTTGGCCACGCCAAAGTCGATCAGCGCCACGCTGCCGTCGGCGCGCAGCATCAGGTTGTCGGGTTTCACGTCGCGGTGCACGATGCCCAAGGCGTGAATTTGCGACAGCGCAAACGCCACTTGCAGCGCGATGGAGAGCGCCTCAAACGGCGACAGCCCGGCCGCAATACGGCGCTTGATGTCGCCATGGGCGAAATACTCCATGGTGATGAAGGCGTGCTCGTCGGTAAAGCCGTGGTCAAAGATGCGCGCCACGTTGGGGTGGTTGATCTGCTCCAGCAACGCGTATTCCTGAATGAAGCGCTGCAGCAGCATAGCGTCCTGGTGCTGGCGCGTGTCCAGCAGCTTCAGCGCGACCTCCAGGCCATCAGCCTCGCGCACGGCCAGCAGCACCTCCGACATGCCGCCCGCACCCAGCGTGCGCAGCACCTTGTAGCCCTTGATGGGCGCAGGCCCGGCGGCCGATGCGGCGTCGGGGGCGCTGGGGTTGGTCTTCTCCAGCGTTTGCACGCGCTTGATGCGGGCGTGCACGGCCTCCAGCACTTCGTCGCGCGTGAAGGGCTTGCCCAGGTAGTCGTCCGCGCCCAGGTTCATGCCGCGGCGGCGGTCGGCGCGGTCCGAGCGCGCGGTGAGAAAGATAAAGGGAATGGCCGCAGTATGTGGGTCGGCGCGCAGGGCTTCCAGAAAGCCGTAGCCGTCCAGCTCGGGCATCATCACATCGGACAGGATCAGGTCGGGCATCTCCTGGCGCGCCAGGGCCAGCCCCATTTCGCCATTCGCAGCCTCTATCAGCTCAAAGCCTTCCATGCGCAGCAGCATGACCAGATTGCCGCGAATGCCGACCTCGTCTTCCACCACAAGGATCTTCAAACCTGCACCTCATAAAGGGAATGGGGCCACTATATCGCCTGGCCGCGCTTGCGCTACATTTTGCGTATTCGCCTTTTCCAGAAAGCAGCCACCCCATGCACCCTCTGTTGTCCTCTTTGAACAGCCCCCAGCGCGTACGTTCCAGCCTGCTGGCCCTGGCCTGTGTGGCGCTGCTGTCAGGATGCTCGATCTGGCCCAAGTCCTGGACGCTCTCCTCCGACCCCGCACCGGCCGCGGCCAGTGCCCCGGCCGACGCCGATGCCAAGGCCCCGGTGGCGCCGCCCCAGTTTGTGGAGACTGCGCCGCAGGAGGCGCGCCAAGAGGTGGTGGTCAACCCCGTGGTGGTGCCCGCACAAACCGACACCACCCCGGTGGCCGCCATGGCTGCGGCATCGCCCGCGCCTACGGCCGCTGCAGCAACGCCTGCCAAGACCGCCAAGGCCACCAAGGGGGCCAAAGCAGCCAAGGGCACCAAAGCCATCAAAACCGCACCCGCTGGCGGCCTGGAGCATGCCTTCTATATCAACGTGGGCCTGTTCGCCGTGCCCACCAATGCCAGCAACGCCTCGCAAAAGCTGGCGGATGCGCAGCTGCCCGTGTTCACCCAAGATCTGCAGACCAAGAAGGGCAAGCTGACCCGCGTGCGCGTGGGCCCGTTCAGCAATCGTGCGCTGGCCGAGAGCGCGGCCACCAAGATCCACGCCATGGAGCTGGACGCCATCGTCTTCGAGCACTGAGGCGGTCGCCATTCGGGTGCTGGGCGCGCGGTCTTGCGCCCGGACGGTGGTTGGAGGCGCGCACATAGCAGCCAAAATGGCACCCAGCCCCCGTAAAATATGCGGTAACAGCTCCTAAAAATATAGCAAGCATGACCGACTCCAAACCACCCGCCCCCACCTTCCGCCGCGCAGCGCCGCCTCCGGGCCGGGTGAAAGCCGCCATTCCGGCCGGCCAGACCAACACCGCCGCTCAAGGCGCTGGCGGCACGGTGCGCCTGAACAAGCGCATGGCCGAGCTGGGCCTGGCCTCGCGCCGCGAGGCAGACGATTGGATTGGCAAGGGCTGGGTGAAAGTGAACGGCAAGGTGGCCGAGATGGGCATGCAGGTGCTGCCCGGCGTGCGCATTGAGATCGACAAACAGGCCCAGGGCCAACAGGCCAACCAGGTCACCATCCTGCTGAACAAACCCATCGGCATCGTCAGCGGCCAGGCCGAAGACGGGCACGAGCCCGCCATCACCCTCATCCAGCCGCACAACCGCTGGGCCGAGGACAACGCCCGCTTCTTCTTCCACGGCAGCCAGCTGAAAAGCCTGGTGCCCGCCGGCCGGCTGGACATTGATTCCACCGGCCTCCTGGTGCTGACGCAAGACGGCCGCGTGGCGCGCCAGCTGATTGGCGAAGACTCGGTGATGGAGAAGGAATATTTGGTGCGTGTGGTCTACACCGGCGTGGCCAACAGCGCCGCAGCCAACTCCCCCGCCGCCACCTACGGCGGCAAGGTGCAGCAGCTCAGCCGCATTGACGACGACGACCCCGTCAGCGCCGATGTTCAAAGCGTGTTCCCGCCCGAAAAACTCAAGCTGCTGCGCCACGGCCTGCGCCTGGACGACCAGGCCCTGAAGCCCGCCAAGGTGGAGTGGCAAAACCCCGAGCAGCTGCGGTTTGTGTTGACCGAGGGCAAGAAGCGCCAGATCCGCCGCATGTGCGAGCTGGTGGGTCTGCGCGTGGTGGGCCTCAAGCGCGTGCGCGTAGGCAAGGTCATGCTGGGCAACCTGCCGGTAGGCCAGTGGCGCTACCTGCAGCCGCACGAAAAATTCTGATGGCCTTGCCCCCCCGCCCCAAGGCCCTGCAGCACTTTCGCGCGGAGGACCTGCGGGGCGTGGTGCAGTTGGCCACCCAGGCCACCCGTGGCGTGGCCCGCATGGCTGAGGGCGTGCATCAGTCCGTCTGGGGCAGCCTGGGCGTGCCGGGCGGCAAGACCACCGGCACCACACGCGGTCTGACGGGCCTGATTTACCAAACCGTGCACGGCGTGACCCAGCTGGTGGGCAGCGGTGCCGAGGCTATCCTGGGCAAGCTGCAGCCGCTGCTGGACGCGGCCGACGCAGAAGCACCCGAAACGCCTGAGCGCGAAGCCGTGCTGGCCGCGCTGAACGGTGTGCTGGGTGACCGGCTGGCCGCCAGCGGCAACCCACTGGCTACCCGCCTGCAGCTGCGCCACGCGGGCCAGCGCCTGGACTGGACCACTCCGTCTGCACCGCCCGCAAAAACCTCTGTGGGTGGCAAGCTGCTCATCATCATCCACGGCCTGTGCATGAACGACCTGCAGTGGACCCACACCACGGCGAGTGGTGAGGTACGCAGCCACGCCACCGCGTTGGGCGCGCTGGGCTACACCCCGGTCTACGTGCGCTACAACACCGGCCTGCACACGTCCGAGAACGGCGCAGCGCTGGCGACGGAGCTGGACCTACTGGTGGCCCACTGGCCCGTGCCGGTGACGGAGATCACCGTGCTGGCGCACAGCATGGGCGGGCTGGTCACGCGCAGCGCGGTGCTGCAGACGGGGCCCTCCGCGCCATGGCGGCAGGTACTGAAGAACATCGTCTTTCTGGGCACGCCGCACCACGGCGCACCGCTGGAACGGGCGGGCAACTGGGTGGATGTGATTCTGGGCGCCACGCCCTACTCGCGCCCCTTTGCCAAGTTGGGCCAGCTGCGCAGTGCGGGCATCACCGATTTGCGGTATGGCTTTGTGAGCCCCGAGGACTGGCAGGGCCACAACCGGTTCCAAAAAGGGCCGGACCGCCGAATACCTGTGCCGCTGCCCGAGGGGGTGGCTTGCTACACGGTGGCTGCCACCACCGCCGCCAAACGCGGCGCACTGGCCGATCGGCTGTTGGGCGATGGCCTGGTGCCGCTGCGCAGCGCGCTGGGCGTGCACGACGACGCCAAACATACCCTCGTGTTTGCCAAGCCCAGCCAGTGCATTGCCTACCGCATGAACCACATGGAACTGCTGCACCGCCCCGAAGTGACCACGCAGCTACTAGCCTGGCTGGCGCCTGGCGCGCAGGCTGCTTAAGTGCTGTCCTTGGGCAGGGGGTCGCCGTCCAGGCCTGCGGGCTGCGTAGGTTCATAGCCATGGGGCGGCGGAGCATCGGCCTTGCCATCCTCCAGCAGCCCGCCCACGCTAGCCTCCCAAAGGCCCCAGGCCGTATCAGTGTCGCTCTCGGTCACCTCAGGCACGGGCAAGGGGTCCAGCAAGCCGTCAAATGGCTTGGGGGCCGGGGAGGGGGTCGCCGCCCGCTTGTCAGGGGGCGGCAAAGGCTGGTCCGGTTTCATAGTGCTTGTTTCTTCCCTGCATGCTTTTTTTGGCAATGTAGCGCTAACCCCGGCGCGGGGGAAGAGGCAGATGCATGCCCCCTGACGCAACTCACCTTTTCCTGCATTTTTCCAGGCCAGTTCCGCCGCACCGGGCTGCGCTCGCCCCGCAGCGCTTGAAAAGCCTGGCCTCGCCCATAATTGAGGGTTGCTCGCGCCGCAGGCGCCGCCCTGCAGGCGCGCGAACCGTTTTATTGAGACTCAGAGACCCATCTATGACCAAGCAAACCATGAATTTCCAGGCCGAAGTGGCGCAGCTGCTGCACCTGGTGACCCACTCGCTGTATTCCAACAAAGAGATTTTCCTGCGCGAGCTGATCTCCAACGCATCGGACGCCTGCGACAAGCTGCGCTTTGAAGCCATCAACAACAGCGGCCTGTACGAGAACGATCCTGAGCTGAAGGTGAAGGTAACCTTCGACAAGGACGCCAAGACGCTGACCATCACCGACAACGGCATTGGTCTGAGCCAGCAGGAAGCCATCGACAACCTGGGCACCATCGCCAAGAGCGGCACCAAAGATTTCGTGTCCAAGCTCACCGGTGACCAAAAGGCGGACAGCAACCTCATCGGCCAGTTTGGTGTGGGCTTCTACTCCGGCTTCATCGTGGCTGACAAGATCACGGTCGAGTCCCGCCGTGCCGGTCTGCCTGCTGACCAGGCCGTCCGCTGGGTCAGCGACGGCGGTGCCAGTGGTGGTGGCGCATTTGAGGTGGAAACCATTACCCGCGAAGCACGCGGCACCAGCGTGATCCTGCACCTGCGCGACGACGCGCAGGACTACACCCAGAGCTGGAAAGTCAAGGGCATCATCAACAAGTACTCTGACCACATCAGCCTGCCCATCCAGATGGAAAAGGAGGAGTGGAAAGACGGCGAGCTGATCAACCCCAACGACGAAAACGGCGGCCGCCAGCCCGGTGGCATGGTCAAGACCGGCGAATGGGAAACGGTGAACAAGGCCAACGCCATCTGGGCGCGCGCCAAGAAGGACATCACCCAAGAGCAGTACGACGACTTCTACAAGCAGATCAGCCACGACTTTGAAGCACCCCTGGCCCACACGCACAACCGCGTGGAAGGCAGCACCGAGTACACCCAGCTGCTGTACATCCCCGGCAAGGCGCCCATGGACCTGTACAACCGCGACCACAAGGCCGGCCTCAAGCTGTATGTGAAGCGCGTGTTCATCATGGACGACGCCGAAGCCCTGCTGCCGAGCTACCTGCGCTTTGTGAAGGGCGTGGTGGACTCTGCCGACCTGCCCCTGAACGTGAGCCGTGAGTTGCTGCAGGAAAGCCGCGACGTCAAAGCCATCCGCGAAGGCTGCACCAAGCGCGTGCTGGGCATGCTGGAAGACCTGGCCAAGTACGACAAGGCGCCCGCGGCAACGGAAGGTGAAGTCACCGACGTGCTGTCGGAAGAGGACAAGGCCAAGGAAGGCAAGTACAGCAAGTTCTACGCAGAATTCGGCGCGGTACTGAAGGAAGGCCTGGGCGAAGACTTTGCCAACAAGGAACGCCTGTCCAAGCTGCTGCGTTTTGCCTCCAGCACCACCGACACGGTGAGCGTGTCGCTGGCCGATTACAAGGCACGCATGAAGGAAGGCCAGGAGGCCATCTACTACATCACCGCGGATACCCTGGCCGCTGCCAAGAACAGCCCGCAGCTGGAAGTGTTCAAGAAGAAGGGCATTGAAGTGCTCTTGATGACCGACCGCGTGGACGAGTGGGCACTGAACCACCTGCACGACTTTGACGGCACGCCCCTGCAATCCGTCGCCAAGGGCGCCGTCGATCTGGGCAAGCTGCAGGACGAAGCCGAGAAGAAGGCCGCGGAGGAAGCTGCCGAAGCCTTCAAGCCCCTGCTGGCCAAGCTCAAGGAAGCGCTGAAGGACAAGGCCGAAGACGTGCGCGTGACCACCCGCTTGGTCGACAGCCCCGCCTGCCTGGTCGTGCAAGACCACGGCATGAGCACCCAACTGGCTCGCATGCTGAAGCAAGCCGGCCAACAGGCGCCCGAGGTGAAGCCCGTGCTGGAAGTGAACGCCGAACACGCGCTGGTGAAGAAGCTGGACGGCAGCGTGCACTTCAACGACCTGGCCCACATCCTGTTTGACCAGGCCCTGCTGGCCGAAGGCGGCTTGCCTGCGGACCCGGCGGCGTACGTGAAGCGGGTGAATGCCTTGTTGGTGTAACGCCCCAGCGGGGGATGGAGGAAAAAATTTGCCTCTAGCCCCCGCCAAATATGCGCTAATAGCTATCAAATAAATAGCATGCCAAGCATCAAAACCCGCCGCTTGGCACTTTCTTTGCATGGGGCTGCCCATGCCCCTCACCCCCACCACCCTGGACTGCGCCTGGCTCCTGTCTGACCCGGGCACCACGCAGCCACAAGCCAACACCCGCATTGCGCTGGACGGCGGATGGGTCAGCGCAGTCACTGCATTGGCCCAGCCGGTACCTGGCCCGCGCCAACTGGTGCTGCCCGCGCTGGCCAACGCGCACGACCACGGGCGCACCTTTCGCAGCGCCACGCTGGGTTCGCAGGATTTGCCGCTGGAGGGCTGGCTGCCCTACCAGGGCCTGGTGCCGGGAGCCGACCCCTACCTGTGTGCGGCCACTTCGTTTGCCCGCTCGGTGCGCCGGGGCGTTGCGCATCTGATGGTGCACTACACACGGGTGCAGGGCGGCATGCCGTTTCTGGACGAAGGCCTGGCTGTGGCACGCGCCGCGCGAGATGTGGGCGTGCGCATCGGCTTTGCGGTGGCGCTGCGCGACCAACGGGGTCTGGGTCTGTGTGACGACACCACCATGCTGGCTGCGCTGCGTCCGGAGATACGCGACGACATCGCCCGGCGCCTCGCAGTGCGCGGGCAATCCCCTGCGCAGCAGGTGGCCCTCGTCGACGAACTCGCCGACTACATTCAACAGGATGCAGACCTGGCAGAGCACATGACCGTGCAGTACGGCCCCACCGGCGTGCAATGGTGCAGCCAGCCACTGCTGGAAGCCGTGGCGCGAAGCTCAGCCGACCACCAGCGTCCCGTGCACATGCACCTGCTGGAGACCCCCTACCAGCGCCAATGGGCAGACCAAACCTTCCCACAGGGCATCGTGCGCTACCTGGACCAGATCGGCCTGCTGAGCCCGCGCCTCACGCTGGCCCATTGCGTTCATGCGCGCAGCGATGAACTGGCCCTGCTGGCCGAGCGCGGGGTGACCATTGCGGTCAACACCAGCTCCAACCTGGCCTTGAAGTCCGGCATCGCACCCTTGGCCGATATGTTGCGCTACGGCTGCCGCGTGGCCATGGGCCTGGATGGGGCAGGCCCGGACGAAGACGATGACGCCTTGCGCGAAATGCGCCTGGCCTACACGTTGCACCGCGGCTGGGGGTTCGAAGAGGAGATGACACGCGCGCAGCTGTGGACCTTTGCCGCACGCCTTGGCCGGCACAGTGTCAGTGGCAATCGGCATGCGCTGGGTGGCAGCATTGCCCCCGGCGCACCGGCCGACCTGGTGGTACTCAACTGGGACGCGCTGGACGACGACACGCTGTTCGACAACGTCGACCCGCTGGACCTGCTGCTGGCGCGCGGCAATGGCAGCCATATTGACCAGGTCTATGTGGGGGGACGCTGTGTGGTGCGCGGCGGAAAGTTGGCTACGCTGGACGAAGCCGCCCTGCGCGCTGAGTTGTTGGCGCAGGTGCGCTCACGCATTGCTGCGCAGGCCGACCTGGCGCCATGGCGCGCGACGGTAGATGCCTTTGTGGAGGACCTGGGCCCGTTCTACCGGCGCAGCGCCTGGGCAGGTTGCTGCTAACCGGGGCTAGAACGCGGGGGCCTGCTGGTCCGCAAAGCGCAGGCGCACGGCCTCGCGCGTTTCGCGTGCGGCCATCAGGGCCCGCACGCAATCGGCATCCAGCTGACCCAGGTCGACCTCGCGTTGCAGCTCGCGCGCCACTTCGTCTTCGCTCCAGGACGCCTTGTACGCACGGTGGTTGGTCAGCGCGTCATACACATCGGCGACCGCCACAATGCGTCCCTCCAGCGGAATGTCGGCCATGGTCAGGCCGCGCGGGTAGCCCGAGCCATCCCCGCGCTCGTGGTGGGTGGCCACGATGTTGCGCATGATGCGCGTGGGCAAGTTGTCCTCCATGCCCATGTCGCGGCCGATGCGCTCGATGATGCCTTCGCCAATCGTGACATGCCGTTTCATGATGTCGTACTCCTGCGCGTCCAGCCGTCCGGGCTTGAGCAGGATGTGGTCAGGAATACCGACCTTGCCGATGTCGTGCAGGGGCGCAAACAGCTGCAGGTATTCGATGAACTCGTCGGTGAGGGCATATTTGTCCGCCAGCGCGCGCGCCATGATGCGCGAGTAGTAGGCAATGCGCTCCAGGTGCTGGCCGGTTTCAAAGTCGCGGATACGGGCCAGGTCCACCGCCACCTGGATGGTGCCGACCAGGCCGTGGGCCAGCCGCTTTTGCAGCAGATAGAGCTGCGAAATAAGGTCGGAGAAGGTGTCCAGAAACTGCGCCACATCTTCGCCAAAGGCCTGGGACTGCTTGGAGTCGTAAAACAGAAAGGCGGCCAGCGTCCCATCCTGGTAGACGGGGGTGGTGTAGCTGGAGCGGTAGTCCTGGGCCTTCAACCAGTTGGTGTGCGCACTCGTGGAGCGAAAGGTTTCCCGGATGTCCCCCACCAGGCGCCGCTGGCGCGTGCGGGCCAGCTCCGCCAGCGAGGGCACGTCTGCCAGGGGCACTTCGTAGTGCTTGAGCAGGGTGTCGTCTTTGTTGCTGCTGACAAAGGTCTTGAGCAAATCGGTGGCGGAGTCGTACAGCACCACGGCCACGCGATCAATGAAGGGGTAACGCGACCCGATCAGGCTGTGCACGGCACGCAGTTGCTCCGTCAAACTGTGGGCGACGGGCCCCAGGCCTTGGTATTGCGGCGTGATGGATCGGGAGTCTGAAGACGCAAACATGGCTGCATTGAACCACGGTCTGGCGGCTGCGACAATCCAGCCTTCTACATCCTTGCGAGACCCCATGCACCCCTTCTTCCGCACCACCGCAGCCGCCCTGATTCTGGCCACCGGCACACTCACCTGGGCCCAAAATGCCACCACTGCGGCAGCCGCCAAGGAAGACGGCGCCGTGGTCAGCAGCACGGGCCTGGTTTACCGCACGCTCAAGGACGGCAGTGGAGCCAGCCCCAGCGCGACCGACAAGGTGAAAGTGCACTACCGCGGCACCTTCCCCGATGGCCGTGAGTTCGACAGCTCCTACAAGCGTGGTGAGCCGATTGAGTTTCCGCTAAACGGCGTCATCAAGTGCTGGACCGAAGGCGTGCAACGCATGAAGGTGGGTGGTAAAGCCAAACTCACCTGCCCACCGCAAATTGCCTATGGCGAACGCGGTGCCGGCGGCGTGATTCCGCCCAACGCAACGCTGGTGTTTGAGGTGGAGCTGTTGGGCATCAACGGCAAGTAAGTGCGCCAGTTGCCCTGGTTCAGATGATGGCGTGCAAGCCCAGCACCTGCTGCGTGGGCGGCGCTGGCTGGGACGGCACGCGTTGCAGCAAATCGGACAGGTCGTCGGCGTGCTCCTCCTCCACGGCCAGAATGCCCTCCAGCAGGCGCCGCGTGGTGGGGTCCTGATCGCCCAGGTAGCCAATGACATGGCGATAGCTGTCGATGGCGATGCGCTCAGCGACAAGGTTCTCTCGGATCATGTCCACCAACGTGGCACCCTCCCGGTATTCGGCATGGCTGCGCTGCAGTAGCGTGTCGGGGGCAAAGTCAGGTTCGCCACCCAGCTGCACAATGCGCTCGGCCAATTGGTCCGCATGCGCCAGCTCCTCGTTGGAATGGTCCAGAAACTCGGTGGCGACCGCCTGTGAGTGGATACCGCGCGCCATGAAGTGGTGGCGCCGGTAGCGCAGCACACACACCAGTTCGGTGGCCAGCGCGCTGTTGAGCATCTTCACCACCGCCTGGCGGTCGGCGGTATAGCCCTCCGTCACCGCACCTTGTTCCATATGGCGGCGCGCACGCTCGCGCAGGGCCTCTACATCGATCTCATCAGACTTTCGCATTGCAAGCACCTCCAAGGCATGACCCGGGGAATTCCGGGAATACCTTCAGCATGCGGCCCGTGGAACATTGGCACCGTGCGCTACCGCACATGCCAAGCACGGCGGCTAAGGGCAGGCATTTGGTTACCAAATGTATTTGCGGCGCCATCGAAATCGATTTTGAGAAGTCGATACCCGCCAAGGTAGTCCGATACGCCTATTGTTGCCTCGGCGCATTGCTCATAAATTGCGCGCTGCTTCTGGCCGGCATTCGGGCACAGGACGCGTTTTTTCAAACCAAACAGGGAGATCAATTTCATGGGTATTCGCCATTTCGCCTTGACCGCCATTGCAACCGTCGTATGCGGCTCTGCCATGGCCGGATCTGCCACGGTTCATTTGAACGGCAGTGACTTCATCCAATCCGGGACCGTACAAAACACATCGGCCCCCAATGTAGACATCGTCAAGGTCGTGTACGACCTTGGTGTCCAAGTCGATGGCGCTGCCATTTGGGAGATTTACGGAAGCAACGGCACGCACTCCAACTTCTTGACGGGCAACTGGTACTCCACCGAAACCTGGGCAGGACTGTCTGTGGCGGGTGGCAATAATTTCCAGTTCTCCGGTCTGGATATCGATTTGATTCAAAGCGTGACACCCCCCAGTGTGACCAGCAGCACACTGGGCTACGGACCTAGCTTGGCCAATGCCACGGTCTCGGTCTATTTCAGCGACAACTCTTGGGGACGTGCCCATTTGACCCCCCAGTACTGGGGGATGAACCAGGACCTGCAGATCGCAGCCGTGCCTGAACCAGAAACCTACGCATTGATGCTGGCAGGCTTGGGCCTCCTGGGTGCGGCTGCACGACGCAAGCAACGCAAGTCGGCCTGATATAGCCAGCTTCGCCAAAAAGCCCTGCTCGCTTCATGCGCGCAGGGCTTTTTTATTGCGGTTGCTACGAATCGTGCCGGGCTTTAAAGCCGCAGCTGCAGCAGCGGCTGCAACACGCTGGCGCCGAGCTTGCGGGAGCGCTCGCCGCTCCAGCCGTGCTGGGGGTCGGGCAGGTCGGCGTTGTCCTTGAAGGGCATTTCGACGGTGAAGGCCAGGCAGCCGAATTGCTGGGCGATCCAGTTGGTGGCCAGGGTCATGTTGGCCTGGCCGGGCGCTGTTTTTCCGTAGTTCACTGTGTCCTGGAAGTCCGGGCAGCTGGCCATCCAGGCGGCCTTGAAGGCTTCTTCCAGTGCGGCCACGCGCGGGCTGTAGCCCGGTGTGCCTTCGGAGCCCACCACAAAGTTATAGGGCAAGGCCTCGTCGCCATGCACATCCAGGCACAGGTCCACGCCCGTGTCCAGCATGGCCTGGCGTACCAGCAGTACCTCGGGTGATTTTTCGGCGCTGGGGTTGGCCCACTCGCGGTTCAGGTTGGCGCCCGCGGCATTGGTGCGCAGGTTGCCCAGCACCGCGCCGTCGGGGTTCATGTGGGGCACCACGTAGAAGACATAGCGGTCCAGCAGCACGCGGGCCACGGCTTCGTCCCCGTCCAGCAGGCGCGCCAACAGGCCTTCCACAAACCACTCGGCCATGGTCTCGCCGGGGTGCTGGCGTGCGATGATCCAGACCTTCTTTTTCTCGTCCAGCGGCGTGGTGCCCGCCTCGTCGGTGATGCGCAGGAGCGTCATGTCGCGCCCCTGCACCGTGCTGCCCAGGCGCTGCACCTGCACCCAGGGCGAGGTGGCGGCCGAGGCCAGCAGGTCCAGATGCTGCTCGTAGGAATAGGGCTCGAAATAGGCGAAGTACACGGCCTGCGCCATAGGCGTGAGGCGCGCAGTCATCTCGGTGCCGTCGTACTGGGTGTCGATGCGGGTCCAGTGTTGGCGGTCGTGGCTGGCCAGCACCTGGTAGCCCTCCCAGCCCTTGGGGTAGGCGCATTCCGCAGCGTTCAAAAACCGCAGGGTGACCGGCTGAAACGCCGCACCGTGCAGGCAAAAGTGGAACCACTGCGCAAAGTCCGACGCGTTGTCCTTGCGGATGCGCAGCTGGATGTCCTGCGCGCTGTCCAGGCGCACCACGTCGATGGCGCCGGAATCAAATTGGGTAGAGATATGGAGGGCTGGCATGGCTCCATCATTGCAGAAATGCGCCTCAAGCCAGGCTAGCGTGTGCCGATAACCATCCACCGACCTTTGTATTTCACGGAGTTCCCATGAACATCGCCAGCACCCCCGCAGTGCAAGCCGCCAGCGCCGCTGCCCAAGGCAGCACCGCAGACGCCGTGAATATCCTCGTGCTGAAAAAGGCGCTGGACATGCAGGCCGTGGCCGCCGCCACGCTGCTGCAAGCCCTGCCCCCAGTGCCGCCGCTGGCCACCAGCGGCAGCGTAGGCACCCGGGTCAACACCTTCGCCTGAAGGCATCTTCGGCCCGAGGCCTTGGATCCAATCGAGCTCCAGCCCCCGTAAATATTGGATAGACAGCTCCTGCTTTGATAGCAATTACTGCGCCTCCACCACCTTCACCAGTTGCCCCACGGCCGGCTCGCCACCGCCATAAAAGCCGTTGATCAGGCGCAGCTGCTGTTCGGGCCGGGCAATGGGGGAGGTCTTGGCCAGCTCCGCAAAGCCGCCCTTGGGATAGGGCACGGTCTTCAGGCCCCAGGGGCGGGCTGCCGCGCGGTCCTGGGCCGTAAGGGCGCGAAAACTGCCCTCCACCTCGCGCACCTGGGCGCGGGCGCGCTGCAGGGCGCTGGCGTCCTTGGCACTGGTTTGCAGCACATACACCCGGTCGCCGGGGCCGGTAACCACGGTGGCCTCGAGCGCCTGGGTCTGGCCGTTGCTGGCGACACGGGCACCCACAAAGCGCGTGGCCGGCAGGCCGTTCACGGTGGTGGTTTCCACCTGACCCTGCGTGGGCTTGAGCACGCTGCGGATCACATCGGTGTGGTTCTTGCCAGCCTGCGGCGGCACCAGACGCACTACCACGGCGGCATCACGCGCGGTGTTCAGCAGCGCCAGTTGCTCGTTGTCGTTCTGGATGTACCAGCCTGTGGGCGCGGTCACCGCAAAGTTCAGGGGCTCGTGGTAGAAATTGCGCCCTCGCACCAGGCCCTGGCTGGGGCTGTCGCCAAAGGTCAAGCCGGAGAGCACCTTCAGGTAGCGCGTGCGGCCCTCGTCGCCATAGGCGCTCTGGCTTTTGTACTGCGCTGCCAGGGCGGTGATGGCTTGCAGGCGCTGGTCGTTGCTGGGGTGGGAGGCCAGCCAGTCGCTGCCGCTGGGCACGGGGCGGCCTTCGGCCTTGGCCTGGTCGGCGGCAAAACGCTCCTGGTTCTTCAGCACCGTGATCACATCCACCATGTTGTGCGGGTCGTAATGGGTGCGAGACAGGTACTCGGCGCCCAGGCCATCGGCCTGCAGCTCCTGGTCGCGGCCATAGGACGCGATGTAGCCCGCCGCCACCGTTTGCGAGGCCTGGCTGGCCAACTGCCCTGCGCCGCCAAAGCCCTGCCCTTCCAACACCGCGCCCAGCACAGTCGCCGCAAACACCCCCAGCCCCGCAGTCTGCTGGCGGGTGGCGCGCTGGGCGCCATGGCGCGCAGTCACGTGGCCAATCTCGTGGCCCATGACACCCGCCAGGTCGGCTTCGCTGTCCAGGTAGGCCATGATCCCGCGCGTGACATACACATAGCCGCCGGGCAGCGCAAAGGCGTTGATCTCGGGGCTGTCCAGCACAGTGAAGTGCCACTGCAGCTGGCTGCGGTGGCTTTGGGCGGCCAGCTTCTGGCCCAGGCCGTTCACATAGGCCTGCACCGCGGGGTTGGCGTAGGCGCCATATTCCTTCATCACTTCTGCATGGCCCTTGGCGCCTTCGGCAATCTCGTCCTCTTCGCTCATGACCGAGCGTTCGGTCTGGCCGGTGACGGGGTTGACCATGGCCGTGCCGCAGCTGGTGAGCAGGAGCGCCGCAAGCACGGCGCTGGAGATTTTTTGTTTCATGGGGTTACGGCTGTAGCGTTTTTCGCATTCT
Organism: Rhodoferax sp. GW821-FHT09E07; assembly: GCF_059416145.1. Lineage (NCBI taxonomy): Bacteria > Pseudomonadati > Pseudomonadota > Betaproteobacteria > Burkholderiales > Comamonadaceae > Rhodoferax > Rhodoferax sp. GW821-FHT09E07. The sequence continues at coordinate 113,730 of NZ_JBWKOP010000005.1, read as the reverse complement.
AGGGAGGACTGCGCGGCCGGGCCGGCTTGCAGCACGCGTAACCGTCACAAGATAATGTTTGCCATGGACACCTTGATCGCCCGCCTGAGTGAATCGGTATCGTCAGCCCGCACCGTCGAGGAACTGACACGCCCCCTGCTGGAACTGATGGAAACCGTCACCGGCATGGAATCCACCTACCTGACCACCGTAGACCTGGACCGCCGCATGCAGCACGTGCTCTATGCGCGCAACACCCAGGCGCTGCAAATTCCCGAAGGCATCGACGTGCCGTGGGAAGACACGCTGTGCAAGCGCGCGCTGGACGAAGACCTGCCCTACACCGACGACGTGCTGAACCACTGGCGCGGCACCGCAGGCGCGGAGATGGGCATCCAGACCTACACCAGCGTGCCCGTGCGTACCGACGATGGCGCGCTGTACGGCACCCTGTGCGCCGCCAGCGGTTCGCGCAAGTCCATGCCCGACAACGCCAACGACGTGCTGCATCTGTTTGCCAAGCTGATCGGGCAGAGCGTGCAGCGCGAAGCCCTGGTGGCGCAGCTGCAACGGGTCAACTCCGACCTCAATGCCCACGCCTCCACCGACGCACTGACCGGCCTGCCCAACCGCCGCGCCCTGATGGCGGCGCTGGAGCGCGCCCTGGCCCAGGCCCGCCGCGAAGGCAAAACCGTGCTGGTCGGGTTTATGGACCTGGACGGCTTCAAGGCCATCAACGACACCCACGGCCACGAGACCGGGGACGAGTTCCTCACCGCCATGGCGCAGCAGATTTCCGGCGCACTGCGGGGCGAAGACCTCCTAGCCCGCCTGGGCGGCGACGAGTTCGTGCTGGTCGGCCCGGGCCCCGCCGTTGACGCCAACACGGCCGAGGCCGCCCAGGCCTTTGCCCAGCGCATGGGCCATTCCACCGCGACCCGGTTCACCCTGCGCCGGCAAGTGATCGACTACGCCGGCGCCAGCGTCGGCGTGGTGGCCATCGATCCGCGCGCAACGACGGCAGAAGAAGCGCTCAAGCTGGCGGACAAGGCCATGTACGAGGTCAAACGCGCGCGCCGCGCTGCCACACCTAAGACTGCAGCCCTGCCAGATCCTGCTTGATGAAGTCGATGAAGGCCCGCGTACGGGCTGGCAGCAAGCGGGCATTCGGGTACACCACCTGAATCGGCCGCGGCGGTGGCTCAAATGCCTCCAGCACCAACTCCAGCCGGCCATCAGCTAGGTGGGCCCCCACCTGGTACGACACAAACATGCCAAACCCCATGCCGGCCAGGCAGGCGTCCAGCACCGGGGCGTTGTGGTTGAAGGTGAGGTTGCCTGACACCGGTACCGTGAAGGTCTTGCTCTGGGAATGGAAGGTCCACCACGGACCGCTGGTCCCCAGGAAGCGGATGCAATTGGCCTGCAGCAGGTCCCGCGGATGCGTGGGCCGCCCCACCCGGTCTAGGTACGCCGGGCTGGCCACCACCACGCGGCGCAACGTGCCCAAAGGATGGGCCACCAGCGACGAGTCTTCCAAGTTACCAATGCGGATGCCCAAGTCCAGCCCCTCTTCCAGCAGGTTCACCACGCGGTCGGCCAGCACCACATTGCACTGCACCTGCGGAAAACGCTGCACAAAGCGCATGACCGCAGGCGTCATGTGCAACTGGCCAAACATCACGGGCGCCGTGATGTGCAGCTGCCCCGTGGGTTCGCTCACGTCGGCCACCAGCGCGACCTCGGCCTCCTGCACGGCATCCAGCAGCTGGTGGCAGCTTTCCAGGTAGTGCTTGCCCTCCTCAGTAAGCGACATGCGCCGCGTGGTGCGGTGCATAAGACGCACGCCCAGATGCGCTTCCAGCGCGGCCAGGGTGCGCACCATGGCGGGCAAAGAAGAGTCCAGCGCGCGCGCAGCGGCAGTCAGGCTTCCCGCCTCCGCAATCTGCACGAACGCCTGCATGGCCTTGAGTTTGTCCATGTCTCCATTAAACCGGATATTGGATGAGTCAAATCCATTTTCCGCCATTTATCAAATTCATGGCAACAAACACAATGGCCATGTCTCTTCCTTTTTTCAGAAAGCCTGCCATGCCCCATCCGCACCCCACCCCCCCCATCCGCCTGCACCGCATGGCCCTCTCGGGCCACAGCCACCGGGTGGAGCTGTTTCTCTCGCTGCTGGGCCTGCCCGTGGAGCTGATAGACGTGAACGTGCTTGGCGGCGCCCACAAGGCTCCGGCCTTTTTGCAGCTCAACCCCTTCGGTCAGGTCCCCGTGATCCAGGACGGCGAGGTAACGCTGGCAGATTCCAACGCCATCCTGGTCTACCTGGCCAGCCGCTACGCAGCGGAGCCCGACGCCTGGCTGCCCCGTGACCCGGTGCAGGCCGCGGCGGTGCAGCGCTGGCTGTCGGTGGCCGCAGGGCCGCTAGCTTTTGGGGCCGCTGCGGCCCGGGTCATCGTGCTGTTCAAGCGCACCGCGCCGGCGGACGAGGCCATCCAGCGCGCCCATGCCCTGCTTGCGGTGATGGAAAGCACGTTGCAGCGCACGCCCTACCTGGCAGGTGCGCACCCCACGCTGGCCGACATTGCCAACTACAGCTACACCGCCCACGCCCCCGAAGGTCGCGTGGCGCTGGACGCCTACCCCCACGTGTGCGCCTGGCTGGCACGCATCGAGGCGCTGCCCGGCTTTGTACCTATGGTGAAGACGCCCCTGCAACAGGCTGCCTGAGATGCACAACCACCTGCCCGAGCGCGCCTTCCACGCTGGCGAACAGGCCCTGCAAGCGCTGGTGGGCGTGCGCGAGCGCATGGCCGAAGTGGGCAAGGTGGTCATGCGCGACCACATGCCCGACCAGCACCGCATCTTCTTTGCACAGTTGCCCTTCGTCGTGGTGGGCTCGGTGGATGCAGACGGCCAGCCCTGGGCGTCAGTGCTGGCCGCGCCACCCGGCTTTGTGGCGTCGCCCAACGACCAGACCCTGACCGTGCAGGCCCTGCCGCTGGCGGCCGACCCGCTGCACGCCAACCTGCACCCGGGTGCCCCCCTGGGCCTGCTGGGCATAGAACCCCACACGCGTCGGCGCAACCGCATGAACGGCGGGGTGAGCGCATTGCACGGCCAGGGCTTTGCCGTGCAGGTACAGCAAAGCTTTGGCAACTGCCCCAAGTACATCCAGGCACGCGAGCCGGTGTACCTGGCACCCGACGCCAGCACGCCGCCCTCGGTGCACCGCGCCACGGGCTTGGACGCCACCGCACGCCAGATGCTGGCGCAAACCGATACCTTCTTCATTGCCACCGCCTACACCGGCGCCGACCTTGCGCAGCGCGGCCCCGCCCACGGCGTGGATGTCTCGCACCGCGGCGGCAAACCCGGCTTTGTGCGGGTGGACGGCAACACGCTGACCGTGCCCGACTTCATCGGCAATTTCTTCTTCAACACGCTGGGCAACCTGGCCGTGAACCCACGCGCTGGCCTGCTGGTGGTGGACTACACCACGGGCGACCTGCTCTACCTGGCCGCGGATGCCAAGATCATCTGGGACGGCCCGCTGGTAGACAGCTTTGTGGGGGCGCAGAGACTGTTGCGTCTGGAAGTACGCAGCATGCTGCGCATTGAGGCGGCGCTGCCGCTGAGGTGGGGTGCGGCGCAGTTGTCGCCGGTTTTGGGGGCTACGGGGAGTTGGGACTAGCTTGGCCTGCGGCGCTCGATGGGCCAGAATCTGGGCAACACAAGCCGTAGCCCATCCATGCACCTTCGACTCCTCGCCGTGATCACCGCACTGTGCGCTGCACACGCTAGCGCCGCGTCGCTTCAACCGGTAGAGGCCGGCCTCCAGCCCCTGTATGACCGAGTTGCCGCCCTTCAAGTTGAGGCGGAGGAAATCCATTTGAAATTGCAAGATGCCGGTTTAGACGGGGAAAGCCGTTCTGCAACCAGCCAGCGCTTGAAAAACGTCGAGGCAGAGAAGCGTCAACTCGAAGAGACCATCGCAAAATCAAAGGCACTCGCTCGATCACCCTTGGTCATGTTTGCGGGACCGGCAGAGTAGGAGAGCATCATCACTATGCTCAGCCTTCTTCGAAGCGGCGCAGCCCTTCTAACTTTTCTTCTTTTTCTCGCCAGCTTCCCTATTTTTTTGCTCTCACAAATATTCCCCGGCGAGGAAGTAATACCTGTCTGGGAGTTCGTAGTCATCGAATATGGTTTTCTGTCTGTCTTCGCCGCCGGTTTTGTTTTGATTACTTGGTGTGGCGATCGCATGCTGCGGTCGATTCGACTACGCATCGTGGGCGGGCTTCTGCTGGCGTTCCCTATTGGTATTTGTGCACTGCCCCTCGTCAGAGAACCCGGAAACTTCCATCCCCTCATCGTCCTGTTTTTGCTCTTGTTGTCTTTTTCCCTTCTATTGTTCTCAGCATTTGTGTTTCCTGCTTGGCTTAGGTACACCAGCGCTAGGGCTTCGCGGCCCGCTTCAGCAGAGGCGACGCCTGACAAGACCATTCATACATAAAACAAGCCTCCAGCCCCCGTAAATATTGCGCCAGCAGCTACAAAAACCGTAGCACCTAGAGCCGCCAGGCAACCGATTGCGCAACCCAGCGCCGATAATTGGGGGATGACCGCTTTCTCCTCTCTCCCCCTCTCCCCCGCCGTATTGGCCAACCTGCAGCTACTGGGCTACGAGTCCATGACGCCCATCCAGGCGGCCAGCCTGCCGATTGCGCTGGCGGGGCAGGACCTGATTGCCCAGGCCAAGACGGGCAGCGGCAAGACCGCCGCCTTTGCGCTGGCGCTGCTGGCCAAGCTGAATCCGCGCTGGTTTGCCGTGCAGGCCATGGTGCTGTGCCCCACGCGCGAGCTGGCGGACCAGGTGACGGTGGAAATTCGCCGCCTGGCGCGGGCACAAGACAACATCAAGGTGGTGACCCTGTGCGGCGGTGTGGCCACGCGCGGCCAGCGTGCCAGCCTGGAAAATGGTGCCCACATCGTGGTCGGCACGCCGGGTCGCATCATGGATCTGCTGGAGCGTGAATACCTGTCGCTGAAAAACCTGAACACCCTGGTGCTGGACGAAGCCGACCGCATGCTGGACATGGGTTTCTTTGACGACATTGCCACCGTGGTCAAGCAAACGCCCAAAGAGCGCCAGACCCTGCTCTTCTCGGCCACTTACCCCGAGGGCATTGCCAAACTGGCCCAGCAGTTCATGCGCGATCCGCAGCAGATCACGGTGAAGGCCGCAGTGGCCGAGAGCACGATTGAGCAGCGCTTTTATGAGGTAGAGCGGAGCAACCGGCTGGAAACCGTGGGCCTGGTGCTCAACCACTTCCGCCCCGTCAGCACCATTGCCTTTTGCAACACCAAGGCGCAGTGCAACGACCTGGTAACGCTGCTGCAAGGCCAGGGCTTTGTGGCCCAGGCCCTGCATGGCGACCTGGAGCAGCGCGACCGTGACCAGGTGCTGGCGCAATTTGCCAACCGCAGCTGCTCGGTGCTGGTGGCTACGGATGTCGCCTCGCGCGGCCTGGATGTGAAAGAGCTGGACCTGGTCATCAACGTGGACATCACGCCGGACGCCGAGGTGCATGTGCACCGCATTGGCCGCACCGGCCGCGCGGGCCAGTCCGGCCTGGCGGTTAGCCTGGCCACCATGAATGAGATGGGCTCAGTCGGAAAGATCGAGCAGTACCAGAACGCACCCTCGGTTTGGTTCAAGCGCGACGAGCTCACGCCTACCGGCAGCGGCCGCTTGTTGCCCCCCATGGTGACGGTGCAGATTGCCGGTGGCCGCAAGGAAAAGATCCGCCCCGGCGACGTGCTGGGCGCGCTGACCAGCCTGGACGGTGGCCCGGCCTACACCCGCGAACAGATCGGCAAAATCGCGGTCACCGAGTACTGCACCTTCGTGGCCGTGGAGCGCAGCATTGCCAAGGACGCCTGCGCCAAGCTCAACGCCGGCAAGGTCAAGGGCAAGAGCGTGCGGGCGAGACTCTTGTAGGAAAAAGCCTTACAAGGTTTACAGCGCGTGTCGGACTCCAGTTCCGCGGGTCTGTGACTACAGTTCATCCAAGCGCCAGTGTTTCTGCACAGCGCACGGAATCCACTGGAGAACTGCCATGAAAGACACCGCCACCGCACTCAACCCCTTCAGCCTGATGATGGAGCCTGAACTGGTTTTGCAAACCATGGAACGCTCCCAGCAGCTGCGCGGCCTGCGCCGCCACAAGCTGCGCCCGCTGGACAAGCCCCTGATCCCCTACACCAAGGAAGCGCTGGCCAACCGCGCCGCCTATGACGCCGCCATCGACGCCGAAGACCTGGAAGCCCAGGCCGACGCCTACCTGCTGAACTAAACCAGCCCCATTTCCCGCCCCAGGCAGGCGGGAGCGAAGCAGGATGGACTGATAATGTTTCGGTCCCTCTCATCCACCAAGGAAGCTTCGCAATGTCCCTCGCCCGTCTTGCCTCCCTGCGCCTTGTCGCCGCTGCCGCACTGGCCGCCTGCTCTGTGGCCGCTGTGGCCCAGTCCACCGAACCCGTGCGGGTCGGCCTGCTGAGCACCCTGTCCGGCCCCGGCGCTGGTTTGGGCGTAGACATCCGCGATGGCTTCCAACTCGCCGTCAAACTGAATGCAGGCAAGCTCGGTGGTCGCACCGCCGAAGTCATCGTCGCCGATGACCAGGCCAACCCCGACGTGGGCCGTCAAACCGCCGACCGTCTGGTCAAGCGTGACAAGGTGGACTTTCTCACCGGCATCGTGTTCTCCAACGTCATGCTGGCCGTGGGCGCCCCCACCTTCGCCTCCAAAACCTTCTACATCAGCACCAACGCCGGCCCCTCGCAGTACGCGGGCGAGCAGTGCAACCCCTATTTCTTCAGCGCCTCGTACCAGAACGACAACATGCACGAGGCCGTGGGCAAGACGGTGACAGACAAGGGCTTCAAGCGCGTGGCGCTCATCGCCCCCAACTACCCCGCCGGCAAGGACGCACTCACCGGCTTCAAGCGCTTCTACCAGGGTGAAGTGGCCTCTGAGACCTACACCGCGCTGAACCAGCTGGACTACAGCGCAGAGCTCTCCAAGCTGCGCGCCACCAAGCCCGATGCGGTCTACATCTTCCTGCCCGGCGGCCTGGGCATCAACTTCATCAAGCAGTTTGTCGGCGCCGGCCTGTCCAAGGACATGACGCTGTTTGGCCCCGGCTTCTCGGGCGACGAGGACGTGATAAAGGCCGTGGGTGAGCCCATGCTGGGCATGTTCAACACCAGCCAGTGGGGCCACGACATGGACAACGCCGCCAACAAGAAGTTTGTGGCCGAGTTTGAAAAGGAATACGGCCGCCTGCCCACGCTGTACGCCGCACAGGGCTACGACGCGGCCCGCCTGATCGACGCCGGCGTGCGCGACAGCAAGGGCAAGCTGGACGACAAGGCCACCGTGAAAAAGGCGCTGGAAGCCGCCAAGTTTGACTCGGTGCGCGGTGCCTTCAAGTTCAACAGCAACCACTTCCCCATCCAGGACTACTACCTGCGCGTCATCACCCGCGACAACAAGGGCCGCGTGACCAACCGCACGCTGGGCGCCGTGTTCAAGAACCACGCCGACGCCTACGTGGGCAACTGCAAGATGCCGGGCCTGTAAGCCACGCACCTGGTTCCGCACGATGGGGATTTTGTTGCTGGAGCAGGCCCTGAACGGCCTGCAGCTGGGGCTCATGCTGTTCTTGCTCGCGGCGGGCCTGACCTTGGTCTTCGGCATCATGGACATGGTGAACCTGGCCCACGGCTCGCTCTACATGGTGGGGGCCTACCTGATTGCCACCGTGTCGGCGGCCAGTGGCTCCTTCTGGCTGGGTCTGGGGACCGGCGTGGTCGCCACTGCGGTGCTGGGCATGCTGCTGGAAGTGACCGTGCTGCGCCGCCTGTACCGCCGTGACCATGTCACGCAGGTGCTGGGCACCTTTGCCATCCTGCTCATGTGCAACGAGGGCGTGCGCATGGTCTGGGGCTCCCAGCCCCTATCGCTGAACCCGCCGGCCGCGCTGGCTGGCCCGGTGGAACTGCTGCCCGGCTTTTACTACCCCGCGTTTCGCCTGCTCATCATTGGGGTGGGCATGGCCACGGCGCTGCTGCTCTACCTGCTGGTCACGCGCACGCGCATGGGCATGCAGGTACGCGCCGGTGCCTCCAACCGCGACATGGCGCTGGCCATGGGCACCAATGTGCAGCGCCTGTTCACCGCCGTGTTTGGCCTGGGCGCCGCGCTGTGTGCGCTGGCGGGTGGCATGCTGGGGCCGCTGCTGGCGGTGCAGGTCGGCATGGGCGAGAGCATCCTCATCCTGGCCTTTGTGGTCATCGTGATTGGCGGCATCGGCTCCATCCGCGGTGCGCTGGTGGGCGCGCTGCTGGTGGGCCTGGTGGACTCGGGCGGGCGCACGCTGCTGCCCATGCTGTTTGAGGCCGTGTTCAGCCCCCAGGTGGCAACGGACGCGGCGCCCGCAGTGGCCTCCATCCTCATTTATGTGCTGATGGCCACGGTGCTGGCCTTCAAACCGCGTGGTCTCTTCCCCGCCCATGGCTGATCCGCGCCCCGCCCCCAGCTTGCTGCAGCACAGCCTGAACCTGCGCTGGACACTGCCGTTGCTGGCCGCGCTGTGCGCCCTGCCCTGGGTGGCGGCCGCGCTGGGTGACAGTTTTTACGTGACGCTGGCCACGCGCATTCTGGTGTTTGCATTGGCCGCCACCAGCCTGAACCTAATCCTCGGCTTTGGGGGCATGGTGAGCTTTGGCCACGCGGCCTTTGTGGGGGTGGGCGCCTACACCGTGGGCATCCTCATGCAGCACGGCATCAGCAGCGCCTGGCTGGCCTGGCCGCTGGCCATGGCGGTGAGTGCGCTGCTGGCGCTGCTCATTGGCGCTATCAGCCTGCGCACGCAGGGCGTGTACTTCATCATGATCACGCTGGCCTTTGCGCAGATGCTGTACTACCTGGCCGTGTCGCTCAAGGCCTACGGTGGGGACGACGGGCTCTCGCTACCCGGACGCTCCACCTTGGGATTCGAACTCACCGATACCGCGCTCTATTACGTGACGCTCACCCTGCTGGTGGCAACCATCGTCTTCATCACCCGCCTGCTCAACGCGCGCTTTGGCCAGGCCCTGCAGGCCATCCGAGAGAACGAGGTGCGCATGGCTGCACTGGGCTACGCGGTGCTGCGCTACAAGCTCGTCGCCTTCACGCTGGCCGGTGCGCTGGCTGGTCTGGCGGGTGCGCTCTTGGCCAACCAGGGCAGCTTTGTCAGCCCGTCGCTCATGCAGTGGAGCCAGTCCGGCATTCTCATGGTGATGGTGATTCTGGGTGGCGTGGGCCATGCGCTGGGCGGCCTGGTGGGCGCCGCGGCCTTCCTGCTCATGGAAGAGTTTTTGGGCCATATAACCGAACACTGGCAGCTGGGCCTGGGCGCATTGCTCTTGCTCGTGGTGCTGGTGGCGCCGCAAGGCCTGATGAGCCTGCTGAAGCGGAGGGCGCCATGAGCACCGTGCCGCTGCTGCAGGTGAATGGTCTGGTGAAGCACTTTGGTGCACTGGCCGCTACCGACCACGCAAACTTGACGGTACAGCCGGGCCAGATCCACGCGCTGATTGGCCCCAACGGCGCGGGCAAGACCACGCTGATCCACCAGATATCGGGCGCGCTGCAACCCGACGCCGGCCACATCGTGTTTGATGGCAACGACGTCACCCGCCAACCCATCCACCGCCGCGTGCACCGCGGTCTGGCGCGCAGCTACCAGATCACCAACGTGTTCTTGCGTCTCAGCGTGCTGGACAACCTGGCGCTGGCCCTGCAGGCCGTGGACGGCAGCAGCCTGCGTTTCTGGAAAGCCGCGCATGCAGAGGCGCAGCGCATGGACCGCGCTGCCGCCGTGGCACGCCATGTGGGCCTGGACACGCGGCTGGACGCGCTGGCCGGTGCGCTCTCGCACGCGGAGCAGCGCCAGCTGGAAGTGGGCCTGGCGCTGGCCGGTGGCCCGAAGCTGTTGTTGCTGGACGAGCCGCTGGCCGGCATGGGGCCCGATGAGTCGCAACGCATGGTGGCGCTGCTGCACAGCCTGCGCGCGGAGACCACGCTGCTGCTGGTGGAACACGACATGGACGCGGTGTTCCAGCTGGCCGATGCCATCTCGGTGCTGGTGTTTGGCAAGCTGATTGCCAGCGGCGCACCCGCTGCCATTCGCGAAGACGCCGAGGTGCGCCGCGCCTATCTTGGCGATGAGGTCTGACAACATGGCCCCAGAAACCCTGCTCGCCATAACCGACCTGGACACCGCCTACGGCAGCAGCCAGGTGCTGTTTGGCCTGAACCTGCACATCGCAGCGGGCGGCGTGGCCACACTCTTGGGGCGCAACGGCATGGGCAAGACCACCACGGTGCGCAGCATCCTGGGCCTCACCCCGGCGCGCAGCGGTAGCATCCGCTTCCGCGGTGAGCGCATTGACCAGCTCAGCCCCGACCGCATTGCGCGCATGGGCGTGGCAGTGGTGCCCGAGGGGCGGCAGATTTTCCCCAACCTCACGGTGCTGGAGAACCTGACGGCCTTTGCCGCGCAGCGCAACGCCAGCCCCACGCCGTGGACGCTGGAGCGCATCTATCACCTGTTCCCCGTGCTGGAGAAGCGCGCCCGCAACATGGGCAACCAGCTCTCGGGTGGCGAACAGCAGATGCTGGCCATTGGCCGCGCGCTGATGACCAACCCGCACATGCTGATCCTGGACGAGGCCACCGAGGGCCTAGCACCGCTAATCCGTGAGGACATCTGGGCCTGCCTGGCCACGTTGCGCGCGCAGGGTCAAAGTATTCTGGTCATTGACAAATACGTGCAACGCCTGCTGCCGCTGGCGCAGCAGCACACCATCATCGAACGCGGCCGCGTGGTCTGGAGCGGCGACTCCACCACACTGGCCGCGCAGCCCGACCTCTGGCACCAATACGTTGGCATCTAACCGCAGGAACCCCACATGCCCAAGCTCTACCGCGACTTTGACACCCAGGCGCAAATCGACGCGCAGTACAACCCCTCCATCGCGCTGGCCGATGCCACCGCACCGGGCAAACACTTTGTGGCCCAGGCCACCAAGGCGCGCAGCACGCTCAAAAACCACCTGGACATTCCGTTTGGGCCCACGGTGCACGAGACGCTGGACATCTTTCCGGCCGACCAGCCCAACGCACCGGTGTTTGTATTCATCCACGGTGGCTACTGGCGCGCCATGTCGTCCAAGGACTTCAGCGGCGTGGCGCTGGGCCTGCAGCCGCTGGGCATCACCACCGTGGTGGTGAACTACGCGCTGTGTCCCTTTGTCACCATTGCCGAGATCACGCGCCAATGCCGCGCGGCCGTGGCCTGGACGCTGCGCAACATCGCTCAGTACGGCGGCGACCCCACGCGCGTGGCCGTGGGTGGCCACTCGGCCGGCGGCCATCTCAGCGCCATGTGCCTGGAAACCGCCTGGGACACCGACTACGGCTTGCCGCGCGACCCGCTCAAGGCCGCAGTGCTGATCAGCGGCCTGCATGAACTGGAGCCGCTGCGCTACAGCTACCTGCAGCCCATGATCCAGCTCGACGAGCAGACCGTGCGCCGCTACTCCCCCGCCGCGAATGTGCGCGCCTGCCCCACACCCACCTGGGTGACCTGGGGCGGGGCCGAGAGCAGCGAATTCGCGCGCCAGTCAGCGCTGTACCACGCCGCCGCACAAGCACTGGGCAACCCCACCGAGCTGCGCGCCGTGCCTGGTGCAGACCATTTCACCATCGTGCAGGAGCTGGAGCGCAGCGACAGCCCGATGGCGCAGTGGCTGAATCGGCAGCTGCGCGCCTGATGGATAGATAAATACGCCTCTAGCCCCCGTGAAATAAGCACAGGTAGCTCCTAAAAAAGGAGCTGCCCCTTTTCCAACGCGCCTGCGTCAGTCAACGGATTGACACAAAACTTTCACAAACGATCACTAGCATCAGCCGCTTCTTTACCAAGGAGTAGTGCATGCCTTCGATCCCGTTCCGCCTTCACCCTGCCGCCAGCGCCGCGCTGCTCTTGGCCCTGGGCCTCTCTGCCTGCGGCACCATAAACACACCCGACGGCCGCGTTGCCACGCTGGACGGCAAGCTGCCCTTGGTGATTGCGCACCGTGGCGCCTCCGGCTACCTGCCTGAGGAAACGCTGGAGGCTTACACCCGCGCCATTGAACTGGGCGCTGACGTGATCGAGATGGACATTGTGGTCACCAAGGACCGCCAGCTCATCACCCGCCACGACCCCAACCTGGCCATCAGCACCGATGTGGCCAAGCACCCCGAATTCGCATCGCGCAAGAAGACCATCCAGGTGGACGGGGAAACGCAAACCGGCTGGTTCAGCGACGACTTCACGCTGGCCGAGATCAAGACCCTGGGCGCCATTTCCACCGATGTGGAACGCCCCCAGGAATTCAACGGCAAGTTCAAGGTGCCCACGCTGCAAGAGGTGATCGACCTGGCCAAGACCCAGTCGACCAAGACCGGCCGCACCATTGCCATTTACCCCGAAACCAAGAACCCCAGCTACTTTGCGGCCCAGGGCCTGCCCATGGAAGACCAGCTGATTGCGCTGATCACCAAGGCGGGTTGGAACAGCAAGAGCGCGCCCGTGTTCGTGCAGTCGTTTGAACCCGGCAGCCTGAAATACATGAAGAGCAAGGGCCTGCAGACCAAGATGGTGCAGCTGATCGACGGTGACGATGTGGACCTGCGCACCGGCAAGGTCACCTACGCGCTGCCCAGCGACCGTCCCTACGACTGGACCATCATGGGTGACAAGCGCAACTTTGACGTGATGGTGACGCCCGAAGGCCTGGCCGAAATCAAGACCTACGCCGACGGCATTGGCCCCTGGAAGCGCTACATCATCAGCACCAAGGGCACCATTGGCGCCGATGGCAAGCCGGTAGACGTGAACGGCGACGGCAAGATCAACGACGCCGACACCACCAGCCTGCCACCCACCCGCCTGGTGGCCGATGCGCACAAGGCCGGGCTGTTTGTGCACCCCTTCACCTTCCGCAATGAGTCGCGCCGCCTGGCAGCCGATTACCAGAAGAACGCGATCGCCGAGTACACCGCCTTCTACCAAGCCGGTGTGGACGGCGTGTTCACCGACTTCACCGACACGGCCCTGGTCGCGCGCAAGGCGCTGGCCCAGTAAACCGCAGGCCCGGCCCTAGCGGCCGCGCCGACGGTTGGGCCGGTCGTCCTGGCCCTGCAGCCAGGCGACAAACTCGTCCATCGGCTGCGGCCGGCTGAAGCAGTAGCCCTGCAGCTCGTCACAGCCCAGCGCGGTCAGCGTCTGGGCCGTGGGAAGGTTCTCCACCCCCTCGGCCACCACCTTCAGGCCCAGGGTGTGGCCCAGCGCAATGACGGCGTGCACGATGGCCGCATCGGCGCTGTCGTCCAGCATGCTTTGCACAAACGACTGGTCCACTTTCAATTTGTCGATCTCAAAGCGCTTGAGGTAGGCCAGGCTGGAATAGCCCGTGCCAAAGTCGTCGATGGCGATTTGCACACCCAGTGCCTTGAGTGCCGACACCTGGGCCTGCGCAGCACCCGGGTTGTCCATCAGCTGCGACTCAGTCAGCTCCAGCTCCAGCTGGTGTGGCGGTATGCCACTGGCGCGCAACACCGATTCCAGCTGCCCGACCAGCTCGGGGTCTGACAGCTGCGCGACCGACAGGTTGACCGACAGCTCGAGCCCCTTGCACACGCCCTGCGCCTCCAGCGCCATCCATTGTGCGCAGGCCTCGCGCAGCACCCACAAACCAATCGGCTTGATCAGCCCGGTCTCTTCGGCCAAATGGATAAAGTGCCCGGGCGCCACCTGGCCCAGCATGGGGTTGTTCCAGCGCAGCAGGGCTTCTGCACCCTGCACGCGACGCGTGCGCGCGTTCAGCCGCGGCTGAAAGTGCAGGCTGAACTCGTCATTGGCCAGCGCCTGGCGCAGCTGGCCCTCCATGGTCTGGCGCGCCAGTACACGCTGGTCGGTCTCGGGCGAGAAAAAGCGCGCAGTGTCGCGTCCGGCGGACTTGGCCTCGTACATGGCCGCATCGGCACGGCGCATGAGCTCGTCCTGGTCGGTCGCGTCGCCCGGGTACAGCGCCACACCCACGCTGCAGGACACCGTGAGGTTGTTGCCGTCCACCAGCGCACTCTGGCGAATGGCGGGAATGAGCCGCTGGTTCACCATGGTGGCCAGCTCTTCGCGGCTCACCACGTGGCGCAGGATGACGACAAACTCGTCACCGCCCAGGCGGCTCACCGTGTCATCAGCCCGCACCGCATTGGTCAGGCGCCGCGCCACGGTGCGCAGCAGACCGTCGCCAATGTGGTGACCCAGCGTGTCGTTGATGAGCTTGAAGCGGTCGAGATCGATGAACAGCACGGCCACCTGCTCGCCGGTCACCCGGGCCTGCGCCAATGCTTCGCCCAGGCGCTGCTGGCACAGCGAGCGATTCGGCAGCTCGGTCAGCACGTCGTGCTGCGCCAGGAAGCGGATGCGCTCTTCCTTGGCCTTGCGGTCGGTGATGTCGATGGAGATGCCGATGTAGTTCACCACCTCGCCGCTGGTGGCGTTTTTGTGCACCGCCGACACCATGAGCCAAGCCGGGTAGGTGTCACCCGACTGCTTGCGGATGTGCACCTCGCCCTGCCATGCGTCCTTGTCTTCCAGGTCGGACCACAGCATGTCCTGCGGGCTGTCCATCACCAGCGACAGGTCATGGCCGATCACCTCGTAGAAGTCGAACGCCGTGCTGCGGCAGAACGCACGGTTCACGCTGATGATCTTGCGCGACTCGTCCATGATGATGATGCTCTCGCTGGACGCTTCAAACACCTTGGCCCACAGCTCCAGGCGCTGCTCCATCACCTTGAGCTTGTTGATGGGTGCAAACGCGGTCAGGATGGCATCGCGCCCCTGGAACTTGAGGCGGCGCGCCGACAACACGGCCCACGACGGCGTGGCCCCCCCCAGCCAGCGCACTTCAAACTCATCGACCGCATCAAAATCTGCCAGGCGCTGGAAGAAACGGCTGCGCACCCCGGCGTCCAGCCCGGTGCGCCAGGGGTCGCCACTGCTGTTGCCCAGCCAGGGCAGGGCCGGCGTGTTGGCGTGCAGCACTTCATGGTCGGGCACCGAGGTCACCACCAAAGGTATGGGAAAGGCCTCTACCAGCTCGCGCTGGGCCTCGGAGGCACGCGCACTGGCGGCCAGCTCCTGCTGGGCCAGACGGTCGCGGTCCAGTTGGGCCAGCATGCCGTTGAAGGCGCTGAACAGCTGGCCGATCTCGTCGCGGCTGTGCCAGGTGGCGCGGTGGGTGTAGTCGGCGGTGCGGCGCACCTCGTCGGCCACACGGGCCAGTGCCTGCAGCGGGCGCGCAATCTGGCTAGCCACCAGGTAGACCAGGCTCAAGATGCAGCCCAGCAGCAAAAAGGCCGTGCCCAGGTGCAGCCACATGCGGTGGAACAAGCCTTCCACCCGCGCTTCCAGCAACACTTGCAACTGTTCCACCCCCACACGCCAAGCGTCGTCCAGGGCTGACAACGCCTGTTGGTAGGCCTGGTCCAGCTCGGCCACTTGGGCCGCCGTGGGTTTTTCCTGTGCGGTGGCCTGCACCGTGACGGCAAAGGCGCGACCGGCTTGCAGCAGGCTTTGCCGGGTATCCAGCAGCGCGCCTTTCAGCTGGGGCGAGCCCGCCAGCCAGGCCTGCTCGTAATCCGACTCCATGCCCTGCAGTACGGCGTCCAGCCGGCCCACCAGGGTCAGCAACTGGGCCGTGGGGTTGGCGCCGCGCTGGTTCTGGCCCCAGTTGCGCATGAAGTCGCGGGTGTCAAACAGGACCTGCAGCAACTCGGGAAAGCGCAGCACCGTGAGCGACATGACGTAATAGCTGTCCAGATCCGGATCCAGGATCAGATTGGACTGGTTGCCCACAATGGTGAGCAGGTCACGGCCCTGGGCCAACAGCTGGGTTTTCTCACGTGTGCCGGCATTGCCTGCCAGCAAGGTCTGCAAGCGCTGCGAGGGCTCCGTGGTGTTCAGCTCGGCGTCGTGCTGCGCGCGGATGGCCTCAAAGTCCTGCAGGGCGGGTGCGGGTGTCGGCACGATGAACACGCCCATCAGATTGCGACGCACCACATCGGTATAGCTGGCGCCCACGATTTCCTTGCGCGCAAAGTCGATGGCCAAGTATTTCTCGTGGATCAAAATGCCCGAGACATAGATCACTGCGGTCAGGTCCAGCAGGTAAATGAGGGTGAGCTTGCGCCCCACACTCAAGCGGCCCAGCCACAACGGAATTTTCGACAGCATCAGGTGTCCTTCCCAACGAAGGAACACTCAAAGCAAAAAGCGCACCAACTTGGCGCAGTCCGGTTTTTACATATTGCGGCGGTACTGCCCACCCACCTCGAACAGCGCGCTGGTGATCTGGCCCAGCGAGCAGACGCGCACGGCGTCCATGAGCACGTTGAAGACGTTCTGGTTGTCGATAACGGCTTGCTGCAGCTTCTTGAGCATGGCGGGTGCGGCGTCGGAGTGGCGGGTGTGGAAGTCTTGCAGGCGCTTGAGCTGGTTTTGCTTCTCGTCATCGGTGCTGCGTGCCAGCTCCAGCTTTTCCAGCACTTGGTCCCCATGGGGGTTGCGGAAGGTGTTGACGCCGATGATGGGCAGTTCGCCCGTGTGTTTGAGCATCTCGTAGTGCATGCTCTCGTCCTGGATCTTGCCGCGCTGGTAGCCGGTCTCCATGGCGCCCAGCACGCCACCACGCTCGGCAATGCTTTCGAATTCCTTGAGCACCGCTTCTTCGACCAGCTCAGTCAGCTCTTCAATGATGAAGGCGCCTTGCGACGGGTTTTCGTTCTTGGCCAGTCCCCACTCGCGGTTGATGATGAGCTGGATGGCCATGGCGCGGCGCACGCTGTCTTCGGTGGGCGTGGTGATGGCCTCGTCAAACGCATTGGTATGCAGGCTGTTGCAGTTGTCGTAGATCGCAATCAGCGCCTGTAGCGTGGTACGGATGTCGTTGAACTGGATCTCCTGCGCGTGCAGGCTGCGGCCGCTGGTCTGGATGTGGTATTTCAGTTTTTGTGAGCGCTCATTCGCGCCGTATTTTTCTTTCATGGCCACGGCCCAAATGCGGCGCGCCACGCGGCCCATCACGGTGTACTCGGGGTCCATGCCGTTGCTGAAGAAGAACGACAGATTGGGCGCGAAGTCATCGATGTGCATGCCGCGCGCCAGGTACGCTTCCACAAACGTGAAACCGTTGGACAGCGTGAACGCGAGCTGGCTGATGGGGTTGGCCCCGGCCTCGGCAATGTGGTACCCGCTGATGGACACGCTGTAGAAGTTGCGCACATCGTGGTGCACAAAGTATTCGGCAATGTCGCCCATCACTTTCAATGAAAACTCGGTGCTGAAGATGCAGGTGTTCTGGCCCTGGTCTTCTTTCAGGATGTCGGCCTGCACCGTGCCGCGCACATTGGCCAGCACCCACTCACGGATCTTGGCGACCTCGGTATCCGTAGGCTGCCGGCCATTGTCGGCCTGGAATTTTTCGATGTTCTGGTCGATCGCCGTGTTCATGAACATGGCCAGTATGGATGGCGCGGGGCCGTTGATGGTCATGGACACGCTGGTGGACGGGCTGCACAGATCGAAGCCGCCGTACAGCACCTTCATGTCGTCCAGCGTGGCGATACTCACGCCGCTGTTGCCCACCTTGCCGTAGATGTCAGGACGGGGGTCGGGGTCGTTGCCGTACAGCGTGACGGAGTCGAATGCGGTGCTGAGCCGCTTGGCTGCCATGCCACTGGAGAGCAGTTTGAACCGCGTGTTGGTGCGGAAGGCATCGCCCTCGCCCGCGAACATGCGCGTGGGGTCTTCGCCCTCGCGCTTGAAAGCGAAGGTGCCGGCGGTGTAGGGGTAGCTGCCGGGCACGTTGTCCAGCATCAACCACTGCAACACTTCGCCGTGGTCTTCGTACTGCGGCAGCGCCACCTTGCGGATGGTGGTGCCGGAAAGGCTCTTGGTGGTCAGCGCCGTGCGGATTTCCTTGTCGCGGATCTTCACCACGTACTCGTCGCCGGCGTAGGCCTTCTGCATCTCGGGCCACTGGGCCAGCAGCTTGCGCTCGGCCGCGCCCATGCGCTCCTCGCGCTGCTGGGCCAGGTCATGGACCGCCAGCACTGCGCGTTCCTTGTCGGGGTTGGCCTCCTGCAACATGCGACCCGAGGCACGCAGCTGCTGGATCTCGCGCGCCAGTTTGGCCTGTTCGCACGCCCGCTTCTTGTAGCCACGCACGGTGTCGCTGATCTCCGCCAGGTAGCGCGTGCGTGCGGCGGGCACCACGGGGGTCTGGTTGCTGCTGTGGCGCACCAACACCTTGGGCAACATGCCGTCCTTGAGCGGCATGCCCAGGGCCTGCAAGCGCGGCAGTAGCGCCTGGTAGAGCGCGGTCACGCCGTCGTCGTTGAAGCGCGCAGCCATGGTGCCAAACACCGGCATCTTGTCGGCAGGCGTGGTCCAGGCTTCCTTGTTGCGCTGCACCTGCTTGGAGACATCGCGCAAGGCGTCGCTGGCGCCCTTGCGGTCGAACTTGTTGATAGCGACAAACTCGGCGAAGTCCAGCATGTCGATCTTTTCCAGCTGGCTGGCCGCGCCAAACTCTGGCGTCATGACATACAGCGGCACGTCCACATGCGGCACGATGGCGGCATCGCCCTGGCCGATGCCCGAGGTCTCAACAACGATCATGTCGAAACCCGCCACCTTGCACGCGGCAATCACGTCGGGCAGCGCGGCGCTGATCTCGGAGCCAAAGTCCCGCGTGGCCAGGCTGCGCATGAATACGCGGGAGCCTTGCTGCCATGGCGAGATGGCATTCATGCGGATGCGGTCGCCCAAAAGCGCACCACCACTCTTGCGGCGGCTGGGGTCGATGGAGATGACTGCCACGCGCAGGCTGTCATTCTGGTCCAGCCGCAAGCGGCGGATCAGCTCATCGGTCAGGCTGGACTTGCCGGCGCCACCCGTACCGGTAATGCCCACTACCGCTATCTTTTTAGTAGCTGCTTGCGCATGTATTTCGCGGGATAGAGCATCATTGAGCTTGGAAGCCTCGATGGCGGTGAGCAACTGGGACAGTGCGCGCCAGCTGGCCTCGGTATGGCCCTGGATAGCGGATAGGTCGGTGGGCGCCAGCGCGGTGATGTCCTTGTCGCAGCGCATCACCATCTCGCCAATCATGCCTGCCAGGCCCATGCGTTGCCCGTCTTCGGGGCTGTAGATGCGGGCCACGCCATAGGCGTGCAGCTCGCGGATTTCGGCCGGCACGATAACCCCGCCACCGCCACCAAACACCTGGATGTGCGCCCCACCCCGCGCCTTGAGCAAGTCCACCATGTACTTGAAGTACTCCACATGGCCGCCCTGGTAGGAGCTGATGGCGATGCCCTGCACGTCTTCCTGCAGCGCAGCAGTGACCACCTCGTCCACACTGCGGTTGTGCCCCAGGTGGATGACTTCGGCACCCATGCCCTGCAGGATCCGTCGCATGATGTTGATCGCCGCATCGTGCCCGTCGAACAGGCTGGCCGCGGTGACAAAACGCACCTTGTGCGTGGGGCGGTAGTTGGCCAGGGCCTTGAAGTCGGCGGACAGATCGGTCATGGGGGCGCTCGCAGAAAAGAGGCTGAAACGGCGAATTGACGTTTACGTAAACGTCAACTGTAAACCATCCCGCCCAACCCAGGCTTACGCATTTACCCGGCCCTCGTCAGCACCGGCAAATCCAGTACAGTGGCAAAGCGTGTTTACGCTTTGTTACTCGTCCACGGACCCGCCCCGCCATGCAACCGATCCAGCTCTTCGACCCGGCATCCAGCACTTACACCTACATCCTGTTTGATGAGGCCAGCCGCGACGCACTGATCGTGGACCCGGTGGACGAACAGCTGGAGCGTGACCTGGCCACGCTGCGCCAATACGGCCTCAAGCTGCAGTGGGCGGTGGAGACCCATGCCCACGCTGACCACATCACCAGCGCCGCGCTGCTGGCCGAGCACACCGGCGCCAGAACGGCAGCCCCTGCAGGTTGTGGCATTGGCACCGCCGCCGTGCAGCTAACCGATGGCGACACCCTGGCCTTTGGCGCCGAGAGCATCCGTGCGCTGCACACCCCGGGCCACACCAGCGGCAGCATGAGCTTCACCTGGCGCGACCACGTGTTCACCGGTGACACGCTCTTGATTGGCGGCTGCGGCCGCACCGACTTCCAGTCCGGCAGCGCCGAAGACTTGTACCGCAGCCTGACCACCGTGCTGTTCGCCCTGCCCGACGCCACCACGGTCTGGCCCGGCCACGACTACCAGGGCCGCACACGCACCACCATTGGCACCGAGAAGACCAGCAATGCGCGCGTGGCCGGCAAGAGCCTGGCGGAATTCGTGGCCATCATGGAAGGGCTGAATCTGCCGCGCCCGCGCCGCATCGACGAGGCCGTGCCCGCCAACCTGAGTTCGGGCGTGCGCCACGACGCGGGCAGTGCTGGTGCCACCGCTGCCCAGGCCGCCGCCGGGTATGCAGGCGATGTGAGCGCCGAACTGGCCTGCGCCTGGTGGCAGGCGGGCGAAGCCGTGCTGGTGGACGTGCGTACCGATGCCGAGCGCGAATGGGTGGGCTTTGTGCCGGGTGCCGTGGCCCTGGCCTGGAAACAGTGGCCCGGCATGGCGATGAATCCGCAGTTTGACGCTGGTCTGCTGGCCGCAGTGCCTGCCGGAAAGAAGGTCGTGCTGCTGTGCCGCAGTGGCGTGCGATCGGTTGCGGCCGCCAAGCGCGCCACCGAGCTGGGCCTGGAGGCTTACAACATCCTCGAAGGCTTTGAGGGTGATCCCGATGCCAACGCCCAGCGCGGCCACCGCGGCGGCTGGCGCCTGCGCGGCCTACCCTGGCGTCAGGGCTGAAGCCCGCACAATACTGCCCAGAGACATCTTTATTAGAACAACGCCATGACATTTCTTGCGCTGGATATCGGCAACACCCGCCTCAAGTGGGCCCAATACGCCAGCCCGCAGCCCGGTGCCGCCCTGCTGGCCCAGGGCGCCGAGTTTCTGGAGAACATTGACAAGCTGGGCGATGGCGCCTGGCGCGGCCTGCGCCCGCCCCGCCATGTGCTGGGCTGCGTGGTGGCCGGCGATGCCGTCAAGCGCCGCGTGCAGGAGCAGATGGACGCCTGGGACGTCACCCCGCAATGGGTAGTATCCAGCGAGGGAGAAGCCGGCCTGCGCAATGGCTACGACCACCCGACCCGATTGGGCGCTGACCGCTGGGTGGCCATGATTGGCGCCTACCACCGCATGCTGGCACACGGCGCGCCGCGCCCCATGGTGGTGGTGATGGTGGGCACCGCAGTGACCGTGGAGGCGATTGATGCCACAGGAAAATTTCTGGGCGGACTGATTCTGCCGGGCCACGGCATCATGTTGCGCGCGCTCGAATCGGGCACGGCCGGGCTGCACGTGCCGACGGGCGAGGTGCGCGAATTTCCCACCAACACCAGCGACGCCCTCACGAGCGGCGGCACCTACGCCATTGCCGGCGCGGTGGAGCGCATGGTGCAACACGTGAGCGCCCACTGCGGCGCTGAGCCCACTTGTATCATGACCGGCGGTGCAGGCTGGAAGATGGCCCCTAGCATGACACGCCCGTTTGAACTGGTGGACAACCTGATTTTTGACGGCCTGCTACAGATGGCACAAGGCCGCTACCAGCCCGCAACGCAGGCCTGACGTTTGGCGCCGGGCCTACAGGTCCAACAACTGCGAAAAGTCGGTGTGGGTGGAGTTGGGACTGCTGTCTGCCGACAGCACAGCGCTGCCTTCGAAAGCATGTTCCACCACGCGCACATCGGGCTCACCGGGCATGGCACCGGTCAATACAGCCCGGTCCACCATGCGCATGAGCAGGGCACGCGCCGCCTCTGGCGACTCGCCCTGCAAGTCCACCGTGGCGGTCAGCGTGAGACGGATGGTGGCCAGATCCGGCGCGCGGTGAGGCGTGCTCGCCACGGCGCCGCTGTCCTGCAAGAGCGTGCCATCGCGCGCCACAAACAGCACACGAGACGGCCCACGGGGTGAGAGCACGTGGGACTGCCCGTCGCCATTCACCACGAGCATGGTGCCGTTGGCAAAGTCACGCGCCCAGGCGGTTTTGCCGCCCTGGAAACCGCGGATGCTGAAACCGTATTCGCGTGGAGACACGAAATGTCTGCCGCTCATGTCCAGCGACGGATCGTCGATCTCCAGATCGTCATGGACAAAGGTGTAGCGGGTCACCCCCGCCTGAATTTGCCGTTGGGTCGCACGGGGCAGACCGGGGGGATGCTCTCGGGGACTGAGTTCGCTCCAGTTGGTCATGGTTACCTCCCGTTACATTCTGTCTTGATCATACGTATTTCAGGACTGCGGCGCGAGCCATTGTTCGGCCAGTCGGACCCAGTAGGTGGCGCCTAGCGGGAGCAGTTCGTCATTGAAATCGTAGCTCGGGTTGTGCAACATGCAAGGCCCGCCACCGTGGCCCATCTCGCGGTGGGCACCGTCGCCGTTGGCAATGAAGCTGTAGCAGCCCGGCTTGGCCTGCAGCATGTAGGCAAAGTCTTCCGCCCCCATGGTGGGCTCTTGTGCCAGCACATTGTCTTCACCCACGATGCTGGCCATGACCTTGCGTGCAAATTCGGCCTCTTTGGGCGCATTGATGGTGGGCGGGTAGTTGCGCACAAATTCGAAGGCACACGTGGTCCCAAACGCCGCACTGGTGTGCTGGGCCAGCTCGCGCATGCGCTGCTCGATCATGTCCAGCACCTCGATAGTAAAAGTGCGCACCGTGCCCTGGATCTCGCAGTGGTCGGGTATCACATTGGTGGCTTCGCCCGTGTGGATCATGGTCACCGAGATCACCCCCGCATCAATCGGCTTCTTGTTGCGGCTGATGATGGTCTGGAAGCCCTGCACCATCTGGCAGGCCACCACCACGGGGTCGATGGCGTTGTGCGGCATGGCGGCGTGGCCGCCCTTGCCGGTGATGGTGATCTTGAATTCGTTGCTGGACGCCATGACTGGCCCCGCGCTGGCGGCAAACGTGCCGGCGCGCATGCCAGGCCAGTTGTGCATGCCAAACACGGCCTCGACCGGGAACTGCTCAAACAAGCCATCCTTGATCATCTCGCGCGCACCGCCACCGCCTTCTTCGGCCGGCTGGAACACCAGGTACACCGTGCCATCAAAGTTGCGGTGCTGCGCCAGGTACTGGGCCGCGCCCAGCAACATGGCGGCGTGGCCGTCGTGGCCGCAAGCGTGCATCTTGCCGGGGTGCTGGCTGGTGTGGGCAAAGGTGTTGAACTCCTGCATGGGCAGCGCGTCCATGTCGGCACGCAAGGCCAGCGCGCGGCTGGAAGTGCCGGCCTTGACGATACCGACCACACCCGTGGTGCCCAGGCCGCGGTGGATGGGGATGCCCCATTCGGTCAGCTTGGCGGCCACAAGGTCGGCGGTACGCACCTCTTCAAAACACAGCTCAGGGTGGGCGTGCAAATCACGGCGCAAGGCGGCAATTTGGGGGGTATTGGCAACAATGGGGTCTAGCAGTTTCATGGGGAGAACTCCAGCAAGGACATGGATTGTGCACCGCCCTCACGGCAGGCCCGGGTCAGACTCGCTAAAGTAGAGCCATGCACCCAGAGATTTCTCCCGCCGCCCCCGAATCCAAAGTCCTGGGCGCCTGCCCCCACGACTGCCCCGACACCTGTTCCATGGTGGTGACCGTGCAAGGTGGCATCGCCATCAAGGTGCAAGGCAACGCGGACCATCCGGCCACCAATGGCGCGCTGTGCACCAAGGTGTCGCGCTACACCGAACGCACCTACCACCCCGAGCGCGTGCTGCGTCCGCTGCGCCGTGTCGGACCCAAGGGCAGCGGCCAGTTTGAGACTGTGAGCTGGGAGGTTGCCTTGGCCGACATTGCACAACGCCTGGGCCAGATCGCCAACCGCGGAGGCCGGAGCGCTGAAACAATCCTGCCCTATAGCTACGCTGGCACCATGGGCCGGGTGCAGGGAGAAGGCATGGCGGCACGCTTCTTCAACAAGTTGGGCGCATCGCGCCTGGACCGCACCATCTGTGCATCGGCCGGCGCTGAGGCCCTGAGCCAGACCCTGGGCAACAAGGTCGGCACACGTGTCGAATTCTTCGCCGAGTCGCAACTGATCCTCATCTGGGGCAGCAACTCCATTGGCAGCAATGTGCACTTCTGGCGCCACGTGCAAACGGCCAAGCGCAATGGCGCCAAGGTGATTTGCATCGACCCGCGCCGCACCGAGACTGCCGAGAAATGCCACGAGCACATTGCCCTGCTGCCCGGTACCGACGCCGCACTGGCGCTGGGCCTGATGCACCAGCTCATCACCCACGACTGGCTGGACAACGACTACATTGCCCGCCACACCCTGGGCTGGGACGCCCTGCGCGCGCGCGCGCTGGAGTGGCCGCCCGAACGCGTGGCCGCCGTCTGCGGCATCACCGCGGAACAGGTGGCGTCACTGGCACGTGACTATGGGGAAACCGGCAAGCAGGGCAAGCCTGCGGCCATTCGCATGAACTATGGGCTGCAACGCACGCGTGGCGGCGGCAATGCGGTGCGCGCCATTGCCTGTCTGCCCGCACTCATCGGCGCCTGGCGCCACCGTGCCGGCGGCGTGCTGCTGTCCAGCTCGGGCTATGTGCCGGTGCAGGCGGCCGCCCTGGAGCGGCCCGAGCTGCTGGCCGGCCGCAACCCGCGCACGATCAACATGAGCACCATTGGCGACGACCTGCTGCGCCCCGCCAGCGAAGCCTTTGGCCCCGCCGTGGAGGCGGTCATCGTCTACAACAGCAACCCCGTGGCCGTGGCGCCTGACTCCACCAAGGTGGTGCAGGGCTTTGCGCGCGAGGACCTGTTCACCGTCGTGCTGGAGCACTTCCAGACCGACACGGCCGACTATGCCGACTACGTGCTGCCCGCCACCACGCAGCTGGAACACTGGGATGTGCACAGCAGCTACGGCCACACCGACATCCTGCTGAACCGTCCTTCCATCACCCCGCTGGGCGAGGCGCGCACCAACACCCAGTTCTTCCGCGACCTGGCGCGCCACATGGGCTACACCGAAGCCGTGTTTGCGGAGACGGACGAAAGCCTGTGCCGCACCGCCTTTGGCGACAAGGTGGACTTTGAGTCGCTGCTGACCCGCGGCTTTGCGCCACTGCAGGTGCCCGAGGCTCCGTTTGCCCAAGGCAACTTCCCCACGCCCAGCGGCAAGTGCGAATTTTTCAGTGAACGCCTGGCCCGCCAGGGGCAAGACGGCCTGCCCGACTTTGTGCCCAACTACGAACCCGCGGGCGCCGATGCGCGTTACCCGCTGGCCATGATTTCACCGCCCGCGCGCAACTTCCTCAACTCCACGTTTGTGAACGTGAAAAGCCTTCGCGACATCGAAGGTGAGCCACTGGTGGAAATCCACGCCAGCGACGCTGCGGCACGCCAGATTGATGACGGCGCGGTAGTGCGCGTGTTCAACGCGCGCGGTGCCTACGAATGCGTGGCCCGCGTGTCGGACCGGGCGCGGCCCGGCGTGGTGAATGGGCTGGGCGTGTGGTGGCGCAAGCTGGGGCGCGACGGCACGAATGTGAACGAACTAACCAGCCAACGCCTCACCGACATGGGCCGGGCGCCCACGTTCTACGACTGCGCAGTAGAAGTGCAGCGCGTCTAACGCGCTGTTTAAGGTGCAGTCATGGGCGCTGCGGCGGCAGCGTACCTTTCTTCCCGAAATTGAGCAGCCGCGTGGCAATTAACGTCTCGGCCATGAAGCATAGCAACGCGAGCAGAAAGCAGCCCACGCCACCCAGAAAGGTGAAGATGGAAATGCGCAGGCCAGGAAAATCGATGGTCTCGCCCAGGAACAACACCATGATGGTGACCCCGATCAAAATGCCGCACAGCGTGAGCAACGCAATGCAGGCATTGGCTAGCAGGCCGCGTGTGCGCAGCTCGGCCAGCTCGGCGTAGTTGGCATCCGTCTCTTCGGGGTGGGTCTGGTGCTTGATGTGCTGCTCCACCGTGCGCGCCCGATCGATGATGCGCGCCAGGCGGCCAGCCACCGCACCAATCATGCCCGACACCGCGGTGAGCAGAAACACGGGAGCCACCGAGAGCTGAATGCCGTGCGAAACGGTGTCGGGTTCCAGGGGAAAGGCCATATGCAAACACCTCAATGAAAAACGCCATGCGGGCGAGCACCCGCATGGCGTTGCATTGTAGGTCTGCGCCCTACTTCTGCTGCGCCAGTTGCTGCTCCAACTGGTGCAGCACGCGGTAACAGTCCAGTACGCGGCCCACGCTGGAGTTGGGCTCGCGGCCTTCGCGGATGGCGGCAAAGAATTCGCGGTCCTGCAGCTCGATGCCGTTCATGCTCACCGCGACCTGGCTCACGTCGATCTTTTCTTCCTTGCCGGTGAACAGGTCGTCGTAGCGCGCGATGTAGGTCGCCGTGTCGCCGATGTAGCGGAAATAGGTACCCAAGGGACCGTCGTTGTTGAAGCTCAGGGACAGCGTACAAATGGCGCCATTGGCCGCGCGCAGCTGGATGCTCATGTCCATGGCGATGCCCAGCACCGGGTGGATGGGGCCCTGGATGGCGTTGGCCTGCACGATGGGGCTGTTGGCCTGGTAGGCGAACAGGTCCACCGTGTGGGCGGCGTGGTGCCACAGCAAGTGGTCGGTCCAGGATCTGGCCTGGCCCAGCGCGTTGGTGTTGGTGCGGCGGAAGAAGTAGGTTTGCACATCCATCTGCTGGATGTTGAACTTGCCAGCCGTGATCTGCTGGTTAACGTACTGGTGGCTGGGATTGAAGCGGCGGGTGTGGCCGCACATGGCGACCAGACCGGTCTTCTTCTGCTCAGCCACCACGGCATCAGCGCCGGCCCAGCTATCAGCCAGCGGAATTTCCACTTGCACGTGCTTGCCGGCTTTCAAACAAGCCAGTGTTTGCTCAGCGTGCATCTGGGTGGGGGTACACAAAATCACTGCGTCCAGCTCAGGGATTGCCAAGCTTTCAGACAGCTCAGTCGTCACGTGGCCTACACCGTACTTGGCGGCGACTTCCTGGGTCTTGTCCAGTTCACGGCCGATGAGGGAGATAACTTCCACGCCCTCGATGTACTTGATGCCGTCCAGATGTTTGACGCCAAACGCGCCGGCACCAGCCAGCGCAACTTTGATGGGTTTGCTCATGTCAGTTGTTCTCCAAAATCACATGCCCCACTGCCGTGTTGCTGGCGGGCACATGGTAAAAACGGTGTGCAACCCCCACAGAATGGGCGCGAGCAGCTTCCAAATCTGTAGCATCGTAGGGTACGTCCGACATGGCGCCACGGGCGATCAGCCACATCACGAGCTCAATGCCTTCGCTACCGGCTTCGCGCACGTAGTCGATGTGCGGCGTGGCGGCGCAGGCCGCGGGGTCGGTGATCATCTGGTCCAGCCAGGCGTTGTCCCACGCACGGTTGATGAGACCGGCACGCGCGCCCTGCAGCTGGTGGCTCATGCCGCCCGTGCCCCAGATGTGCACATTCAAGTCTTCGTCATAGCTCTCCACCGCCTTGCGGATGGCCTTGCCCAGATTGAAGCAGCGCTGGCCGCTGGGCACGGGGTACTGCACCACGTTCACCGCAAACGGAATCACCGGGCAGGGCCAACTGTCCTTGACCGGGTCTTTCTCACCGCACATCAGGCTCAGGGGCACGGTCAGGCCGTGGTCCACATCCATCTTGTTCACGATGGTGAGGTCAAAGTCTTGCTGGATGACGGAATGCGCGATGTGCGAAGCCAGATCCGGGTGGCCCTTCACCTTGGGCACGGGGCGGGGACCGAAGCCTTCGTCCGCCGGGGTGTATTCGGATGCCGTGCCGATGGCAAAGGTGGGAATCAGGTCCAGGCTGAACGCAGTGGCATGGTCGTTGTAGACCAGAAAGATCACGTCGGGCTTGTTGTCCTTCATCCATTGCTTGGAGAAGTCGTAGCCTGCGAACAGCGGTTTCCAATAGTCTTCGTGGGTCTTGCCCAGATCCATGGCGGCGCCGATGGCCGGCACGTGGGAGGTGTAAACGGAGGCGGTAATGCGGGCCATCTCAGGCACTCTCTTTCTTGCCAGCTTGGCCTTGGGGTTGTCGGTGGGGTTGGGCGTCGCCGTCCTCACCGAGGTGGCGATTGCCTTCGGCCGAGCGGCCGCCGGCGATCATCATGGCGCGGTATTCCTCTTCGGTCATGCCGGTCATGCTGCCCGCCATCTGCTGGAAGCTCTTGCCGTGGGTGGCGCCGATCTTGGCCAGGAAGTAGATGTTGCCACCCAGTTGCATGGCGCGGTTCAGGTCCATGTCGATGACGGCCTGCTTCTGCTCCTCGCTCATGGGCCATTCGTTCAGGTAGGCACGCTGGTCGGCCTTGAAGCGGGTGCGGTTCTCCGCCTTCATCAGGCTCATGCAAAACTGGTTGAGCCAGTAGCCCTTGCGGCTTTGTTCGGCATCAAAAATGATGGTGCCGGGAATGTCCTGGTAGGGTTTGTCGAGTGCCATATCAGTCTTTAAGAGTTTCAGGCCAATAGAGGCGGTTGGGGTTGTCCACCAGCAGCTTGCGTTGCAGCTCGGAAGTGGGGGCGATGTGGGGAATGAAGTCCACCAGCAAGCCGTCGTCGGGCATGTGGTCCTTCAGGTTGGGGTGCGGCCAGTCGGTGCCCCACAACACGCGGTCGGGGAACTGCTCCACGATGCGCTTGGCAAAGGGAATCACATCGCGGTAGGCGTTCTGTTCGCCGTTCAGGGCCTTGGGGCCCGTCACGCTCAAACGCTCAGGACAACTTACCTTGCTCCATACATTGCTGTGCTCACGCATGAACTTTTCAAACAACGCGAACTGAGGTCCATCCACCGGCAGCGACACATCCGGCCGGCCCATGTGGTCCACCACCACGGTGGTCGGCAGCGCGGTGAAGAAGTCCCACAGCTCGGGCAGGTCCACCGCCTCAAAGTAGATCACCACATGCCAGCCCCATTTCGCGATGCGGCTGGCAATCTCCATCAGCTCGTCCTTGGGTGTGAAGTCCACCAGGCGCTTGACGAAGTTGAAGCGCAAGCCACGCACACCGGCGTCATGCATGGCCTGGATTTCTTCATCGGTAACGCTGCGCCTGACCGTGGCCACGCCCCGCGCTTTGCCATGGCTGGCCAGCAGCGCATCCACCATGGCACGGTTGTCCGCACCGTGGCAAGTGGCCTGCACGATAACGTTTTTCTCAAAGCCCAGATGGTCACGTAGCGCAAAGAGTTGCGTTTTGGAGGCGTCACACGGCGTGTACTTGCGCTCTGGCGCATACGGAAACTCGGCGCCCGGGCCGAACACATGGCAGTGCGCATCGACTGCGCCAGCGGGCAATTTGAACGCGGGCGTGGCCGGACCGGTGTACCAGTCCAACCAGCCCGCAGTCTTGGCGAAGTCACCCGAAGTAGGTTTGCTCATGTCACGCCCTCAGTCGAAGTACTTCAAACCCAGCGCCGCCAAAGGCTCGCGCATCTTGTACATGTCCAGGCCCAGCACACCGGCTGCCAACTTGGCGCGCTTCTCGCCTTCAAAACTTTCGCGCTTTTGCGCGGCTTCCAGCGTGGCGGCGGCGCGCGCTGCGGGCACGCAGACCACGCCGTCATCATCCGCCACGATCACATCTCCGGGTGTCACCAGCATGCCGGCGCACACGATGGGTATGTTGACTGAGCCCAGGGTTGCCTTGATGGTGCCCTTGCTGCTGATAGCCTTGCTCCAAACGGGAAAGCCCATGCGCTGCAGCTCTTTCACGTCGCGCACGCCACCGTCGATGATGAGCGCGCGCGCGCCGCGGGCTTGGAAGCTGGTGGCCAACAGGTCACCGAAAAATCCGTCGGTGCACTCCGCAGTCACCGTGGCCACCACGATATCGCCAGGCTGGATCTGCTCCGCAGCCACATGCATCATCCAGTTGTCACCGGGCTGCAGCAGCACGGTAACAGCCGTGCCAGACACCTGCTGACCGCTGTAGATGGGGCGCATATAGGGCTTGAGCAGGCCCACGCGGCCCATGGCTTCGTGCACGGTGGCAGAGCCGAGTGCGGCCAAGCCGTCTGCCGCTGCGCGGTCAGCGCGGTGGATGTTTCTGTAGACAACGCCTAATTCGTACATTTCTGTTTCTCCTGAATATTTCTCGTCTATGTTTTAGCTGGCTCCGCGGCGGATCAGGGGAGAGTGCCTCCGCTCATGTCCCCCGCCCGCTTTGCGGGCTCCTCCTTGACTTCGCTGCGGCACTCACCCCTACTCCACCGCTGCGAACAAAATTCTTCACTCCCCGCTTCAAGCACGCCAGCAAGGAGCGGGGTGGCCATGCGTTTTGCGGAGGTAAAGGAGGAGCCCGCAAAGCGGGCGGGGGACACGCAGCAAAACGCATGGCCACCCCGACCCCCCCAAACCCCGCAGAGTTACTTGCCTTTCGCTTTCAAAGCCGCATCCAAGCGCGGAAACACCCGCCGCGCATTCCCCTCGTAAATCTCAAACCGGTCCTCGTTGCTCAAAATCTTGGACGCCTCGATATAGCGCTTGGTGTCGTCGTAGTAGTTGCCAGTCTGCGGGTCGATGCCACGCACAGCGCCAATCATCTCGGAAGCAAACAGCACGTTCTTGACCGGGATCACGGTATTGAGCAAATCAATGCCGGGCTGGTGGTACACACACGTGTCGAAGTAGATGTTGTTGAGCAAATGCTCTTCCAGCAGCGGCTTCTTCAGCTCCTGCGCCAGGCCGCGGAAACGGCCCCAGTGGTAAGGCACGGCGCCACCGCCATGCGGAATCAGGAACTTGAGCGTGGGGAAGTGCTTGAACAGGTCGCTGGACAGGCACTGCATGAAGGCCGTGGTGTCCGCGTTCAGATAGTGGGCGCCGGTGGTGTGGAAGCAGGCGTTGCAGCTGGTGCTGACGTGGATCATCGCGGGGATGTCGTACTCCACCATCTTCTCGTAGATGGGGAACCAGTGCTTGTCGCTCAGCGGGGGGGAGTTCCAATGGCCGCCGCTAGGGTCGGGGTTGAGGTTGATGCCCACGTTACCGTACTGCTCCACGCACTTCACCAGCTCGGGAATGCAAGTAGCCGGGTCCACACCGGGGCTTTGCGGGAGCATGGCCGCGGGGATGAAGTTGTCCGGGAAGAGCTGGCTCACGCGGAAGCACAGCTCGTTGCAGATGGCGGCCCAGGTGGCGCTGGTGTTGAAGTCGCCGATGTGATGGGCCATGAAGCTGGCGCGCGGGCTGAAGATGGTGAGGTCCGAGCCACGCTCCTTCATCAGGCGCAGCTGGTTCTGCTCAATGGTCTCGATCAACTCGTCGTCGCTGATCTTGAGGTCCGCCACCTTGGGGCCCAGCTCGGACGTATTGAGGTTGGCGATCTGGGCGTTGCGCCAGTTTTCCAGCGCCTTGGGCGCGGTGGTGTAGTGGCCGTGGCAGTCAATGATCAGGGGCTTTTTCACGGGTGTCTCCTGGGGTTCTTTTCAAATGGGATGGCTCAGGCGGGCTGCATGCCCTCGCGCTGCTTGGCCGCTGCGACCTGGGGTGAGGCCATGAAGGCCAACAACGCGCGCACCGCCTCGGGCTGGGCAGACTGGCTGCCCACGCCGGCCGAGAAGGTGGTGGTGATCTGGATGGCGGGCGGCAGCGGGCCCACGATGGTGATGCCCTCGACATGGATGAGCTCGCTGAACTGCTGGAAGCCCAACGCCACCTCGCCGCGCGCCACCAGCGCGCCCACGGGCACGCCGGGCGGCGCCTGCACGATGCGGCTTTGCAAGGCTTCGGCAATGCCCCAACGCTCGAACAGCTTGACCAAGGCCACGCCGCTGGGGCCGGTGGAATAGCCCAGCGTGGGCGCGGCCAGCACCGCGGTGCGCACCGCGTCTTCCGAGGAAATATCGGGCGTCTGCGCACCGGTGGGCACCGCCACGGCCACTCCGGAATGCACCAGGTCCACGCGGGCACCTTGCAGATGGCCGGCGGCGATCAGCTTGTCGATGGCGTCGGACGCGAGAAACACGGCGTCAAACACCTCACCGGCCTGCACGCGCTTGGCCGCATCCACCCCGCCCACGGACTCAATGACGACAGCCTGGCCGGTCTGGGCCGTGAAGTCCGCCGCCAGCGCATTGAGCAGCAGGCGTGTGGCCATGGACGAGATGCACTTCAGGGCCACGGAAGGAGTGGGGACGGTGTTGGACATGCTCGGTATTCTGGTCGGCAGGCCGCCATTTGATAAGGCAAGGGGGGCACTAGCAGCTATCTCAAATTGGCATAATTCAGCCGCAGCTATTCGCTGATGCCACACCCTTATCTGGAGACCTGCCATGGACCTGAAACAGCTGGAATACTTTGTGCGGGTGGCCGAGCTGGGCAGTTTCACGCGCGCCTCCATCTCGCTGGACGTGGCCCAGCCCGCGTTGAGCCGACAAATCCGCCTGCTGGAGGTGGAGCTGCGGCAAAACCTGCTGACGCGCAATGGCCGCGGCGCCGTGCCCACCGAGGCAGGCAAGCTGCTGCTGGAGCACGGGCGCGGCATTCTGCACCAGGTGCAGCTCACGCGCGAAGAGTTGGGCGCGGCGCGCGGCGCGCTGGCCGGGCGCGTGTCCATCGGCCTGCCCCCCAGCCTGTCCAAGCTCATCACCGTGCCCTTGGTGCTGGCGTTTCGCGAACACCTGCCGCAGGCGCAACTGACGTTGACCGAAGGCTTCTCGGTGCAGATGCACGAAGGCCTGCGCCTGGGCAACCTGGACATGGCCGTGCTCTACAACCCCGGGCAGAGCACCGAGCTGGAAATGAGCACGCTGGACGAGGACGAACTCTCGCTGATCTCACACAACCCGCAGGCCGGTGCGGCAGGCAAAAAGACCAAGGCCGCGCCCGCGATCAGCCTCAAGGATGTGGCCGACCTGCCACTGATTTTGCCCAGCCGGCCGAACGCGTTTCGCATCCTCATTGAGGGCGAAATGATGGCCATTGGCCGACGCCCCGAGGTGATGCTGGAGGTCGATGGCCTCAACGCCATCCTGAACCTGGTGAAAGAAGGGATGGGCCACGCCGTGCTGCCCAGCTACACGCTGAGCAACTTTGACAACCCCGGCACCTTCACCGTGCAGTCCATCCACAGCCCGCGCATCATGAGCCAGCTGATGCTGGTGTGGTCAGCCCGCCGGCCCACCACGCAAACGCAGCGCAAGGCCATGGACGTGGTAAGCCAGGTGGTACTCAAAGCCATCCACCACTAGCGCGACCCGCTCACACCGAAGAGTGGCTCACCCCCATTTGCGGCGTTTGACTTCTTCCAGCATGTGCCGCTTGAATGCCTGCGCCAGCGGAGACAGCCGCTTGCTGGACGGATGCACGATGTGCCACGCGGATGGAAGGGGAAAGCCCTGGACATCCACCACACGCACGCCATGCTCTTTGTCCAGGCCATGCAAAACGTGGCTGGACACAATACCCAAGCCCAGCCCGCCCGCAACGGACTCCTTCACAGCCTCATTGCTGCCCAGCTCCAGCCGGACATCTGGACGAAATTTTTCTGTCCGAAAAAACCGCTCTGCAGCCATACGCGTACCCGAGCCTTTTTCACGCAAGATGAAGCGATGCTGGGAGAGTTCGGGCATTGCAACGGCGCTCTGCTTGACCAGCGGAGATGCAGTGGGCGCAATCAGCACAATGGGGTTGGACATGAACACTTCGTCGCTCAAGTCCATGTCGGCGGGCGGCATGGACATGATGTAGATGTCGTCCAGGTTCTCACGCATGCGGTGGACGACGCCATCGCGGTTGAGAATTTCCAACGAGATGTCAACAGCGGGGTGCTTCTTGCAAAAGCTGCCGATGAGACGCGGCATGAAATATTTTGCGGTGCTGACCACCGCCACCCTCAATCGGCCGCGCGACAGGCCTTTGGCTGCATCCACGCCCTGTTCAAACGCATCCCACGTCTGGGCTACGGCACGCGCCGTCGTAGCCAACTCCTTGCCCACGTCCGTCAGGTAGATTTTCTTTCCAATCACTTCGTAAAGCGGCATCCCCACTGACTGGGACACCTCTTTCAACTGCATCGAAGCCGTGGGCTGCGTGACATGCATGGCCTTGGCGGCCGCACTCACACTGCCGGTCTCCGCCAAGGCAAGAAATAACCGGAGCTGTCGGAAAGTGATATTCATAGATATTTATCTATATGCAAGCACATAAGAATCGATTTTACAAACCATGAGAGGATTTTTAGTATGGGGGCCAGGAGAACCCTTATGCAAAACCTGCTTGACCCCGCAATCCTTTTCTTTGTTTTCGGCGTGCTGGCTGGAACAGCCAAGTCGAACCTTGAGATTCCACCAGCCATTTCACGATTCTTGTCTCTGTATTTGTTGATGGCTCTGGGCCTGAAGGGCGGGTTTGCGCTCTCCCATTCAGGGCTGAGCGACAAAGTGGGAGCCACCATTGCAGCTGCCATCGTTTTGGCAGTGGCCATTCCGATGCTGGGCTACAGCGTCCTGCGGCGATTCGTCTCGGGGTTTGATGCCGCAGCGGTCGCGGCTACTTATGGTTCGGTCAGTGCCGTGACCTTCGTGACCACGGTGCAGTACCTGGAAAATCAGCAGATCCCCTACGGCGGGCACATGGCTGCTGCGATGGCGTTGATGGAGTCACCTGCCATCGTGATGGCGGTGATATTCGCCAACACCCTGAGACAACGGGCGGGTGAAGGCGTGGTTGCACTGGCCAGCGGTGCGGCAGTCATGCAGGGGCCGACCAAGATGCCGAGGGTATCGATCGGCAAGATACTGCATGAGTCGTTTACCGACGGCGCACAGCTCTTGCTCCTGGGTGCCATGGCGGTGGGACTGATCACCGGCGACACCGGAAAGGCGGCCATGCAGCCGTTTTCCGGCGACCTTTTCAAGGGAATGCTGTCATTTTTCCTGCTGGATATGGGGCTGATGGCTGCGCGCAATTTGTCGAACATCCGGGGAAAGTCGCCCGTCTTTCTCGCATACGCCGTGTTGGGCCCCGTCACGCATGCAAGTCTTGCGCTCGGCCTGGCGCACCTGCTCCATCTACCCCCCGGCGATGGCGCCCTGCTGATGGTTCTTGCTGCCAGTGCTTCTTACATTGCTGTTCCAGCGGTACTGCGTTATGCACTTCCGGAAGCGAGCCCCTCCCTGTACTTCGGTTTGAGCCTGGGCGTCACGTTTCCGATGAACATCATTCTGGGAATCCCCACCTACACGGCTGTTGCGCAAGCCGTCTTGCAGTGACCTACCGATTACCGTGGCCAGGATTGTTCGCATGGTTCTGCCGGCGCAAAATAGGGATTTGCACAGAGACCTTATGACCATGGAACAACCAGAGCCCATCGAAGAATATGTTCCGGGCGTAGCAGGCAGCCAGCACTACATGGCCAAGCTGTGCCACACCCCCAGTGGCCCTTGGTACATCGAGATCATCCACGTTGAATCACGCCCACCCTTGTTCGACCACGGCAGAACCTGGCCTACGCGGGATGCGGCAATCCAGGCGGTCAACACGCTGGTTGCCGTCAAAGCGGGTAGTGCTTCAGCGCCAGCAGCAACAGATTCAGCGTGAAGAACGAGGCGATGGTGGTGGCCAGCAGTGCGGCGGCACTCACATCTTCATGGCCATGCCGTTGTGCCAACAGCGGGTAAATGCCCAGCATGGGCATGGCGGCGAACAGCAACGCGGCGGTGCGCAACTGGGGGTCGCTGATAGGCGATATCCAGGTCAGCGCAATGAATACGCACAGCGGGTGCAACATCAGCTTGCCGATCACGATCTTGCCCACCATGCGGCGCTTGCCCTGCAAGCGCAGGCCCACTAGCGCGCCGCCGATGACAAACAGCGCCACGGCGGTGGTGGCCTGCGAGAACAGCGTCACCGTCCGGCCCAGCGGGCCTGGCAAATGCCACTCCAGCACCGAACACACAAATCCCGCCAGGATGGCGACCAACATGGGGGTACGCAGCAAGCCCAGCACGGTGGACACCAGCACACGCCATAGGCTGCGGCGGTGACCTGCTGGTTGAGCCTCGCCGGCATCGGCCAGTGACATGAGGATGGGCAGCTTCACCAGGTTTTCGACCACCATGTTCAGCGCCAGTGCCACCGGCGCAATGGCACCGAGCGTGAGCGACACCACCGGATAGCCCACATACCCACTGTTGGAGCAGCACATCCCCATGGCGAAGTAGGCGCGGTAGGTTTTTTCTCCCTTGTCCACCCAACGCGCCCAGGCATAGCCGCCGACCAGCATGGTGCAGGAGCCCAGGCCATAGGCCAGCAGGTAGTCAGCGTGCATGACCTCACGCAACGGGCGCTGTGACACTGCGTTGAAGAGCAAGGCGGGCAGCGCAAAGTTCAGCACGAACTTGCCCAGCACCCGCATGTCCGCTTTGCTGAAAACGCCGTAGCGCGTCGCCAGAAAGCCTGCGGCAATGCAGAGGTAGATGGGGCCGGTGATGGCCAGGATATCCAGCAAGCTTGGGACTCAGAGTTTGGGTACGTTCGCTTTGGCGATCACATCGCTCCAGCGCTTGATTTCGCTGGCCAGCAGCTCGCCCAGCTTCTCGGGCGTGGAGCCGCGCGCTTCGACGTTCAGCTCGTACAGCTTTTTCTTCACATCAGGCGAGTTCAGCGCGGCCTGCACTTCCCGGTTCAGGCGGGCGATCACGTCCTTGGGTGTCTTGGCCGGCGCGGCCAGCGCGTTCCAGGACGACACATCAAAGTCCTTCACACCGCTTTGCATCAGCGTGGGCACATCGGGCAGCAGGCTGGCGCGCGTATCGCTCAGCACGGCCAGCGGGCGCACGGCCTTGGAACTCACCTGACCCATCATGGGGCCGAGAATTTCCACCGCCACGTCGATCTGCCCGCCACGCAACGCCGTGGTCAGTGCGGGGGTGCCGTTGAAGGGCACGACCAGAAAGTCCACGCCCGCGCGGGTTTTGAGCAGCTCGGCGGCCAGGTTCTGCGTACTGCCAATATTGATGGTGCCCACATTGAGCTTGCCCGGGTTGGCCTTGGCATAGGCCAGCAGATCGGTCATGGTCTTGTAGGGTGCATTGGGCGAGGCCAGCACGGCCAGATCAAAGTAGCCCAGGGTGGAGATGGGTGCAAAGTCGCGCTGGGCATCAAACGGCAGACTCTTGAACAAGCCAGCACTCACCGCGGTGCCATTGGACATGAGCAGCAGCGTGTAGCCATCGGGCTCTGCCTTGGCCACGGCGTCGCCTGCCACCACCCCGCCCGCGCCGGGCTTGTTGTCCACCACAATGGCTTGCCCCAGGGACTCGGACATCTTCTGCGCCACGGTGCGCGCGGTCAGGTCGGCCACACCGCCGGCACCAAACGGCACCACCAGGCGAATCGGTTTCGACGGGTAGGTATCCGCCAGCGCAGGCGCCACGCCGAGCGCGCCAGCCAGCACAGTGGCCAGTACCGAGGAAAGCAGCCTGGACATAGTCTTCATAGATTTCAGGCCTCTAGCCCCCGTAAATATTGCGCCACCAGCTATCAAATTCATAGTGCTACCGTGCTACGCCCAGCAGCTTGTCCAACAACGCCGGCTGGTCTTGCAGCCCCTTGGCCGTGCCGCTGTGCACCACCGTGCCGCGGTCCAGCACCGCAGCGGTATCGCTGATGGCCAGGATAGCCTGCGGATGCTGCTCCACGATGATGGCGGAGAGGCCCTCTTCCCGTGTGATGCGGCGAATGGCCCGCAGCAGCTCCTGCACGATGATGGGTGCCAGTCCTTCGCAAGGCTCATCCAGCAGCAGCAGGGTGGGATTGAGCACCAGCGCACGACCCACGGCCAGCATCTGCTGCTCGCCGCCAGAGAGCTGTGTACCCAGGTTGGTCTTGCGCTCGGCCAAGCGCGGAAACAGCTCGTACACACGCGCTGGCGTCCACATCGCCGCCTTGCGGCCGGCGCGTGCGGGGCGGGCCACGGCGGAGAGATTCTCGTCCACCGTGAGCGACTTGAAGATGTTGCGCTCCTGCGGCACCCAGCCAATGCCGGCCGCCGCACGCTCGTGCTGCGGCAGCTTGTGCAGGGTCACGCCGCCCAGGGCGATGGTGCCGCCGTGCTGTCGCGTGGCGCCGGCCAGGGTGTTCATGAAGGTGGTCTTGCCAGTGCCGTTACGCCCCAGCAGCGCCAGGGTTTCGCCTTCGTTGATGCTGACGGACACACCATGCAGCACCACGGCTTCGCCATAGCCAGCCGACAGGTTCTCGACTTTGAGCAGCTCAGCCATGGTGGGCCTCCTCACCTTCGGCATGGCCCAGGTACACGGCCTTGACCTGCGGGTCGTTGGCAATCTGTTCGGGGTTGCCCTCCGTGAGCAGGGTGCCGTTGACCAGCACCGTCATGCGGTTGGCAAAGCTGAAGACCAGATCCATGTCATGTTCAATCAAAAGGATGGACACATCGGCGGGCAGGGCCGCCACGGTTTGGAGCAGCTCTTCACGCTCACCTGCGGGCACACCGGCCACGGGTTCGTCCAGCAGCAGCACGCGTGGCTCGCAGGCCAGCGCAATCGCAATCTCCAACAGGCGGCGCTTGCCATAGGCCAGCACGCGGGTTTCCTGCGCCATCACGCTGGTCAGGTGGAACTGCTCCAGCAATTGCTCGCAGCGCTCCGTCACGCGGCGGCTGGCGCCCAGCGGCTGCCACCACTTGCCGCCCAGGCCCTGGTGCTGGCTGACCACCATGGCCAGGGTTTCCATCGGGCTTAGCGTGTCAAACAGCTGGTTGATCTGGAAGGTGCGCACCATGCCGCGGCGCACGCGCTGGTGCGGTGCCAGGTCGGTGATGTCCTGGCCTTCGAGCACGATACGGCCCTCGGTGGGCTGCAGCACACCGGTCAGCAGGTTGATCAGTGTGGTCTTGCCTGCGCCGTTGGGGCCAATGAGCGCATGGCGGGCGCCCTGCTTCAGGTCCAGGCTGACGTTGTTGGTGGCGGTGATGCCGCCAAATTTCATGACCAGGCCCTGGGCGCTGAGCACGGTGTTGGGAGAGGCTTGCATCGTCGTGTTCATGCTTGTCCTCCGCTGGAGGATTTCTTGCGGGAGAACCAGGTCCAGGGGCGCACCAGGCGTTCACGCCCGACCAGCACCAGCACCACCAGGAACAGACCGATCCAGAACGTCCAGTACTGCGGGGTGATGTTGGAGAGGAAGTCCTGCATGAGCTTGAAGACCAGGGCACCTGCCACACCACCATACAACCAGCCCACGCCGCCGATGACCAGCACCAGCATCACATCGGCCGAGCGGTGAAACTCGAACACATCCAGCGAGGCAAAGCCCGAGGTCTGGGCCAGCAGGGCACCGGCCGCACCGGCTGCACCGGCGGCCACGGTGTAGGCCACGGCCAGGCGCTGTGACACAGGAATACCGATGGCCATGGCGCGCAGGCGGTTGTCATGGATGGCCTTGAGCGTGGCACCAAACGGCGAACCCACAAACCGGCGCGCGAGAACAAACAGAAGGAGCAGCACGGTGAGCGAGTACCAGGCTGCAGTCTGGCCGGCCAGGTCAAACTCAAAGCGGCCCAGCAGCGGCCCCATGACCACGCCCTGCAGCCCGTCGGCACCGCCGGTCAACCAGTCCAGCTTGTTGGCCAGCTCCATGAGGATGAGGCCCACACCCAGAGTCACCATGAGACGGGTCAGGTCGGTGCCGCGCAGGATGGTGACGCTGCAGACCGCGCCCAGCACGGTGGCGGTGGCAACGCCCACAGCCAACCCAACCAGCGGGTCCGGCATGACCAGCTTGGCAAACAGGGCGGCCGAGTAGGCACCCATGCCAAAGAAAGCGGCGTGGCCCAGCGAGACGATGCCGGTGTAACCCAGGATGATGTCCAGGGAGAGCGCAAACAGCGCGACGATGGCAATCTCGTTGATGATGAGGGCGTGGCTGGACAGCAGCCAGGGCGAGGCCAGGGCCACGGCCCACAGCACGACTTCCCACCAGCGCCAGCGGCGTGCGGCCAACAGGATGTTGGGCTTGTTGGAGGTTGTGGTGGTCATGCCTTGCCCCCCTTGCGCACAAACAGGCCTTGCGGGCGCCAAACCAGAATCAAGATCATCAGGCTATACACGATGAAGGCCCCCAGCTTGGGGATGTAGTACTTGCCGGCCACGTCGGCAATGCCGAGCAACAGCGCGGCCAGCAATGGTCCGGTGATGCTGGATGTGCCGCCCACGGCGACCACGATCAGGAAGTAAATCATGAACTTGAGGGGAAAGGTGGGGTCCATGCCCAGCACATCGGCACCCAACGCTCCGCCCAGGCCGGCCAGGCCCGAGCCCACGGCAAAGGTGGAAAGGAAGACCACGTTGACATTGATGCCAAGGCCTGCGGCCACACGCTGGTCGTCCACCGAGGCACGCAGGCGGCTGCCAAAGCGGGTCTTGGTGAGGATGTATTGCAGCCCAACGGTAAGCGCGGCACAGACAGCGATGATGAACAGGCGGTAGTGGCCCATGCCCAGCATCCAGGCGCCCTCGCCCAGTTCGGTGCGGCCCTTGAGCCATTCCGGCAGTTGCAGGATTTGCTGGGTAGAGCCCACAAAGTAGTCCACCGCGGCCACGGCCATGAAGGTCAGGCCAATGGAGAACAGCACCTGGTCCAGGTGGGGCTTGTGGTACAGCGGGCGGTACAGCGTGCGCTCCAGCACGGCGCCCAGCAAGGCGGCCCCGATGAACGCCGCTGGCAGGCACAGCAGGAAGGGCACATTGAGCCGCTGCATCAAGAGCACGGTGATGTAGCCCCCCACCATGGCAAACGCGCCGTGGGCCAGGTTGATGAAGTTCATCAGGCCCATGGTCACCGCCAGGCCTACGGCCAGGATGAACAGCAGCATGCCGTAGGCGATGCCGTCGAAAAGCAGGGTCAACATAAATTTACCAATCCATATCTCGCAAAGCAGGCCCAACGGTAGCGCGCGGGCAACAAAAAAGCGAGGGGAGTGCCATCGCTTTTTTGCCTGGGGGTGCGTACCGTGTTCAGCGGTTCTTGCCGGGGTCTTTCACGTCCTTGATTACGTCGAACTCGATGTTGTAGAGCTGACCGTCTTTCTTCTCGACCTTGCGCAGGTAGATGTTTTGCACCACGTCGCGGGTTTGCGCGTCGATGAACATCGGGCCGCGCGGGCTCTCAAAAATCTGGCCCTTCATGGCCGCCAGAAGGGCGTCACCGCCGCCCGCCCCCTTGGTGGCCTTGAGCGCTTCGTAGATGACG
Source organism: Rhodoferax sp. GW821-FHT09E07 (assembly GCF_059416145.1). Classification (NCBI taxonomy): domain Bacteria; kingdom Pseudomonadati; phylum Pseudomonadota; class Betaproteobacteria; order Burkholderiales; family Comamonadaceae; genus Rhodoferax; species Rhodoferax sp. GW821-FHT09E07. The sequence goes on along the minus strand of NZ_JBWKOP010000005.1, from coordinate 72,211 downwards.
CGCATGCCGTCATAGCCACCCACGGCCATGAAGTTGGGACGCAGGTTGTTGTTGGCCTTCTGGAACGCCTCGACAAACTTCTTGTTCAGGGCAGAGGGGTGGGCCGTGGAGTAGTGGTGCGAGGTAACCACACCCAGGGCACCGTCGCCCATGTCGTTCAATTGGTCGTCATCGGTCACGTCGCCAGTGCCAATGAGCTTGATGCCGGCCTTGTCCATGCCGCGCTCCAGGAACTGCTTCATCACCGCGGCGCCGGCACCCGAGGGCACGAACACAAACAGCGCATCGGGTTTCAGGTCACGCACTTTTTGCAGGAAGGGCGCGAAGTCCGGGTTGCGCAGCGGCACGCGCAGGGCTTCGGTCACTTGGCCGCCGTTGAAGGTTAGACGTTCCTTGAAGAATTTCTCGGCATCGATACCAGGGCCGTAATCCGACACCAGGGTCACGACCTTTTTGATGCCGTTCTTGGGCGCCCAGTCGGCCAATGCCACCGATGCCTGGGGCAGCGTGAAGCTGGTGCGGACCACGTAGGGCGAGGCTTCGGTGATGCTGGAGGTAGCCGCAGCCATCACCACCAACGGGGTCTTGGACTGGGTGGCAATGGCTGCCGTGGCCAGGGCAGAGGGCGTGATGCCCATGCCGGCCAGCACATTGACCTTGTCGTTCACCACCAGTTCTTGTGCCAGGCGCTTGGTCACGTCGGGGATGCTGGTGTCATCCTTGATGATGAGCTGGACTTTTTTGCCAGCAATCATGTCGCCGTTCTGCGCCATGTAGAGCTTGGCGGCCGCTTCAATCTGGCGGCCGGTGGTGGCCTGTTGGCCGGTCATGGGCAGGATCAGGCCGATCTTGAAGGTATTGTCCTGCGCGAGGGCCACGGTGCCGACCAGGGCGAGGCTGGCCAGGGCGGTGGCGCGAAGGAAGTGACGCTTGTTCATGTGCTGTCTCCTGTTGGGGTTTTGTCATCTCACACTGGGCGGAATATCGCCGCTAAATGGGACTTGCGCAATCGAGAATCCCCACTCTTTGATATAGCATTTTGCAATATCCCGCGGAAAAATTACGCCGGTATTGCATTTTTCTCTGGACGGTACGCACTGTCCAGCGTGATGCACCCCACCACCCGTGACACGCAGACACAGATGCGCTGGTTGGCCTGCTTCTCATGCGGGCTCAGGAATACATCGCGGTGGTCAATCTCGCCGTCCAGCGACAGCACGTTGGTGGCACACAGCCCGCATTCGCCCTTGCGGCAGTTGGAGAGCATGGGCACACCGGCCATCTCCAGCGCCTCCAGCAAGCTGCCGTCGGCAGGCACCTGCAAGGCCAGGCCCTGGGGCGCCACGCGCACGTCGAAGGCCTGTGCAGGCAAGCTCCCGCTATTGCCAAAGGTTTCAAACCGCAGATCGGCCGCGGGGCGCCCGGCCTGTGCCCAAGACAGCCGCGCGGCCTCTAGCATGCCACTGGGGCCGCACACCACCATCTGGGCGCCCGCGGGCAGCGCCGCAATTTCGGCTGCAAAGTCCACATGCTGGCCTTGGTCAGACGCCAGGGTAAGCAGCCGCGCCCCCAACAGCGCGCGCAGGGGTTCGGCATAGGCCAGCTCGGCCGTGGTGCGCGCGGCCAGCAACATGCGCAAGGGCGTAGCCCGCGGCGCCAGCTGCTGCGCCATGCCGACGAGCGGCGTGACACCAATGCCGCCCGCCACCAGCAGTGTGGCGCTGGCGTGCTGGCTGGCGGCAAACTGGCCCACTGGCGTGCTGATGCGCAGCCGGTCCCCCACGGCCAGGCGCCACATGGCGTGCGAGCCACCCCGGCTGTGTTCTACGCGCTTCACGGCAATACGGTAGCCGCTAGCGTCGGGCAGGCCCACCAGCGAGTACGAACGCGTTTGTGGGCGCCCCTGCAGCAGCAGCTCCACCTGCAGATGCGCACCGGGTGTGTAGGACCGCACGGCGTCGCCAGCCACGGCAGGCACCAGGACAAATTCGCGCACGGTGGGGGTGATGTCGGTCACTGACTGCACGGTGGCAGTGGACCAGGAGAGTTGGCTCTGCATGTGGGGGCTCGTAAAAATTGGGGGGATTAGCTGCGTTTGCGGATCAGGCGCACACCGGGCATGGCATGCAGTTGCTGGCCGTGCACCGCCTCGCGCAGGTTGCGCTGGGCCAGGCGCGAGTGCTCGCGCATTAGGGCTTCGGCACGGCTACCCTCGCGGCGCTCAATGGCATCCAGCACCTGACGGTGCTGGTCTTGTGCAACGATGAGCATGTCGCGCGCACTGGGGGAATTGGCCTGCACCACCACAAAGCCGGAGGGCGAAGCGAACGGCAGGCTGTAAACCCGCTCCAGCTCACGCGCCACCACGGCGCTGGCCGACATTTCGCCCAGCAGGGCGTGGAAGCGTGCGTTCAGGTCCACATAGCGCGAGAACGCCGCCTCGTCCAGCGCGGACTCGGCCAGCACGGTGTCAATCGCGTCCAGGCATTCGCGCGCTTCGGCCAGCACCACGGGCGCCACGCCGCGCTCGGCGCACAGCCGTGCCGACAGCCCTTCCAGCGTGCCACGCAGCTCGATGGCGTCGGACACATCGCGCTCGGAAAAAGTTTTGACCGCATAGCCGCCATGCGGCAATGCGTCCAGCAGGCCCTCCTGCTCCAGCCGCATCAGCGCGGCACGTATGGGCGTGCGCGAGAAGCCCAGCTTGTCCACGATGGTGAGCTCGGCAATGCGGGCGCCAGCGGGCAATTCCCCGGCCAGAATCATCTCGCGCAGACGCAGCAGAGCTTGCACCTGGACACTGCTTTGGGCATTGTTTTGGCCACTAGCCCCTGTGGCATCTGCGCCGGCAGCTATCGAAACAGGAGCACCCTGGAAGCGTGATTTGGAAGCAGCAGCCATATCAACCCGCCACTGCACGTATCGGGATCACACCGCTGGGTGCCTGCACGCCCCCCACCTGTTCCTTGGCCACCAGCCCGTCAATCAGGCGGCGCGCCCACATGGAGCCGGCGTCGATGCTGAGGTTGTAGAAGGTGTAGCCGGGGTGGTCCTCGATCGCTTTTTGCTGGGCTTCCAGCACCAACTCGTCCTCGCGGAAGATGCTGGCCACGCCCTCCCGCAGCTTATGCGTCAAAGCCTGTTCGCCCAGGCAGTAGTTGCGTGCAAAGGCCCAGAAGTACAGGCAGCTGCCATCGGTCTCCGGCGTGATGGTGTTGAGCACAAAGCCGTTCACACCCCGCTGGCGCTGGCTCAGGCTGGCATCGCCCTGGTTGCCGCCGGGCGGAATGGCACCTGTGCCAGCCTGGGCCACGCCGACGTCGATAGTGACGGTACAGGGCGCCTCGAAACGGATGATCTGCCAGCGGTCTACCGGACCTTCGTAGCCCAGTGCGTGCTTGATTTGCCCGGCCCAGAATGGCGGTGCATCGATGTTGTCCATCCAGCGCGTGACCGTGGCGGTGCGGTCGCCATGGGTGGCAACAAACGGTGCCTCCGCCACGGCGCGCTGTCCGATGCTGGAGCCATGCACAAAGGTTTCGTGCGTGAGGTCCATCAGGTTGTCCACCACCAGGCGGTAGTCACACTGCACCCGGATCATCTTGCCGTCGCCCGCCCAGGCTGGGTCGTCGTTCCAGTGCAGATCGGGCACCAGCGCGGGGTCGGCCTTGGCCGGGTCGCCGGGCCAGATCCAGACAAAGCGGTGACGCTCCAGCACAGGGTAGCTGCGTACGCAGGCTGAAGGGTTGATCGTTTCCTGGCTGGGCATGTGGGTGCAGCGCCCCTCCGCGTTGAACACCAGGCCGTGGTAGCCGCAGGTGACCTCGTCGCCATTCAGATGCCCCATCGACAGCGGCAACAGTCGGTGCCAACACGCGTCTTCGAGCGCTGCCACACTGCCGTCCAGCATGCGGTACAGCACCAGTTTCTGGTTGCAGATGGTGCGCGGCAACAGGGTGCGGGCCACTTCCACATCGTAGGCGGCGGCGTACCAAGCGTTCAGGGGAAAGGAGGGTTTGTCGGTCTTCATGGATACTTAATGTATACATTAGTGGTGGTTTTTGGGATATTTTTGCCTTATTTAGGCCGTATTTCAGTTATTCCTGTATTCAATAACTGCTTATTTTTTGGGTCTACGATGTTTGCCAGAACCACTCAAGGAGACCGACATGCCCCAGAACGAACACCACCTGCCCGCCCACTACGACCACGTAGGCAGTTTTTTGCGCCCGCGCTACTTGCTGGAAGCCCGCGAGCAACATGCCAAGGGCAACATCACGCCCGCGCAGCTGCGCGCCGAGGAAGACAAGGCCATTGCCGAGATCGTGCAGTTTCAGCAAGACGTGGGGCTCAAGAGCATTACCGACGGTGAGTTTCGCCGCACCTATTTCCACATCGATTTTCTGGAGCAGCTCGGTGGTGTCAAAACCGACATTCCGGTCACCATCCAGAAGCCCGAAGGCACACAGGAGTTGGCCCCCCCGGTCATGCGTGTGATCGACAAGGTGCGCCATGTCAAAGACATCCAGTTGGCCGACTTTCAGTACCTGAAGTCCCGGGTGGCGCCAGGCTGCACGCCCAAGGTCACCATCCCCTCCCCCACCATGCTGCATTTCCGCGGCGGGCGCGCCGGCATCAGCAAGCAGCACTACCCCGAGCTGGACCCGGATTTCTACCAGGATGTGGCCAACGCCTATGGCGATGAGTTGCGCAGCCTGGCCGCCGCTGGTTGTACCTATGTGCAAATGGATGATACGAACCTGGCTTACCTGTGCGACGAAAAAATGCGTGAGGCTGCCCGCCAGCGCGGTGATGACCCCAATGAGCTACCGCACCGCTATGCCAAGTTCATCAACCTGGTGGTGGCCCAAAAGCCACCTGGCATGCTGCTGGCCATGCACCTGTGCCGTGGCAACTTCAAGAGCACACACGCCGCCAGCGGCAACTACGAGCCGGTGGCCGAGGCGCTGTTAAAGGAGATGGATCTGGACGCCTACTTCATGGAGTACGACGACGACCGCAGCGGCGACTTCAAGCCCCTGCGCTACCTGCCCAAGGGCAAAACGGTGGTGCTGGGCCTCGTCACCACCAAGTTTGGCGCCATGGAGAGCAAGGACGATCTGAAGCGTCGCATCGACGAAGCGGCCCGCTATGCCCCCCTGGAGCAGTTGGCCCTGTCACCGCAATGCGGTTTCAGCAGCACCGTGCACGGCAACGACATCGCAGTGGAAGCGCAGCGTGCCAAGTTGCAACTGGTGGTGGAGACAGCGCGTGAGGTCTGGGGCGACTGAGTGCGCCGTCCTCGTTAAGCAGCCTGCAGCTCGGCCAGTTGCCGACGCAGGTCCGCATTCTCGACCTCCAATTCCGCCACGCGCTGTTGCAGCGCCTGCACGGGGTCTGGGGTCTTGCTCTCAGCCTCTGACGAAAACTCCTCACGTGCGGCCCGCTTGGCTTCACGCACGCGCTTGGCAGCCTGCTTGAGCTGGTCTTTGCCGGCTACCGCCGCTGCAATCTGCTCGTCCGCGGGCAGCGTGGCCACAGCGGCCGCGGCGTTGATGGAGATGGTTCCGGATTTCACCGCAGCGACCAGCTCAGGGGCGGCCTGCTTCTGGATCTTTTCGATCATCACCACCTGATTACTGCTCAGGCGGGCTGCCTTGGCGATGTCTTCGCGACTTTGGCGCGGCTCGGTCACCACCACTGGCGCATTTGGAGCCTGCTCGTTGCTCTCTGTCCCACCGGCAGACATCGCAGCTTGGGTCCGTGCCCGGCGCTCCGAGATGATTTCCCGCTTGCGCAGAGCCAGTACGCCACGCTGAAAGACGGACACGCTGCGGCGGCCCAGATGCTGATCGATCATCCACAGGTGCACATCGTCCATGGATTGAAATACGGTGCTTTGCAGCGTCTGGAATGGCAAACCATGCTTCTGGCAGATCCCGTAGCGGTTATGCCCATCCACCAGCACGTCACCCCACAGCACCAATGCATCCCGACAGCCCTCGGCCAGAATACTGCGCTCCAATGCCTCGTATTCCTCCGGCGTCAGCGGATCGATATAGGCCTTGAGGTCTTCATTGACAACGATATGCATGGGGAAATGGCGAGGGAGCGGAAAAGATGGCACAAAGCAAAACGCCCACTGATGTGGGCGTTTTTCTGCAAGCATTAGCTGCTTGCTGTATTGGTTGCGGAGGCTAGATTTGAACTAACGACCTTTGGGTTATGAGCCCAACGAGCTACCAGGCTGCTCCACTCCGCGTCAAGACTTCAATTATAACCTATTAAGCTTGCACTGCGTCGGAAGTTTCAACAACTTCTTCAGCACGGTCCACCAATTCCACCAACGCCATGGGCGCATTGTCACCCACGCGGAAACCCATCTTCAGGATACGGGTATAGCCGCCAGGACGAGCCTTGAAACGGGGGCCCAGGACGTCAAACAGCTTGGTCACGCTGTCGCGATCGCGCAGGCGGTCAAATGCCAGACGGCGGTTGGCCACGGTGGCTTCTTTGGCCAAAGTGATCATGGGTTCTACAACGCGGCGCAGTTCCTTGGCCTTGGGGACCGTGGTCTTGATGACTTCGTGTTCGATCAACGAGTTCATCATGTTGCGCAGCATTGCCAAGCGGTGAGAGCTTGTGCGGTTGAGTTTACGTAGTCCGTGTCCGTGACGCATGGTAGTTTTCCTTCAGTTTTTAGACAGGCAGCCGGATCAGGTACTGCCCGTGGCACGGAACCCCTGCGGGGTTCAATTTAAATTAACGCTTTTCCAAGGAAGCGGGAGGCCAGCTTTCCAGCTTCATTCCCAGTGTCAGACCACGAGAGGCCAACACTTCCTTGATTTCGTTGAGCGACTTACGACCCAGGTTAGGGGTCTTGAGCAGCTCGTTCTCGGTGCGCTGAATCAGATCACCGATGTAATAGATGTTTTCTGCTTTCAGGCAGTTGGCAGAGCGCACGGTAAGCTCCAACTCGTCCACGGGGCGCAGCAAGATAGGATCGAACTGCGTGTTGCCACGTGGTGCGGGAGAGTCGAATGCAGCCAGCTCGCTGCCTTCCAGCTGCGCAAACACCGCCAGCTGCTCCACCAAAATCTTCGCCGAAGCGCGCACAGCATCTTCTGCAGACACGGCGCCGTTGGTTTCGATCTCGACGACCAGCTTGTCCAGGTCGGTACGTTGCTCAACGCGGGCGCTTTCCACGGTGTAGCTCACGCGCTTCACGGGGGAGAACGACGCATCCAGAACGATGCGACCGATAGACTTGTTAGGTTCATCAGCGTAACGACGCATGCTGCCGGGCACATAGCCACGGCCTTTTTCAACCTTGATCTGCATGTCCAGCTTGCCACCGTGCGACAAATTGGCAATCACGTGGTCAGGATTGATGATTTCCACATCGTGCGGTGTCTGGATATCAGCAGCAGTCACCAAGCCTTCAACGTCCTTGCGCAGGCTCAACGTGACTTCTTCGCGGTTGTGCAGTTTGAAAACCACACCCTTCAAATTCAGCAGAATGTTGACCACATCTTCTTGCACACCGTCAATCGACGAGTACTCATGCAGAACGCCCGCAATCGTCACCTCGGTGGCTGCAAATCCAGGCATGGACGACAACAACACGCGACGAAGAGCATTGCCCAGAGTGTGTCCGTAACCACGTTCAAAGGGCTCGAGAGCGACCTTGGCGCGGTTCACACCAATCTGTTCAACACTGATGGATTTGGGCTTCAGCAAATTATTTTGCATGCAAAACTTCCTCTCAATACCCCCGACTCGTTACGTCAGTAAGGCTGGTGAAGCACCTATATCGCGGTGCCCCGCGATATAGGAACGAATTCAACGACGCAGTTGTAATTAGCGAGAATACAGTTCGACGATCAACGATTCGTTGATGTCAGCACCGAATTGGTCGCGGTCAGGAACCGACTTGAATGTGCCTTCGGCTTTGTCGATGCTTACTTCAACCCAAGCGGGCATGCCAACTTGCTGGGCCAGTTGCAAAGCTTCCACAATACGGTTTTGCTTCTTGGATTTGTCGCGAACAGCAATTACATCACCCGCCTTGACCATGTAAGACGGAATGTTCACGGGAGCACCGTTCACAGTGATGGCCTTGTGCGACACCAACTGGCGTGCTTCGGCGCGCGTAGAACCAAAGCCCATGCGGTACACGACGTTGTCCAGGCGGGACTCCAGCAAGAACATCAAGTTAGCGCCGGTGTTGCCCTTACGACGGTCCGCTTCTGCAAAGTAACGGCGAAACTGACGCTCCAGCACGCCATACATGCGCTTGACCTTCTGTTTCTCACGCAGTTGCAAACCGTAATCGGAGGTGCGTGCGCCAGAAGTGCGGCCATGTTGGCCAGGTTTGGAGTCGAATTTGGCCTTGTCGCCGATGGAGCGACGTGCGCTCTTCAGGAACAGGTCCGTGCCTTCGCGGCGGGAGAGTTTGGCCTTGGGGCCGAGATAGCGTGCCACTTGAACTTCCTTTTATGTCATCTACCGCACAGAAATGCGGGAGCCGTCAACGAAAGTTGACGGCGGTGGGCTTGTTAAAAATTAAATACGGCGACGCTTTTGAGGGCGGCAACCGTTGTGCGGCACAGGAGTCACATCAGCAATCATGTTGATGCGGATGCCCAGTGCAGCCAAGGCACGAACCGACGATTCGCGACCAGGACCGGGGCCCTTGATTTCGACGTCCAAGTTCTTGATACCTTGTTCCAGAGCTGCGCGGCCAGCCACTTCAGATGCTACCTGAGCAGCAAATGGTGTGGATTTACGCGAACCCTTGAAACCTTGACCACCGGAAGAAGCCCAGGACAAAGCGTTGCCTTGGCGATCGGTGATGGTAATGATGGTGTTGTTGAACGACGCGTGAACGTGTGCAATACCGTCCGCGACATTCTTGCGGACCTTCTTGCGCACACGTTGTGCGGCGTTATTGGCGGGAGCTTTTGCCATAGTGGTATCTCAATCCCTATTATTTCTTCAAAGACGCAGCAGCCTTACGTGGGCCTTTGCGTGTGCGGGCGTTGGTGCGTGTGCGCTGACCGCGCATGGGCAAACCGCGGCGATGACGGAAGCCACGGTAGCAACCAATGTCCATCAAACGCTTGATGTTCATGGTTGTCTCGCGACGCAAATCACCTTCAATTGTAAATTGCGCGATCTGATCGCGAATTTTTTCCAGGTCTCCATCGGTCAAATCTTTGACCTTTTTGGAGTAAGCGATGCCACAAGCTTCGCAAATTTTGCGTGCGCGGGTGCGACCGATGCCAAAAATAGCTGTCAAGCCAATTTCGGAATGCTGATGCGGCGGAATGTTGATGCCAGCGATACGTGCCATTTTCGTCCTCTAAAACTCTTGCAATTAACCCTGACGCTGCTTGTGACGCGGATCTGTACAGATCACACGCACAACGCCCTTGCGACGGATAATTTTGCAGTTACGGCAAATTTTCTTGACCGAAGCCGAAACTTTCATATTTCTCTCCTAAAACTCTTCGCCTCGTTCCGACTTTGAATCGCGCGGAACATGCGCTGCTACTTCATTTTCGATATCACTCTTAATGCCACCTAGCTAATTTCGCCGCCAAGGACAACATCAAAGTTACGTCGTTTTTCCTTCAAACTACCAGATCAAGATGCCTTGAAATTTGCCTTCTTGAGCAGTGATTCGTATTGCTGCGACATCATGTAGTTCTGAACTTGTGCCATGAAATCCATGGTCACTACCACAATAATCAAGAGTGATGTACCACCGAAGTAAAACGGAACGTTGTACTTCAAAATCAAAAACTCAGGCAACAGACATACAAACGTGATGTAAATAGCACCGGCCAATGTCAAGCGGAGCAGTATTTTATCGATGTATTTCGCCGTCTGGTCACCAGGACGGATCCCGGGGATGAAGGCGCCACTCTTTTTCAGGTTATCCGCTGTCTCACGGCTGTTGAATACCAGTGCCGTGTAGAAGAAGCAGAAAAACACAATCGCCGCTGCATACAACATGACATACACAGGCTGTCCGGGACTCAAGGTACTGGCGATGTCCTTTAACCAGCGCATCGACTCACCAGAGCTAAACCAGTTGGCCACCGTTGCAGGCAACAAAATGATCGACGAAGCGAAAATGGGGGGAATCACACCTGCCATATTCAGCTTGAGTGGCAAGTGCGAAGACTGACCCCCATACACCTTGTTTCCGACCTGACGCCTGGCGTAATTCACCAGAATCTTGCGCTGACCGCGCTCGACGAACACGACGAAGTAGGTGACCAACGCGATCAACACCACAACCAGCAATGCAACGATAATGCTCATGGAGCCGGTGCGAACCAGCTCCAACAAGCCACCGACCGCGTTAGGCAATCCGGCAGCAATGCCGCCGAAGATCAGAATAGAAATTCCGTTACCCAAGCCACGTTCGGTGATCTGCTCGCCCAACCACATCAGAAACATGGTTCCTGCCGTCAGTGTGACTACGGTAGTCATCCGGAAACCGAATCCAGGCGCAATCACCAAACCAGCAGAGGCTTCCAAGGCCATGGCAATACCCAGCGACTGGAATAGCGCCAAACCCAAAGTGCCATAACGGGTGTATTGGGTAATCTTGCGACGTCCCGCCTCACCTTCCTTTTTCAGCTGTTCGAATGCAGGCAGCACGTAGCCGAGCAACTGCATGATGATCGATGCCGAGATATACGGCATGATTCCCAACGCAAAGATTGTGAACCGGGAGAGCGCGCCACCCGAGAACATATTGAACAAACTCAATATGCCGCCCTGCTGACCCTTGAACAGCTGTTGCAGCTGCGCTGGATCAATGCCGGGAACAGGGATGTGCGCACCCAAGCGGTACACCACCAAAGCGAGCAGCAAAAAGACCAGTCGACGACGCAAATCGCCGAACTTGCCTGCTTTTGCTGTTTGAGCCGCGTTTGTTGCCACGTGCTAACTTTCGCTTCGCAGAGCTTAAGCTACGCTACCGCCAGCAGCTTCAATAGCTGCCTTGGCACCGGCTGTGGCTCCAATACCGGTGAGCTTGACTGCCTTGGCAATCGCGCCGGTGTTGATAACCTTCACCACTTTGGCGATTTCGCCCACGGCACCGGCTTGCTTCAGAGCCAGCAGATCAACTTCTGCCAATCCCAGAGCTTCCAGCGCGGTCAAAGTGATTTCAGCATTGAACTTCAGCAAATGCGATTTAAAGCCACGCTTGGGCAAACGGCGATGCATTGGCATCTGGCCGCCTTCGAAGCCAACCTTATGGTAGCCACCCGAACGCGACTTTTGACCTTTATGTCCACGGCCAGCTGTCTTACCCAGACCAGAGCCGATACCACGACCCACGCGACGCTTCGCGTGCTTAGCACCGTCAGCGGGTTTGATGTTATTGAGTTCCATCATCAACCTCTTAGAGCACTTTGACCAGGTAACTGATCTTGTTGATCATTCCGCGCACAGCCGGTGTGTCTTGCAACTCACTGGTGCTGTTGAGCTTGCGCAGACCCAAGCCGCGCACGGTGGCGCGATGCGATTCTTTGGTTCCAATCGGGCTACGCACCAACTGGATCTTCACGGTTTGTTGTGTTGTCATTTTGAAATCCTCGATTAAGCGAAGAGTTCTTCAACGGTCTTGCCGCGCTTGGCTGCAACCTGAGACGGTGTCGTAGACACAGACAGGGCATCCAACGTGGCACGAACCATGTTGTAAGGGTTGGTAGAACCGTGGCTCTTGGCCACGATATCAGTGATACCAACCACTTCAAAAACTGCGCGCATAGGGCCGCCAGCGATGATACCGGTACCCTTGGGAGCCGGAGCCATCATGACGCTAGCCGCACCGTGGTGGCCCATCACCTTGTGGTGAATGGTTCCGTTTTTCAACGAAACTTTGAGCATGTTGCGGCGTGCTTCTTCCATCGCTTTCTGCACGGCTGCTGGCACTTCCTTGGACTTGCCTTTACCCATGCCGATGCGACCATCGCCATCACCCACTACGGTCAAGGCAGCGAAACCGAGAATACGGCCGCCCTTCACCACTTTGGTGACGCGATTGATCGCGATCATCTTCTCGCGCAGACCGTCCTCAGGACCCTCGGCCTTACCTTGCATTTTTGCTTGAACTTTAGCCATCTTTATTTCCGATCTGCTTAGAACTGCAAGCCAGCTTCACGCGCGGCATCAGCCAACGCCTTGACGCGTCCGTGGTAGGCAAAGCCAGCGCGGTCAAACGCAACCTTTTCCACACCAGCGGCTTTGGCTTTTTCAGCCACGCGCTTGCCAATGATTTGGGCGGCAGCTACGTTGCCGCCTTTTCCGCTAGTACCCAAGGATTTACGCACTTCTGCTTCCGCAGTGGAGGCGCTGGCCAATACCTTGCCACCGTCGCCAGAGATAACGCTGGCGTAGATGTGCAGGTTGGTACGCGTCACGGTCAAGCGTGCAATGCCTTGCGTGGCAATGCGAATGCGAGTCTGACGGGCTCTGCGAAGACGCTGCTCTTTTTTGGTCAACATGTTGCAGCTCCTTATTTCTTCTTGGTTTCTTTGATCGTGATCTTCTCATCCGCGTAGCGGATGCCCTTGCCCTTGTAGGGCTCAGGAGGGCGAATAGCACGAATCTCGGCGGCGATCTGGCCAACACGTTGGCGATCAGCACCCTTGATCAAGATTTCAGTGGGAGTGGGAGTGGCCACGGAAATGCCAGCAGGCATATCCAGGTTCACAGGGTGGGAGTAACCCACCGCCAAGTTCAACTTGGCGCCAGTAGCTTGCGCCTTGTAACCCACACCAATCAGGGTGAGCTTGCGCTCAAAGCCCTTGGTCACACCAACCACCATGTTGTTGACCAACTGGCGAATCGTGCCAGTCATTGCGTCAGCTTCACGGGAATCATTGGCAGGCTGAAAGCTCAGCTTGCCGGCGTCGTTAGCGATTTTCACCAGGCTGTTTTGAGCCAGCTGCAAGGAGCCGCCAGTACCCTTCACGCTGATTTGATCAGCCTTGATGGATACTTCGACGCCTGCAGGAATGGTGACAGGAAGTTTGCCTACACGGGACATTGTTTATTACTCCTCAATGCAGTGTTAAGCGACGTAGCACAGCACTTCGCCACCGACACCGGAGGCACGCGCTTTGCGATCTGTCATAACACCCTTGGGGGTGGTCACGATGGCAACGCCCAAGCCATTTTGGACTTGAGGAATTGCTTCGCTGCCACGGTATACACGCAGGCCGGGACGGCTGACGCGCTCGATACGCTCAATCACAGGGCGACCTGCGTAATATTTCAGGGCGATTTGGAGTTCCGACTTTCCACTTTCGGTGGAAACTTTGAAACCGTCGATATAGCCTTCGTCTTTCAACACTTGGGCAATGGCAACCTTCACTTTGGAAGAGGGCACCGAGACAGTCGTCTTGGCAACCATTTGCGCATTGCGGATACGTGTCAACAGGTCGGCGATGGGATCACTCATGCTCATGTTCTGTTCTCCTGTCGCTTACCAGCTGGCCTTGACAATGCCAGGGATCTCACCAGCAAAAGCCATTTCACGGATCTTTGCACGGCCCAGACCGAAGTGCTGGAACGTTCCACGGGGGCGACCCGTGATCGCGCAACGGTTACGTTGACGCGTGGGGTTTGCGTTGCGAGGCAACTTTTGCAGACCCAAACGGGCTGCAGCGCGCTCTTCTTCAGAACGCTTGATGTCGCTGGCGATTGCCTTGAGTTCCGCGTATTTCTTCGCGTACTTGGCGGCCAACTTGTCGCGCTTGTTTTCGCGTTCGATTAATGCCATCTTAGCCACAGGTCACCTCAATTCTTGAACGGAAAACGGAAGCCAGCGAGCAGTGCTTTGCACTCTTCATCAGTCTTTGCCGTTGTGGTGATGCTGATATTGAGGCCGCGCAAGGCATCAACCTTGTCATATTCAATCTCAGGGAAAATGATCTGTTCTTTGACGCCGATGTTGTAGTTACCGCGGCCATCAAAAGCGCGACCAGAGATACCACGGAAGTCACGCACGCGAGGCAGAGCCACGGTCACGAAACGGTCCAGGAATTCATACATCTGAACGCCACGCAGAGTCACCATGCAACCAATCGCCTGGCCTTCGCGGATCTTGAAACCAGCGATAGCTTTCTTGGACTTGGTCACCACAGGCTTCTGACCCGCAATCTTAGTCAGGTCGGCAACAGCGTTGTCCATGACCTTCTTGTCGGCAACGGCTTCGCTCACACCCATGTTCAGGGTGATCTTGGTCAGGCGAGGGACTTGCATGGGCGAGGTATAGCCAAACTTGGCTGTCAGCTCGGCCGCTACTTTTTCGCGGTAGTGTTGTTGGAGACGTGCCATGGTTATGCCACCTTGATTTCTTCGCCGCTGGACTTGTAAACGCGAACGCGTTTGCCGTCAGCCAGCACTTTGATACCAACACGGTCAGCCTTGCCAGTCGCAGCGTTGAAAATCGCCACGTTGGATTGGTGAATAGGCATGGTCTTTTCAACGATGCCGCCGGTTGTGCCCTTCATGGGGTTTGGCTTGGTGTGCTTTTTCACCAAGTTAATACCATCGACAACCACATGCGAGTCGTCTTTGCGCAAGGAGATAACTCCGCGCTTGCCCTTGTCGCGACCTGCGATAACGATGACTTGGTCGCCTTTGCGAATCTTGTTCATGGCGGGTCCTTACAAAACTTCAGGGGCCAGGGACACGATCTTCATGAACTTTTCAGTGCGCAGTTCGCGCGTCACTGGTCCAAAGATGCGGGTGCCGATGGGCTCCAGCTTGGCGTTGAGCAACACTGCTGCGTTGCCGTCGAATTTCACCAAAGAGCCGTCGCCACGGCGGATGCCCTTGGCAGTACGAACGACCACAGCACTGTAAACCTCGCCTTTTTTGACGCGGCCACGGGGAGCGGCTTCTTTGATGCTAACTTTGATGATGTCGCCAACACTTGCATAGCGACGCTTAGAACCGCCCAGCACCTTGATGCACAGGACGGACTTAGCGCCGGTGTTGTCGGCAACTTCCAATCGAGATTCAGTTTGGATCATTTCAATATTCCCAACTTGCACCGGAGATTGCACCTGCCACTGCGGCAAACACCTTCATCCAGTCAGTCTTGGGCCCGCTGTCCGCAGCACGAACCACTCATGCTGCTTTCATTTGGGCAGAACCTTCATACTTTTTCAAGCGAAGCCCACGATTGTGCATGGCCTTGGCAAGGCTGTCAACAACTATTCTGGCCGAATCAGCAAATATTGTTGCGCCAGCGCCCTGAATTCTGCTTCTTTGGCGGGCAGGCCCGTTTCTTCCACCAAAATTTCCGCAACGCGCCTCGCTAGAGAACGGGCCAAGCCCGCATCCAGAAACAGCAGACGGGACCGCCGGGCCAGCACATCCTCCACCGTTACCGCATATTCATAGCGCGCGGCAAACCGAACCATGCCCTCCGTAAACCCTGGTGCCAAGTCAACACTGGCACCCGGCATGTGGGCCACGACGCCCTGCTCGTCACCGTAGCTTAGCAACCCCGGGGGCAGGCAAATCGATTGCACGGATGCGCCACCCTTCGTGGCACCCACAAGTTTCAGGCGCACTGTGGCGCCTGCCGGGCGCTGGGGTAGCAGGTGTTTTTCTGCGCATTTTTCGAGCACATCCTCCGCCATGGCACGGTAGGTGGTCCATTTGCCCCCCGTTACCGTGACCAGGCCGCTGCGGCTGACCAGCACCGTGTGCTCCCGGCTGATGCCTTTGGTGCTGTTGCCGTCGTCATCCAGGGGTTTGACCAGCGGACGCAGGCCCACCCAGATGCTCTTGACATCCGCCCGCGTGGGCGCCCGGCGCAGGTAGCGCGCCGATTCGGTCAGGATGAACTCAATTTCCTCCTCGAACGCCAAAGGCTCGCGAGCGAGGTCATGGCGCGGCGTGTCCGTGGTGCCCAAGATGACCTTGCCCAGCCACGGCACGGCAAACAACACGCGACCATCGGCGGTTTTCGGCACCATGAGCGCCGTATCCCCGCCCAAAAAGTCACGGTCCACCACGATGTGTACGCCTTGACTCGGCGCCACCATGGGTTTGGTGGGCTTGCGGCCGTCACCAGCATTGGCGTCACCGTCTTTTTGCCGCAACTCATCCACCCACACGCCAGTGGCATTGACCACGCAGCGCGCTCTCACCGGGTATTGCCGACCCGTCAGCGCGTCTTCGCACAGGACGCCCTGCACCTTGTTATCTATATAGAGTAGGTCTGCCGCCCGGCAGTAGTTCACCAGCAGGGCACCCTTGGTGGCCGCCGTGCGCGCCAGCGCCAAGGCCAAACGGGCATCGTTGAACTGTCCATCCCAGTACTTCACGCCCCCCTTAAGACCTTGGTCACGGGCCGTAGGTAGGAGTTTGAGCGTGGCATCGCGCCCCAGAAACTGGGTTTTGCCCAGCCCGGCCTTGCCGGCCAGGGCGTCGTAGGCCACCAGTCCAGCGCCATAGAAAGGTGTTTCCCACCATTGGTAAGAAGGCATCACAAACGGCAGGGGCTGCGCCAGATGGGGCGCATTGCTGAGCAAGGTCGTGCGCTCATGCAAGGCTTCACGCACCAGGGAAATATTGCCCTGGGCCAGGTAGCGCACCCCGCCATGGACCAGTTTGGTGGCTCGGGAAGACGTCCCTTTGGCGAAATCATGCGATTCGACCAGCACTACGCTGAAGCCACGCGCTGCGGCATCCAGTGCGACTCCCAGACCCGTGGCACCCCCGCCCACAATGGCAAGGTCGTAGGTGCGGTCTTGCGCCAGCTGCGCAATCAGGTCTTCACGGCGGGTGGGGAGAGGGCTGGCAACTGAAGGCATGGCAACAACGAAGTAAAAAAGGTGTTCGATGTTATTCCTTTTTATTCGTTTTGTCACTTTTCAACGCGATTTCATTCGTTTATAGTTCGCTCCCGCTGCCCACATCTTTTTTTTATGACCCCCAATCCCCGCCAACTCACCTTGCTGTCCCTTGTGCAGGGGCAGGGCAGTCTGTCCGTGGAACAACTGGCGGAACGGCTCGGGGTGACGCTGCAAACCGTGCGGCGCGATGTCCAAAAGTTGGCGGAGGAAGGCCTGCTTGCCCGATTCCATGGCGGGGTGCGGGTGCCCAACTCCACCGTCGAAAACATTGGACATGTGCAACGCGAAACCCTCAACGCGATCGGCAAGCGGCGTATTGCGCAGGCCATTGCTACGGCGATTCCCAACGACTGCTCGCTGATCCTGAACATTGGCACCACCACCGAAGCGGTGGCTCGCGCATTGGGGGAGCACAGCGGCCTGCGCGTGATCACCAACAACCTGAATATCGCCCGCATCCTGAGTACCAACGCCAAGACCGAAGTGATCGTGACCGGCGGTGTGGTGCGCGGGCGCGACCAAGGCATCGTGGGCGAAGCGACTGTGGATTTCATTCGCCAGTTCAAGGTGGATTTGGCCGTGATCGGCATATCCGGCATTGAAGCCGATGGCACGCTGCGGGACTACGACTACCGTGAAGTCAAGGTCACCCAAACCATCCTTCACCACGCGCGCGAGGTCTGGGTCGCAGCGGATGCGAGCAAGTTCAACCGCCCCGCCATGGTGGAGGTGGGGCATCTTTCACACATTGACCGCCTGTTTACCGATGCCACCCCGCCAGCGGCCTTTGGCGCGCTGTTGGCGGAGGCCCATGTACAACTGCATATCGCAGACTGAGCGCGCACCTGATACGGAGACACGCATGACCCACCCCACTTACCTGCTCGCCCTCGACCAGGGCACCTCCAGCTCCCGCAGCATCGTGTTCACGCCCGAAGGCGGCATCGTGGCCATGGCGCAGAAGGAACTGACCCAGATCTACCCCCAGCCCGGCTGGGTGGAGCACGACGCGCTGGAAATCTGGCGCATCCAGCTCGCCACGGCACGCGAGGCACTGGCCAAGGCCGGCATTACCGCGGCGCAAGTCAAGGCCGTGGGCATTACCAACCAGCGCGAGACCACCGTGGTGTGGAACCGCTTGACCGGCCAGCCCATCCACCACGCCATCGTCTGGCAGGACCGGCGCGCCGAACCCACCTGCGCCGAGCTGCGCGCCAGGGGCCTGGCCGACACCATCCGCGACAAGACCGGCCTGCTGGTGGACGCCTATTTCTCGGGCACCAAGCTCAAGTGGATCTTGGACCACGTGCCCGGCGCGCGCGCGCAGGCCGCCAACGGCGAACTGGCCTTTGGCACCATCGACAGCTGGCTGATCTGGCAGCTGACCGAGGGCCGCGTGCACGTCACCGACGTGAGCAATGCCTCGCGCACCATGCTCTTCAATGTGCACACCAACCTGTGGGACGACGACCTGCTGGCCGCGCTGGACATTCCTGCCAGCCTGATGCCGGCCGTGCAGCCCTCGGCCTCGCTGTTTGGCGAAGTGGCGCCCGCGCTGCTGGGCGGCGCCATCCCGATTGGCGGCGTGGCCGGCGACCAACAAAGCGCACTGTTTGGCCAGGCCTGCTTCAAGGCCGGCATGGTGAAGAACACCTATGGCACGGGCTGCTTCATGCTCATGCACACGGGCCAGAACTTCCAGATATCGGAAAACGGCCTCATCACCACCAGCGCGGCACAGACCACCGCCAAGCCCGAGTTCGCGCTGGAAGGCAGCGTGTTTGTGGGCGGCGCCGTGGTGCAGTGGCTGCGAGACGGGCTGCACGCCATCCAGGGCAGCGGCGAGGTGCAGAGCCTGGCGCAAAGCGTGCCCGACGCGGGCGGCGTGATTGTGGTGCCGGCCTTCACCGGCCTGGGTGCGCCCTACTGGAAACCCGATGCACGCGGCTCCATTACGGGATTGACCCGTGGCTCCACCCTCGCCCACATTGCGCGGGCCGCTCTCGAAAGCATAGCATTCCAAAGCGCCGCACTGCTGCAGGCCATGAGCCGCGACGCGGTGCGCGCGGGCGGTGCGCAGGTGTCCGAGCTGCGCGTGGACGGCGGCGCGTGCGTGAACGACCTGCTCATGCAGTTCCAGGCCGACCTGCTGGGCATTCCCGTGGTACGCCCCGCCGTGACGGAGACCACCGCCTTGGGCGCGGCCTACCTGGCCGGCCTGACCACCGGCGTGTACGGCAGCACCAGCGAGCTGACCGACCTGTGGAAGGCCGAGCGCCGCTTCCTGCCCACCATGCCACCCGCACGCGCTCGGGAGCGCATGGAGCAGTGGGAACACGCGGTGCGCCAGACCACGCTGTAAGGCCTTTGTTGGTCTTCGCCGGGTGGCTTTGGATAGACTCTGACGCTCTCTCCACCCACAACGACTGAGGACAACTCCATGGGCAAGCGCATTGCGTTCATCGGCGGCGGCAATATGGCCAGCGCCATCATCGGCGGGCTGGTCCGCCAGGGCTTCGCGGCCAGCCAGATCGACGTGGTGGAGCCCTGGGCCGAAGCACGCGAACGCCTGCAGGTCGACTTTGGCATTGCCGCACAGGCCGAGGCCGGTGCCTTTCTCGCCAACGCCGACCTCATCGTCTGGGCCGTGAAGCCCCAGACCTTCAAGGACGCGGCTGCCGCCGTGGCCGCACACAACACGGGCGCACTGCACCTGAGCGTGGCCGCCGGCATTCCCAGCGACAGCATTGCCGCCTGGCTGGGCAGCGAGCGCATCATCCGGACCATGCCCAACACGCCCGCGCTGATCGGCAAGGGCATCACTGCGCTGTACGCCCGCCCGGCCGTCACCCAGGCCGAGAAGGACTGGGCCGACGAGGTGATTGCCACCACCGGCGCCACCGTGTGGTTGACGGCCGAGGCGCAGCTGGACGCGGTCACCGCCATCAGCGGTTCGGGCCCGGCCTACATGTTCTATTTCATGGAGGCCATGACCGAGGCAGGTGCCCAGATGGGCCTGGAGCGCGAACAGGCCTACCGCCTGGCCGTGGCCACCTTCATTGGCGCGGGCGAACTGGCCCGTGAGTCCACCGAGCCGCCCGAGAGCCTGCGCGCCAAGGTCACCTCCAAGGGCGGTACCACCTATGCGGCCATCACCAGCATGGATGAGAGCGGTGTGAAAGCCCTGTTTGCCAAGGCCCTGTTTGCCGCGCAAACACGCGCGGGAGAGCTGGGCCGGGAATTTGGCGGGGCCTGAAGGAGTCTGAACATGGCCATCGAAATCTCCAAAGAAGCACGCAAGCAGGCCATCACCTCCATCGAGCGCTACTTCCGCGAAAACATGGACGAGCCCATTGGCAACGTATCTGCCGGTGCGCTGCTGGGTTTCTTTCTGGAAGAAGTGGGCCCGGTGGTCTACAACCAGGCCGTGACCGATGTGCAAGACCGGCTGCAGGCCCGCGTGATGGAGGTGGACCTGGAAGTGCACGAGGACGAGTTCCAGTACTGGCGCAAGTTCGACAAGAAGCGCTAAAGACGCTGCCGGCGCCGGCTGGCCGGTTTACACTGATTCCCAATCACCGCCACTCTGAGGGGCACGGCCTTTGGGACAGGTTGACATCACATTGTTCTACATGGACATGGTGCTCACCGCCATGTGGGCATTCTCGTGGGGCGTCATTGGCGGTGCCATGAAGATGGCGCCCAAGGCCACCATCCGTTTCTGCGCGGCCAACCTGCTGTTTGCCGCCACCGTGGGCCTGCTGATCCAGCGCACCGCCGAACCCAGCTACCTGCACTACCAACTGGTGGAGTGGATGGTGTTTGCGGGCCTGGCAGCGTTCCACAGCGGCATTGTGTTTCTGGTGCGGCTGGACGAGCTACCCACGCTGGCCCGGCGCATCGGCCCCATTCTGGTGGCCATGCTGATCACGCTGCAGGTGGCCCCCGACTCCAGCTCCTTCGTCATTCGCGCCATCGTGTTCTCGGTCACAGTGGCCATCCTCACCTTCAACTGCTTTTGGGACTGCTACCGCGGCCTGCGCAATGACCAGTTTTCACTGTCGGTACGCTGGGCCATCAGCGGGCCGTTTCTGCTCGCCACGGTGGCCCTGCTGCTGCGCGCGGTGTTGGTGGCCGTGCAGGGTACGCCGCCCCTGAGCACCGGAGAGTTTGTGCCGGTGCCGCGCTTCACGCCTATCTTGTGGCTGCTCACGGTCATCGTGATGGCCATGAACATCACCATGGCCGGGCTGACTGCAGGCCGGTTGATCAAGCGTTTTCGCAGCCTGGCCGAGCAAGACTATCTGACGGGTTGCTTCAACCGCGCCTCGCTGGAGGGGCGGCTGGACATCGAGTTTGAGCGCACCCGGCGCAATGGCGAACCCGTGGCCTGCGTGTTCTTTGACCTGGACCACTTCAAGGCTATCAACGACCGCCTGGGCCACGCCGTGGGCGACCAGGCGCTGTGCCATGTGGTGGCCGTGGTGCAGCGGCGCCTGCGCATGGTGGACGCGCTGGGCCGTTTTGGCGGCGAAGAATTTTTGGTGCTGATGCCTGGCACCCATGTGACCGGCGCGCGCGAGGCGGCCAACCGAATGCGCCAGGCGCTGGAAGACAACCCACTCATGCTGCAAAACGAGCCGGTACCCCTGACCGCCAGCTTTGGCGTGGCCGTGCTGGGCACGTCCGAATCCAAGGCCAGCGTGCTGCGCCGCGCCGACGCCGCCATGTACCTGGCCAAGCGCAATGGGCGCAACCGGGTGGAAGTCTCCACGCAGCCAGCTTAGGAATAAAACTACCCTTCAGCCCCCGTATTCATTGGGCAAAAGCTCCTACTTTTGTAGCGCTTGCCAAAACCCTGGCGAACTGTAGCGCTCCTTGATGAAGTCGATCCACAGCCGCACGCGCAGCGGCAAATGCTTGCGCTGGGGGAAGACAGCGTAGATGCCATTGGGCGGCGCGGCGTAGTCTTCCAGCACGGCCACCAACTGGCCGGCGGCGATTTCGGCCTCCACCTCCCAGGTGCTGCGCCAGGCAATGCCCAGGCCGGCCAGGCACCAGTCGTGCAACACCTGGCCATCGCTGCAGTCCAACGGGCCGGCGGGCTTCATGTAGAGCACTTCGCCATTGGCTTGCTTGAAGGCCCAGCCCCGTGTCTGAGAGGCATCGCTGGACAGCGTGAGGCAGTGGAACTTGGACAGGTCGGCGGGCGTTTGCGGCGTGCCATGGCGCTTCAGGTACGCGGGGGTGGCCACGCAGAGGCGGCGGTTGTCGGCCATGCGCACGCTCACCAGCGACGAGTCGGGCATGTCGCCCACCCGCACGGCGCAGTCAAAGCCCTCACCCGCAATGTCGACCACGCGGTCACTCAAGTTCAGCGACACGGTGACCTCGGGGTGCAGCGCGCGGAACTTGGGCACCAGCGGTGCCACGTGCCGCCGGCCAAAGCCGGCTGGCGCCGTGATGCGCAGGTGGCCGCTGGCCTTGATGCCGCCCGCGCTGACACTGGCCTCCGCATTGGCCACGTCGGCAATGATGCGCTGGCAGTCTTCCAGAAAGGCGCTGCCCTCGTGCGTGAGCGTGATGCGCCGTGTGGTGCGGATCAGCAGCTTCACACCCAGGCGTTCCTCCAGCCCGTCCAGGCGGCGTCCCATGATGGCCGGGGCCACGCCCTCGGCATTGGCAGCAGCGGTCAGGCTGCCGCGGGTGGCGACGGACACAAAGGATTCGAGTTGCTTGAGCTTATCCATGATTTCAGCCTCTAGCCCCCGTCGATATTTCGCAAGCAGCTACTGTTTTCATAGCACTATGCTTTCCGCGTGCAAGGCTGCTACGTCGCCGGCGGAGTAGCCCAGGCTTTGTAACAGTGCATCGGTGTGCTCGCCCAGCTTGGGCGGGTCCAGCCGCAGGCCCAGGCGTTCGCCGTCCAGGGTAATGGGCAGCAGCGGCACCTGGGTCTGACGGCCATCGGGCAACTCCATAGGCGCCAGGCCGCCCGTGGCCTGCAGGTGCGGGTCGTCAAACAAATGCTGCGGGTCGGTGATGGGGGCAAACGGCAGACCCACCTGCTCGAAGCGCTGCGACAGTTCCGCACGGCTGAACTGCGCCAGGCGCGTGCGCAGCTCGGGGATGAGCCAGCTGCGGGCCAGCACACGGTCGTTGTTGGTGGTGACGCGCGGGTCGGCAAACAGGTCGGCGTAGGCAAAGGCTTCGCAGAAGGTTTTCCACTGCCCGTCGCCGACCACGGCCAGGAAGATTTGCTCGCCATCCTTGACGCTGAACACGTCGTAAATGCCCCACGGGGATATCTTGTTCGGCATGGGCGCAGCGGCCGTGCCGGTCACCGCGAACTGCATCATGTGCTGGGCCACGAGGAAGATGTTGTTCTCGAACAGCGCGCTTTGCACCTCCTGGCCTTTGCCCGTCTGCTGGCGCTGCATGAGCGCGGCCATGGCGCCGATGGCACCGAACATGCCGCCCATGATGTCGTTCACGCTACTGCCCGCGCGCAGCGGGTCGCCGGGGCGCCCGGTCATGTAGGCCAGGCCGCCCATCATCTGCACCACTTCGTCCAGCGCGGTGCGGTGGTCGTAAGGGCCGGGCAAAAAGCCCTTGTGGCTCACGTAGATGAGACGCGGGTCCAACTTGCTGAGCGTGGCGTAGTCCAGCCCCAGCTTCTGCATGGTCTCGGTCTTGAAGTTCTCGCTCACGATGTCGGCGGTGGCGATGAGCTTGAGCACGATCTCGCGCCCCCTGGGGCTTTTCAGGTCCACCGCAATGCTCTTCTTGTTGCGGTTGAACAGCGGGTAAAAGCCCGCGCCGCTGCCCAGCAGCTTGCGCGTGCTGTCGCCGGCCAGCGGCTCCACCTTGATGACCTCGGCACCCAGGTCGCCCAGCGTCATGCCGCAGGTGGGGCCCATCACCATGTGGGTGAACTCGACGACGCGGATGCCGGCCAGCGGCAGGGGCTTGCTCTCGCTCATGGGCGCTTACACAGCGTAGTCCAGCACCAGCACATCGTCCAGCGTGGGTTTCAAAATCTCCACAAACGCCAGGTGGTCCGGGTGCGGCAGGTAGACCGCGCGGGCGGCGGCGTCGGCAAAAGTGAGGTTGAAGCAGTGCGTGAAGCCCTTGTCCAGGCCTTCGGGGCTGTTGTTGGTGCCCCATTCCAGGCTTTGCACGGCACTGATCTTGCTGCGCAAATCAACAAATCCGGCCTCGATCTTCTGGATCTCGGGCGCGGTCACAGAGGCTTTGAATTTCAGCAGGACCAGGTGGCGGATAGACATGGAATACCTTTGGTTTTGTCACAAATAGATTGATATTCTTCCATATAGTGCCGCACAAAGGATGGAATACAGTACCTAACCAGCTTCAGGCCGTGCGCGGTCGGCACCCCATTTCTCTTTTTCCCGAAAGGCATTGCCCATGTCCAACGCAAACACCACGCCCCGCACCACCGTGCACCGCCTGCAGGTGGCCACCAGCCTGCACGCCTTCATCGAAGAGAAGGTGCTGCCCGGTACCGGCATTGCACCCGCCACGTTCTGGAGCGGCTTTGACGCCATCGTGGCCGACCTGGCGCCCAAGAACATCGCCCTGTTGGCCGAACGCGACCGCCTGCAAACCGAGCTGGACACCTGGCACCAAACCCACCCCGGCCCCATTGCCGACATGCCAGCCTACAAGGCCTTTCTGGAAAAGATCGGCTACCTGGTGCCCAGCCCCAAGAAGGTGAAGATCAGCACCAAGAACGTGGACGCCGAGCTGGCCACGCAAGCCGGCCCGCAGCTGGTGGTGCCTGTGCTCAACGCGCGCTACGCGCTGAACGCCGCCAACGCGCGCTGGGGCAGCCTGTACGACGCGCTGTATGGCACTGACGTCATCAGCGAAGAGAAGGGCCAGGAAAAGGTTGGCCCCAAGGGCTACAACCCCAAGCGCGGCAAGAAGGTCATTGAATACGCACGCCACGTGCTGGACCGTACGGCCCCGCTGAAGAAGGGCTCGCACGTGGGCTCTACCGGCTACGCCGTCAAGGGCGGTGACCTGGTCGTCACCCTGAAGGACGGCAGCACCTCCAAGCTGGCCGACAAGGCCCAGTTCATCGGCTTCCAGGGCGCAGCCAAAGATCCTTCCAGCGTGCTGCTGCAGCACAACGGTCTGCACCTGGACGTCATCATCAACCGCACCACCCCCATCGGCAAGAGCGACGCCGCCGGTGTGAGCGACCTGGTACTGGAAGCGGCCCTCTCCACCATCCTGGACCTGGAAGATTCCGTGGCCGTGGTGGATGCCGAAGACAAGGTGCTGGCCTATGGCAACTGGCTGGGCATTCTGCAAGGCACGCTGGTGGAAAGCTTTGAGAAGGGCGGCAAGACGCTGACCCGCGGCCTGAACGGTGACCGCGTGTACACCGCGCCTGACGGCAAGAAGGAAGTCAAACTGCACGGCCGCAGCCTCATGTTTGTGCGCAATGTGGGCCACCTGATGACCAACCCGGCCATCACCTACACCGCAGCCGACGGCACAACAAAAGAAATCCCCGAAGGCATCATGGACGCGGTGGTCACCACCACCATCGCCCTGCACGACCTGAAGAAGACCAAGAAGGACGCCATCCGCAACTCGCGCAAGGGCTCGGTCTACATCGTCAAGCCCAAGATGCACGGCCCGGCCGAAGTGGCCTTTGCCGCAGAACTGTTCACCCGCGTCGAGAAGATGCTGGGCCTGGCAGACAGCACGGTCAAGCTGGGCATCATGGACGAAGAGCGCCGCACCTCCGTCAACCTGAAGGCCTGTATCGCCGCCGCCGAAAGCCGCGTGGCCTTCATCAACACCGGCTTCCTGGACCGCACGGGCGACGAAATGCACACCGCCATGCAGGCCGGCCCCATGATCCGCAAGGCGGACATGAAGAGCAGCGCCTGGATTGCGGCGTATGAGAAGAACAACGTGCTGGTGGGCTTGTCATCCGGCCTGCGCGGCAAGGCGCAGATCGGCAAGGGCATGTGGGCCATGCCCGACCTGATGAAGGCCATGATGGAGCAGAAGATTGCCCACCCCAAGGCCGGTGCCAACACCGCCTGGGTGCCCAGCCCCACCGGCGCCACGCTGCACGCCCTGCACTACCACCAGCTGCTGGTCAGCGACGTGCAAAAGGAACTGGAAAAGACCAACTACGAGAAGGCCCGTAACGGCATTCTGGACAGCCTGCTGCAGATCCCGGTGACCGCCACCCCCAACTGGAGCGAGACTTACAAGCAGGCCGAGCTGGACAACAACGCGCAGGGCATCCTTGGCTATGTGGTGCGCTGGGTGGACCAGGGCGTGGGCTGCTCCAAGGTGCCCGATATCAACGACATCGGCCTGATGGAAGACCGCGCCACGCTGCGCATCAGCAGCCAGCACATGGCCAACTGGCTGCACCACGGTGTGGTCACCAAAGCCCAGGTCGAAGCAACCTTTGCCCGCATGGCCGCCAAGGTGGACAAGCAGAACGCTGGTGACAAGCTCTACACCCCCATGGTGGGCAACTTCAGCGGCGCGGCCTACCAGGCGGCTACCGAGTTGGTGTTCAAGGGCCTGGCCCAGCCCAGCGGCTACACCGAGCCGCTGCTGCATGCCTGGCGCTTGAAGGTGAAGGCGGCGGCGTAAAGCTGCTACGGCGCGCAGGCGCTACTGTTTTAGTAGCTGCTTGCGCATACTCTGCGGGGGCTCCAGCGGACGATTTCGGTCTAAATCATTCGACTCAAGTAGGGGCAGAAATACTGGTTCCGTTTGCACGCAAAGTAGCCTTCGAGGACAGACCTCGCATTGCGGCAGTCGATTCCCGAACGACCAGCTCTGTCGGCAGCGTGACCTGAGGCGTCACTACTTCAAGTCCGGCGATGCTGGCCAGGAGCGTGTTGACTGCCGCCCTCCCCATCTCAGCAATTGGCTGCCGGACAGTCGTCAAAGATGGATGGGCTTGCGAGGCCGTCGGAAGATCATCGAAACCAATAATCGAAATGTCATCAGGCACCCGTAGTCCGGCAGCCTGGAGGGCGGACATCGCGCCTATTGCGCTGAGATCGTTGCTGGCGAACACGGCCGTAGGCCGAACTTTCATTGTCATGAGCCTCTGCGCCGCTTCGCGACCGCCTTGTGCCGTGTGGTCACCACGCAGCACGAGCGCCGGATCACTTTCGAGCCGAAAAATTGCCACCGCATCGTCATAAGCGCGGTGCCGATCCTGCGCCGATCCCAACTGCTCCTCTCCGGTGATAAAGGCAACCCTGCGATGGCCCAATGTCGCCAAGTGCTGCATGGCACTACGGGCACCACCGTAATTGTCCGCTGCGATCGAAGGGAACTCGGCATGCTCGCGGTGATGGTCAATGGTAATGACGGGTAAGCGCGCAGCTGTGAGGCCCTCCACGAAGCCGAACTGATATGGCAAGACAGCAATCACACCGTCTGTGAATTGCTGTAGCAATTGCAGCACTCTGGCCGTGGGCCGCTGATCATTTCCCACAAGAGAATAGATCAACACTTCGTGCCCAGCTACCGAAGCCGCCCGCACCGCACCAGAGACCAAAGCACTGATGTAAGGGTTGTTGAGGTCGGCAGCCAGCAGACCGATCACCCCGCTGCGGCCACCCGACAACTTCTGCGCACTGCGATTGGCCACGTAACCCATCTCGGCGGCCAACTTCAGGATGAGTTCCCGTGTTTCACGGGAGACCCCCGGCAAGAGATTGACCGCACGCGAGGCGGACATTGTGGAGACCCCCGCAGATTTGGCGAGTTCGGCCAACGTTGGCGCGTTTTTCTTGGTCATCTTATTGTCGATTGGTCATCAATCACTGGCAAAGCTGTGGCGGCTGCGATCGGGTGATCATACCGGTAGCGCTAGCGTTAGAGGGCACGCGCCTGCCGAGCAAGGCAATCGCCTGATCCCGAAGCACCCCACCTCAATCTTGACGTCGCATGACAAATTAAGGGTATCCACCAATGACTTTATTTAACGTTAACGTTAACGTTCGCTACGTTAGAAATCACTTTCCCAGCCCTTCCAAGGAGAAATGTATGAAAGTCCGCTCGCTGCTCTTAACAACACTGATCGCTTTGCCGACTCTGGCAATGGCCGCCGACAAGGTCACCGTAAAAATGGCCGACAACCTGCCTGACCGCAACACCGGCTGGGGGGCCGTCGTCGAGGCGATCAACACCGAGTTCAAGGCCGCCAATCCCGGCGTGGACATCGTCACGGAGAGCTATCCGGATCAGCCCTACCAGGAAAAAATGAAGATCTACGCCACGGCCAAGCAAATGCCGGACGTTTTCAAGTACTGGAGTTTTTCAACCTTGCTCAAACCCATGGTCGATGGCAAGTTCGTCATGCCGCTCGATCAGGCAAGTTTCGCAAAGTACGGCTATCTGCCAGGCGCACTGGAATCCAACGTCTACAACGGCAAGCTCTATGGCATCCCGGTGTCTGCAGACTTGTGGGTCGTGTACTACAACAAGAAGCTATTCAAGGAAGCCGGTATCGACAAGCTGCCCAATACGCTGGAGGACATGGTCGCGCTGGCACCCAAGTTCAAAGCCAAGGGCATCATCCCGATGACAACTGACGGCAAAGACGCGTGGCCGTTGGCCATTACCTTCGACCAGATCGTGTGGCGCTTGTCCGGAGACGCGACCTTGCCGCGTCAGGCACTGGCCCGCAAGATCAAATTCACCGATCCGGTGTTCGTAAAGGCTGCCACCGTGCTGCAGGATATGGTGAAAGCTGGAATGTTCCAGGAGGATCTCGGCGTCTCTGACTACGGGGCTTCCCGCAATCTGTTCGGGCAGGGCAAGGCGGCGATGTACCTGATGGGCAGTTGGGAACTCGGCCTGGCCTCGGATGCTAACTTTTCGGAGGACTTCCGCGCGAACATCGATGTGTTGAAGTTCCCCACCATCGCCGGCGGCAAGGGCAAAGCGGACGACTTGTTTGCTTGGTACGGCGGCAACTATGTCGTGAGCGCGGCCAGCAAGAACGCCGCACTCGGCGCCAAGTACCTTGAGTTCTACGCGAAGCGCTTTCCCGCCCTGGCCTGGGAGAAGCAGGCCACCTTCCCTGCGCAGACCGTGGCTGCGCGGCCGAGCGACACACCTGTAGCCAAGTCGCTGCTTCACATTGCGGCCGAAGCCAAGGCGACGTCCGGAACCGGCTCGCTTGACCTCTCGACTCCTGCGTTCAAGGAGGACATCCAGAACGCGATCCGCGAACTCAGCTCCCTGCTGATCACACCGCAGGAATTCACCGCAAAGGTTGATGCCGCGGCGGAGAAGGCCGCGCGCAAGCAGTAGTCCGCCTCCGGCGACCCGCGGTTCAACGACGAAATGCGGGGCCGGCCGCAACACTCTGGCGTCCAGCGCCTACGCGTGAAAAGGATCCCCATGCAAAGCCCCTTCGAAAACAAGGCCCTGGTTGCCTGTCTGGTCCTGCCAGCCGTCGCCGTCATGGTCTTCGCGATGCTGATCCCTATGGGCTTCAGCATCTACTTCAGCCTGACCGATTGGGCAGGCTTCGGTGACTACCGATTCATTGGCCTGGAGAACTACCGCGAAATCCTGATGGACGACGCAGTGTTCTGGCGCGCGCTGTGGAACACGCTGTTGCTGATGGTGGTGACGATCCTGGTCCAGAACCCCATCGCCTTCGCGCTGGCAGCCGTGCTAGCGCACGTGACGCAGCGCCTCTCGCGCATTCTGCGCACGATCTACTTCGTCCCCGCGGTGCTGTCGGTCGTGATCATCGCAAAGATGTGGGTCAGCATCCTCAATCCGACCTACGGCGTGCTGAACAAGGCGCTGGTTGCGGTAGGTCTGAAATCGCTGGCGGTGTCCTGGCTGTCGAACCCGCAGACGGCCATCTGGGCGGTGATTTTCATCATCGTGTGGCAAGGTCTCGGGTGGGCGCTGCTCTTCTATTACGCAGGACTCATGACGGTCCCCAAGGAGCTCGAGGAGGCGGCTCGGGTCGACGGCGCCGGTTGGTTCGCAACGTATTTCCACATCGTGATCCCTTACCTGTACCCGGTGATCGGCGCAGTGATCGTCATCGACGTGATCTCGTCGATGAAGCAGATGGAACTGATCCTGCTGTCTACGGCTGGGGGGCCCGGACAACTCACCCAGTTTCTCGGTGTCTATCTCTACCAGAAGGCCTTCACGGCCGGCGAATACGGCTACGGCAACGCACTGTCCGTCCTCTTTGTCGCCATCTCCATTGCACTGACGCTGGTCGTGCGACGCGCCATGCCAGCGCCTTCGGAGGCCGCATGAAAGTCAATTCAATGCTGCAGGTCAGAAGCAACAACGCGTACCGGTTTCAGCGGCAAACCTTGAAGGTGGCGCTGTATGCACTGCTGGTATTCGTGGCGATCATGCAGCTCTTCCCGCTGATCTGGGTGGCGTCGTACTCGCTGCAGAAGTCCGGTGATCTGTTTGGCGGCGAACTGCTGCGCCTGCCATTGCATCCGCAATGGGACAACTATGTGCGCGCCTTTCGGGACGGCAAGGTGCTCCAGTATTCGATGAACAGCCTGTTCGTCGTGACGGTCTCGACGGCGATCTCCACGGTCTTGTCCTTCTGCATGGCCTACGCCCTCACGCGTCTGCAGTGGCGGTTGAAGGCCGTGGCCCTCGGGGCCATCACCATGGGCATGGTGGTGCCAATCCACACGACGCTACTGCCGAACTTCATCTGGTTCGGCTACTTCGGACTGGTCGACACGCACCTGGCCCTGATCATCACCTACGTGGCCTTCACGCTGTCTTTCAACACGCTGGTGTTCATGGGCCACTTCGCCAACCTGCCCCGCTCGATCGAGGAAGCTGCGCTGATGGACGGCGCGTCCTGGCCGCGGTTGTTGTGGAGTGTCGTGGCCCCCATGTCGATGCCGGCCACCATGACGGTGGCCGTGATGACCTTCCTCACCAACTGGAACGAATTCATCATGGCCAACACCTACCTCTCGACCGATGACAAGAGGACTCTGCCGTTCTCCATCATCAGGTTTCAGGGGCAGTACTCGTCCGACTACGCCGTGCAGTTTGCCTGCATGGTGCTAGTCGCACTACCCGCGCTGGCGCTGTACTTCACGTTCAGCCGCCGAATCATGGAAGGTGCCACAGCTGGTGCCGTAAAAGGATAAGAAACTCGTATGAACGAAAGTCAAATTTTGCATTTCCCGGATCGCTTCGTCTGGGGTACCGCTACAGCTTCGACACAGGTGGACGGCGCAGCCATGGAAGACGGTAAGTCGGAATCGATCTGGGATCACTTCGCGCGAGATTCTTCGCGCATCGCCGACGGCACCAACCCTGCTGCCACCTGTGACCACTACCACCGATACTCTGAAGAGTTCGACCTAATGCGCTCGCTCGGCCTTCAGGCTTACCGCTTCTCGATCGCATGGCCACGCGTGGTTCCAAGCGGTGATGGCGCGGTCAATACGGCCGGCCTCGACTTTTATGATCGATTCGTCGATTCATTGCTGGAGCGAGGCATTCGTCCATTCGCAACGCTGTTCCATTGGGATCTGCCGCAGACGCTACAGGACCGAGGCGGCTGGGCTCGGCGCGAAACGATCGATGCGTACTTGCGGTACACCGAGGCAACCGTCCAGCGGCTAGGCGACCGTGTCAAAGACTGGATGACACACAACGAACCCTGGGTCTTTTCGTTCTGCGGCCACCTCTACGGCGTGCATGCGCCCGGCTCGAAAGACCTGTCCACCGCACTGTCGGTGGCGCACAACCTGCTGGTCGCACACGGCAAGGCCGTGCCCTTGATCCGCGAGACCTGCCCGGGCGCGCGCGTGGGGCTCGTCAACAACCTGGAGTGGATCGAGCCGGCCTCCGACCGTGTCGAGGACCAGGCGGCGGCGACACGCTGGGATGGCGCTTTCAACCGGTGGTTCCTCGATCCGGTCTATGGGCGCGGCTACCCTGAGGACATGCTCGCCTGGTACGGCAAGGCGGCGCCACGGGTGGAGCCCGGAGACTTCGAGGCAATGGCCGCCCCTACAGACTTTCTCGGCGTGAATTACTACACCCGTCGCATCATCGCACACGACCCAGCGGGCCGTGACGCGTCAGAGCGTTCGTTTCTGGCTGCACGCCAGATCTACTGGCCATTCGTACCGCGCGCCGAGTTCGCCGAATGGGAGGTCGCACCGGAAGGCCTTTACAAGACATTGCTGCGTGTGCAACGCGACTACCAGCCAGCCAGCCTCTACGTTACCGAGAACGGAACCACGGGGCCAGACAGCCCCGGCGCCAACGGCGCTGTCAACGACCTGTACCGCACCCGCTATTTGGCACGCCACACCGCTGCTGTGCACCAAGCCATTGCCGATGGCGCCGACATTCGTGGTTATTTCGTCTGGTCACTCGTCGACAACTACGAGTGGGCGTTCGGCTTCACGAAGCGGTTCGGCATCATTCATGTGGACCATGCGTCTCAGCAGCGCACCGTGAAAGATTCGGGGTACTGGTACGGCCGCACTGCACGCAACAACGGCTTTCCCTTGGCCGATGCCAACGCGACGTTGTAACAAGCAATCAGCCCGTTGAAGCGCCGATGAGTATTGAACCTGCACAAGAGAAACCTACATGACCCAAATCTCAATGCGATCCGTTCAGAAATCCTATGATGGCTCGACCCAGGTCATCCGCAATGCCGACCTTCAGATCGACACGGGCGAGTTTTGCGTCTTCCTTGGCCCGTCGGGCTGCGGAAAATCAACCCTGTTGCGCATGATCGCCGGCCTGGAATCCATCTCGGCCGGCGACCTGCTCATCGATAACGTGCTCATGAACGAAGTGCCCGTCGCCAAGCGACAGGTGGCCATGGTGTTCCAGAACTATGCGCTGTATCCGCACATGAGCCTGTACGACAACATGGCCTTCGGCCTGCGCCAGACCAAGGTCGAAAAGGGCGAGATCGATCGCCGTGTTCGCGCTGCCGCTGAGAGCCTGCAGATCACGCACATGCTTGACCGCCTGCCCAAGGCCCTGTCAGGTGGCCAACGCCAACGGGTAGCCATTGGGCGTGCCATCGTCCGCCGACCCAAGGTGTTCCTGTTCGACGAGCCACTATCGAATCTGGACGCCGCGCTGCGCGTTCACATGCGCGGAGAGATTGCCCGCATGCACCGCGACTTCGAGAGCGCCAGCATTGTCTACGTCACCCACGACCAGACCGAAGCCATGGCGTTGGCAGACAAGATCGTGCTCCTGCGGGCGGGTGAAGGCATGGTCAAGCACGGCAGCGTGGCCCAGGTCGGCGCGCCGCTGGAGCTCTACCACCGCCCGAACGATCTGTTCGTCGCGGGCTTCATCGGGACGCCGCGCATGAACTTTCTGCCTGCCCAGGTGAGCGAAATCGTGGGTGACATGCTGCACCTGGAGATTGACGCGGCGGCCGGCGGGGGCAGCCTGCGGCTTCCCGCCAGAGGTCGTGCCGTTGCACCGGGCAGCCACGTGACATTGGGCATCCGCCCTGAGCACATGGCGCCCGCTGCAGCTGGCGACGCGACTATCACGCGCTAGGTCCAGAAGGTCGAACACTTTGGCGAATATAGCTACGTGTACCTGCAAAGCACCGCAGGTGAAGGTCTGATCGTCAAAGTGGCAGGCCACGGCAGTTCGGTCGCAGGCGAACAGGCCTCGTTCCTAATCGACGCCGACCAGTACCACCTCTTCGATGCCAACAGCTTTGCTATTGCACGGCAGACCCACTAAACACCGGTCAGGTTCTTTTCGCTTCCCCTGTCACTGCTTCCCTATTACCATGACTACCACGCCCCTCCCCCTCTACAAGGATCCAAACCACCCTATCGCGGAGCGTGTCCGGGATTTGCTCGGACGCATGACGCCCGAAGAGAAAATCGCACAGATGCATGCCTTTTGGTTGGTGCTATCGGAAGACGGAAAACATGAGGTGCGCCCCGGCGAAGCCTTCATCGGACGAAGTGACCCCCACGAGGTTCAGCGACGATTGAAGAACGGCCTTGGACAAATCACCCGTCCAATGGGGACACATGGGGTTGACGCCAGCACTGGATTGCGTGCGCTGAACCACCTGCAACGTTTTTTGCGCAATGAGACCCGGCTTGGCATTCCTGCGATCTCGCACGAAGAATGCCTGATGGGCATCATGACGCGCGATGGCACGCTTTTTCCGTCGTCGTTGGGTTTGAGCGCCAGCTGGAACCCCGAGCTCGTCGAGCAGGTCGGTCAGCAAATCGGCGCGGAATGCCGTGAGATCGGCTGCCATCAGGGCTTGGCGCCGGTGCTCGACGTGTCTCGCGACGTGCGTTGGGGCCGCACCGAAGAGACCTTCGGCGAGGACCCCTACCTTGTCGGCGTGATGGCCACGCGTTACGTGCGAGGTATGCAAGGGCCGGACCGGTCCTTGCTCGCGACCTTAAAGCATTACGTCGGTCACTCCTTCAGTGAAGGTGCGCGCAACCATGCACCGGTGCATGTCGGTTGGCGCGAGCTGAACGACATCTTTCTGCTGCCCTTCGAAATGGCTGTCAAGTTGGCCAACGCGGGCTCGGTCATGCCGGCTTATCACGACATTGATGGCGAGCCGGTCCATGCTTCGCATCACTTGCTGACGGAGGTACTGCGCAATCAATGGGGCTTCGATGGACTGGTTGTGGCGGACTATGTGGGCGTTAGCCTGCTGTATCAGCACCACGGCGTGGCAGCGAACGCGACCGATGCCGCTGCGCTCGCGTTCAATGCCGGCCTCGACGTTGAACTACCGGGCGATGATTGCGCGCAGCACCTCGCGTCTGCCATCGAACGCGGACTGATCACGACGGCGACGATCGATGTCATCGTCGGTCGCGTGCTGACAGAGAAGTTTCGCCTTGGTCTGTTCGAGCAGACCTTCGAGGATGGCCCCACGCCTCAGCTGCGCAAGCCGAAGGCCATTGCGACAGCTTTGGAGGCAGCGCGCCAAGCGATTGTTGTGCTCGACAACCGCAGCGGCATGCTGCCGCTCTCCCCCTCCATCGGGCGCCGCATTGCCGTCATCGGACCAACCGCAGCGGACCCAATGGCGCAACTCAGCGGCTACAGCTACCCGGCCCATGTTGTGCTGCATGACCAGATCGAAGACACGCGCCATATCGTGACGCCCTTGCAGGGCTTGCAGCAGGTGTTTGGCGCCGACAACGTGGTCTACGCCAGAGGGTGTCAGATCATCGAAGAGCGCCGCAGCGGCACGCCGGTATTCCCGGGAGACGTGTTGGACGCCCCCGAACTACCAAATTCGCCCGTGTCGCAGCGGAGTGACGAATTCCCCGCCGCCATCTTGGCAGCGCGCAGCGCCGACGTGGCGATTGTGTGCTTGGGCGACTTGGCTGGCCTGTTTCAGACTGGCACCATCGGGGAAGGTTCCGATACCGACTCTCTAAGCCTGCCGGGTGTGCAACAGCAACTGCTCGAGGCCGTGGTTGCAACTGGCACGCCCACCGTCGTGGTGCTGAGCAGCGGGCGCCCGTACAACCTGGGTGGCCTGGAGGAGCATGTTGCGGCGTTCGTGATGGCCTTTGCCGGAGGCCAGCAGGGCGGCACAGCGATTGCCGAGGTTCTTGCGGGCATCGTGCAACCGAGCGGACGCCTTACCGTGTCGATGCCGAAGAATGCCGGCGCGCTGCCGTACTACTACAACCACAAGGTCAAGAGCGGTGGGACGCCAATCGCGCTGCACTTCGGCAGCCGCTATCCCTTCGGTCACGGTCTGACCTATACCCAATTCGAGTATCGTAATCTCCAACTGGAAAGCCCCACGGTGCCAATCGACGGTGAAATCGTAGTCAGCTTCGAAATAGCCAACGTCGGAGCACAAGGCGGAGTAGATGTACCGCAACTCTATGTGCGCGACCGGCTGGCGAGCGTGGTGCGTCCGGTGCGTGAACTCAAGGCGTTCCAACGCGTCGAACTGAGTCCCGGCGAGATGGCCCGCATCACGCTCCGTGTCCCGGTCGACATGCTTGGGTTCACTGGCGCAAACGGACAACGAATTGTCGAGCCCGGCAACTTTGAACTCGCGATCGGGGCGTCGAGCGCTGACATTCGACTACGCGCTGAGGTCGAAGCGATCGGCAGCGCGCGCACGCTGCCGAGGAATTGGCGAATGCAAAGCTGCAGCGACATTCGAACAGTCTGAAGGTTCTAGCAAACCATATGAAGTTCCAGTCATAAGACCCCATCAGGGCGCATAAAAAGGACGACATCTGATGAGCCCCCTCGGGCACGCCATTGAGACTTTGGACATCAAGGAGGTGCAGAAAACTGGAAGGCACCAACGACGAGGGTGCTCGCGCCGGCATCCTCGATAACCTGCTGTAGATCCCGGTGACTACCACCCGAACCAAAGGGACGCCGACAAGCAGGCCGAGCCGGAAACAACGCCTAAGGCAGCGGCGTAAGGCGTCAAGCCTCCGCCATGTGGCGCACCGCCCGAATATCGTCCGGACCAGTGCGACAGCAGCCACCGATCATGCGTGCGCCCTTGGCTTGCCAGCGCGCGGCCTGCTCGGCATAGGCCGCAGCTTGATCGCAAGCCCCGGTCCAGATTTTGCCTTCGGCGTCGTAGTATTCGCCGGAGTTGGGGTAGGCCAGCACAGGCTTGGCGGTGTGGGCCTTGGCCTGCTCCACCAGGCTGGCCACATGCTCGGGTGCGGTGCAGTTGATGCCGATCGCCGCGATGTGCGGGTAGGCCTCCAGCGCGGACACGCAGTCGGCCAGGCGCTCGCCCTGCACGTTATGTTCGCCATCTTTGCAGGAGAAGCTGATCCACGCGGTGATATTGTTCTGCTCGGCCAGTACATCGGCAATCGCCAGGGCTTCGTCCAAGCAGGGAATGGTCTCGCAGGCCAGCAGATCGGCACCGGAGGTGGCCAGCACCTGCATGCGCTCGCGGTGGAAGTCGGCCAGTGCCACACGGTCCAGGCCGTAGTGGCCGCGATATTCCGAACCATCGGCCAGCATGGCGCCATACGGGCCTACCGATGCTGCCACCAGCGGGCGCAGGCGCCCCACGCGGTTGGCGGGCTCGCCCCAGAACGCATCGCGCGCCTCGCAGGCCAGGGTGACGGAGAGGCGCATCAGATCGGCGGCCTCAGCACGGCTCATGCCGCGGCGGGTAAACGCTTCAAACGTGGCTTGGTAGCTGGCCGTGGTAGCCACATCAGCGCCGGCGGCAAAGTAGTCGGCGTGCACGGCACGGATGAGCTCAGGCTGCTCGATCAGCAGCTTGGCGGACCACAGGGCGTCGTTCAGGTTGGCGCCGCGGCGCTCCAGCTCGGTGGCCAAGGCGCCGTCCAGCACCATCAGGCGGTCGTGGGCCAAAAAACTTTCAAGAGGGTTCAGCATCATGGGAGTTCGACTCAAACAATCGACGATGAGATTAGCCAAAGCGCGTGCGCCCTGGCGGCAATTTACGGCGGCTTGGTGCGGACAAGCAGCTCACGCTCAGTGGCTTTTGCGGTACCGCTCCAACAGGTGCACACCGCCCGCAATCAGCAAGGTCAGCACGCCGTAGACCATGCCGGCCATCACCAGCGCATCGGTGGTGTACGACTCGGTGGACAGGCGACGGGCCACGCCGGTGAGGTCAAACACGGTGATGGTGCTGACCAAGGCAGTGGCCTTGAGCAGCGACACCACCTCGTTGCCCAGGGCCGGGGTAGCAATGCGCAAGGCTTGGGGCAGCACGATGCGGCGCAGCAGCGTACCGGTCGGCATGCCGAAGGCGCGTGCAGCTTCCTGCTGCCCCGGCGGCACGGCCAGGATGCCGGCACGGATGTCTTCGGCCATGTAGGCGGCGATGTTGAGCGTCAAGGCGATGAGCCCACAGTAGAACGCATCCTCCAGCACCACCCACGCGGCGGACGCCCGCACCCACTCGAACTGGCTGAGCCCGTAGTACAGCAAAAACATCTGCACCAGCAGTGGCGTGCCCCGCAGGGCCGCGCTGTACACGCGCACCAAGCGCTGCACCACCTGCCCGCCGTGGGTGGCACCCAGTGCCAGGCCCAAGGCCAACACCAAGCCGGCCACCCCTGAAGCAGCCCACAGCTGCAGGGTGACGACCAGGCCGTCCCACAGCTCAGCACGGTTGTCCTGCAGCAAGACGAGGGTGTCGGTGAACCAGGTGTCCATGGCTAGCTGCGGTGCGCCTGGTAAGGGCGCTGCGCCCGCCGCTCCAGCGCGGAGATCAGCGGATCGGAGAGCGCCAGCAGGCCAAAATACATAACGGCAGCCGCCATCAAAAACAAAAAGGGCTGGTGCGACGCCTGTGCGGCCATGTTGGACTTTTTCAGCAAGTCTTCCAGCCCCACCACAGAGACCAGCGAGGTGTCTTTGAGCAAGGATTGCCAGAGGTTGCCCAGGCTGGGAATGGCGATGCGCCAGGCCTGCGGCAGGCGCACCAGAAAGAAGGTGTGCACCGGGCTCAAGCCGAGCGAGCGGGCGGCTTCCAGTTGCCCACGCGCCAAGGCCACGAAACTCCCCCGGAACACCTCGGAGGCATAAGCCCCCAAGACCAGCGCCAAAGACACCACGCCCGCAAAAAACGGGCTGATGTCAAACGCACTGTCGAAGTGATTGTTGATGAGGTTGGACAGCCCGAAGTAGCACACCAGCACCACCAGAAACTCGGGCACCCCGCGCAGCACGCCGGTGAGCACGGCCACCGGACGGCGCAGCCATGCGTGGCGGCTGAGCTGGCAGGCCGCCAGCAACAGGCCCAAAGCCAGCCCGAACACCAGGGCGGCACAGGCCAATTGCACGGTCATCAGCGCACCTTGCAGCAACTGGCCCGTGTAGGCCTGCAAAACATCCATCGCGACTCCGGGAAAGCGCCGCCACCGCCCGCAAGGGGCGGTGGCGGCCTCTCAATTACTTGCTGTTGGGCGCAATGCTAAACGGGAACACTTTCTTGTTCTCGGCCGCAAAGCTGCCGTCGGCCAGCACCTTCTTGATGGCGGCGTTGAAACGTGCCTTCAGGGCGTCTCCCTTGCGCACAGCAATGCCGGTGCCTTCACCGAACATTTCCACGTCGTTCAAGGGCTTGCCGGCGAAGTCAAAGCCTTTGGCCTTGCCGGTTTTCATGAGCCACTCGTAGGCCACGGTGGTATCGGTCAGCGTAGTGTTCAAGCGACCGGCTTCCAGGTCGAGCCAAATGGCGTCCTGGTTGGGGTACGACTTGGTGGCGATGCCGGACTTGGCTTTGGGCAGGCGTTTCTTGAGGTAGGTCTCATGGTTGGAGCCGCTGTACACGCCCACGGTCTTGCCGCGCAGGGTGGCGGGGTCTTCGCTGATACCGGAGCCCACCTTGGCCACGTACTGCACGGGTGCCAGGGTGAACAGGTCGGTGAAGTCCACCACTTGTCTGCGCTCGTCGGTGATGGACATCTGGGCCAGAACTGCATCAATTTTCTTGGCCTTCAGCGCAGGAATCAGCGCATCAAAGTCCATGGTGACGTACTCGCACTTGGCTTGCATGTGCTTGCAGATCACGTTGCCCAACTCGATTTCCATGCCCTTGAGCTGGCCCGAGGCATCCTTGTACTCAAAGGGAGGGTAGTCCGATAGGGTGCCAATGCGCACCACGTCCTGGGCATAGGCCAGACCTGCGGCCAACAACAGACCACCCACCAAAGCTTTCACAACCTGACGATTCATTCTTCGCTACTCCAGACAAAACCGGTCACCCGGCAAACCAAACCCCATCGTGGGAACAACTTCCGGCACCGGAGACATCGCATGGGTTGCCGTAAACAACAAGATGTTGCCTATAGCCACCCGCCACCCGGTACCTCGCGTTAGACACGCAAAAATGCGTTTTTGAGGCGCAAAGGAAACCCAAGTTTCTCCAAAAAAAATGGCGCCAGGCGGCGTATTTGGCGCCTCATACGCGGTGAAACCGCGCAAGTAAGG
Source organism: Rhodoferax sp. GW821-FHT09E07 (assembly GCF_059416145.1). Classification (NCBI taxonomy): domain Bacteria; kingdom Pseudomonadati; phylum Pseudomonadota; class Betaproteobacteria; order Burkholderiales; family Comamonadaceae; genus Rhodoferax; species Rhodoferax sp. GW821-FHT09E07. The sequence continues at coordinate 32,306 of NZ_JBWKOP010000005.1, read as the reverse complement.
GCCCTCACGCCGCACAGGCTCAACACCCCTTTTACCTACAATCAAGCGATGGAAACGCCTTTGGACGCCTTTGACCGCAAGATTCTGGAGTTTGTGCAACGCGATTGCCAGGTCAATGCAGAAGTGATTGCCGAGGCGGTCGGGCTCTCCGCGTCTGCGGTGCAGCGGCGCCTGCGCCGACTGCGGGCCGAGAAGGTGATTACGGCGGAGGTAGCCATCGTGGACCCGCAAGCCATCGGCCAGCGCATGCAGTTCATCGCTGGCGTCGAGCTCAAGGACAACTACGAAGCCCTGCCACGCATCCGCACCTGGGTGCAAAAAGAACCTGAAGTGCAACAGCTCTTTTATGTGACCGGCGCGGTGGACCTGGTCATGGTCATCCTGAGCAAGAGCGTCAAGGAATACGACGCCTTGTCCGCGCGTTTGATGGCCGAGGTTCCCCAGGTCGTTCGCATGACCACCAATGTGGTGATCGACACGATGAAGTCAGACCTTTACGTGCCGGTGGACGACTGAATCGCCAGAGGCCCAAGACTGCGGCCCGTGCTCAGCCCGCGCGACGGCTCAATGCACAGCTCAAGCCACCAAGATGTAGGCTGGCGGCCCTTCGAAGTCCGCTTTGCCCAGGGGTATGCCCTTGGCACGCAGCAATGCATAGACCATGGAGAGATGGAACAGCGCATTGGGCACGGCATATCGCTCCAAAAAGGCAGTGGCGACGAACTGCCGCGCGTTACCGGCGCGGCGCACCGTCAGTAGGGTGTCGGGCGGCAGCCACTGCGCGGGCGCTGCCATCACTTGCGCCTCACGCTGTGCCGCATCCACACGCGCCACAGCCTCCTCCGGCGTGTGGCAGGGCGAGGCAGGCAGCAAGTCTTCCCCACGGTTGAACACCTTGCCAGTGGCTACGTGGTCCACGCCCGCCAGCAAGGCCACGCTGCCCACCACGCCATCGACCAACACCTCTACCTGGTGGGCCAGATGCAGCATGTCGGGCGCCAGCCGCGCAGCCAGCAATGATTGGTCATCCGGTGCATGGTGTTGCGCCACGCGCAACAGGTGCGCGGCTCGGTCCAAGCTTTGCAAGAGCTGGCGCACACTGGGCGCAAAAGGTGTGGTGTTCATGCTTGCCATTGTGCAGAAACTCGCCGCCCCTACGGCTTGAAACAACTACAACGAATCCAAGATCAAGCGGCTCGCGCAGGTCACAGAGGCTTCACCGGGATGCACAGCTCGCAGCTGAAGGCACCAGTGGCCGGGTCGTAGCGCATGTCGGGCGGCATGTGCTCGAACAGGGGGCGGCCGTCCATCTGCATGCCGCTGGCGGGCAGCCAGTCGCGCAGCAGCTCGGTCCAGGCCAGCGTGAGCTGGGGCACGGTGCCCTCCACCGCTGCCACCGCATAGCGGCCGCCGGGCAGCGTGGTGATGGACACCGGGCTCTTGGCCACAAAGTCATCGGGCACGGCCACGCAGGCGTCGTAGCGGCACTGTGGGGCTGGCGTGATGCCCGGGTCATCCAGCCCGATGCCGTAGCACGAGGCGCCCGGAAGCAGGCCCTGCGCCTCGGCCCAGGGCAAAAAGGTTTGCATCCAGAACTGATGGATGGGCATTCCGTAGGCGCCAATGCGGCGCATGGAGGCCACGCGCACGGCGGGCAATGTGGTGATGCGGACTTGCATGAGAGCGGATTCCTGAAGGTTAAACAGGCCTGCATGGTCGCCGCCAGGTGCCGGCGCGGCCTGATCCATCTTGCTCTGCGCCTGATCCGGATTGCGCTCTGCCAGCCGGCGCGCATGCTGCAGCTGGTGCGCCCAGCGCTGCGGCGTGTTGGCGCGCCAGGCGGTAGGTGTGCAGCCAAAGCGCAGTTTGAAGGCGCGGGCCAGGGCCTCCCCCGAGCCAAAGCCTACATTCAGCGCCACTTCCAGCACGCTCACGCGGGCATTGCCTTCCAGGTGCAGGGCCGCCACTTCCAGGCGCCGGCGGCGCACGTAGTCACCTAGGGTCTCGCCCATCCAGGCGGCAAACATGCGGTGGAAATGGAAGGCCGAGAAGTGCGCCACCTCGGCCAGCGCGGCCAGTTCCAGTGGCGTGTCCAGGTGACGGTCGATATGGTCCAGCACGCGGTTCATGCGCTGGACATACTCCGTTGCGGGGCTGCGGGGCAAAACAGAAGCAGTCATGTCCGGCAGTGTAATGCTCCTATTTTAGGAGCTACTCGTACATATTTCACAAGGACTAGAGGCTTGAAACGCTTATGGCTTGCTGGCCAGCACGGCCCCCAGCCCCAGGGCGGCATCAAAGAAATCTACCACCGCATCCTGGTAGGTGCTGCCAAAGCGCGGCGTGAACGCCTCGATGTGGCCACCGCCGGGCACCGTCATCAAGTGCTTGGGCTCACGGGCCTGCGCCAGCAGGCGTTCGGCATGGGCATGGGGGATGACGGGGTCGGCCGTGCCGTGGATGAGCAGCAACGGCAGCGGCGCGATCTGGCCTACATAGTTGGCGGCGCTGTAGCTATCGTTCATCAGCACGCCGGCGCCACTGACCTTGTCGCTCGCGATGCTGCTGTAGCTGTAGAACGTGGCCTCGATGGCCACGGCCTTGACGCCGCCCCGGTTGCCACTGCCCACGGCGGCAATGGCATTGGTACCGCCCAGACTCTGGCCCAGCACCAGCAGCCGCTCAGGGTTCACGTCGGGGCGGGTGCGTACGTAGTCCAGCGCGGCATTCGCATCCTCAAACACGCCCTTTACGTCGGGCTCGCCCTGCGAAGCGCCGTAGCCGCGATAGTCAAACACGAACACGTTGTAGCCCCGGCGCGGCGACCACGCCACGTACTGCCAGTGGGCGGTCATGTTTTGCGCATTGCCGTGGAAGTGCACCACCGTGCCTTTGGCATCCCGCGGGTTGGCATAACCGGTGGCGGGGATGAACCAGCCCGTGAGCCATGTGCCATCCTTGCTGCGGAAGTTCACCGCGTCAAAGCGCAGCCCCAGGTCGGCGGGGGTGCTGTAGAGAACGCTGTCCGGGTGGTAGAACAGACTTTGCACGCCGCAGCCGCCCAGCAGCGCAACCGCCAGGCACAAAAGCAGGGCCCGCAGCCCACGGGTCAACAGAGGAATGTTCATGGAAGCCGAGTGTAGCGCTCCTGATTTAGGAGCTACCAACGCACGTTCTACGGGGGCTAGGGACCTATTTTCCTTGCAAGCCCGTCAGTTCGCCGGCTTGGGTGGTGGCTTGCCTTGGCTGTCGCCCTGGGGCGGTTGTGCGGGCCGGCAGGCCAGCGGCTTGCCTTCAGGGCCACCGCAGGTACCGGCCAGGGTACCGCGCGGGGTGGTCATGCTGCAGGCCGCACCACTGGCCAGCGACTTGCACGCCGCCAATGCTTCGGGGGGCGGGCCACGGTGGGAGGGGTCCTGACCACTGCCCTGCCCTTCGGGTGGCTTGGGGGGTGCGGTCTGCTGGGCCAGCGCCGCGTAGCACAGCAGGGCAGCGCAAATGGCCAGCGAGGGAGGAAGGGTGCGCATGGTCGGTCTCCTGTATTGCAAGGCCCCAATGTGCACCTGCCATGTTGCGGAATTGTAAATTTGGCGGCGCTCATGTCACCACTTGGTAAAGGGATGCGTCGCCAGGTTGGAATTGAAATAACGCGCGTCGTGGGTCACCTCCTCGCCCAGCCAGTCCGGTCGGGCAAAGGGCTGGTCTTCCGAGGCCAGCTCCACCTCGGCCACCACCAGGCCGGCGTTGTCGCCCGCAAACACATCCACTTCCCAGGTGGTGCCCTGGTGCTGCAACACATAGCGGGTCTTCTCGATCAGCGGGCCGTCGCACAGCGCCAGCAGGGCCTGGGCGTCCGCCAGCGGAATGGGGTATTCAAACTCGGCGCGCGTGGCGCCCACGCTCACGCCCTTGATGGTGAGGAAGGCCGCTTCCCCGGCCACGCGCACCCGCACCGTGCGGGCCTTGTCGCGGTTCAGGTAGCCCTGGCGAAACGGCACGCCGGGTGCCAGTTTCCACGCAGTGTCCGTGACCAAGAATTTGCGTTCGATTTCCAGAGCCATAGCGGCGTGCATCCTTATTGAAAAAAAGGGAAAGCGGTGGCTACACTGGGCGCATGTCCACACCCCGCTCCGTCAACCCTGAAGTGTGCCCGCTGTGCGGCCAGGGGAACCAGTGCGCCATGGAAGTGGAGCGTGCCACTGGCCAGAAGCAACCGCCCTGCTGGTGCACCCAGACCACGTTCAGCGCCGAACTGCTCGCCCAGGTTCCAGACGATGACCGGGGCAAGGCTTGCATTTGCGCCGCCTGCGCGCAAAAGGCCAACGCTGCGTCTATTCCACGCGGTGCAACGCTGCCAGGTTGATCAGGGCAGACAACACTTCCGGCTTGAAACCCACCCGGTTGCGGCTGGCGTCGCTGTAGCCGCCGCTGAGCACCAGCGTCTGCAGGTACTCCACGCAGTCGCGGTGGCCCCAGAATTTTTCGATCGCCAAGGCAATGCGCATGTGGTGCTCGGCAATGATGGCCATCTCGTGGTCGATACGGGCCTGCAGCGGCCGCTCGTGGAATGGCATGGGACGCGTCGGCAAATCTTCCTCTTCCCACTGCAAAGAGGGGAACCCGGTTTCTTGAAAACGTGAGTCTTTGGGATCTGGCACCACGGCCCTTGGTTAGCGTCTTGCCCAGCACTCTACCGCATACGGGCGCAACAATCACGGGGCACAATAAGGCCATGTCCAGCCTGCCCCCTTTCATCGCCCCCGCCCGCTTCACCGACCCGGCCGCCGCGCTGGCCCAGGTACAGCGCATTTACGACAGCAGCATCCAGCACCTGCGCCAGGCCATGCAGCGCTTTGTGGCGGGTGACGACAGTGCCGGCCATGTGCGGGCCTGCTACCCGCTGGTGCGCATCCACACCGACACCGTATCGCGCGCGCCCACCGCCGACAAATCCCTGTTGAGCTATGGGTTTGTCGCCGGGCCCGGCCGTTTTGAGACCACGCTGACCCGCCCTGACCTGTACAGCGGCTACTACCTGGAGCAGTTCAGTCTGCTGCTGCAAAACCATGGCGTGGAGCTGGAGGTAGGCACCAGCAGCCAGCCGATTCCCGTGCATTTCTCGTTTGCCGAACACGACCATGTGGAAGGCAATATGAGTGCCGAGCGCCGCACGTTGATGCGGGACATGTTCGACTTGCCCGACCTGGCCGCCATGGACGACGGCATCGCCAACGGCACCTACGTGCCCAAAGCCGGCGAAGCGCTGCCCCTGGCGCTTTTCACCGCGCCGCGCGTGGACTACTCGCTGCACCGTTTGCGCCACTACAGCGGCACCGGGCCCGAGCATTTCCAGAACTTTGTGCTGTTTACCAACTACCAGTTCTACATCGACGAGTTTGTTCGCATGGGCCATGCGGCCATGGCCGATCCGAACAGCGAATACTGTGCATTTGTGGAGCCCGGCAATGTGGTCACGCGCCGCGTGGGCCTGCCGGCCCAACCCAACGACGCGCTGGGCGCTGCCCCGCCGCGCCTGCCACAGATGCCGGGCTACCACCTGGTGCGCGCGGACAACGCGGGCATCACCATGGTGAATATCGGCGTGGGCCCGGCCAATGCCAAGAACATCACCGATCACATCGCCGTGCTGCGCCCCCATGCCTGGATCATGGTCGGCCACTGCGCCGGCCTGCGTAACAGCCAGCAGCTGGGTGACTATGTGCTGGCCCATGGCTATGTGCGCGAGGACCATGTACTGGATGAAGAGCTGCCGCTGTGGGTGCCGATTCCGGCGCTGGCCGAAGTGCAGTTGGCGCTGGAAAAAGCCGTGGCTGAAGTGACCCAGGTGCAAGGCGCCGCGCTCAAGAGCATCATGCGCACCGGCACCGTGGCCAGCACCGACAACCGCAACTGGGAGCTGCTGCCCGACAACCAGCCCCAGCGCCGTTTCAGCCAAAGCCGCGCCGTGGCGCTGGACATGGAAAGCGCGACCATCGCCGCCAATGGCTTCCGCTTCCGCGTGCCCTACGGAACCCTGCTGTGCGTGAGCGACAAGCCACTGCACGGTGAGATCAAGCTGCCCGGCATGGCCAACCACTTCTACCGTGAGCGCGTGGACCAGCACCTGCGCATCGGCATCCGCGCGCTGGAACTGCTGCGCGCGCAAAGCCTGAACAAGCTGCACAGCCGCAAGTTGCGCAGCTTTGCCGAGGTTGCCTTCCAATAACTTCATGGAGCATCTCAGTGTCCTGACCATCCTGGTACTGACGGCGCTCAACCTGAGCACCGTCTCCATCGCCCTGCCCGCCATCATGGGCAAAGGCATCAGCCGTGCGGCACGCCTGGCGCAGTCCAGCCTGCTGAGCCAGACCATCGGCTGGATGGCCATCATCAGCTCGGGGTTCTTGAGCGGGCATTGGCTAGACCCCGTGCTCTCGACCGTGGCCATGGCCTTTGGCTCGCTGGCCAATTGCCTGATGTTTTTTGCCCTGCGCGAGTGGCTGGGGCACCGCCCCTTCCCGCGCCTGCTCGTGGGCTTGTCCATCGCCATGCCGATTGGCTACGCCCTGGTGTTTGGCAACTACAGCTGGCGCGTGGGCTATGCCAACCTGCTGTTCTCTCTGCAGTTGCTGATCGTCATGCGTGCAGCGCTTTACCCAGCGCGGAATGCCAGCCTGCGCTGGCGCACACTGATTGCCCTGTGCTACGCGGCATTTGCCGTGGCCAACCTGGCGCGCGGGGTGTTGGGTGCATTCTTCCCGGCGCTTTACCCCAGCTTCGATGCACCGCATGTGGTGAACATCGCTGCCCAGATCACCGCCAACGTGGCGCTGGTGCTGACCACCGTGGCCATCCTGGTGGCCTGGCGCGAAGAGGCCGAGGCGCAGCTGCGTGAGCAGGCCTTCACCGACAACGTCACCGGGCTGCTGAACCGGCACGGCTGGGACGACCGGGCCACCGCCCTGTTTGACCAGGCCCGCCGCCACCACACACCGCTGGTCTTGATCCTGCTGGACCTGGACCATTTCAAACGCATCAACGACACCCAGGGCCACGACATGGGCGACCAGGTGCTGCGCATGACCGGCGGCGTGCTGGAGGCCAACCGGCGCAGCAGCGATCTGGCCGCCCGCATTGGCGGGGAAGAATTCGCCCTGCTGCTGCCGCAGACCGACCGCTCGGCAGCCCTGCATGTGGAGCAGCGCCTGCGGCTGGCGCTGCGCGAAGAAGGCATCCAGGAACCCCACATGCGCGTGAACTACAGCGCCGGGCTGGCGCTCCTACAACCAGGGGACCTCAAGCTGTCCGACCTGATGGCACGCGCCGATGCAGCGCTATACCAGGCCAAAGCACAGGGTCGGGGCCGCCTGCTGCAGGCAGACTGAAAGCCCTGCGGCAGAATGGCCGCATGAATGCAAAACTGTTTGAAGTGCAGCACTTGCACAAGCGCTACGGCGACGCAGAAGTCGTCAAAGACCTGTCATTCGAGATTGCGCCCGGCGAGTGCTTGGGAGTCATCGGACCCAACGGCGCAGGCAAAACCACCACCATCCGCATGTGCTTGGGGCACACTGTGCCCGATGGCGGCAGCATCCACGCCATTGGCCTGGAAATGCCGCGTGACGCGCTGGCCATCAAGGCCCAATTGGGCGTCGTCACCCAGTTCGATACGCTGGACCCGGACTTCAGCTGCGCCGAGAACCTGCTGGTCTATGGCCGCTACTTTGGAATGAGGGACGCGGCCATCCGCGCGCGCATTCCGCAGCTGCTGGAGTTTGCCGCCCTCACCCACAAGGCCAACGCCAAGCCTGGCGAACTGTCGGGCGGCATGCGCCGGCGCCTGAGCCTGGCGCGTGCGCTGGTGAACGACCCGAAGCTGTTGTTGCTGGACGAGCCCACCACCGGCCTGGACCCACAAGCCCGCCACCTGATGTGGGAGCGCCTGCAGGTGCTGCTGCAACAGGGCAAGTCCATCTTGTTGACCACCCACTTCATGGACGAGGCCGAACGCCTCTGCAACCGCCTGCTGGTGCTGGACCATGGCAAGAAGATTGCCGAAGGCACCCCGCGTGCCCTGATCGCCCAGCACCTGGAGCCCGACGTGGTGGAGGTGTTTGGCGTGGGTGCGCTGGCGCTGGTGGACGGGCCACTGCGCAGCCTGGCCGCGCGCGTGGAGGTGAGCGGCGAGACCGTGTTCTTCTACACGCAAGATGCCGGTGCTCTGCTGCAGGGCCTGGCGGCCCACCCGCAGCTGCGCACCCTGCACCGCCCAGCCAACCTGGAAGATTTATTTCTGAAACTGACCGGACGCCAGATCCGTGAGGAGGCTTGATATGAGCACCGCATCCACCTACACCCCGCCCAAGCCCCAAAGCATCTGGCGCGCGCCCGAAGTGTCGCTGCGCTTTTGGCCCGTGTTTCTGCGCAACCTGCTGGTCTGGCGCAAGCTGGCCATCCCCAGCCTGGTGGGCAACATTGCCGAACCGCTGATGTGGCTGGTTGCCTTTGGCTACGGCATGGGCGCACTGGTCGGGCAAGTTACCGTCGTCGGCCCCGCGGGCAGTGTGCAGGTACCCTACATCCTGTTTCTGGCCAGCGGCTCCATTTGCATGAGTGCCATGCAGGCTGCGTCGTTTGAAGCGCTGTACTCCGCCTTCAGCCGCATGCATGTGCAAAAGACCTGGGACGGCATCATGAACGCCCCTGTGGCACTGGACGATGTGGTGCTGGCCGAGATGCTGTGGGCCGCGTTCAAGGCCCTGTTCACGGTGACGGCCATCATGGGCGTGATGCTGGCGCTGGGCATCAGCCACAGCCCCAAACTGTTCGTGGCCTGGCCCATCCTGTTCGGCGTGGGCATCACCTTCAGCTGCATCGCTCTCATCTTCAACGCACTAGCCAAGGGGTACGACTTTTTTACCTACTACTTCACGCTGTTCCTCACACCCATGATGTTCCTGAGCGGCGTGTTCTTCCCCTTGGAGCAACTGCCTGTGGTGGTGCGCGTGGTGGCCGACTGGTTGCCACTGTCGAACGCTGTGGCCTTGATTCGACCATTGTTCATGGACCAATGGCCAGCGGAAGCTGCGCGCCATCTGGCAGTGCTGGCGGTGTACGCAGTGGGGTCGTTCTGGATTGCGCTGGCGTTGACGCGAAAGCGGTTTGCGAAGTGAGGTGACGTCCGTTTTGCGGCGAAAGCCGACGTTCAAGAATTCACTCGAACGGGGGATATTCATGAGCAGCATAGCTGGGTATGGTGCTGAAAATGCCTGAAATTTCGACACACAAGTTTTACGACGAAGTTGCAGCTAGGTTCCCTGCACTCTGGCCGCAGATGCCCGAATGGGAGTGGATCAACATTCACGATGGTATGGCACCCAACACGCCAGTAATTTCAGACATGCTGGAGCGAGTCTTCGATGCATCTGAGCTGGTGGTGGTTCTGCACTCAGAGCCAGGAGTAGCCTTTTCACTCTCCAAGTCAGAGGTCGTTGACTACGTCGCAAAGCACATGCTGAAATATGAGATTCAGGTATCAGATCCCATGTTTACCCGCTTTGTCTCGGTGAGCCTTCACGGAGTTGCAACTAGTGACGCTTGATCTCGATTTTCTCGTCCCGCTCCTCCTCGTAGCGCGGGTGTGTCTTGATGTGGCTTCCATGGCCGGGCACATAGCGTCTTACAAGTTGGAGTTCTTCTATTTTGTGTTGTTCGCTGTCACGGCGGGGCTCTTACTCAATGCAGACCTTGGCAATTGGTTTGGTTGGTCAAGTGCAGTTATAGCGACCTACAGTCTTGCTGCATATTTCATTAAGCGAGCCAAATTCTCTGAATCTGCAGCCTGATGGGTTTTGGTCCAGACGCCGCTGAGTCCGCTTTCAGTCTGTAGACGCCTGAGCTCTGGGGAGAAATCAGACCGCCAGATGTTTGGTCAAAGGGCTTCGCCTATTCGCCCTAGGCGACTTCGACGTTGGGCGAATTTCGGTGAAAACTAACCATCAACTTAAATCGAACGAATGAGCTTCCTATGACCAGAATCGTTTTGAAATATTTTGCAGGTTTGCTCGGCACAATGGCAGTGTCTTTAGCCCTCCCCGCAATAGTCCAGGCTCAACCGAAAATTGATGGTGCATGGAGTAATACCTCCTCCACTTTCCAGTTGGATGTGGTCAGTAGTGGAAGCCTAGTCTGCGGCAATTACAACGCAAGAAGTGGTAACAAATTGGACTCCTCGGCTTTTGTGGGCTCGAGGGATGGAAAGGCCATACACGTCTATTTTCGAAACGGCTTCAGCGAAACCAATGCGCAATCGCTTGGTGATGCCCGTCTTTTCCTTGAGCGCGGTCTTCTCAGATGGCACCTGTTAGAAGCACCTTCAGGTGAGAACTATGTCTGGGAAAAGTCCGACCTACATCGAGTAAAGAAAAATCTGACGTCGGAGCAAGTAAAAATGCTTGCGGAACGATGCGCACGACTTGGACGAACATACAAAATCGTTTCACCCGAAAACGCAGCGAAAGTTCTATCTCAGAACTAATGCTGCTAGATATGTATCTGCAAGCGATTCAATGAGTGACAACAGCCGCTTTAGAGAGCAAGCAAAGACCGCAATCAGTCTATTGCTGGCGCGCAAACCTACATGACATCTGCAGACGCCTGTGTTGACAACTCAACAACAGTTGTGCAACAAAACCGGCCTCCAGCCCGCGTATTCGTTGCGCCACTAGCTACCAAATTAATAGCGAATTAGAGCTTGGCCTGCCACGCCGCCTTGATCAAATCTGCCGCCTTCTCCGCAATCATGATTGTTGGCGCATTGGTGTTGCCACTGACCACGCGGGGCATGATGGAGGCATCCACCACGCGCAAGCCTTGGATGCCGTGCACACGCAGTTCGTGGTCCACCACGTCCAGCGGGCCGGGGCCCATGCGGCAGGTGCCTACCGGGTGGTAGACAGTGTCCGCGTTGTCGCGGATGAACTGTTCGATCTCGAAGTCGTTGCGCGCGGCGGCAGACTTGGGGCCCTCTTTGCCACCCAGGGCCGCCAACGCCGGCTGCTGCAGCACGGTGCGCATGAGTTTGAAGCCGCGCACCAGGCGCTCTACGTCGTCGCGCTCGCCCAGAAAGTTCGGGTCGATCAGCGGTGCATCCATCGGGTCTTTGCTGGCCAGGCGCACACTGCCGCGGCTGTAGGGGCGCAGCAGGCACACGTGGCACGAATAGCCGTGGCCCAGCACCGTGCTGCGGCCATGGTTCACCAGCTTGGCGATGGCGAAGTGGAATTGCAGATCGGGCGTGCGCTCGTCCGGTTGGCTTTTGATGAATCCGCCAGCCTCGGCAAAATTGGTGGTGAGCATGCCGGTGCGTTGCTTGCGCCACTCAAAGATGCCGCGCAGTGCATTGGCCAGTCCTTTGAATGACACGCCAAAGGTTTCCGTCAGTTGCGGGGCGTTCACCATCTGCACCACGTCGATGTGGTCGTGCAGATGTTGCCCCACGCCGGGCAGGTCGTGCAGCGTGGCAATTCCCTTTTCCACCAAATGTTGGCGCGGACCAATGCCGGAAAGCATGAGGATCTGCGGGGATTGCAGCGCGCCCGCGCACAGCAGCACCTCGCGGCTGGCACGCAGCTCTTTCATTTCGCCTTCGTGCAGGAACTGCACACCCACGGCCCGCTTGTGCTCCAGCAGGATGCGCGTGGTGTGCGCGCCCGTGAATACATGCAGGTTGGGTCGCCCCAAGTTCGGTGTGAGATAGCCCTTGGCTGCGCTGAAGCGCTCGCCATTCTTGTGCGTTACCTGGTAGACGCCCACGCCCTCCTGGCTGTCGCCATTGAAGTCGCGGTTGACGGGGTAGCCAGCCTGGCGCCCGGCCTCCACAAACAGCGGGCCCAGGCGGTTGGGCGTCGTCAGGTCCTGCACATGCAGGGGGCCGCCCTGACCGTGGAAGGCGTCGGCGCCGCGGTCGTTGTCCTCGGCCTTTTTGAAATACGGCAGCACGTCCGCGTAGCTCCAGCCGGGGTTGCCCTCAGAAGCCCAGTGGTCGTAGTCTTCCTTCTGGCCACGGATATAGATCATGGCATTCACCGAGCTCGAGCCGCCCAGCACCTTGCCACGCGGCTGGTAGCCGCTGCGCCCGTTCAGGCCCGGCTGGGCTGTGGTGTCGAACTTCCAGTTGGCCTGGCCATTCTTGGCCAACACGGCCAGTCCGGCCGGACAGTGGATCAGCACGCTGCTGTCAACCGGGCCGGCTTCCAGCAGGGCCACGTTTACCGTGGAGTCTTCGCTCAGGCGCGCCGCCAACACGCAACCGGCCGAGCCACCGCCAACAATGATGTAGTCAAACACGCGCCGTCTCCTCTGAAGGTGGCGTTGACGTTACCGCACGGGGCACAGCGCTGCCAAGCCCGGTTTACCCTTGCAAAGGGACAGACACAATTTTTTGCAATTTGTATTGCACGCAATTTAATTGCTTGCTATAATTCAACCCATGCCAAGCAACCGTGCCATCTCCGCTAACGACGCCGCCCTGCGGCTGGACAACCAGCTGTGCTTTGCGCTGTACTCCACCTCGCTGGCCATGACCAAGTTGTACAAGCCGCTGCTGGAGGAACTGCAGCTGACCTACCCGCAGTACCTGGTGATGATGGTGCTGTGGGAACAAGACGGCCTGAGTGTCTCGGCCTTGGGCGAACGCCTGTTTCTGGATTCCGGCACCCTTACCCCGCTGCTCAAGCGCATGGAGCAAGCCGAGTTGCTGAGCCGCCAGCGCAGCGCCGCCGATGAGCGCCGCGTGGAAGTGTTTCTGACTGCCAAAGGCCGTGCCCTCAAGCTGCAGGCCACCCGCATTCCCGCTTGTGTGCTGGCCGCGGCCGACTGCCCGCTGGACGAGCTCATGAGCCTGACCCAGCAGGTACAAGCCCTGCGACAGCGCTTGACCGCCACCTGATTTCTCCCCCTCCCATTACCCACCCCGCTGCCAGCTGGCAGCACTTTATGAAAGAAGCGCCATGAGCAACAAGATCGAAAAAGTGATTTACCAAGCCCACGCCAAGTCCACCGGCGGCCGTGACGGCACGACCCGCACTTCCGATGGTCTGCTGGACCTCAAGCTGGCTGTGCCCAAGGAAATGGGAGGCCCCGGCGGCGGTGTGAACCCCGAGCAACTGTTCGCCTCCGGCTACAGCGCCTGCTTCATTGGCGCCATGAAGTTCGTGGCCGGCACACAAAAAATTGCCCTGCCTGCTGACACCAGCATCAACGCCACCGTCGGCATTGGCCAGATCCCCCAGGGCTTTGGCATTGAAGTGCAATTGGAAGTGTCCATCCCTGGCATGGACAAGGCCGCAGCCGAAGCCCTGGTGGCCAAGGCCCACCAGGTCTGCCCCTACTCCAACGCCACCCGCGGCAATATCGACGTGACCATCACCGTGGTCTAAATCGACAGCGCGGTCAGGGCCCTGCGCCCTGTCACCTCGGAGGCCGTACCCGCTTGGCGGGCCCGGCCTTTTGTTTTATGGTGCGGCGCATGCACACCACCGAACTCCGGGTTCGCAAGAACCATCTCGAACAGTCCCAGTTGCACAGCACCACGCTGGGCCCCTTGCAGGCCGGCCAGGTCCGCTTGCGCATTGACCGCTTTGCGCTGACCTCCAACAACATCACCTACGCCGCCTTTGGCGACGCCATGCAGTATTGGCAGTTCTTTCCCGTCACGGATGACGACGCTGCAGCGTGGGGCTGCATTCCCGTGTGGGGCTTTGGCACCGTGGTGCAGAGCCAGCATGCCGAGGTGCCCGTGGGCGAACGCGTGTACGGCTACTTCCCCATGGCCAGCGCAGTGGATCTGACACCGGGCAAGGTCAACGCTGGCGGCTGGTCCGATGTGGCGCCCCACCGTGCCACGCTGCACGCGGTCTATAACCAATACACCCGCTGCGCCACTGACCCGTTCTACACGGCCAGCACCGAGGACATCCAGGCCCTGCTGCGGCCGCTGTTCATCACCTCATGGCTGATTGACGACTTTCTGCACGACAACGCCTGGTTCGGCGCCACCGACACGGGCCGCGCCGCCATCCTGCTGTCCAGCGCCTCCAGCAAAACTGCGTACGGCACCGCCTTCCAGCTCGCGCAGCGCGAGGGCATTGAGGTGATCGGCTTGACCTCGGAGCGCAATGTGGCGTTTTGCGAAAGTCTGGGCGTCTACCACCGCGTGCTGACCTATGCGCAGCTGGACCAAATAGCGCCAGGCACGCCCTCCATTTACGTCGACTTTGCTGGCAATGCAGCGTTCCGAAAGGCGCTGCACACGCACTGCTCGGCGCTGGTGTACAGCAGCTCCATTGGCGGCACCCATGTGGCCGAGCTGGGTGGTGGAAAAGACCTGCCGGGGCCGCGCCCCACGCTGTTCTTTGCGCCCGCGCAAATCAAGAAGCGCAGCCTGGAATGGGGCGGCGCCGAACTGGGTCGCCGGCTGCTGCAGTCCTGGCAAGCCTTCACCGCGAAGGTTGCCAACCCGGTCCAGCCCTGGCTGCAGGTGCAGCACCACACGGGGCCAGAGGCGGTGCAGACGGCTTACGCCGCCATTCTGGCGGGCGAGGGCAATCCGCGCGGTGGGCACATCCTGTCGCTGTAGCGCACCGGCGCCGGCCGGCGCTGCAAACTTGCCGTCAGGCGGGTGGCGCATGATGGCGTTTTTGCATTCCCCACCGGAGACTTGATGAGACTGGCGCTGCTGTCGGACATTCACGGCAATATCCAGGCGCTGGACGCCTGCCTGGCCCACGCCCGCGCGCAGCAGACGCAGCGCTTTGCCTTTCTGGGCGACATGGTGGGTTACGGTGCCAACCCGGCGCAAGTGGTGGAGCGCGTCATGCTGCTCACCGAGGAAGGTGCCATTGTGCTCAAGGGCAACCACGACGAGATGGCCGTGAACCCACCGCCCGTGGTGAAGACCGTGGGCGACAGCACTGCCGCCTGGACGCACCATCAGCTATCCGACACGCAGCGGCAGTGGATCGATGCGCTGCCACTCACCCAGCACCTGGATACTGTGCTGCTGGTGCATGCCAGTGCCGATGCGCCCGAGCTCTGGCGCTATGTGTACGACCAGCGCGCCGCCACCGCCAGCCTGAACGCCGCCACCCAGTGGAGCGGCGTGCGCTATGTGTTCGGCGGCCATGTGCACCTGCAAACCCTGTACTACCGCGGCGCTACCGATGGGCTGATGATGTTCATCCCCCAGCCCGGTGTGGCCGTGCCGGTTCCCAAACACCGGCAGTGGTTGTCCACCGTCGGCTCCGTGGGCCAACCACGCGATGGAAACCCGCAAGCCATGTATGCCCTGCTGGACACCGAGCGCGCCCAGCTCACCTTTCACCGCGTGCCATATGACCACGGCGCAGCCGCCCAGGCTATCCGCCGCGCGGGCTTGCCAGAGTTCTTTGCCCACCGTCTGGAGGAGGGCCGATGAAACTGCTGGAGCCAGGCGCCGAGCTGGACGGATTCACCATCGAGGAGTGCATCCATTCGGGTGGCATGGCGCACATTTACCGCGTGGTCTACGCCGATGGCCGCCCCGGCCCGGGCTTTGCCATGGCCATGAAGGTGCCACGCATGACCGCCGGCGACGGGGCCGAGAACATCGTCAGCTTCGAAGTGGAATGCCAGATCATGCAAACCTTGCACGGCAACACCACGCCGCGCTTTGTGGCTGCGGGCGACCTGCAGCGCGTGCCCTACCTGGTGATGGAGTATGTGCCTGGCCACACCCTGCAGCGCTGGCTGGATGGCCCACAACCCGTGGCGCTGGACACCATCCCCAAACTGGGCGCCGCCATGGCCCGCGCGGCCCACGCGCTGCACCAGCAGAACGCCGTGCACCTGGACCTGAAACCCGCCAACGTGCTGATCCGCGAGGACGGCAGCGCCGTGCTGCTGGACTTTGGCCTGTCGTGCCACGCGCACTACCCCGACCTGCTGGCCGAGCAGTTGCGCAAGGCCGTGGGCTCGCCTGCGTGGATCGCGCCCGAGCAGGTGGTGGGCGTGCGCGGCGACCCGCGTAGCGACGTGTTTGCCATCGGTGTAATGCTGTACCAGCTCTGCACCGGGGAACTACCGTTTGGCGAGCCGCAAACCGCAGCCGGCCTGCGCCAGCGCCTGTGGATGGACCCCACACCACCGCGCAAACTGCGCCCAGACCTGCCGGCCTGGTTGCAGGAGGTAGTGCTGCGCTGCCTGGAGCCCGAAGCCGCCAAGCGCTACCCCTCGGCCGCCCACTTGGCGTTTGACCTGAGCCACCCCACCCAGGTGAACATCACCCAGCGCGGCACCGACACCGTGGGCACGCCGTTTCGCACGCACTTCAAACGCTGGCTCAAGGCGGCGGGCATGCACTACCAGCCCAGCCCCCTGCCTTCCTCGCAGCAGGTGCAGGAGGTGCCCATCGTCATGGTGGCGGTGCCGCACAAGGACACTACCGACGCCACGCTGTACTCGCTGCGCGAGGCCGTGGCCCGCGCACTGGGCACCCGGCCCGGCGCGCGGCTGGCCTGCGTCACGGTCATCAGCAGCAGCCAGACCAGTGCCACCGATGACGACCAGAGCGAAACCAATGTGCACCGCCGCCACCTGACCGCCTTGCGCCAATGGGCCCAGCCGCTCGACCATCCGGGCCACCAGACTTCCTGCCATGTGCTGGAGAGCGGCGACGTGGCCCAGGCCCTGCTGGACTACGCACGTGGCAACAACGTCAGCGTCATCGTCATGGGCGCCGCCACCCATGGCCTGAAGACCCAGCGCTTTGTGGCCACCGTACCCATCAAGGTGGCCATGGAAGCCCCTTGCACCATCATCCTCGTCAAGCAGAGCCTGCCGTTTGAACAGCTGGGCGATGTGCCCCACAAGGCACCCGCACCGGCCGGTGGCTATTCGGATTCGGACGCCGACAGCGCCGCGCCCAAGCTCTATGGCGACGACCTGGGGCCGCTGGGCTAAGCCACCTGCGCGTGCAAGGACAAGCCCGCAGACGACAATCGGGGCATGCACAGCACCACGGGCACTGCCCTTCACCCCTTTGAACCCCTGACTCCCGACCTGGTGCTGGACGCACTGGACAGCGTGGGCCTGCGCGGCGATGGCCGCCTCACCGCCCTGTCGTCGTATGAAAACCGCGTCTACCAGGTGCAACTGGAGGACGGTGCACCGGTGGTGGCCAAGTTCTACCGGCCCGAACGCTGGACCGATGCGCAAATCCAGGAAGAGCACGACTTTGCCGCCGAACTGATGGCGGATGAAATTCCGGCCGTGGGACCCCTGGTGTTGAACGGACAGACCTTGCACCACTTTGGCGGCTTCTCTTTCAGCGTGAGCCCACGCCGCGGCGGGCGCCCGCCCGAGCTGGACGATGGCGAGGTGCTGGAGTGGATTGGCCGCTTTCTCGCGCGCATCCACGCCGTGGGCGCCAAGCGCCCCTTCGTGCACCGCCCGGCGCTGGACGTGCAAACCTTTGCGATTGAGCCCATGCAGTGGCTGCTGGCCAACCACATGGTGCCGCTGGATGTGCAGGGCCCCTGGGCCCAGCGCTGCCAGGAAGCTATCGATTTAATAGCTGCCCGCGCAGATATGGCGGGGGCTAGCGGCCAAAATAAGTCCAATAGCAGCGGCATACGCCAGTTGCGTCTGCATGGCGACTGCCACCCTGGCAACATTCTCTGGACCCCCACTGATGTGGCTGCCAGTGCAGGCCCCGGCCCACACTTTGTGGACCTGGACGACACACGCACCGGCCCCGCCGTGCAAGACCTGTGGATGCTGCTGAGCGGTGACCGCCAGCAGCGCACCCGCCAGTTGGGCATGCTGGTGGACGGCTACGAGCAGTTCCGCGAATTCGACCGCGCCGAGTTGGCACTGATCGAACCGCTGCGCACGCTGCGCCTGATCCACTACAGCGCCTGGCTGGCGCGGCGCTGGACCGACCCCACCTTCCCCGCCAACTTTCCCTGGTTTGGCAGCAGCGACTACTGGAAGGGCCAGATCCTGATGTTGGAAGAGCAGATCGAGGCGATGCAGGAAGACTCGTTGGTGGTCTGATTACGGAGCTATTCGGGGGCACCGCAGTGCGCCACATCACTCTACGTTTTGAGGGGCGGTGGGAAAACGAGCGACCAATTCATTCCACGCTTTTCGGGTTTCATAAAAGTCGTAGAAGGCAAACACCGCAACCGCGCCGCACAGTATGGCCAAGCCTGCCGCTGGCCCACCACTAGGCGCGGCGTGTGCGTAAACCCATAGCAATTCGAAAGCAACCACGCTACTCATTGAACAAATCAGGAAAGTCCTCAAACCAAGATCGGACATATCAGGACCCACCAATTTCCCGGTGTCGTTGTCAAACCATCCAACCAGCGTTGACCAATTTCCTTTTTTTCGAAGTACCGCCACCACGGACTGCCCGACGGCAATGTCTTGCCTTCCCGGAATAGTTGCGCCTTTGTAAGCAACAGATTGGGCGACGAACCCAAAATCCGTGTAGACACCCGCACGGGTCACACGTTTTCTGACGTAGAGAATTTGGTCAAACTGGACTGGTTGTAGCGGCATTTGTGATCTCAGGTTGCACCTCAAGAGCGCGTTCAAGTTTAGGCGGAATGCCCCAACAAAGCCGCGGCTACACTGACGCCAGTTCTTGCACCGCAACATTTCCCATGCCCGACGCCCATTTGCCGCCTGCACACGCCTGGTGGATCCTGACCCACATGGGTGCCTCCAGCTTGCTGCTCCCGGCGTTGCTGCTGGTGCTCGGTGGCATGTGGGAATCTGGCGCACACGATGCGGCGCGGCGCTACCTGCTGCGCTTGGTGGCGGCAGTCGGCATCACGGTGGTGAGCAAGTGCCTGTTCTTTGGCTGGGGCATTGGCATTGCGGCGCTGGATTTCACGGGCGTGAGCGGCCACACGCTCTTGGCCACCAGCATCCTTCCGGTGCTGTTACGCGGCATTCCCTGGCCCGCGCTGCAAGCGCGTGGCGGTGGCGCAGCTTTGGGCGGATTGCTGGCGCTGGTGGTGGGCATCTCCCGGGTAGCAGTCCACGCGCACAGCGTGAGCGAAGTGGTGGCGGGCTGGATTCTGGGCGCTGCGGTCAGCTGGCCCACAGTGCGCCAGCTGGCGCCGCTGGCCTTGACCCACTGGGCCAGCAAAGTGGCGCCGCTGGTGTTGCTGCTGGCACTGAACACCTCGACCGCCACCTACCTGCCTACCCACGACATTGAAGTGCGCCTGGCGCTGCTGGTCTCCGGCCAGGGCAAGCCCTTTGCACGGCACCACCTGCACCAGCAGCGGCCAGCAGCCGCACCCGTCAGCCCAGCACGTCCTTGACGCCGTAGCGCGGCGCGTAGCCCAAGAGGCGCGCCGCCTTGGCATGCGAGATCAGCGGGTCGGTGCCCGCAAAGCCCGGTGCGAACTCGGTCACCTCGGGCCAGAATTCGGCCAGCAACTTGCGGCCGTCCTGGCCGGTCCAGTTGTGCGGGCCGGTGATGAAGAAGGCCTCGTGCTTGTTCTCCAACTCCACTTCCAGCGCCAGGCGGTGGGCCGTGGCCACATCGCGCGCATCCACAAAGGTCCAGAGGTTCTTGTACCAGTTGGCGTACTCGGCCACCAGTGTCCGGTAGAAGGGGCGCTGCGCATCGTCGGGCAGCCAGACCCAGGGCATGCGCAGGCACACGGTGCGCATGCCATAGCGCTCGGTGTAGGTCTTGCAGATCTGTTCGCTCACCACCTTGCTCAGGCCATAGGGGTCTTGCGGGCGTGCGGCGTGGGCTTCGTCCACGGGAATGTAGAGCGGTGCGAGCCGGTGCGTGGCAAACGCAAAACCCATGGTCGATTCGCTGGAGGTGAACACCACCTTGCCAATGCCATGCTGGGCCGCAGCCTCCAGCACATTGAAGGTGCCGTTCACATTCACGTCGAACACGCGTTTGGCCGGGTCGTTCAGCGGGTGCGGAATGCCCGCCACATGCATGACCGCGTCATAGCCCGCCATGGCTTGCACCACCGCGTCCAGCTGCAGCACGTCTACCGCGTGGTGCACCACGTCGCTGCGTGCAGGGGCGGAAAGATCCAGGACACCGACCTGGTAATCGTGGTGCACCAGATCGTCGACTACGTATTTGCCGACGGCACCGGTGCCGCCTGTGACGAGAATTTTCATACAACGGATGGTAGTGGTTGCGGGCGCCAGGCTCAAGTCACTATCAAAACAGGAGCTACTCGCGCAATATGGACGGGGGCTAGTACCCTATTTCCTTTGAAGATTCTGACGCACGAAGACCAGCAGGCTCAACACGGCCACCGCCGCCAGCCCCCACTGCGCGGGCTGGTTCTCGGCAAAGTCCAGCTCTTCGGTCAGCAGGTGAAAAACCGCCAGCGCCACCAGGGCGGCGACCAGACGCAGGCTCCAGGCGGTGGGCACATAGTGGCGCGGGTCCAGCCGCATCCACAGCTGGTGGCCGAGCAGGCCCGACAGCAGGCCCAGGCTGGCTCCCACGGCCACATCGCCGGGCCAGTGCGCGCCCACGGCAATGCGTGACAGACCCGTACCCATGGCCAGCAGCCACAGCCAGGCATGGCGGCGGCGCTGCACGGGGGTGAGCGCGAAGAAGATGCCGGCCGCCACTGCGAATGCGGTCAGCGTGTGGCCCGACGGCATGGAAACGTTGTGCAACAGCTCGCCCACCACGCGCATCTGGCTGTTGTCCACCACGGCAGCGGGGCGCGGGCTTTCAATGAAAAACTTGCCCGTGCGTGCAAACAGGATCGCAAACGGGGCGGCGCACAGCCAGGCCCACATCAGGCGCGGCGCCAGCACCAGCAGCGGCGCCGTGACGCCCAGAATGCCCCAACCATTGCCCAGCAGCGACAAGCCCGTCCATACCGGCGCAGCCACCGGCGCACACCACTGGTTGATAGCGATGAACATCGCGGGTTCCCACACCTGCAACCACAGCGGCGCGCCCACCACGAACAGCACCAGCGGCAACCACCACACCCAGCGGGCAACCGGGCTGCTGAGGGCATGGGGCAAAGGAGGGGGAGCAAACATGGGCAGGTTCAAGAGGTGGGCGCGAGTGTAAGGCGTGGTTGGGGCGCACCGGACCAGCCACGGCAATCGTAGAAACGGAAACTGGCCAGTGGCATACCCCAGTGGCTGGTGTGCAGCGTGTCCAGCAACGTACAGCTGGCAAAGCCATGCGGCGCCGCGGGTACCTCGTACGCCATGTAGGACCAGTCCACCAGCAACGTGTTGCCCCCCACGGGCAGGTCTCCGGCCCACAGGCTGAACTGGCTCAGCCCATCTTCGAGCACATGCACGGGCAACGGTCGTGCATACCAGCCCAGGCGGCTGGCCAGCGTCCAGTTCTGCACGGCCACACTGTTCAGTTGCTGCTGGGCGGCCAGGGCTTGGGCGCGGGTCCCTGCGGCCTGCCATCCATGCAGATCGGCAAACGGGTTGGGCTGCGGTGCCACAGCCGCGGCGCTGCCCGCCACCAGCGGCCAGCCCGCGCTAAGCATCAGCCCCAGCAGTGCCACACAGGCCAGTGCCTGCAGCCCAGCCAACCCCACAATTGCCCAGCGGCGCCCTGCCTGCCACCCAGTGGCCACGCCCCAGCCCGCGAATGGGGCCAAGGCCACCCAGGCGGGCGCGGTCCAGTGCGGCAAGCTGGAGCCTCCACCGGACAGGTAGGTAAAGATGGCAAACGGCAGCGCAAAAAACAGCAACAACCAAACGGCCTGCCCCGTGCTGCGCCGCCAACCCACCCAGCCCAGCAGCAACAGCGGACCATAGGCCAACAGCTGCGTCAACAGGAAGCGCAGCACGTGCTGCACGTGCCAGACGCTGCCCTTGCCGTGTGCCACCTGATAGGTGAACGAGATCCAGCCGTTCTGCGCATTCCACACCGCCACCGGCACCACCACGAGCACCGCCAGCGCCAGTGCCGCCCACAACCAGGGCTTGCGCAGCACGGCCATGCCATGTGCGGCGAGCAGGCAAACGCCCACCGCCACTGCGGTGAACACGGCGGTGTATTTGGACAACCCCGCCAGCCCCAGCAGTCCGCCCAGCAACAACCAGGCGCCGGGGGTACCGGCAGTGGGGGATTGCACCAGGGCCCAGGTCTGCCACATCAGCGCCACGGTCAGTGCCATGAGCAAGGTGTCGGGCAAGAGCCCTATGCCCAGGATATGCAGCAGCGGCGCCAGCGCCAGCGCCCATACGGCCGCGAGCGCAGCCTGCGGTGCCATGGGGCTGGGGGCGAAGATGCGCAGCGTCAACCGGTATACACCCCATACCGTGGCCAGCCATAGCAGGCCGGGCAGCAGGCGCAGTGCGGCCACTGGCGCGCCCATAGTGACCAAGGGCCATTGCAGCCAGCCCACCAGAGGCGGGTGGTCAAAGTAGCTCAGCGCCGGGTGGGTGGCATACAGCAGGTAGTGCGCCTCGTCCACCGAGAGGCCTAGGGCCGCGCCCAACAGGGCGTGCAGGGCGAACACAGCCCACAGCACATGGCCTGCACGGGCACCGGCATGGGGCGGGAACAAAATTTGCAAGGGGAAGTCAGAGGAAAATGGAAACCCCCGCAGTCTAATCTGCGCCTTCTATTCCCCACACCAAGGAACCCCATGCCCACCTACCATGTTGAACTGCTGGAAGGCCGCACCCAGGAGCAAAAGAAAAAGCTCGTGGACGAAGTGACCCGCGTCACCGTTGAAACCCTGGGCTGCTCGCCCGAGGCAGTGGACATCATCTTCGTGGACGTCAAGCGCGACAACTGGGCGACGGGCGGCAAGTTCTGGAGCGAGCCCCGCGCATAAGCACAGACAGATTTCGCATAGCGCCAGCCGCCCCCAGCCACCACCCCGGAGTACACTGTTTCCATGTGCCAACTGCTTGGGATGAACAGCCATTTGCCGGCCAGCCTGACGCTGAGCTTCACCGGCTTTTCACAGCGCGGCGGCTGTACCGACCACCACGCAGATGGCTGGGGCATTGCCTTCTTCGAGAGCGAGGGCGACCTGCCCGGCAAAGCGGCACGGCATTTTGTGGACAAGGAAAGCGCATCCACCTCGCCCATTGCGAAGATGCTCAAGTCCTACCCCATCAAGAGCCACAATGTGGTGGCCCATGTGCGCAAGGCCACGGTGGGCGCGGTCACGCTGGAAAACTGCCACCCCTTTACCCGTGAACTCTGGGGCCGCTATTGGGTGTTTGCCCACAACGGTGACCTCAAGGAATTCAACCCGCCGTTGCACGGCAGTTTCAAACCCGTAGGCACCACCGACAGCGAGCTGGCGTTTTGCTGGCTGCTGCAGGAACTCAACAAATCGCACGCCTCGGTGCCTTCGGTCGAAGAACTGACCCAGACCCTGGCCGAGCTGGTGCCCAAGATTGCGCGGCACGGCACCTTCAACTTCTTGCTGAGCAACGGCCAGGCCCTGTGGGCACATGCGAGTACCAAGCTTTGCTACGTGGTGCGTCAGCACCCGTTCAGCGAAGTGCAGCTCAAGGACGAAGATGTGACGGTAGACCTGTCCCAGCTCAACGGCCCCGATGACCGGCTGGTGATTGTGGTGACCGAGCCACTCACCACCAACGAGGCCTGGGTGGCCATGGAGGCA
Organism: Rhodoferax sp. GW821-FHT09E07; assembly: GCF_059416145.1. Taxonomy (NCBI): domain Bacteria; kingdom Pseudomonadati; phylum Pseudomonadota; class Betaproteobacteria; order Burkholderiales; family Comamonadaceae; genus Rhodoferax; species Rhodoferax sp. GW821-FHT09E07. Next base: position 8,631 of record NZ_JBWKOP010000005.1, on the reverse strand, counting down.
GGCGAACTTCACGCCTTTGTGGATGGCCAGCCTCTCACCCGCAAGGTATGCAAAGCCACGCTGATTGCCGCCGCGGCAGCCGCTGCGGCCCAGCGCGAAGCAGAAGAGGCTGCCAGAGCCTCAGCCCTGGCAGCCCCTGCTGCGGTGTAAAGATGCAGCGGGCCACTGGCCCGCCAGCCCTCAGGGCTTGCAGCCGTACTGGCCTTTCTTGGTGTTCTCAAAGTAGCTCAGGTCGCCCTTGCACACGGGTTTTTCGGCAGGCAGTGCCGTACCAGCCTTGGCGGCACAGGTGAAGGACCCGGTCTTGGCGTTGAGCTTGCCAGACAGCTTCCAACCCTTGGCGCAGACATCGGCCGGTTTCAATGGAACAGGCTTGGCCGGAGCGACGGGGCCCGCCACCGTAATGTCCACGGCCTTTTCCTGGCCCGAGCAGTTCGGGTGGTTTTGCACATTCTTGCCGCCCAGGGTCACATGGTAGCCACCGGCCTTGGCATAGGTGTGGGTGAGTACCAAGGGTGTGGCGTTGCTCACATCGCTCACAGCGTCCTGCTGTGTGCCATCTCCAAAGCCCACCACAAAGCCGCAGTAGTTGCCGTTGATAACGTCAATGGTGGCAGTGACTGTCACCGGCTCGCCCACTTTGGCAGCCATGGGGCTTGCAGTAATGCCGCCCAGCACCTGCGCCTGCGCGCTCAGGGCGAAACACGAGAGGGTGGCAACGGTGGCACAAAGGGTAGAAAAACGCATGGTGGGCTCCTTGGAAATGAAACAGAAGGCTACCACGAAGGCTGGCGGCCGTCTGCCACACACACTTCCAGCTTAGTACTGGCGCTTCTTCAGCAACCGCGCTTGAATGACCACCACCACAAGAAGAAAGACACCGCGCACCACGGATTGCCAATAGGAGGACAGCGTGAACTGACCCAGACCGTTCTCGAAGTTCAGCAGGTTGAAGATCAAACCCAGCAGCACCACGCCCACCATAGTGGCGGCAATGGAACCCGCACCACCACTGAGCAGCGTACCCCCCACCACCACCGCGGAGATGGCGAACAGGTCCCAGCCCATGCCCTCGTTGGGCTGGCCTGAGCCTTGGGCGGCGAGGAACACACCCGCCAGGCCGGCCAGCGTACCCGACAACACATACACCAGCAACAGCTTGCGGTTCACGTTCAGCCCCATGAGCTTGGAGGCTTCTTCGCTGCCGCCAATGGCCAGCGTGTGGCGGCCAAACGCGGTGTACATATGGGCCACGCCCGCCAGGATCAGCACCAGCAGCAGCACCCACATGGGCACCGGGATGCCAAGCCAGTCACCCTGGCCAAAGTCGGTAAAGCCAGTGTCATACGAGGGCGACACGGCCTGGTTGTCGGCCAGCAGCAAGGCCAGGCCGTGGGCTGCCAGCGTCATCGCCAGCGTGGCGATGAAGGGCTGGATGCGCAGACGCGTGATCACCAGGCCGTTCACCAAGCCACAGGCGCTACCCGCCAGTGTGCCAGCCGCCACCGCCAGCCACGCGTTGTGCGGCGATAGCAATGCAGACACCACCGAGCCCAGTGCGGCCACCGTGCCCACCGACAGGTCGATACCACCGGTCATGATGACAAAGGCCATGCCGATGGAGATCAGCGCGAACATGGTGTTGTAGCGGCCGAATTCCAGCAGGTTGTAGGCACTGAAGAAATTCTCGTAACGCAGCGCGCCAAACAAAAACAGCAGTGCCACCACGACGGACACGCCAATGAGTTCTTTGTTTTTCATCACTTCTTTTGCACCCACACAGCCACAACAATGATGGCGGCCTTGGCCACCATGGCCGCCGCGTCCGGTACGCCGTGCGCCAGCAGGGTATAGCGCATCAGCTGAATGATCAGGGCCCCGATCAGGGTGCCGAAAATACGGGCCCGCCCGCCGCTGAGCAGCGTGCCGCCCACAGCCGTCGCGGCAATCGCATCCAGCTCCATCCCCAAGCCGTTCTGGTTGGCATCGGACGAGGAATTGATGGACACCGTGATGAGCCCCGCCAGACCGGCCAGTGCACCGCAAAGCGCATACACCAGTACTTTGATGCGCACCGCCGGAATGCCGGTCAGGCGTGCGGCCTTCTCGTTGCCACCCGTGGCCACGATGAAGCGGCCAAACACCGTGTGCCGCAACACCCACGATGCGAGGCCCACGATCACCAGCATCAGCAGCACCTGCACCGGCACGCCCAACAACTGGCCCTTGCCCAGCACGGCAAAGCCCGGGTTGTCAAAGCTCTGCAGGTTGCCGTTGGTCAGAACCTGCGCCACACCGCGGCCCGCAATGAACAGCACCAGCGTCGCCACAATGGGCTGGATGCCAAAGCCGCTGACCAGCCAGCCGTTGAAGCAGCCGCAGGCCGCGGCCACCGCGATCGGAATCACGATGCTGGCGACCAGACCGCCGCCACCGGGCATGGCCTGAAAGATCAGCGGTGCCAGCGTGCCAGCAATCGCCATCAGGGCCCCCACGGACAGGTCAATGCCGCCCGTCGCAATCACCAGCGTCATGCCAACGCCCACGATCACGATGGTGGTGACCTGGGTCAGATTCACGTTCAGGGTTTGCAGGGACAGAAAACTCTCGGTGAACAACAGGTTAAACACCACCAACAGCGCCAGCGCCAGCAGCGCCCCGCCTTGAACCAGCCAATGACGCACACGCGCTCCTGAAGAAACTTTAGACATGCACAGCACCCTCCTGCGCAGAGTCCGCGCCCCGCCCTTCGGCGATGGCGGACATGATGGCGTGCTCGCTCAGATCGTCACCGCGCAACTCGGCAATGCTCGCGCCGTCACGGATCACCACCACGCGGTCGCTCATGCTGACCAGTTCTTCGAGCTCGGAGGCGGACATCAGAATGCCCACCCCGGTGGCTGCCAGGCCATGGATCAGATTCGCAATATCAGCCTTGGCCCCCACGTCGATACCGCGTGTGGGCTCGTCCAGCAACAGCAGCCGCGGTGACAGGGCCAGCCAACGTGCCAGCAACACCTTTTGCTGGTTGCCGCCCGACAGCTCGCGTATGGGCTGCTCAGGGCCAGAGGTTTTGATGCCCAGGCGCGCGATGAAATCGTCCACGATCTTCAGCTGCGCCGCACGGTCCACCACCCCCAGGCGCGCCAGCTGCGGCAGCATCACCATGGTCATGTTCTCGCGCACCGAGAGGTCGGGGAAGATGCCCTCGATCTTGCGGTCTTCCGACAGGTAGGCGATGCCCTTGGCAATCGCATCGGCTGGGTCGTTGAAATCCACACGCTGCTGCTCAAACCGCAGGCCGCCGGAATCGGGCCGGTCAGCGCCGAACACAGCGCGCATGGTCTCGGTGCGGCCGGAGCCCAGCAGGCCGGCCAGGCCCACGGTTTCGCCCGCACCCACATTGAGCGAGATGCCGCGCAGGCGCGGCGCCACATGCAGGGACTCCACGCCCAGCAGGTCTGCGCGCGGGCCGGCATCGGCCGCGGCGGCCAGCTTGCCATGCGCCACCGACAGTTCCTTGCCCAGCATGGTGGTCACCAGGTCCAGCTTGGAGATATCGGCCATGGGTGACACGTGCACGGTCTGGCCGTCGCGCATCACGGTCACGCGGTCGCAGATGGCGTAGAGCTCGTCCAGACGGTGGGAGACAAACACGACGGCACGGCCGTCCTGCTTGAGCTTGCGGATCACACCGAAAAGCACCTCGACCTCGCGGTCGTCCAGGCTGGAGGTGGACTCGTCCATGATGACCAGCTTGGCGCCCACCGACACGGCGCGCGCAATGGCGACCATCTGCTGCGAGGCGGTGGACAGGCTGGAGACAGGCTTGCGCACATCCACCGACAGCCCAACGGAGGCCACGACCTGCTCGGCCTCGCGGTGAACGCGGGCCCAATCGATGAGGCCGAAGCGGCGCGGTTCGCGCCCCAAAAAAATGTTCTCTGCCACGGAGGCAAAAGGCACTAGGTTGATTTCCTGGTAAATAGTGCTGACGCCGCTTTCGCGCGCCTGCTTGGGAGACCGGAAGCGCACGGGGGCGCCATCAAAGCGGATCTGTCCGCGGTCCTGGGGGCCGTCCAGCGCATAGGCGCCGGTCACGACCTTGATCATGGTGGACTTGCCCGCGCCGTTTTGCCCGATCAGGGCATGCACTTCCCCGGCATACAGCTGCAGGGACGCATCGCGCAAGGCGGGTACGCCGGCAAAATATTTGTGGATGCCCTGCATGGACAGCAGCGGCTCGCTGGCGGAGTTCACAGTGGTCTGGTTCCTGGATGGGCAACAAATGCCGGGTCAACTAGTGCACATGGCGGCGCCAGAAACTGGCGCCGCCATGACGTCAAACAACCTTAGTGCGGAGACTCAGGATCAGAAGCCTTCGGCGAGATCCTTGGCAGCATTGCTGATGTCATAGATCTTGTCTTCCACCTTCACCCAAGTAGGGATCTTCTCGCCCTTGGCAGAAGCCTGGGCAGTCTTGCAGCTGATGGGGCCAAAGTAAGGCGAGGACTGCACGGTGGCAACCATCTTGCCGGCAATGATGGCTTCCAGCGCATTGCGTTGGCCGTCGATGGAGACCACGAAGATGTCCTTACCTGCAACCTTGCCGGCAGCTTCGATGGCGGTGATTGCGCCAACGGCCATTTCGTCGTTGTGGCCGTAGACCGCATTGGCTTCAGGGTGGGCTTGCAGCAGGGTTTGCGCCAGTTGGCGGCCCTTGTCACGGTTGAAGTCACCAGATTGCGAAGCCACGATCTTCATGCCGGGGTTCTTGGCGATTTCGTCGTCAAAGCCCTTCTTGCGATCAGTCGCGGCGGAAGCGCCGGTGCTGCCTTCGAGTTCAATGATGTTGGCCTTGCCGCCGGTGGCTTTCACCAGGGCTTGCGCAGCGCGACGGCCTTGGTCGATGAAGTCGGAACCGATGAAGGTGATGTAGTCCACGCCAGGCTTGGCCAGTTTGTGGTCCACGTCACGGTCAACCAGGATCACGGGGATACCGGCCTTCTTGGCCTTCATCACCGCGGGAATCAGGGGCTTGTCTTCACGGGGAGGGAACACCAACAGGTCGACCTTTTGGGCGATCAGGGAGTCGATGTCGGCCACTTGCTTGGCGGCAGAGCCGCCGGCATCGGTAGTCACCACTTGCCAGCCGCACTTGGCAGCCACGTCCATGAAGCTCTTGGTTTCAGCCAAGCGCCAGGGGTTGTTGCTTTCGGTTTGGGCAAAACCCACTTTGTAGGAAGCCTTCTGAGGGACTTTGGGGGCATCTGCCGCGGAGGCCGAGAAACTGGCCGCGGCCAGCGCCAGTGCGAGAAGTGTGTAGTTGAAGCGCATGATTCCTCTTTGTTGGTAGTTAAACAGAGCCTCCGAACCATTTCGATTGAAGACAAGAGGAATCGTACGGCGAATTAATAATTTTTCTATTGGTGTTATTACTAATATGAATTAATTTTTCGGCGGCCCGACGGTCTCCCGCTCCACCAGTTGCACATCGACCTTGATACGGCGCTTGCGCTGCGGCCCGCCCGTCGCCTCGTCCAACAACAGCTCCACCGCCAAGCGACCCATTTCATAGTTGGGCAACACCAGCGTGGTTAGCGGTGGTCGGGTGTGGCGCGAGATTTCTTGGTCGTCATAGCCAATCACCGACACATCGGCCGGCGCATGCAGCCCCAGCTCTTGCAGAGCCTCCAGACAGCCCACGGCCATCAAGTCATTGGCGCAGAAGATGGCGGTAGGCGGGGCCTCGCTTTTCATGAGCGACAGCGTGCAGTCAAAACCCGTGGCCACCTGCCAATCGCCCTCGCGCACCAGGGCGGGGTTGAAGGCAATGTCGGCGCTGGCCAGCGCGCGGCGGTAGCCCTTGAAACGGTCTTTGGCCGCATCCATCCAGGGCTCACCGTTGATGAAACCAATGCGCTTGTGACCGGCCTTGATCAGGTACTCGGTGGCGGTGTAGCCCCCCACCACCTCCGAGGGAACCACCGAGGAAAACCGCGGCTCGCCGGCCTCGGGCGTGTAACAGTTCAGCAGCACCGTGGGTACGTTGCCCAGCTCGGAGGGTGGCATCGCCTGGCGCGTAAAGATGGTGGAGTAGATCACGCCCACCAGCATGGGGTTGGCCAGCATGGCCTCCAGCACCGCGGACTCGATGTCTTGCTTGGAACGGGTGGCAAACACCGACACCAGTGCGCCCTGGCTCCAGGCTTCATCCTTGGCACCGTCCACCGAAATCACAGGGTGCGGGCTGGTCGAAATCTCATCCACCAGATAGAGCAGCAGCTTGCGTCCATCGCGCACCGCGGGCGCCGCCGCCGACTGTGCCACTCGGCCCGGCGCGGCAGCACTGGCGGCCTTGCGCCCCTCGGGCAGGCGGTAGCCCAACTCGCCAGCCACCCGCAGCACCTTCTGCCGGGTTTCTTCCGACAGCTTGGCGCCCGTCATGGCATTGAGCACCAGGGACACGGTGGACTGCGACACCCCCGCCAGGGTCGCGATGTCGGTCATCGTCGCCCGTTTGGCGGACGTGGAAACCGAGCCTGAAAGTCTCTTTTTTGGTGTATTCATTACTAATAAAGTATGGATTTACATTTTTATGATTAATAATGCAAGCGCTTCCCGCATTCATTCATTAAATCATAAGAGCCGCCCACCCCGCCATGCAGGAGGCGCCTGGAGACACGATGCAGCACAAGGTCGCGCTGGAGCCAGCCAGCCAACAACCGCCGACGGGCACCGCCACGCCCGCAAACACCCGCCCGCGCGGAACGCCAGCACTGCAACTGCTGCAATGGGGCGACCTGCGCGCAGAAGTGGTCCCCGACATTGGGGGCTCGCTGGCCAGCCTGTTCTCAGTACACCCCACCACGGGCGAGCGCCGCCACTGGCTGCGCCCCGCCAGCCCCAAGGGCCTGGCCACCGCAGACCCGCTCCTGATGTCCAGCTTTCCGCTGATCCCCTGGGCCAACCGCATCCGCAACGGGCATTTCGTGTTTGAAGGCCGTAGCATCCAGCTGCAGCCCCACCCGGGCCTGGGGCCGCATGCCATCCACGGCCTGGGCTGGACCACGGCCTGGGACATTGCAGCGCGCTCCCAGTCCCACATCCGCCTACGCATGGCCTACGACGGCTCGGGCGGATGGCCATTCGCCTTTGCCGCCACACAGACCTACACGCTGGACGACCAGGGCCTGCGCATCGACATGGATATCACCAACCTGGGCCAAGAGCGCATGCCAGCCGACATGGGGCACCACCCCTACCTGCCGCACGACAAGGCCGGTGGGGGCACGCGGGTACAAACCCAGGTCACCGGCATGTGGGAGAGCGATACCGATCTGCTGCCCACGCACGTAGCGATCAACCACCCCACCGTGCAGGCCCTGCAGCACGGCATGCTGCTGCGCGACTTCAACCTGGACAACAACTTCACGGGCTTCGGCCGGCAAGCCGAGGTGCAGTGGCCCAATGGCGACCGCCTGCGCATGGAGGCCACCGCGCCCATGGACTACTTCGTCCTCTACTGCCCGCAGGACCAGGCCATCTTCTGCATGGAGCCGGTCTCCAACTGCACGGACTGGTTCAACCTGCGGCACAGCGCACCCGACACGGCCGAACGCGACGCCGGCGGCAATGTGCTGGAACCCGGCCAGACCCTGCGCGGCAGCCTGCGTCTGCAACCCCAAGCCGCGGAGCCTGCCCGCTAGCCACCCTGCTTTCCCCATAACGACAAGGAGACCGTTGGATGAAAATTGCAACCCGCCTCATGCTGCTGGTCGGCATCGTGTCCGTGGTGCTCATAGGCGTGGGCAGCCTGGGCCTCTACGGCATCGGCAAATCCAATGCTGCGCTGAGGGCCGTGTACGAAGGTCGCACCGTGCCCGCGGGGCAGCTGGGGTCCATAGACTCCATGCTCAACGCCAACCGGCTCGCCATCTCGATTGCCTGGATCATGCCCACACCCGAGATGATTGCATCCAGCGCCACCACGGTGGAAACCAACAACGCGGCCATTGCCGATGTGCTCAAGACCTACATGGCCACGGGCCTGAGCGCGGAGGAAAGCAAGCTGGCCCAGACCTTTGTGGAAGACAACCAGAAGTTTGTGCAAAAGGGCCTAGCCCCCGCCGTGGCCGCCTTGCGCGCCACCGACTTCAATGCGGTGAAGCAGATCGTGGTGGAAGTGATTCCGCCGCTGTACACGCCGGTTAAACAAGGCATTGACGCACTGAGCCGGCTGCAGTTGCAAGAGGCGCAAAAGGAATACACCGACGAAGTGGCGCGCTACGCCACCATCCGCGCCGTGTCGATTGCAGCCATCGTGGGCGGCATGGTGTTTGCCGCCCTGTTTGGTTTGGCCATGGCACGGTCCATCAGCCGCCAGCTGGGCGCCGAGCCGCACGAGGCGGCCGTGGTGGCCCACCGTGTGGGTAGCGGTGATTTGAGCGTGGCGATTCCGCTGCAACCGGGTGACCGCACCAGCCTCATGGCTGAGCTGCAGGCCATGCAGACCAGCCTGCTGGCCGTGGTTGCCAGCGTGCGCCAAGGCAGCGAATCGGTCGCCACGGCCAGCGCCGAGATCGCCCAAGGCAACCATGATCTGAGTGCCCGCACTGAACAACAAGCCAG
>NZ_JBWKOP010000004.1:0-443972 GCF_059416145.1 Rhodoferax sp. GW821-FHT09E07 | reverse complement strand
TTCGTTTGTTTGTTCATAAACACTTCTACCTCTTGGAATTGAGGTTATCAGGTGTCTACAAAACCCGGGGCGATTCAGATCGCGGTCTTTAAGTACCCGTTGAAGCGGTAAGTAGGCCGTGTATGTTTATTAAGGGGAAAGTCTAACCAATCAATGTCGCGCTCATCCAAAAATCTTCGGTATGCCGCAAGGTCGTCTGCAATGCCTGCGTATGTGGACATCGCAGGTCGGAAGGCATCTTCTAGGCGAGCAAGTATGTAAACGTTAGCTTCTGCCCAAGGAACCCCATGAGAGTCTAGGACCACCGGATAGAGGTTGAACTGATGAGGTGTCCATCGCGGTTTGCCATCACGACGAATGGTGTGATCGGGGACCAGTTTGGGGCGAACAAAGTATGTTGTATCAAGTACCTGTACCGTTGTCGCCTCAGCATCAGTTTCATCACTAAGTTCGGTTATTTCGAACTTCGGCAACAGAAGTTTGCGGGCTGTAGTGGATCTTTCGCGACTAGACATTGCTTGCAGTAGGGGACATGTAACACCTGCAAACACACCGAAATACGGAAGAGCAGGTTTGTCCAGGTTGGATGTTCAATTGTCCATTTTATAAAACTTACCTTTGTTGGTTATTTGAAAAGACTTGCACGTGTGATAAAGGCCTCAGCACTCCACAATATTCACCGCCAGCCCGCCGCGTGCAGTTTCCTTGTACTTGGTCTTCATGTCGGCGCCGGTTTCGCGCATGGTCTTGATGACCTTGTCCAGGCTCACAAAGTGGCTGCCGTCGCCGCGCAGCGCCATGCGGGCGGCATTGATGGCCTTGACGGACGCGATGGCGTTGCGTTCGATGCAGGGAATTTGCACCAGCCCGCCCACGGGGTCACAGGTTAGGCCCAGGTGGTGTTCCATGCCAATCTCGGCAGCGTTTTCCACCTGCGCGGGCGTGCCGCCCATCACCGCGCACAGTGCGGCGGCGGCCATGCTGCAGGCCACGCCCACCTCGCCCTGGCAGCCCACTTCGGCCCCGCTGATGCTGGCGTTTTCCTTGTAGAGGATGCCGATGGCGGCGGCGGTGAGCAGGAAGTCGATGACGCCAGCGTCCGTGGCGCCCGGCACAAAGCGTGTGTAGTAGTGCAGCACGGCCGGGATGATGCCGGCCGCGCCGTTGGTGGGTGCGGTGACGACGCGGCCACCGGCGGCGTTTTCTTCGTTCACGGCCAGGGCGTAGAGGTTGACCCAATCCAGCACCTGCAGCGGGTCGCGCAGCGCTTCCTCGGGCTTGGCCACCAGCGCATCGCGCAGGGCCTTGGCGCGGCGTTTGACCTTGAAGCCGCCGGGTAGCACACCTTCGGTGGCGCAGCCGCGCTGCACGCAGGCTTGCATGACCTGCCAGATCCGCAGCAGGCCGCTGTCGATGTCGGCGTCGCTGCGCCAATGCTGCTCGTTGCGGCGCATGATCTGCGCAATGCTGAGGCTGTGCTGTTGCGTGAGCTGCAGCAGCGCCTCGCCGCTGGTGAAGGGCAGGGGCAGCACGGTGGCGTCGGGCGCGATCACCTTTTGCCGTGTGCCGTCGGCCGCCACCTCATCGCTCACGATAAAGCCGCCGCCCACCGAGTAGTAGATGCGCTCCGACAGCTCGTTGCCTGCCGCATCCAGCGCCACAAAGCGCATGCCGTTGGCGTGGAAGGGCAGGGGCGCGCGCATGAAGAGCAGGTCGTCTTTCTCGCGGAAGTCAATCGCTTGCACGCCGCCCAGCGTGATGCGCTGGCTGCTGCGGAGTTGTGCCAGCGTGGGCGCGATCTGCTCTACCTCCACCGTGTCGGGCTCCAAACCGCTCAAGCCCAGCAGCACGGCCACATCACTGGCGTGGCCCTTGCCCGTGGCGCCCAGCGAGCCGTGCAACCAGCAGCGCACCGTGGCCGTCTGTGTCAGCAGACCGCTGTGCTGCAGCCGCGTGACGAACTGCCGCGCTGCTCGCATGGGCCCCACGGTGTGGGAGCTGCTGGGGCCGATGCCGATCTTGAAGAGATCAAATACGGATACTGCCATGGGGGGCTCCTAGGGTGCTTAGTGTGGATGAAGTGGCTTGTGTTGCAAAGTGCTGTTGCACATGCCCCACCAATTGGTGCGCGGTGATGGCCGACAGGGTCCAGCCCAGGTGGCCGTGACCGGTGTTGTAGAACACGTTGGCTTTTTTGCCTGCACCGACGCGCGGCAGCATGTTGGGCATCATCGGCCGCAGGCCGGCCCAGGGCTCTGCACGGCGCGTGCTCACCCCGGGGAAGCATTGGTTGACCCAGTTCACCAGGGGGCGGATGCGGTCAGCGCGGATGTCGTGGTTGAAGCCATTGAACTCGGCCGTGCCCGCCACGCGGAAGCGATCCTGGCCCAGACGGCTGGTCACCAACTTGGTTTCATCGTCCAGCAGGCTCACCTGTGGCGCGGCTTGCTGGCTGGCCTCGTCATTCAGGTGCACGGTGATGGAGTAGCCCTTGACCGGGTAGATGTTCAAACGGTCGCCCAACTGCGCGGCAATGCTGCGGCCATGCACACCGGCACACACCACTACGCCGTCAAACGTCTGGGTTTCGGTGCCTGCTTCACTCTGCAACACCAGCTCTGCGCGTGTGCCATCGGCGGACGCCTTGAGCACCTGGTGGCCGTACAAGAACGTCACGCCCAGGCGGGCGCAGGCCTGTGACAGGCCGTGCGTGTATTTGTGGATGTCGCCGGTGGAATCGCTCTCCGTGTAATAACCGCCGTAGTACTGACCCTGCAGCGTGGGCTCAATCGCGCGCATCTCCTCTGGCGTCACCGCGCGGCGCGCCAGACCACCGGCGGCCAGCATGGTGGACACTTTGCCCGCGTGGTCAAAGCCCGCCTTGTTGCGGTAGATGTGCAAGATGCCTTGGCGCTTGTGGTCGAAGTCAATGCCTTCCTTCTCGGCCCAGCCAAACAGGTGCTGGCGCGCGGCAATGGCCAAGCGTGTGGTGGCCTCGGTGTTGTCGCGGTACTTGGGAATGGCGGCCACAAACTCGGCCATCCAGCTTAGCTTGTGCCAGGTGGGCGTGGGGTTCATCAACAAGGGCGCGTCCTTGGTGAACATCCACTTCAGCCCCTTCACAATCGTGCTGGGGTGGGTCCAGACCTCGGCATTGGACGCGGAGAGCTGCCCGCCGTTGGCATAGGACGTTTCCATGCCCGCGTAGCGGTGTTTCTCGATCAGGGTGACCTGGTAACCCGCCTGGGCCAGGGTGTAAGCGCTGGTGACGCCGGTGATACCGCCGCCGATGATGGCAATGTGTTTCATGAAGCACTCTCGTAAAGAACAGTCGCAAACAAAGAGGTCGCCCACCCGCACACCATGTGCCGGTGACGACCCCCTCTGTTTGAGACCTGAGAGATTCACCGCCGGCCTTGTGGGCCCACGGCTTGCTCCTGCGGTGTGCTGCGGGACTGGCCGCGGCAGCTCTTCAGAGTGCTAATGATCGAAGCGGTCCTTTTGCCTGAGAGTTTCCGGGGTGGTTGCTCCTTCGGCGCTGGCGCTTTTAGGCGCCAGGCTCTCCCGCTGCGATGCCAGGTCCAGCCTGGCCAGGGTGGCTGCATGCAATGCAGTGCCACCCTGAATTTCAACTTAGTTTTCGGCGTATTCCGTCAACGGAACGCAGCTGCAGAACAGGTTGCGGTCGCCATACACGTTGTCCACCCGGCCCACGCTGGGCCAGTATTTCACAGCTTTCAGGCTGGCCACCGGGAAGGCGCCCACCTCGCGGCTGTAGGGGCGGTCCCACTCGCCACCGAGCAGGCTAGCAGCCGTGTGCGGGGCGTGCTTGAGTGGGTTGTTGTCTTGCGGCCATTCGCCTTTTTCCACGCGGGCAATCTCGCCGCGGATGGCAATCATCGCGTTGATAAAACGGTCCAGCTCGGCCAGCGTTTCGCTCTCGGTGGGCTCCACCATCAGCGTGTTAGGCACGGGGAAGGACAGCGTGGGCGCGTGGAAGCCATAGTCCATCAGGCGCTTGGCCACGTCTTCGGCCATCACGCCGCAGGTGTCCTTGAAGCCGCGCAGATCCAGAATGCACTCGTGCGCCACGTGGCCGTTGGCCGATGCGTACAGCGTGGGGTAGTGGTCGGTCAATCGTGCGCTGATGTAGTTGGCCGCCAGGATGGCCGCTTCGGTTGCGTGCTGCAGGCCGTCCGCGCCCATCATGCGGCAGTACATCCAGCTGATCGGCAGCACCGCCGCATTACCCAAGGGCGCCGCGCTGACCGCGCCGGTGCCAGGCACGCCACCGGTGGCGTGGCCGGGCAGGAAGGGTACCAGGTCGGCCACCACACACACGGGGCCGACACCGGGGCCGCCACCGCCGTGGGGGATGCAGAAGGTCTTGTGCAGATTCAGGTGGCTCACGTCGCCGCCAAACTCGCCGGGGGCGGCAGTGCCCACCAGTGCGTTCATGTTGGCGCCGTCCACGTACACACGGCCGCCGTGCTGGTGCACCAGGGCGCACAGCTCTTTCACGCTGGTTTCAAACACGCCGTGGGTGCTGGGGTAGGTGATCATCACTGCGGCCAGGTTGGCGCTGTGCTGTTCGCACTTGGCTTGCAGATCGGCCATGTCCACGTTGCCGTTGTCGTCACACTTGGTCACCACCACTTGCATGCCCACCATCTGGGCAGACGCGGGGTTAGTGCCGTGCGCGCTGCTGGGGATCAGGCAGATGTTGCGGTGGCCTTCGCCCTTGCTGGCGTGGTAGGCCTGAATGGTCAGCAGACCAGCATATTCCCCCTGGCTTCCGGCGTTGGGTTGCAGGCTGATGCCGGCGTAACCGGTGGCGGCGCACAGCCAGGCGCGCAGTTGCGCGTCCAGCTCGGTGTAGCCCTGGCGCTGGTCGGCGGGGGCGAATGGGTGAATGTTCGCAAACTCGGGCCAGGTGATGGGGATCATCTCGCTGGTGGCGTTGAGCTTCATGGTGCAAGAGCCCAGCGGAATCATGCTGCGGTCCAGCGCCAGGTCCTTGTCAGAGAGCATGCGGATGTAGCGCAGCATGCCGGTCTCGGAATGGTGGGTGTTGAACACCGGGTGCGTGAGGAACTTGCTGGTGCGGCGCAGTGCGGCGGGGATCAGCGAGTCGGCGGTGCCCTCCAGCGCTTCCACGCTGGGCAGGGCCTGGCCGGGCTTGGCGAACAGGCTCAACACCAGCGCCAGGTCGTCACGCGTGGTGGTTTCGTCCAGGCTGATGCACAGGTAGTTCTCAAAGTAAATTCGCAGGTTGGCCCCCGCGGATACTGCGCGAGCAGCTATCGAATTGGTAGCGTCCTCAGTCTTCAACGTTACCGTGTCAAAGGTGGCCTGCGCGCGCACCGGGGCACCTAGCTGCTCCAGACCCTTGGCCAGGATGGCAGTGAACTTGGCCACGCGCTGGGCGATGCGGGTCAGGCCCTCGGGGCCGTGGTACACGGCGTACATGCTGGCGATAACCGCCGGCAGCACCTGAGCAGTGCAGATGTTGGAGGTGGCTTTTTCGCGGCGGATGTGCTGCTCGCGCGTTTGCAGCGCCAGGCGGTAGGCCGGGTTGCCATGGGTGTCGATGCTCACGCCCACAATGCGGCCGGGCATGGAGCGTTTGTATTCGTCGCGGCAGGCCATGTAGGCGGCGTGCGGGCCACCGTTGCACAGCGGCATGCCGAAGCGCTGCGTGGTGCCGACCACAATGTCCGCATCAAACTCGCCGGGCGGCGTGAGTAGTGTGAGCGCCAGCAGGTCGGCGGCCACGATAAAGGCGGCGTTCTTGCCATGCACGGTGGATACATCGGCACGCAGGTCGTCAATGCGGCCGCTGGTAGCCGGGTACTGCGCCAGCACGGCAAAGTAGTCGCCGGCCAGCGCGGTTTCCCACTCGGGCGCGGAGTTGGCCAGTTGCACGGTGATGCCCAGCGGCTTGGCGCGGGTCTGAATCACCTCAATGGTTTGCGGGTGGCAGTCGCCGGCCACCACAAACACGTTGCTCTTGCTTTTGACACTGCGCTTGGCCAGCGTCATGGCTTCGGCCGCTGCCGTGGCTTCGTCCAGCATGGACGCGTTGGCCATCGGCATGCCGGTCAGGTCACACACCATGGTCTGGAAGTTGACCAGCGCTTCCATGCGGCCTTGCGAAATCTCGGCCTGGTAGGGCGTGTAGGCGGTGTACCAGGCGGGGTTCTCCAGAATGTTGCGCAGGATCACACCGGGCGTGTGTGTGCCGTAATAGCCTTGGCCAATGAAGCTCTTGAGCACCTTGTTCTTGCCTGCCAGCACCTTGATCTCGGCCAGCGCCGCGGCTTCGGTGATCGCAGCGGGAATGTCCATCTTGCTGGATCGTGCGATCGATCGCGGCACGAAGCTGTCGATCAGCGTACGGCGTGAGGTCTCGCCGATGGCCTTGAGCATCAGCGCTTCGTCGGCGGCATCAATGCCAATGTGGCGTGCGTGGAATTCGCTGGCGTTTTCCAGCTGGCTGAGCGTGGGTGTGGAGGTGGGGGCAGAGGTCGTTGGCATGGCAGGCAGGCGGCAGGTGTTTAGCTGGCGGAGAAGGCGGTGTAGCTCGTTTCGTCCATCAGGCCGTCCAACTCAGAGGGGTTGGACAGCTTGACCTTGAAGAACCAGCCGGCGCCCAGCGGGTCGGTGTTGGCCAGGCTGGGGTCGGCGCGCAGGGCTTCGTTCACTTCGGTGATCTCGCCGCTCACGGGCATGTAGACGTCGGCAGCGGCCTTGACGGACTCCACCACGCCGGCCACGGCCTTGGCGTCGATCGACGCGCCCACTTCGGGCAGGTCCACAAACACCACATCGCCCAGCGCGTCTTGCGCGTGGTGGGTGATGCCCACGGTGACGATGCCGCCTTCAACGTTGAGCCATTCGTGGTCGGGGGTGTATTTGATAGACATGGAGAACTCCTGAAAAACGGGTAATAGAAAAGGAATCAAACAATAAAAACGAACCTGCCAAGGCAGACTTTAGCCGCCCCGGCGCCGGGTTTAGCCGCGGTAATAGCGTGTGGGCACAAAGGGCATGGCACTGACCTCCATGGGCACGGGCTTGCCACGCACGATGGCCACCACCTTGCTGCCCACAGCCGCCCAGGCCGCGTCCACATAGCCCATGGCCACGGGCTTGTCGATGGTGGGGCCGAGCAGGCCGCTGGTCACTTCGCCGATCTTGTTGCCGGCGCCGTCCTGCAGCTCGGTGTGGTCACGCACGGGGATGCGCTCCAGCGCGATCAGTCCTACGCGTTTCCGGGCTACAGCCCCCGTAGAGTCTGCGATAGCAGCTAGTATTTTTGTAGCACCCGGGAAGCCGCCTTCCCGTGCTCCGCCAGTGCGGCGCACCTTTTGCATGGCCCAGAGCAGGCTGGCTTCCACCGGGTTGGTGGTCGTATCGATGTCGTTGCCATACAGGCACAGGCCGGCTTCCAGGCGCAGCGAGTTGCGCGCGCCCAGGCCAATCGGCTTCACTTCGGGCTGGGCCAGCAGGGCACGGGCCAGGGCTTCCGCGTGGTCGTTTTGGACGGAGATTTCAAACCCGTCTTCGCCGGTGTAGCCGCTGCGCGTCAAAAACACGTCAATCTTCTGGGTGCCGGTGTCCACGGTGAAGTTGCCACCGGTCATGAACACCAGCTTCTCCGCACCGGGCGCCAGGCGGGACAGGGCGGTCACAGCCTGCGGGCCCTGCAGCGCCAACAGCGCGTAGTCGGGCAGGGGGACGACCTGGCAGCGGCTGCCGATCTTGGCCTGGATGTGCGCGATGTCGCCCACCTTGCAGGCGCCGTTGACGATGACGAAGAGTTCGTTGTCGCCCTTGTTGAAGAACATCAGGTCATCAATGATGGTGCCCTCGTCCGTCAGCAGCAGGCCGTAGCGCTGCTTGCCAACCGGCAGATCGATCACGTCCACGGGCATCAGCGTTTCAAACGCGGCGGCGGCGTCCGGCCCCACCAGGCGCAACTGGCCCATGTGCGACACATCAAACAGGCCGGCGGCGTTGCGGGTGTGGTGGTGTTCCGCCATCAGGCCGGCGGGGTACTGCACGGGCATGGAGTAGCCGGCAAACGGCACCATGCGGGCACCCAGTTCGATGTGCAGGGCGTTGAGCGGTGTGGTCAACAAAGCGGCGTCGGTGGCGGACATGGCGGCAATCCAGGTAGGGGCAAGTCAAAAACCGGGGTGGGTGCATGGCTGCGCCCGCCCGGTGCTGCCCCCGCTGTCCGCTTTACCTGAGAGATTCGCCGGGCCTGCGTGCACAGTGTGCGCAGACTGCGGGTTGCTCCTTCGGTGGGCTGCAGCGTGTGTAGCCTCTCTCCAGTGGGGTGTCGTTGGCAGCCAAGCCGCCAACGGATGTCAGTCCTTTTGCCTGAGCGTTCAGACCGCTGCAATCAGCCGTCCTGCGCCTTCGGCGGCCTCCACACGGGAAGCTCTCTCCTGACTGGTCGGAATTCTAAACCAGCCGCCACGACCTGGCCAACCCAGATGGGTTGCGCGATCTCTGACCCACCGCAAAGTGGGGCCGCAGCGGCTCACCTAAACTTGCGCGCATGCTCCTTATCCTTCGCCTGGCCTTGCTGGGTCTGTACTTCCTGCTGGCTTCGGCCATCAACTTTGTCATCTGCTTTGCCCGTCCATTCAACCCCGACAACTCGCGGCTGTGTGGCTGGGTGTATTCCGCACCGGCGCTTCGCATTCTGGGTCTGAAGGTGCAGTTGGACACGCTGGGCATGCTGACACTGTCCAACCCCTTCATCATCGTGGCCAATCACCAGTCGAACTGGGACCTGTTTGTGCTGGGGGGCGCTGTGCCACGTCGCACCGTGTCCCTGGGTAAGAAGAGCCTGAAATGGATTCCTTTTTTTGGCCAGATTTACTGGTTGGCAGGCAACATCCTGATTGACCGTGGCAATGCGTTCAAGGCCAAGCAGGCCATGCTCAAAACCACTGACGTGATGCAACACCAGGACACATCGATCTGGGTGTTCCCGGAAGGGACACGCAACCTTGGCCAGGGTTTGCTTCCTTTCAAGAAGGGCGCGTTCCAGATGGCCATCAACGCCGGCGTGCCCATTATTCCGCTGTGCTGCAGCAACTACAAGCGCAGCATGGACCTCAACCGCTGGCACAGCGGATCCATCACCATCCAAACTCTGCCGCCTATCGCCACCAAGGGCATGACGTTGAACGATATGCCCGCGCTCATGGAGCATTGCCGCGCGCAGATGGTGGCGGGCCTGAACGCACTGGATACGCAGCACGCCTAGCGAGAAAAGAAGTCCTCTGAAAAGCAGGGGCATAGCCGCGTGTTTATTCGCCTTCCAAACAACACCGAGATGGGGAACCAACTGGACTGTGCCGCAGTCCAAGGCATATACTGAAATCAAGAATCCATCGTGAGGGATTCAGGTTTGTTGTTCCAGCCCGGAGGTCTTATGGACGCCATTGGTAACTACGTAGCCCGCCATGCACGCAGCCGCGAAGAAGAGATGACTCTCGACGAGTATCTGGCTGAGTGCAAACGCAACCCGCTCACATATGCCACGGCGGCTGAACGCATGCTGGCAGCCATCGGTGAGCCGATGGTGCTGGACACCCGCAACGACCCACGGCTCTCGCGTATCTTTGCCAACAAGCTGATCAAGGTCTATCCCGCCTTCTCCGAGTTCTATGGCATGGAAGATGCCATCGAGCAGGTGGTGAGCTACTTCCGCCACGCGGCGCAAGGGCTGGAAGAGCGCAAACAGATTCTGTACCTGCTGGGCCCTGTGGGCGGTGGCAAGAGTTCTCTGGCCGAGCGACTCAAGCACCTCATGCAGCAGGTGCCGTTCTATGCCATCAAGGGCTCGCCGGTGAACGAAAGTCCGTTGGGTCTGTTTGATGCGCAGGAAGATGGCCCGGTGCTGCAGGAGAACTACGGCATTCCTCCGCGGTACCTGCAACGCATCCTCTCGCCCTGGGCCGTGAAGCGGCTGGATGAGTTTGGTGGCGACATCCGCCAGTTCAAGGTGGTCAAGCGTTATCCCAATACTCTGCGCCAGATCGGTGTGGCCAAGACCGAACCCGGTGACGAAAACAACCAGGACATTTCGTCCCTGGTGGGCAAGGTGGATATCCGTAAGCTGGAGAGCTTTTCGCAGGACGACCCCGATGCCTACAGCTTCTCGGGTGGCCTGTGCCTGGCCAACCAGGGGCTGCTGGAATTTGTGGAAATGTTCAAGGCGCCCATCAAGGTGCTGCACCCGCTGCTGACGGCCACACAGGAAGGCAACTTCAAGGGCACCGAAGGCTTTGGCGCCATTCCGTTTGACGGCGTGGTGCTGGCCCACAGCAACGAGAGCGAGTGGAAAGCCTTCCGCAATAACAAGCACAACGAAGCGTTTCTGGACCGCATCTACATCGTCAAGGTGCCTTACTGCCTGCGTGTGAGCGAAGAGGTCAAGATTTACGAAAAACTCATCCGCGATTCGTCACTCGGCCAGGCCAAGTGTGCCCCGGGAACACTCAAGATGATGAGCCAGTTTGCCATCCTCACGCGGCTGAAGGAGCCTGAGAACTCCAGCCTGTTCAGCAAGATGGAGGTGTACGACGGCGAGAGCCTGAAAGACACCGACCCGCGTGCCAAGAGCTACCACGAGTACCGGGACTACGCAGGCATGGACGAGGGCATGACCGGCGTGTCCACGCGCTTTGCATTCAAGATTTTGTCCAAGGTGTTCAACTTTGACAGCGCTGAGGTGGCGGCCAACCCCGTGCACCTGATGTATGTACTGGAGCAACAGATTGAGCGGGAGCAGTTCCCGGCTGATCTGGAACAGAAGTACACCGGCTTCATCAAAGAGCTGTTGGCCCCGCGCTATGCAGAGTTCATTGGCAAGGAAATCCAGACCGCCTACCTGGAGAGCTACAGCGAATATGGGCAGAACATCTTTGACCGCTATGTCACCTATGCGGACTACTGGATCCAGGACAACGAGTACCGGGACACCGATACGGGCGAGGTGTTTGACCGCGTGGCCCTGAACGCCGAGTTGGAGAAGATCGAGAAGCCGGCAGGCATTGCCAATCCCAAGGACTTTCGCAACGAGATCGTCAACTTTGTGCTGCGCGCGCGGGCCAACAACCAGGGCAAGAACCCGGCGTGGACCAGCTACGAGAAACTGCGCCAGGTGATCGAGAAGAAGATGTTCTCGAACACCGAGGAGCTGCTGCCCGTGATCAGCTTCAATGCCAAGGCCAGTGCCGATGAGGCCAAGAAGCACGAAGACTTTGTGACACGCATGGTGGAAAAAGGCTACACCGCCAAGCAGGTGCGCCTGCTATGCGAGTGGTACCTGAGGGTGCGCAAGAGTTCGTAAGGAGTCCGGCACGAAAGGTTGAAGATGGCCCTGCAAATCGTTGACCGCCGACTGGCGGGCAAGAACAAGTCCATTGGCAACCGGGAGCGGTTTTTGCGCCGCCACCAAGACCAGATCCGCGAAGCTGTGCGCAAGGCCGTGGCAGGCCGCGGCATTCGTGACATCGAGCAAGCCGAGAACGTCACCATTCCCAAGAAAGACATCAGCGAGCCTGTGTTTCACCACGGGGAGGGTGGTGTGCGCGACACGGTGCACCCCGGCAACACCGACCACCTGCGTGGTGACCGCATCAAGCGCCCCCAGGGCGGTGCAGGCGGGGGCAAAGGGCAGGCCAGTGATTCGGGCGAGGGCGAAGATGATTTTGTCTTCACGCTCAGCAAGGAAGAGTTCATGCAGGTGTTTTTTGAAGGGCTGGCCTTGCCCCACCTGATGCGCACCCAGATTGGCGAGACACCCGAGTGGAAGACCCATTGCGCAGGCTACACGCGGGACGGCACACCCAACAACTTGCACATCCTGCGTTCCATGCGCGGTGCTCTTGGCCGTCGCCTGGCGCTGGGTACCGGCGCGCGGCGGGAGCTGGCACAGAAGAGGCTGTTGCTGGCGCAACTGGAACGCGATCCCTCGGGTCACGAGCGCGAGATACGCACGCTGCGCCTGGAGATCCAGGAGCTAGAGCTGCGGATCAAGAAGATCCCGTTTCTGGATCCGGTGGATCTGCGGTTCCGCGGTCGGGTGAAGACACCTGTGCCCACTTCCAAGGCCGTGATGTTCTGCCTCATGGACGTGTCTGGCTCCATGGATGAGGAGCGTAAGGGCTTGGCCAAGCAGTTCTTCATCCTGCTTTATCTGTTTCTGACCCGCCACTACGAAAAGATCGACATCGTCTTCATCCGCCACCACACGCAGGCGCAGGAGGTCGATGAAGACACCTTCTTCCACGCTACCGAGAGCGGCGGTACGGTGGTCAGCAGTGCGCTCGAGCTGATGCAAAAAATTCTGGAGCAGCGCTACCCTGCGTCGGAATGGAATATCTACGGCGCCCAGGCCAGTGATGGGGACAATTTCAGCAACGACAGCGGGCGTTGCCGCGATCTGCTCAGCGACGCGCTGCTGCCGCTGTGCCGCTACTTTGCCTATGTGCAGGTGGCCGATACTGAGCAGGACCTGTGGGAAGAATATGCGCAGCTGGCCGAAGAGCACGCCAACTTCGCCATTCGCAAGGTCACCAGTCCCGAGAACATCTACCCGGTGTTCCGAGACCTGTTCAAGAAGGAAGGCGAGACTGTATGAGTGACCTGCTTCCCATCCTCGCGCAGCGCCCGGTGGAGCACCGTCATCTGGACGACCCGGCCCGCATTCCGCCGAGCGGCGAGCGCCGCACGCGCATTGTCTTGCAAGAGCCCATGCCAGCGCCGCCGCGTGCGAATGAGCCCTTGCCGGACGGCAGCGACTGGACCTTTGAACTGATTGAGCGTTACCACGATGTGATCCGCGAAACCGCCGCCCGCTTTGGCCTGGACACCTATGCCAACCAGCTGGAAATCATCACGGCTGAACAGATGATGGATGCCTATGCCAGCGTGGGCATGCCTATCCACTACCGACACTGGAGCTATGGCAAGGAGTTCATCGCCACCGACAAGCGCTACCGCCGCGGCCACATGGGTTTGGCGTACGAGATCGTCATCAACTCGGACCCCTGCATCAGCTACCTGATGGAGGAAAACACCACCGCCATGCAGGCACTGGTGATTGCGCATGCGGCCTATGGGCACAACAGTTTCTTCAAAGGCAACTACCTGTTCCGCATGTGGACGGACGCCTCCAGCATCATCGACTACCTGGTGTTTGCGCGTCGCTACATCAGTGAGTGCGAAGAGCGCTACGGCCTGGAGACGGTGGAGCTTTTTCTGGACTCCTGCCATGCGCTGGCCAATTTTGGGGTGGACCGCTACCGAAGGCCCAGCAAAAAGAGCCTGGCGCAGGAACTCAGTGCGCGGCGCGCGCGTGAGGCCTACGCGCAGCAGCAGGTGAACGACCTGTGGCGCACGGTGCCCAAGGGCGCCGATAAGCCCGAGGATGCACCCGAGAGCCAGCGCTTTCCCGCCGAACCGCAAGAGAACTTGTTGTACTTCATTGAGAAAAATGCGCCGCTGTTGGAGCCCTGGCAGCGTGAAGTGGTGCGGCTAGTGCGCAAGATTGCCCAGTACTTTTACCCGCAGCGCCAGACCCAGGTGATGAACGAAGGCTGGGCCACGTTCTGGCACCACAAGCTGCTCAACACCATGTACGACGATGGACATCTGAGCAACGGCATGATGATGGAATGGCTGAGTTCGCACACCAACGTGATCTTTCAGCCGCCCGTGGGGCACCGCGCCTACAGCGGCATCAACCCCTATGCGCTGGGCTTTGCCATGTACACCGACATCAAACGTATCTGCGATGCGCCGACGGACGAAGACCGCTTCTGGTTCCCCGATATTGCCGGTCGTCCGTGGCTGCCCACGCTGGACCACGCCATGCGCAATTTCAAGGACGAGAGCTTCATCGGCCAATTTCTCTCGCCCAAGCTCATGCGCGACATGCGCCTCTTTGCCGTGCATGACGATGAGAAGAAGGCACAGCTGGAGGTGGCCGCCATCCACGACGAACTGGGCTACCGGGAGCTACGCCAGTCCCTGTCGCAGCAGTACGACCTGGGCACGCGCGAGCCCAACATCCAGGTCTGGAACATGAACTTGCGCGGCGACCGCACGCTCACGCTGCGCCACACCCAGTTTCAGAACCGGCCGCTGGGCGACAGCACGTTGGAAGTGCTCAAGCACACGGCGCGCCTCTGGGGCTTTGGGGTGGCGCTGGAAAGCGTGAACAGCGCCGGTGAGGTGACACGGCAGTGGAGCGTGGCAGCGCCGGCGTAATTCCTTGGCATAAATAAAAAACGGGGCCGAAGCCCCGTTTTTTACATGCCGGCGTAGTTCGGCCCGCCGCCGCCTTCGGGTGTGACCCAGACGATGTTTTGCGTGGGGTCCTTGATGTCGCAGGTCTTGCAATGCACGCAGTTCTGCGCGTTGATCTGCAGGCGGTCGGTGTCGTCCTCGTTCTTCACAAACTCGTACACACCTGCGGGGCAGTAGCGGGCTTCGGGGCCTGCGTACTTGGCCAGGTTGATCTTGACGGGCACCGATGCGTCTTTCAGCGTCAAGTGCGCGGGCTGCTGTTCTTCGTGGTTGGTGTTGCTGATGAACACGCTGGACAGGCGGTCAAACGTCAGCTTGCCATCGGGCTTGGGGTAGACGATGGGCTTGCACTCGGCCGCGGGCTTGAGGTAAGCGTAGTCCGGTTTGGTGCGGCGCAGCGTCCAGGGGATATGGCCGCGCAGGACGAGCTGTTCGAATCCGTTCATCAACGTCGCAATGGTCAGGCCGTACTTGAACCAGTTCTTGAAGTTGCGGTCCTTGTTCAGCTCGGTGTGCAGCCAGCTTTTCTCGAACGCTTCGGGGTAGGCGCTCAGCTCGTCGTGCTGGCGGCCTGCCACGACCGCGTCGTAGGCGGCTTCGGCGGCCTGCATGCCGGTCTTGATGGCCGCATGGCTGCCCTTGATGCGCCCCACGTTCAGGTAGCCCGCATTGCAACCAATCAGTGCGCCGCCGGGGAACACGGTCTTGGGCAGGGCATTGATGCCGCTGGCGTTGATGGCGCGCGCGCCATACCCCAGGCGCTTGGCGGTGATTTCACCCTTGTCGTTCTCGAGGTAGTAGCGCACATTGGGGTGCGTCTTCCAGCGCTGGAATTCCTCGAAGGGGCTCAAGTAGGGGTTGGAATAGCCCAAGCCAGTCACAAAGCCCAGAGCCACCTTGTTGCCGTCGAGGTGGTATAGGAAGGCGCCGCCATAGGTGTCGGACTCCATGGGCCAGCCCGCGGTGTGCATCACAAAACCCGGCTTGTGGCGGCTGGGGTCAATCTCCCACAGTTCCTTGATGCCAATGCCCCAGCTTTGCGGGTCACGGCCTTCGTCAAGTTTGAATTTGGCGATGAGTTGCTTGCCGAGGTGGCCGCGTGCGCCTTCGGCAAACACGGTGTATTTGCCCAGCAGCTCCATGCCGAGCTGGAAGCTTTCCATGGGCTCGCCGTCCTTGCCCACGCCCATGTTGCCGGTGGCCACGCCTTTCACCGATCCGTCGTCGTTGTAGAGCACTTCAGCTGCGGTAAAGCCAGGGAAGATCTCCACGCCCAGCGCTTCTGCTTGTTCGGCAAGCCATTTGGTGACGGCACCCAGGCTGATGATGTAGTTGCCGTGGTTATGGGCAAACGGCGGCAGCGCCAAATTGGGTACGCGTACGCCGGTTTTTTCACCCAGGAAGACGTAGGCATCATCAGTCACCGGCTGGTTCAGCGGGGCGCCCAGTTCTTTCCAATTCGGGATCAGTTCGGTTAGTGCCTTGGGGTCCATGATGGCGCCCGACAGAATGTGCGCGCCGGGCTCGGAACCCTTCTCCAACACCACCACCGAGACGTCTGTGCCTTTCTCTGCCGCCAGTTGTTTCAGGCGGATGGCGGTCGCCAGACCACCGGGGCCACCACCGACGACGACCACGTCGTACTCCATGGATTCACGGGGGCCGAACTGGGCCAGAATTTCCTGGTTTGTCATGGGGTGTCTCGCTTAATAATGGGTGGTCTTCTGATTGGCACGCGTACTCAAAGGCGGACCGAACTGGAGTTGGATTTTATTCGCTGAATTCACAAAAAAGAACGACCGTTCTTTTTATTTTGAGGAGGCACTCTAAATGGCTTACAGCATCGATCTCTCAGGGCGTGTAGCTTTCATTACGGGCGCATCCGGTGGACTCGGCGCGCAGTTTGCCAAAACATTGGCGAGCGCGGGTGCCGCGGTGGTGCTGGCCAGTCGCCGAGTGGACAAACTCAAGGATTTGCGCGCGCAGATTGAAGGCATGGGGGGAGACGCCCATGTGGTGGAGCTGGACGTGACCGACCAGGATTCCATTGGGGCCGCCGTTGCGCGCGCCGAAACCGAGGTCGGGTCTATCGACATACTGGTCAACAACTCAGGAGTGAGCACCACGCAGCGCCTGCAGGATGTGTCCAACGAAGACTACGATTTCATGTTCAATACGAATGTGAAGGGTGCATTTTTTGTGGCCCAGGAAGTTGGCAAGCGCATGCTGGCGCGCGCCAAGGGTGCAGCGCCGGGCAACTACACCGGCGGGCGCATTGTGAATGTGGCGTCGATGGCGGGCCTGCGGCCGTTGCCGCAAATTGGCGTGTACTGCATGAGCAAGGCGGCCGTGATCCAGATGACCAAGGCCATGGCGCTGGAGTGGGGCAAGTTCGGCATCAACGTGAACGCGCTGTGCCCAGGCTACATCGATACCGAGATCAACCACCACCACTGGCAAACCGATGGAGGGCAGAAGCTGGTGCAGATGCTGCCGCGCAAGCGTATTGGCCACCCCCAAGACCTGGACGCCATTCTGGTCACGCTGTGTTCGGACCAAAGCCATTTCATCAACGGAGCGGTGATTGCTGCGGACGATGGCTTTGGTATCTGAGGATTTGCGTTTGGACGGTCAGGTGCGCGTTTGCTAGTCGGCGTCCTGGCCGGGCTGGCCGCCGGGGCGCTATGGGGGCTGGTGTTTGTAGCGCCTGCATTGGCGCCCGGCTTGGCCGCGGTGGATCTCGCCGCCGGCCGCTTTGCCAGCTATGGACTGACCGCCTTGCTGGTGATGCTGCTGGCGCGCGGCAAGCGGCACTGGCCCACTTGGCGACAGATGGGTGCGGCTTTGGGCTTGAGTGTGCTGGGCTTCTCTGGCTACTACCTGCTGCTGGTGCTATCCATCCGCGACGCGGGGGTGGAGGTGCCCACGCTCATCATCGGCACCATTCCCATCTGGGTGATGCTGCTCGGCAAGCCGGAGCATCTGCTGTGGCGCAGCCTGTTGCCGGGCTTGCTGCTCACCATCACGGGCGTGCTGTTGATGATGGGTGCGGAGACGGCAGGTGTCGCAGAACACACCTCCGGTGGCTGGGTGTACTGGCGTGGCATTGGCTTCGCGCTCTTGTCCATGGCCTGCTGGACGGCGTTTGCAGTGCTCAACGCAGCCTGGCTGAAGCACCACCATGCGGTGAATGTGACCGATTGGACGAACTGGCTTGGCATTGCGTCCGGACTGGGGGCTGTGGCCTTGTGGTTGGTGCTGGGTTCAGAGTCGAATGTGCTGCTAGCCCGCGAGGATATTGCGCGATCAGCTATGGTTTGTATAGCAACTGGTGTGGGATCGGCATGGCTGGCCACCGTGCTGTGGAACATTGCCAGTCGCCGCTTGAGCGCCAGCTTGTGCGGCCAGCTTATCGTGAGTGAGACGCTGTTTGCCTTGTTCTATGCGTTTGTGGGTTATGGGGTGTGGCCCCACTGGCAGCAGCTGCTGGCCAGCGGGGTGTTTGTGCTGGGCATCATCGCGTCTATCCGGGCGCATCGCTAAAAAGTGAGCGGACGGA
The DNA here is from genome assembly GCF_059416145.1 of Rhodoferax sp. GW821-FHT09E07. Classification (NCBI taxonomy): domain Bacteria; kingdom Pseudomonadati; phylum Pseudomonadota; class Betaproteobacteria; order Burkholderiales; family Comamonadaceae; genus Rhodoferax; species Rhodoferax sp. GW821-FHT09E07. The sequence continues at coordinate 426,073 of NZ_JBWKOP010000004.1, read as the reverse complement.
TAGAGCCGTTGACTTATTTCGGTGCCAGGCGAATGGCGCCGTCCAGACGGATGACTTCGCCGTTGAGCATGTCGTTCTCAAAAATGTGCACAGCCAGTTTGGCGTAGTCCTGTGGCGTGCCAAGGCGCGAAGGGAAGGGCACACCGGCCGCCAGCGCGTCCTGCACTTCCTGCGGCATGCTGAAGAGCATGGGCGTGCCAAAGATTCCGGGGGCAATCGTCATGTTGCGAATGCCATTGCGCGCCAGGTCGCGTGCGATCGGCAGGGTCATGCCCACCACGCCGCCTTTGGAGGCGCTGTAGGCGGCTTGGCCAATCTGCCCGTCATAGGCAGCAACCGATGCCGTGGAGATCATCGCGCCACGCTCCCCGGTAGCTTCGGGGTCGTTTTTGCTCATGGCGTCCGCAGCCAGGCGAATCATGTTGAAGCTGCCAATCAGGTTCACCGTGATGGTCTTGCTGAACGAGGCTAGCGCGTGTGCGCCGTTCTTTCCCACGGTTTTCTCGGCGGGCGCAATGCCTGCGCAGTTCACCAGGCCCATGAGCTTGCCCAGGGAGACGGCTTTGGCAACAACGGCTTGGCCGTCGGCTTCATTGCTCACATCGCATTTCACAAATGCGCCACCGATGTCCTTGGCAATGGCTTCGCCCTTTTCTGCCTGCATGTCGGCAATCACCACCTTGCCCCCCTTGGCCGCCAGCATGCGGGCCGTACCTTCGCCCAGGCCCGAAGCACCACCAGTGACGATAAAGACTTTGCCTGCGATATCCATAGAAAACTCCTTGGGTTGGTTGGGTTTGTTTACGTTTACGTAAACGTCAATTATGGCGCAGCGCAATGCTGTAAATGCAGGATCCAGTCGATGGTCGTCCGGGCACCGCCTGGTTTGCTGCTATACTCTCACCTCTCGAATATGTAGGCGCATAGCTCAGCTGGTTAGAGCACCACCTTGACATGGTGGGGGTCGTTGGTTCGAGTCCAATTGCGCCTACCAATTTTCAGAGAAATACCAAGCACTTGACGGCAACGTGAAGTGCTTTTTTGTTGCCTGTCGTAGCCGTTTGCTTGGCTCTAGAATGGCGCGAATGGCTGCATTCACCATCTTTTTCTGCGGGACTGGTTCGAATGGCTACGACTTTGCCAATACGAACTACCACCAGGGCGAGCTGATCTCCACGTTGGCAAAGAACCATGCGGGACATGAGTTCGTGGACTGGATCATCGTGGATGGCCCGGGCAGCGGCAATATTCAGGAAGCAGAAAAGTGGGTGCCAGCGGGCAATTATTCGGGGCTCCGCGGCACTCTGCAGGGCAAGGGCTGGGAAGAAAACGTCAAGCATGCTGTGGCCGTGCTGATAGGCACGAACTACGAGGAGCGCAAGGCTCATACCCGTGCGGAGACGAAAATTCTTCGGGCTGCCGGGGTGGGGGTGGACACCGTAGAGCGCACTGGCAGGGTTGAAAGAGCTTTGCTAGGTGCAACCAAGACGGTCAATTTTGATTTGCATGCTCGCATCTCGCCGCAGGCCCTCCAGCAGAGAAAAATCCAGATCATGCGCAAGAACAAGCCCATTGACTGTGTGAATGTCGTGGGCTGGAGTCGTGGCGGTGTGACATGCCATATGTTTGCGAATGCACTGGCCGAGATCGAAGCTTGGTCCAACATACCGATCAACATTTTTGCCTGTGATCCTGTTCCGGGCTCTGGCAACTTTGACACCCGCAGGATCACCTTGGGTCGCAACGTGAAGCGCTACGTGGCCATTTACGCCGCCGACGAACGCTCACGTGGTTTCTCGCCGGTTTTGCCATCACTCGCTCCGGGTACAGAATTTTTCATCACCACCATGCCCGGGCGCCATGCCACGCTGGTTGGCAATGCCAGCCAGGACGGAAGCAAAGGAGTGAATACGCTTTTCGGGCCTGGCAAGGTGACGCGGAATCTGGCTGAAAGCTTTTTGCAGGCCTGGGGGGCGAAGCTCAACAACACGCTAAAGCTGAGCGACTTTCAGATTTTGGGAAGCTACGAGGAAATGCTGGCGCAGACCGGGGACTATCTGGCGATGCGCGATGTGTCTTACACCGGCTTCACCCAGTCTGACCGCGCCGTCGGTGTAGGTGATGGAACTTGGCGGACATTTGGTACCTCGGCAACCCTCTCGCGGGAGGCGGTTTTTGTCAACCTGCACCACCGTTGGGTGTTTGAAAAGAATTTTGCCGTGTTGTACGCAGCACTATTTCGCAATCAAAAGCTGACGACTAAACAGGCGGAGCTGGAATTCAAGCGCATTGCTTTCCAGTACCCCCATCTCTACAAACGGCTCAAGAAGATACCGATTCAGTTGCAGTAGCGTCTTTCGCGCTAGGGTTATCCTAGGTCGTAACGGGGCGGCCCGCCCCTAGAATGTGTTGCAGTGCAACACTTATTTTGACCTTCACATTGAGTGGCGGCGATCGCAATGCAAAAACCTAGCTCCAAAGATTCCAAGTCGTCACAACGGGTCATCAAGAAATACCCGAACCGCCGTCTCTACGATACCGACACGTCGACCTACATCACACTCGCAGAAATCAAGCGCCTGGTGATGGACAGCGAGGCCTTTGCAGTGGTAGACGCCAAAACCGGTGAGGATCTGACGCGCAGCATTCTTCTGCAAATCATTTTGGAAGAAGAAGCCAATGGTTCCCCCATGTTCACCACGCCAGTGTTGGCCAACATCATCCGGTTTTATGGCCACACCATGCAGGGCATGATGGGTGGCTATCTGGAGAAGAACATGCAGGCGTTGATGGACATGCAAATGCCCATGGTGCCGGGCGTGGCTGGCAATAATATGTTCCAGCAAATGCAGGAGCAGATGCAAAAGCAGACCGAGCAATTCTTGGGTACTTTCGGCCTTAAACGCTGACGCAAAATATGCCCGAAGCCCCTTGGTCTGGGCTCCTAGGCTGAATGCTGGGACAATAGGGGGATGAGCGAAGTTTTATCCCCTGTCAGCACCTCCCCAGTTCCCAAAGTCGGTTTTGTCAGCTTGGGCTGCCCCAAAGCCCTGACCGATTCCGAGTTGATCCTCACGCAACTGAGCGCTGAGGGTTACCAAACCTCCAAGACCTTCCAGGGCGCAGACCTGGTGATCGTGAACACTTGCGGCTTCATCGACGATGCGGTCAAGGAAAGCCTGGACACCATTGGCGAGGCGCTGGCTGAAAACGGCCGTGTGATCGTGACCGGTTGCTTGGGCGCCAAAACCACCGAGGGTGGTGACAACATGGTGCGCCAGATGCACCCCAAGGTACTGGCCGTGACCGGCCCGCATGCGACGCAAGAAGTCATGGATGCGGTGCACCTGAATCTGCCCAAACCCCATGATCCGTTTTTAGACTTGGTGCCACAGTCCTTTGGTGTAGCGGGCGTCAAGCTCACACCGCGTCACTACGCGTACCTGAAGATTAGCGAAGGCTGCAACCACCGCTGTACTTTCTGCATCATTCCCAGCATGCGCGGCGACTTGGTGTCCCGCCCGATTGGTGATGTGTTGACCGAGGCGAAAGCGCTGTTTGAAGGTGGCGTAAAAGAGCTGCTGGTGATCAGCCAGGACACATCGGCCTATGGTGTGGACGTGAAATACCGCACCGGTTTCTGGGATGGCAAGCCGGTCAAGACCCGCATGCTGGAGCTGGTGCAGGCGCTGGGCGACATTGCCGAACCCTACGGTGCCTGGGTGCGCTTGCACTATGTGTACCCCTACCCCAGCGTGGACGACATCATCCCCTTCATGGCCACAGGCCGCGTATTGCCCTATCTGGATGTGCCGCTGCAGCACAGCCACCCGGATGTGCTGCGTCGCATGAAGCGCCCTGCCAGCGGCGAGAAGAATCTGGACCGTTTGCAGCAGTGGCGTGCAGCCTGCCCCGAGCTCGTGGTGCGCAGCACCTTCATTGCCGGTTTTCCGGGTGAGACCGAAGCGGAGTTTGAGCATTTGCTGGACTTCATCCGCGAAGCGCAGATTGACCGTGCTGGCTGCTTTGCCTATAGCGCAGTGAATGGCGCTACGGCCAATGATTTGCCGGGCATGTTGCCGATTGAAGTGCGTGAAGAACGCCGGGCGCGCTTCATGGCCGTGGCCGAAGAGGTGTCTGCCGCGCGCTTGCAACGCCGGGTGGGTTCTGTGATGCAGGTGCTGGTGGATTCTGCGCCAGCGCTGGGTCGCAAGGGCGGGGTGGGGCGCAGTTATGCCGATGCCCCCGAGATTGATGGTGTGGTGCGTTTGCTGCCACCCGAGAAGATCAGCAAAACGCTGAAAGTCGGTGAGTTCACCAAGGCGCGCATTGTGAGCGCACAAGGGCACGATCTCGTGGCCTTGCCCATTTAAATTCACTGCCACTGACCATGCAGCAACAGGTCAGTGGCATGAATCAAACAGGCAAAAAAAAGCCGCTGTTTTCACAGCGGCTTTTCTATATCTACATTACCATTGTTGGTGCCCAGAAGAGGACTCGAACCTCCACGATGTTACTCGCTAGTACCTGAAACTAGTGCGTCTACCAATTCCGCCATCTGGGCATCTCAGGAAAGAGAGAAGTATATCAAAAATTTAAGCCCTAACAGCCAATTGCTGGAAGAAGTTGAAGGAATTGTGCAAGGTCATCGCGACGGGCACGGTTTTGTGTCCCGCGACGACGGTGCTCCCGACATTTATTTACCCCCGAACGAGATGCGTGCGGTGCTACACAAGGACCGCGTGAAGGTCCGCATCGTTCGCAGTGACCGCAAGGGGCGACCCGAAGGGCGCGTGGCCGAAATAATGGAGCGTTCCACGCAACCCATCATCGGCCGCCTGCTGCAGGAAAGCGGCGTGTGGCTGGTAGCGCCTGAAGATAAACGCTATGGCCAGGACGTGCTGATCCCCAAGGGGGCCACCAGCGTGGCCAAAGCCGGGCAGGTGGTGGTGGTTGAGTTGATCGAGCCCCCCGCCTTGTTTGGCCAGCCCGTGGGGCGCATCAAGGAAGTGCTGGGCGAAGTGGACGACCCCGGCATGGAGATTGAAATTGCCGTGCGCAAGTACAGCGTGCCGCACGAATTTTCAGACGCCTGCGTGGCATTGGCCCGCACGCTGCCTGACAAGGTACGCCCACAGGACAAGGCGCACCGCGTTGACCTGACGGACATTCCGCTGGTCACCATCGACGGCGAAGACGCACGTGACTTTGACGATGCCGTGTACTGCGAACCGGCGACCAAGGGCCGGGGCAAGACCGCACTCAAGGGCTGGCGCCTGTTGGTGGCCATTGCCGATGTGAGCCACTATGTAGAGACAGGCTCAGCCATCGATGTGGACGCCTATGACCGTGCCACCAGCGTCTACTTCCCGCGCCGCGTGATTCCCATGCTGCCCGAGAAGCTGTCCAACGGTCTGTGCTCGCTGAACCCCGAGGTGGAGCGCCTGTGCATGGTGTGCGACATGTTCGTCACCGCCGACGGCGAGGTCGACGCGTACCAGTTTTACCCTGCGGTGATGTGGAGCCATGCGCGTTTCACCTACACCGAGGTCGCCGCCATTTTGGGTAACACCCGCGGTCCCGAAGCCAACAAGCGCCGCGATCTGGTGCCCCAGCTGCTGGACTTGCATGGTGTGTACCAGGCGTTGCTGAAGTCACGCCAGAAGCGTGGCGCGGTGGATTTCGAAACCACCGAGACGCAAATTGTTTGCGATGAAAACGGCCGTATCGAGAAGATCGTGCCGCGCACCCGCAACACAGCCCATCGTCTGATCGAAGAGGCCATGCTGGCAGCCAATGTGTGCAGCGCTGACTTCATTGCGGAAAACAAACACCCCGGCCTGTTCCGGGTGCACGAAGGCCCGACGCCCGAGAAGCAGGAAACCCTGCGCAACTACCTCAAGGCATCCGGTATAGGCCTGACGATTGGAGACAACCCCAAGCCCGGTGAATTCCAGGCCATTGCCAACGCCACCAAAGACCGGCCGGACGCGCAGCAAATCCATTCCATGCTGCTGCGCTCCATGTCACAAGCGATTTACACGCCCATCAACAGCGGTCACTTCGGCTTGGCGTTTAGCGCCTACACCCACTTCACCAGCCCTATCCGCCGCTACCCCGACTTGCTGGTGCACCGCGTCATCAAGGCGATTCTGGCGAAGACCAAGTATCAGCTGCCCGCGTTGCCCACACCGGGCGAGGCACATGCCAAGTTGGCACGCCGCCTGGAGAAGAACCTGGCCAGCCGTGTGGCGGAGCCCGGTATCAAGCCCAAGAAAATGAACGCGGAGGGCATGGCTTGGCAAGCTGCCGGCCTGCATTGCAGTGCCAACGAGCGTCGTGCGGACGAAGCAAGTCGCGATGTGGAGGCATGGCTCAAATGCAAGTACATGCGCGAGCATTTGGGCGAGGAATATGGCGGTGTGGTCACTTCTGCCACTACGTTCGGTTTGTTCGTCACACTGGATGCCATGTACGTCGAAGGCTTGGTGCACATCACCGAGTTGGGTGGCGAATACTTCCGCTTTGACGAGGCGCGCCAGGAACTGCGTGGTGAGCGCACGGGCATCCGCTACGCCATCGGTACGCGGGTGCGCATCCAGGTAAGCCGCGTGGACCTGGATGGTCGCAAGATCGATTTCCGATTGGTCCAGGAAGGGCAAAGTTTGCAGCCTCGGACGGGTTCAGACAAAGGTGCACCTCGTGAGGGCAAAGGGCGTGCCGAGTTTGTCGACCGTTCCGATGCAGAGATGCCTGGCAGCACCAGTTACAAAACCAAGGTGCGCCAGCACGCCAGTGCCAAGCCGGCACGCAATGCCAAGGCAGGCGCCAAAGCGGCCGCAGCGCCGAAGAAGGCTGCCAAAAAGCGACGCTAGTCGCCTTCAAGGTGTCCCTCCTGAATGCAGTCATGTCTTGCACATGACTGCAAATTCACTCGTTTGGGGGATGTACTGACCAATCTGGAATCGGTAAATTATCCCGCTTGCGTCAAAGTAACCGCGTAGGTTAGTTTCAAACCAACCGTACCTACCGTGAACCAATGACTTTGCTTGACGCAGTGAGGTCGGTGTTGCCGACTGCACAACAAAAAGAGAGATATCCGGGGACATTTCCAGTGCAATCGAAATTACAGCTTATTGGGCTCTACGCAAAACTTCATCATCTCCACCTTGATACATCACAGTTAAACCATCAGTTCAGCAGCATTTTCGACGTCGGCGGTAACCCCAAGTTTGGCGTCGGGGAGGTAATACTGGTCTTGCAGCAACTGGGTTTTGAAGCCAAATTACAACGAGGAAACATCAAGGCCATTTCACAAATTTCCTTGCCTGCGTTGATGCCAACACGAGACGGCGGGCTGATGCTGGTTGGCAAGATTGATACAGCAGGTCTCACGGGTTCCGTCGTTTTGCAGCTCGCAGGCGAGCCTGGGGCGCATCAAATTGCGCTGGCCGAATTTGATGCGCTATTTGCTGGTGAATGGATCAAGGCCCGACTCGCCGATGCGATACCAACTGCAGGTATCCATGGCGGCGCAAATGATGCGAGCAAGTTCGGTCTGGGCTGGTTCTGGCGTTCGCTTAAAAAGTACAAGGGATTGATGGCAGAAATTCTGCTCGCGTCCTTGTTTGTGCAGATCATGGCCTTGATTACGCCGTTAATTTTTCAGGTGGTGATTGACAAGGTATTGACCAATCGCACACTTTCGACTTTGGATGTCATGGTGGTGGCGCTCTTGGGCGTAAGCCTTTTTGAGGTTGTGCTCGGGGCCATGCGCCACTATTTGCTCAGCCATACAACCAACCGTATTGACGTGGAGCTGGGTGCCAAACTGTTCAAGCATTTGTTGCACCTGCCGCTGTCATACTTTGAAAGCAGACGCAGTGGTGATACCGTGGCCCGTGTCCGAGAGTTGGACAACGCGCGTAATTTCTTGACTGGGCAAGCACTCACTAGTTGGTTGGATCTGCTGTTTGCCTTGGTGTATATCGCTGTCATGTTCTATTACAGCGTGACATTGACGCTGGTAGTCCTTGCTGCGCTTCCCGTGTTCTTTGGTGCCTCTGCCATCATTACTCCGTTGTTGCGCAGAAAACTAGAAGACAAGTTCGCTCTTGGTGCCGAGAACCAGGCGTTCTTGGTGGAAACGGTTACCTCCATGGAGACGTTGAAAAGTCATGCCGTGGAGCCTCAATGGCAAGGTGCCTGGGAGCGGCGTCTTGCAAGCTATGTCAACACCTCCTTTGAGGGAGGGCACCTGGGAAATGCAACCAATCAGTTCATTGGGATGGCAAGCAAGGTGCTTACCGTGGCTTTACTGTGGTTGGGGGCCCGGCAGGTGATAGATGGGGCGTTGACGGTAGGAGGGTTGATCGCCTTCAACATGTTGAGTGGACGGGTAAATGCGCCCATCTTGAAGTTGTCTTCCCTGTGGCAAGACTTTACCCAGATGAAGGTCAGCATCAAGCGGTTGGGTGATATTTTGGACTCTTCACCTGAGCCTGCATTTCGTCCCGATAGATCTGTTCCGCCCGATGTAAGTGGGCAGGTTACCTTCGAACACGTCACTTTCAAGTACTCACCCAAAGGTCTTACCGTTCTCAATGACGTGAGTTTTGATGTGAAGTCCGGTGAGGTGATTGGTATCGTAGGCGTATCCGGGTCTGGAAAGACAACGCTGATGCGTCTGCTGCAGCGTCTTTACACCCCTGAGACTGGCCGCATCATGATAGACGGGGTGGATGTTAATTTGGTTGACACCTCATGGCTTCGCCGCCAGATGGGTATTGTTGGTCAGGATACTTTGCTGTTCAACCGCAGCGTGCGAGACAACATCGCGTTGACAGATCCCGGGTTGGATATGGCGGCTGTTATGGCCGCAGCACGCTTGGCGGGCGCCAATGACTTCATTTTGAAATTGCCTGATGGCTATGACACAGTGATTGGGGAGCGTGGCAGCCGACTCAGTGGCGGGCAGCGGGCGCGGATTGCTATTGCGCGTGCGTTGGCAACGAATCCGACGATGTTGTTGCTGGACGAAGCTACTGCTTCGTTGGACTATGAAAGTGAACGTTTGATTCAAGACAAGATGGCCGAGATCGCGCAAGGCCGCACAGTATTCATCGTCGCACATCGTTTGTCCACATTGCGTTTGGCAGATCGGATTTTTGTATTTGACGATGGCAGATTGATTGAAACTGGTAGTCATCCTCAGCTGCTGGAACGAGACGGGCGGTATGCATCACTTTATCGCGCGCATCAAGTGTTGCAGCTTGAGGGAGCTCTTGCATGAGCCCCAATTCGCGGAAAACTGAATTCAACCAATTCAGCTCAGCAGCACTGGCCATCATGGCGCAGCCTCCATCCTATGTGGTACGCATGGTGTCGCTTGCCATCTGTGTCATGGTCGGCATGGCATTGGTGTTTTCGTACTTCGCCCAAATGGATGTCGTTGTATCTGCACAGGGTAAGGTGATTCCGGCAGGCAAGAGCAAAGTGGTGCAACCACTGGAGTCCGGTGTGGTGCGCGCGATCTCCGTGCGTGACGGACAGGCGGTGAAGGTGGGCGATGTCTTGGTGGAGCTGGATTTGACCAGCACGGGGGCTGACAGAGATCGCGTGCAGCACGAATTATGGGAAGCCAAGGCTGAAGTTCTTAGAGCCACGGCCCAACTTGCGGGACAAATTCAAATTGCCGGCATGGCCGATATGCCTGCGGAAATCGCCCGCAATCAGACGGCGGTGTTGCAGAGCCGCCTGGCAGAGCAGCGAGCGAAACTTTCCGCCTTGGAGGCTGATTTAGGCAAGCGCAAAGCAGATGCCGACGCCATAGGCAGTGGACTCGCGCAACAGCGCGTGAGCCTCCCGCTCATTCAGCAGAAGCACAGCATGCGGGAAGACTTGGCTAAGACTGGGCACATTGCACAGGCAGGTGTCATCGAATCACGCATGGAGCTGATCAACGCAGAGAAAGACTTGGCGGTGCAAGGAAATAGGCTCAAGGAATCAGAGGCTGGCTACCAGTCGGCGGTAGAGCAACGTGCGCAAGCGATAGCGGAATTCAGGGCTCGAACCAGCAGCGAATTGCTCGAAGCGATCAAAAAAAGGGACATAGCGCAGCAAGAGTTCATCAAGGTTAGCCAACGTCTGGCACTGCAGACGCTGCGATCGCCTATCGACGGCGTGGTTCAGCAATTGGCGGTAACCACGGTTGGCGGTGTGGTGACGCCAGCGCAACCGCTGATGACGATCGTTCCAGAAAACTCTCCGCTTGAGTTAGAGGCGCAGGTAATGAATCGGGATATAGGCCATGTTCGTGTTGGGCAGCGCGTAATCAACAAGGTGGAGACCTATGATTTCACACGATATGGATACATTGAGGGTGAGGTGCTGTGGGTTGGAACAGATGCAGTCCAAGACCCCAAAATGGGTCCTGTGTTCCCTGTTCGAATCAAGTTGGCCAGCACCGAGACGCCAACAGCCGTTAATGGACGCAATGGATTCATCAAAGCAGGGATGAGTGTCACATCGGAGATCCGCACTGATCAACGACGATTGATCGACTACCTTCTGGCTCCCATGTTGCGATACAAGCAGGAGGCGTTGCGTGAGCGCTAGCAATTCAGGAATCCGTAGGTTCGTTGTCGGGGCACTTTCTTTGTACCTCTGCATTGGTGTGCAGTCCGCTTTTTCACAGGGGCTATGGGCTGTATATCAGCAGGCTAAGTTGCAAGATGCGCAATATTTGGCTGCCACAAAGGCGTTCGTGGCATCGTTGGAAAAATTGCCTCAAGCTCGTGCAGGGTTGTTGCCGTCTGTGAGTTTGAATGCCAGTAAAAATCGCCAGTTCGGTTCAGCTGCATTTGCAGACGCAGATCCCATCGATCGGGACGTGCAGTCCTGGTCCTGGAACGCACAACTCACCCAGCCGTTGATCCGGTGGGCCAGTTGGGTCGGTTATCAACAAGCCAATGCGCTGGCGCAGCAGGCTGCCACGCAGTTCGCTTTGGCGGAGCAGGATTTGATCCTGCGTGTTTCACAAGCCTATCTCGATGTGTTGGTCGCCGTGCAAAATGCCGAGGTCATGCAAACCCAGGTGGTGGCGATGGGTGAGCAATTGGCCCTGGCGCAAAGGACTTATTCGGTAGGCACCGGAACAATTACCGATGTGCACGAAGCAAAAGCGAAGTGGGCCTTGAGTCAAGCACAAGGTGTTGCCGCGAATATTGAGCGAGACAACAAACTGTCAGAACTGGAGAAAATGTTGGGGCAGCCCCCACGGGTGGATACACGAGAGTTCAATGAGGCTGGATTGTCCAAGGGTGTGCTGAAGCCTCTTGCCGATTGGCTTATGGAGGCTGACCTGAAGAATTTGCAGGTAAAAGTTCAGCAGGCGGCACTCGATATAGCCCGTAAAGAGGTTGCCAAGAGTGAGGCTGCACATTTGCCTACTTTAGATTTGGTGTTGAATCGTGCTGTCAATTTCAGTTCGGGATCGCTGAGTTCCCCCGCGGATCTGTCAACACGTGTGAACTCCAATCAGGCGGGCGTGCAATTGACAATACCGCTGTACGCAGGGGGCGGGGTGCAATCCCGTGTGCGCGAGGCATTGGCACTGGAGGGCAAAGCCCAGGATGAGCTTACCTTGGCGCGTCGCAATGCGGCAAGCCAAGTACGCCAGGCATTTGCCGGCGTGCTCAATGGGCAAGCGCAAGTGACTGCTTTGCGGGAGGCCGTGGAGGCGGGAAAAAATGCGGTGGAATCAAACAAGATTGGATTTCGCATAGGTACCCGTATCAACCCGGATGTGTTGAACGCGGAGCAGCAGTTGTATGCGTCATTGAGAGACCTGTCCAAGGCGCGCGCGGAGATCGCAATTCAGGGGCTCAAGCTCAAGGCGGCGGCAGGAGGATTGACAGAAGACGACGTCGCAGAGCTGGATAGTTCAATTATCCGTAGTGAACAAAAATAGACAGAGTTTGAAATGAACAATACAGAAGTGTCCCCCGTGCTGGCGAAAAGCGACTCACCAGATCTGAACCCTACGGATGTTGCTGACCTTGCTTCATTGCTAAAAAAGCAAGCCAAGCGTGTCATTGGAAAACTGCCGTTGTTGGGAGCAGTGAGCTGGTTGATGATGCAGCAAACTGCGACGCGCCACACCTTGTTGAGCGAATTGGAGTGGACGGTGATGCCTGCGTTGGTGCTGGAGCAGGCCAAGCTCTACATGCGCGACGACTCCCCCGTTGCCTATGTATCTTGGGCGATGTTGTCGGATGCAGCGGCATTTCGCTATGCGGCTGCGCCACATCAATTGACGGCGAACGACTGGAAGTCGGGAGATCAAATCTGGATCATTGATTTGTTAGTCCCGTTTGGAGGCGCGCAGCAGGTCATGGATGATCTGCGCAACAGTGTTTTTGCCGGACGCCAAGTTCATCAACTTCAGTTGGGTTCAGGTGGATCGCCCAAGGAAATGATTTGGCCAGCCAAATAGCCCCCGGATAGGCTTTTCAGCATAATGCATGTAACAAGGAGCATGCATGCGAGTTGCCGATGTGGACCGGGAGATTGACGCGGCCAAAGCAGACGGCCCGCTGCGTGAGATCGTCATCCAGCCTTGCCCCGGGCTGCTGATTGACCTGCGCACGGAGCTCAGTCGGCCTGACCCTGAGCCTGCTGCGGTCGTAGCGATTGCTTCGCGCGACGTAGCGATGGCTGCGGCACTGATCAAAATCGCCAACAGCGCGGTCTATGCGCGTTCGCGAGCGGCCTCGACGGTGGCCGATGCCGTGGCCATGCTGGGCATTGCGCACACTGTGTCCATCCTCACCGGATTCTTGCTCCGCGACGTCATTCATGTGCAGTCTCCCTTGCTTGAGCATTTTTGGGAGTCCTCCACACGCCGCGCCTATGCCATGGGCTACATAGCGCGCCAGATGTACGGCATGAATGCTGACATCGCCCATACCTGTGGTCTGTTTTGCCACGTAGGCTTGCCGATTTTGCTGCAGAGCTTGCCGGGTTATGACGCCACGCTGCACGAAGCCACCGCCCACATGGATCGCACCTTTACGGATGTGGAAAATGCTGCGCATCGCACCGACCATGCGGTGGTGGGCGCCATTGTGGCCAAAACCTGGCGGCTGCCCCCTGTGGTGGCGATTGCGGTGCGCTTGCACCATGATTTCAGCATACTGGACGACGTGCGATTTCCTGCCGAGGTGCGCGCGCTGGTGGCGATGTCATTGCTGGCGGAGCGCTTGGTGCTGATGCACGAAGGTGTGCAGGCGCACAAGGAGTGGGAGCAGCACGGCACGGCCTGCCTGGCCCACTTGCATGTGAGTGAAGTGGAAATGGAACAGTGGCTGGATGCGCTGCAACCCCAGTTTGAGGGGCCTGTCGGTTTCTAGTCCAGCCTCGCCCATCGGGGCGGCTTACTCCGGCGCCACCAAGGCATCCAAACCAAAAGTACGGATTTTTTCTGCCGCGGTATCGGCTTCGGTTTGTGTTTCGAACGGCCCCACCCATACGCGGGTGCGCGGTCCCTTGCGGGCCTGAATTGCTTTGGAGTTGGCGGGCAGGTTGGCATCCATCAGCCGCGTGAACGCGTTGCGTGCGTTGTTCTCGTCGGCAAACACGCCTACGTTGACGATGTAGCGACCCGTGGGCGCAGCGCGGGGGCTCACTGTTGGGGCGGTTTGTGGATCTGCCGGAGGCTTGGCTTTGGTGCGTGGGGGCGGCACTGCTGCGGGCTTGGGCATGGTGGCGGGTTTGGCGTCGACGGGCTTGGCCGCGGCGGCCTTGCTTGCGGCGCTGGCAGCAGGCTTGGCGGCGGATGCCGCTGCAATGCTGCTACCCGCCGCCACGGTTGGCATCGGAGTATTTTTGGCAATCGGAACTGAAGCTGCCGGCTTGGGGGCTGAGGCTGCAACCACTGCGGTCGCAGATGCCACCGCCGCAGATGCGGGCGCCGATGCCGGCAGTGCAGCGGGCTGAGCTGCCAAAGGTGCCGATGCTGACGGCGCTGCGGCAGTGGCATCGGTGGCGCGGCCTACGGCCAGATTGCGGGCGTCGGCCAATTTGTCGATGGCCTTGTCGGCGTATCCCGGCAGGGGTTCGAAACCACTGAAGTGGGTCCATGAATAGACGGCTGCCGCAGCGACAAGCAGGTTGAGAGCGGCCAGTACGATCAGGCGCCGACGTGTGCTGGCCTGACGCGCCAGCAGGGCGCAGGCCTCGGGCACCGTGGCGCTGGCGGCCAGTGCAGCCTGCATGCGTTTGCGCGTGGCGCTGTGTAGCAGGGCATTGCCGCCCAGACCGGGCGCGGCTACCGCGATGACAAGCAACGTGGCCAGCAGACCCCACTGTGTCCCTTCGGAAAACTGGAACACAAGGCGCCCAATGCCAAACACCGAGAGCGCTAGCGCCACCACGCAGCCCAGGTACAGCAGCGCTGCGTTCCACAGTTGGCGGAAGGCCAGCCAGTTCAGCGTGTACAGCGCTGCCGACCAGTTCCAGCTCAGGCCAGCGCGGTCCGCCGCTTCAAAGCGCGTGAACAGTGGCAGGTAGTACGCGCTGTTGACATCTCCAATCGCCGCGCGGTAAAGCGCGGTGGTGGAGTGTTCGTCCGTGTTGTCCAGGGCAGTGGTGGGGGCGGTGGCCATGGTTTATTTTGGCACGGCGGGGGCGCTGGCGACCGCAGCCGCTACCGCGTTGCCCAGTTCAATGACGGCCAGCGCGTAGTAGCTGCTCCAGTTGTAGCGCGTGATGGCGTAGAAGTTGTCGGTGCCCGCGATGTAGAGGGGCGCATCGGCGCCGTTTTGCAGCTCCACCAGGGCCAGCTTGCCGGGGTGGGCCAAGGCGGCCGCGTCCAGCAGCACACCCTTGTCGGCCATGCTCTGGGGCGTGAAGCTGGGCACGATGTCGGGCGCCAGCAACGTAGCGCGGTCCAGGCGGGCGGGGTCCAGCTGCACAGGGTAGTGGGTGGGCAGGTCGCGCTGCCACTTGTAGGCCACAAAATAGTTAGCCACCGAGCCGATCACGTCGGACGCACTGTGGAACAGGTCTACGCGGCTGTCGCCATCAAAGTCCACCGCGTACTTGGCCCAGCTCGACGGCATGAACTGCGGCAAGCCCATGGCGCCAGCGTAGCTGCCGCGCAGGGCCAGCGGATCGGTCTGGGTGCGGGCGGTCAGGCTCAAGAAGGCTTCCAGCTCGGACAGAAAAAAAGCGGCCCGCTCGGCCTTGCGCGGGTGGGCGCTGGGGAAGTCAAACGCCAGCGTGGCCAGCGCGTCCATCACCCTGTAGGTGCCGGTCTGCTGGCCGTAAATGGTCTCCACCCCAATGATGCCCACGATGATGCTGGCGGGCACGCCGGTCTCGCGCTCGGCGCGCTCCAGGGTCTCGCGGTTGTCTTGCCAGAACTTCACGCCGGCCTTGATGCGTATGGGCTCCACAAAGCGGCTGCGGTAGACGGCCCAGTTCTTGGGCGTGCCCACGGCGGGCGGCGTGATGGCGCGCACCACGGAGGCCACCATGCGCGATTGGCCCACGGCGTTGCGCACCCAGTCGCGGTCCAGGTTGCGGCGTTGGGCGATGTCGTCAGCGATCAGCATTACCTCGGGCCGCGTGGCGTACAGCGGTCCGGCGTTGGCCGCGACTGGCGATGGTGCTGCCACTTTGGCCCGGTGGGCGTGTTTTGTGGCGGGCTTGTGATATTTTGGGGTGCTGGCCCCCGCGGATACTGCGCAAGCAGCTATTAAAAACGTAGCAGTGAGGCGGAGAGAAAAGATCACAGGGTCCAATGGTCAGGGCTGGCGCGCGGGCCAGGGCAGTTGCCGAAATTCTCGCCGCAGTGTACCCAGCGTCGCTGCGGTTGGGTTGGGGGCATAGCGCCAGGCTTCCATGCGCAGTAGCCAGTCGCTGAGTTGCTGTGTCTGCGCAGGATCGCCCGACCACTGCTGTTGCAGCAGCGTGGCCAGTTGGCGCGGTGGTGTCTGGGCAGAGGTTGTCAGGCCGGCGCGTTGCAGGCGCTGCTGGGCGCCATGCAGCAGGCGCAGCCAAGGGTCCCGGTGGTAGCGCTCCCAAAGCGTCCAAGCGGCGCCCATCAGGCTGGCCAGCACGATGAGGGCGATCAGCACGTAGCTGAGGTCTTCCCAGCCGGGTGTCTCAAACCCCAGGTTGCGCAACAGGTCCAGCTGTTTGGCCTGACTGTAGTTCAGCACCCACTGGTTCCAGCGGTTGTTGGCGGCTTCCCAGATGGCGCGCAGGTTGACGGCAAAGCCCGGGCTCATGGTATTGAGCGCCTGGGCGAACACGTTTTGCGGCGCCTGCAGCCGTGTGAACGAACCGGTGCGCGCCGGCGATACGGCCGAGGTGGGGTCCACGCGCACCCAGCCTTGGCCTGCCACCCAGACCTCGGCCCAGGCATGCGCGTCGCTCTGGCGCACGGTCCAGAGGCCGTCCACGCTGTTCACCTGGCCGCCCTGGTAGCCGGTGACCACGCGCGCAGGCACGTCCAGGGCCCTCATCAGCAGTACGAAGCTGGAGGCAATGTGTTCGCAAAACCCGGCCTTGCGGTCGAACCAGAATTCGTCGGCCGTGTGGGTGCCATACACACCCGGTTCCAGCGTGTACTGGTAGCCGCCGGTACGCAGGCGCTCCATCACGGCGTCGACTAGCTGAAGCGTGCCGGCGCGCGCCAATGCGGGGCTTCGCCGCATCTCAGCGGCCAGCTGCAGTGTGCGCGGGTTGAAGCCTGGCGGCAGGTCTACATAGTCTTGCAGGCCCACAGAGAGCTTGTTCGGCCCATGGCGGAACTGCGGGTAGCTGGTGGCACGGTAGCGCACCAGGTCCGCAATCGGCTGGTCCGATAGCCATTGCAGATCGGGCGACATGCTGGGCGCGTAGCCCACGATCTCGGGCTTGGTGGGGGTGGCGTCCAGCACCAAGAGCCAAGGGCGGTTATTGGCGGCCAGGGTGACCTGGTACTTCACGGGTTCGCCCTGCACCTGCAGATCGGATTGCAGTTGGTAGCGCGGTGGAAAGTTGGAGCGCAGCGGGCGCCATTCGCGTCCGTCAAAGGTGGAGAACACTGGGCCACGGAAATACAGGTCAGCCTGTGCAGGTGGCGGTCCGTCAAATCGGATGCGCATGGCAATGCTGTCGTCCAGCGCCAGACTGGCGATGGTGCCTACCTGCATGCTGGCCGACAGGCCACTGCGTCCGCTCATGGCATCACCTGGCAGGCCCCACAGTGGCGCAATGCGCGGAAACAGCATGAACAGCACCGCCATGATGGGCGCACCCAGCAGTGCCATCCAGCCGGCAGTTTTAGCGGCCTGCATCAGGGGCGGACGGCCTACGGGCATGTGCGCATTGACCAGCGCAGTAAGCAGCCCCAGCAACGCCACCAGCATGGAGGCAGCAGTGAGCAGGCTTTGCGAAAAAAAGAAGTTGGAGAGGAGGGTGAAGAAGCCCAGGAAGAAGATCACAAACGCATCGCGCCGGGCGCGCATCTCCAGCGTCTTGAGTGCCAGCAGCACGACGATGAAGGTCACCCCCGCATCGCGTCCCAGGATGGTCTTGTAGGTGAAAGCCGTGCCCGCCGTGGCCAGCACCAGCAGGGCCATAAGCCACCAGCGCGACGGCAGGGGCTGGCCCTGAACGGCCAGCCAGCCGCGCCATAGCAGCACGGCCGCGGCCATACTGCTGCACCACAGCGGCAACTGGGCGGTTTGCGGCCCAATGGTCCAGGCAATGACCAGCAGCAGAAACAGCGTGTCACGCGCTTCGCGGGGCAGATGGTTCAGGCGTTGGAACATGGAGAGACCTAAGCCAGTGCCAGCGCCTGCAAGCAGTTCTTCTGGTGGGCCGGGCCACTGTCGGGCGGCAGTTCGGTGCCGGGCAGGCGCAGGCCGTAGCGCAAGCCCTGCTTTTCGGCCAGCAGCACCCAGGCACATAGTCGCGAAAGGGCGTGTTCACGGGAATTGCCCAGGCCCTGTGCGGCATGGGCCAGATCCAGCCAAAGCTCAAAGCGTTGCGACTGCTGGGCGTCGCGACTCACCAGCTCGTCGGCTTTGGCAGCTTTCTTCCAGACCACCAGCTTGAGCGGGTCGCCGCGGCGGTAGGCACGCACGCCGTCAAACTCCCCGGTCGTTTGTGGGCGCACAGTCGCCGCGCCACCGGCGCGCGGTTCGCCAGGTGGCAGTGGAGGCGGGTGCGCTTCAGGTGCGGGGTAGACCAGCACCTGGGCGGCGGGTCGCCAGACGGTCCACACGCGGAAGGTGCCCAGCGGAAAGCGCGTCTCGGCCGTCAGAGCAGGCACGCGGTGCAGGCCACGCCGCTCGGACTGGAAGGCCACCTGCACCTTGGCGCTGCCCTGCGAGGGCACATCGGTCCAGCTCCAGTGGTCGGAACCCAGCACCGCCAGCCCGATGCCGTAGCGCACGCCTTTGCGGTCGCTTTGAACGTGGATGGGAATATGCACGCTAGCCCCCGCAAACTGTGCGTCGGGTGCTACCAAATGCATAGTAATGCCACGTAGCGTGCCATGGCACACGTGCATGCCGATCACCGCCGCACCGGTCAGCAAAAACGTCAGTACATAACCCAAGTTGAGCTGGTAGTTGATGCTGGCCACCAGTAGCACCGCCAGTGTCAGGCCCAGCATGAGGCCGGGGCGGGTAGGCAGGATGTAGACATTGCGCTGGGTGAGCGTGGTGCTGTCCTTGAGCGGCAAGCGCGATTGCCACCACGCCTGGAAACGGCGGCGCACCAGCACCATGGGGTTCCATGTCAGGGCTCCCGTGGAACCGGCTTTGCCGGGCCACAGGGTGCGCCCCCCTGGGGGGGAGGCGCCGGAGGCGCTTCGGGGGGGAGCCATGTTTTACGGTAGCGGCACCGCCTGCAGCATGGCGCGCACTTGTTCTACGGCGCCGCGCCCCGCGTCGCCCACGGGGATGAGCCGGTGGGCAATGGTTTGCGGCAGCACGGCCTGCACGTCGTCAGGCGCCACATAGTCGCGCCCACTCAGCAGTGCCTGCGCCTTGGCCGCACGCACTACAGCGATGCCGGCGCGTGGCGACAAGCCTTGCAAAAACCACTGGCCCGAGCGCGTGGCGGCGATCAGGTCCTGCACATAGTCCAGCAGCGGTCCGGCAGCGTGCACGGCCAGCACGGCGGCCTGCAGTTGCAGCAGCTCGCCTTCGCCCAGCAGGCTGGGCAGGGCGTCCACCATGGCGCGGCGGTCTTCGCCTGCCAACAGCGCGCGCTCGGAGGCGCGGTCCGGGTAGCCGAGGGAAATACGCATGAGGAAGCGGTCCAGCTGCGACTCGGGCAGGGCATAGGTGCCCAGCTGGTCCAGCGGGTTTTGCGTGGCGATGACAAAAAACGGGTGTGGCAGGGGGCGTGTTTCACCCTCTACGGTGACCTGCTTTTCCTCCATGGCCTCCAGCAGCGCGCTTTGTGTTTTGGGGCTGGCGCGGTTGATCTCATCCGCCAGTAGCACCTGCGCAAAGATGGGGCCGGGGTGGAACACAAAGGCCTCTTTGCCGCGCTCGTAAATCGATACGCCCGACAGATCGCTGGGCATCAGGTCCGAGGTGAATTGCACCCGCGAAAATTGCAGCCCAAAGCTGCGCGCCAGTGCGTGTGCGAGCGTGGTTTTTCCCACTCCGGGTACATCATCAATGAGCAAGTGACCGCCGGCCAGCAGGCAGGCCACGCAGTCCTGCAACTGGGTCGGTTTCCCCACAATCACCGTGTTAAGCTGAGCCAGCAATGATTTAAGCTTGTGTTGTGCATCCATAGCACGACGTTACCCGAAAATCCTGAATGACGAGCGCATTGGTGAACAAGACCGGATACTTTTCGCACCGCGATTGCCGCAAGCACGACATGGGCCACGGGCACCCGGAATGCCCGGAGCGCCTGGATGCGATTGAAGACCGGTTGCTCATCACTGGCGTGGCCGATGCGCTGGACCAGCGCGAGGCACCACAAGCCCCCATTACCGATCTGGAACTGGCGCATGGCCGCATGTATGTGGCCTCGCTGCGCGGGCTCACGGATGGGCTGCGCGAAGACATTAATGCTGGCGGCCCCAGCCACGCGCAAATCGATCCCGATACCTGTATCAACGTCCACACCTGGGACGCTGCTCTGCGTGCTGCTGGTGCGGCCCTGGCGGCAACGGATGCCGTGATGGCCGGAGAGGTGGCCAATGCGTTTTGTGCCGTACGCCCGCCGGGCCACCATGCCTGCAAGGACAAGGCCATGGGCTTTTGTTTTTTCAACAACGTGGCGGTGGCGGCCCGGTATGCCTTGGAGCGCCACGGTCTCAAGCGCGTGGCCATCGTCGACTTTGATGTGCACCATGGCAACGGCACCGAGAACATCGTGGCCGGTGACCAGCGCATCCTCATGGTCAGTTTTTTCCAGCACCCGTTTTACCCGGAAGGTGGCTCACGTTCCAGTGCAAGCAACCTGGTCAATGTACCGGTTCCGGCCTATACCAAGGGTGAACACGTACGTGAACTGATTGCGCAGCACTGGCTGCCGCGGCTGGAGGCTTACCGGCCCGAGATGATTTTTATCAGCGCGGGTTTTGACGCGCACCGTGACGACGACCTGGGCCAGCTCGGCCTGGTCGAAAAAGACTATGCCTGGATCACCCAACAGCTCAAGGCCGTGGCGGAGCGCCATGCGCAGGGGCGCATCGTGTCCTGCCTGGAGGGTGGCTACAACCTGGACGCCCTGGCCCGCAGTGTGGAAGCCCACGTGCGGGTGCTGGCCGATTTGTGATGACCATCCTCAAACACCTTCCCACCCCCCGACCCATTGATGATTTTGAGGGCTGGCTGGCAGCCTTCACGCAGCCCACGGTGCTGGTCGAGCTGCTGGCGCTGGCCCTCAGCGTGGCACTGGCCTGGGGCACGGTGGCGGCCCTGCGACGCACCTTGGGCCAGCAGGACGAGCGCTCGATCTGGTTTGGCAAGCGCGTGGTGGACGGTGTGCTATTCCCGCTGGTATTTCTGTGCTTGGGCTATGTGTCGCTGGAGTTGCTGAGTAATTTTGTGCCGGTGGCGGTTTTTCGCATCGCCATTCCGGTGCTGATGTCGCTGGTGGTGATTCGTGTCGGGGTGAAAGTGCTGCAGGCCAGCTTTACCGAATCGCGCTGGATCAAGCCGCTGGAGCAAACCATTTCGTGGGTGGCCTGGCTGGCCATGGTGTTGTGGGTGAGCGGCTTGCTGCCGGTCATCCTCAATGAGCTGGACCAGATTACCTGGAAGGTGGGTGGCACCACCTTGTCAGTGCGCAACATCATCGAGGGCCTGATCACCGCTGGTGCGGTGCTTATCATCACACTGTGGATCTCGGCGGGCATCGAGTCGCGCCTTCTGCGTTCAGCGACAGGGGGTGAGTTGTCACTGCGCAAAGCCGTGAGCAATGCGGCCCGCGCGCTGCTGATGTTTGTGGGGCTGATGCTGGCCTTGTCCGCCGTGGGCATTGACCTGACTGCACTCTCGGTACTGGGCGGTGCGGTGGGGGTGGGGATCGGCTTTGGCCTGCAGAAGCTGGCGGCCAACTACGTAAGCGGCTTTGTAATTCTGGCCGAGCGCAGCATGCGCATTGGCGACGTGGTTCGCGTGGACAACTTCGAAGGCACCATCACCGAGATCAATGCGCGCTACACCGTGATCCGTTCGCAAACCGGGCGCGAGTCCATCGTGCCCAACGAGATGCTGATCACCCAGCGGGTAGAGAACATGTCCCTGGCCGACAGCCGTGTGCACCAGGTCATCAATGTGGCGGTGGGCTACGAGAGCGATGTGGAGCGCGTCATGGCCTTGCTGCTGGAGGCAGCGTTGAGCCAGCCTCGCGTTCTGCGCGACCCAGCACCGTCCATCAGTTTGGCCAACTTTGGTGCAGATGGTCTGGAGTTCACCGTCGGCTATTGGATCAATGACCTGCAAAACGGGCAGAGCAATCTGCGCTCGGAGATCAATTTGGCCATCCTGCGCGCCTTGCGCACGCATGGCATCGACATTCCCTACCCACAGCGCGTGGTTCACACGCGCTGACCATCCGGCACTTTTAATGCGCTGCCTCTAAGTTAAGTCACCAAAGCGGCAGAAGGCGGCATTGGCGCCGCTATAATCGTAAAAAAGCACGATCGTTCTATTTTGTGTTTATGATGGGGGCACAGACGATAGTCAGGCCCGGAAGCCCGTCCCGCATAGAATCGACTGATTGACGTGCACGTCAACTAAACAGACCCATTTTTAACCTCTGGAGTGGCAGCAATGAAAGTCCTGGTACCCGTCAAGCGCGTGGTCGACTACAACGTGAAGGTCCGAGTCAAATCGGACGGCACCGGTGTAGACATCGCCAACGTCAAGATGAGCATGAACCCTTTTGACGAAATTGCGGTGGAAGAAGCCGTGCGCCTGAAGGAAAAGGGCGTGGTCACCGAGGTGATCGCTGTCTCTTGCGGTGTGGCCCAGTGCCAGGAGACCCTGCGTACCGCCATGGCCATTGGTGCTGACCGCGGCATTCTGGTGGAAACTACAGAAGAGCTGCAGCCCCTGGCCGTGGCCAAGCTGCTCAAAGCCCTGATCGACAAAGAGCAACCCGGCCTGGTGATCCTGGGCAAGCAAGCCATTGACGACGATTGCAACCAGACCGGCCAGATGCTGGCAGCTCTGGCCGATCTGCCCCAGGCCACCTTTGCCTCCAAGGTGGAAGTGGCCGACGGCAAGGCCAATGTGACGCGTGAAGTGGACGGTGGTCTGGAAACTTTGTCTGTGACGCTGCCCGCCATCATCACTACCGACTTGCGCCTCAACGAGCCCCGCTATGTGACCTTGCCCAACATCATGAAGGCCAAGAAGAAGCAGCTCGACACCTTCAAGCCTGAGGACCTGGGTGTGAACGTGGCTCCGCGCATCAAGACATTGAGCGTGGCCGAACCGGCCAAGCGCAGCGCCGGTATCAAGGTGCCCGATGTCGCCACGCTCGTGGACAAATTGAAGAACGTTGCAAAGGTAATCTGACCATGACCGCACTCGTAATCGCCGAACACGACAACGCATCCATCAAGGGTGCGACCCTGAATACCGTGACTGCTGCCGCCCAGGCGGGTGGTGATGTGCACGTGCTGGTGGCTGGCAGCAATGCTGGCGCTGCTGCTGCGGCCGCTGCGCAAATCGCCGGAGTGTCCAAGGTTATCCACGCTGACAGCGCGTCCTTCGAGCACGGCCTGGCCGAAAACGTGGCCGCCCAAGTGCTGGCCATCGCTTCGGCCTACAGCCACATCGTGTTCCCAGCCACCGCATCGGGCAAGAACATCGCCCCCCGCGTGGCGGCCAAGCTCGATGTGGGTCAGGTGTCCGACATCACCAAGGTCATCAGCGCCGACACGTTTGAGCGCCCCATCTACGCTGGCAACGCCATTGCCACCGTGCAAGCGACAGACGCCGTGAAGGTGTTGACCGTACGCACGACCGGCTTTGACCCTGCTGCTGCCAACGGCGGCTCTGCTGCCGTGGAGACCGTGGCCGCCGCCGCGACCAACGCCAACGTGACCTTTGTAGGTTCCGAGATCGCCAAAAACGACCGCCCCGAGCTGACCGCTGCCAAGATCATCGTGTCTGGTGGACGCGCCTTGGGCTCCAGCGAAAAGTTCATGGAAGTCATGACGCCCCTGGCCGACAAGCTGGGTGCTGCACTGGGTGCTTCGCGCGCTGCGGTGGATGCGGGCTATGCGCCCAACGATTGGCAGGTTGGTCAGACCGGCAAGATCGTGGCGCCCCAGCTGTATGTGGCCTGCGGTATCAGCGGTGCCATCCAGCACTTGGCTGGCATGAAGGACAGCAAGGTCATCGTGGCGATCAACAAGGACCCCGAAGCACCGATCTTCAGCGTGGCTGATTTTGGCCTGGAAGCCGACCTGTTCGTGGCCGTGCCCGAACTGATTGCGGCGCTCTGATGCCAGTATCAAAAAGGGCATCGCTTGCGGTGCCCTTTTTTTTGGCCTGAAGGCCTGTGTACCCCGCCTGCAACAAGAATTTTTGGAGACTCCCATGAGCTACGTCGCCCCCGTCAAGGACATGCTGTTCAACATCGAACACCTGGCCAACATTGAACAGATCGCGCAACTTCCCGGCTTCGAAGACGCCGGTCTGGACACGGCCCAGGCCGTGCTGGAAGAGTCCGCCAAGTTCACCGAAGGCGTGTTGGCACCGCTGAACTGGGAAGGCGACAAGAACCCCTCGAGCTGGAAAGATGGAGTGGTCACGGCTACCCCCGGCTTCAAGGAGGCCTTCAAACAATTCACTGACGGCGGCTGGCAAGGCCTGCAGCACCCCACCGACTTTGGCGGTCAGGGTCTGCCCAAAACCATCGGTGCCGCCTGTGGCGAGATGGTCAACAGCGCCAATATGAGCTTTGCGCTGTGCCCGCTGCTGAGCGATGGCGCGATTGAAGCGCTGCTGACGGCGGGTTCCGACGAACTCAAAGCCACCTACCTGGAAAACCTGGTGAGCGGCAAATGGACCGGCACCATGAACCTGACCGAGCCCCAGGCGGGCTCCGACCTGGCCATGGTGCGCAGCCGCGCCGAGCCGCAGCCCGACGGTACCTACAAGGTGTTTGGCACCAAGATCTTCATCACCTGGGGTGAGCACGACATGGCCGAGAACATCGTCCATCTGGTGCTGGCACGCGTGACCGGCGCGCCCGAAGGTGTGAAGGGCATCAGCCTGTTTGTCGTGCCCAAGTTCATGGTCAACAAGGATGGTTTGCTGGGCGCGCGCAATGACGTGCACTGCGTTTCCATCGAACACAAGATGGGCATCAAAGCCAGCCCCACTGCGGTGCTGCAGTACGGCGACCATGGTGGCGCTATCGGTTACCTCGTGGGCCAGGAAAACCGGGGCCTGGAGTACATGTTCATCATGATGAACGCCGCGCGCTACGGCGTGGGCGTGCAGGGCATTGCGATTGCCGAGCGCGCGTACCAGAAGGCTGTGCAGTTCTCCAAGGACCGCGTGCAGAGCCGCCCCGTGGATGGCTCCATTGCCGCCAGCGCACCCATCATCCACCACCCCGATGTGAAGCGCATGCTCATGACCATGCGCGCCTATACCGAGGGCTGCCGGGCGCTCGCCAGCGTGGGCGCCAGCGCCTACGACGCGGCCCACCACCACCCCGATGCCGATACGCGCAAGCAGAACCAGGCCTTCTATGAATATCTGGTGCCGCTCATCAAGGGCTACAGCACCGAGATGAGCCTGGAAGTCACCAGCCTGGGCGTGCAGGTGCACGGCGGCATGGGCTTCATCGAGGAAACGGGCGCAGCCCAGTACTACCGCGATGCCAAGATCCTGACCATCTACGAAGGCACGACCGCCATCCAGGCCAATGACCTCGTGGGTCGCAAGACCTCGCGCGATGGCGGCCAGACGGCCAAGGGCATTGCCGCGCAGATCGAGAAGACCGAAGCCGAACTGGCCGCCAGTGGCTCCGCCGATGCGTTGGCCGTGGCCAAGCGCTTGAAGGCTGCGCGCCTGGCGTTTATCGACGTGGTGGAGTTTGTGGCCGGCAACACGAAGGCGAGCCCCAACGCCGTGTTTGCAGGCAGCGTTCCCTACCTAATGCTGGCCGGCAACCTGATGGCAGGCTGGCAGCTGGCGCGCGCGCTGCTGGTGGCCGAGAAGCAGATTGCCGCTGGCAACGACGTGCCCTTCATGCAAGCCAAGATCACCACCGCGCGTTTTTACGCCGACCATCTGCTGAGCAAGGCCGGTGGCCTGCGCGACAGCATTGTGGAAGGCGCGGAGAGCGTGACTGCCTTGGCACTGGAGGCGTTCTGACCATGTCCAAACTGCCTGCACCCCTGAACGCGCTGCCGTTTCCGGTCATCGGCTCGCCGCTGTTCATCATCAGCAACCCCAAGCTGGTGATTGCCCAGTGCATTGCCGGCGTGGTGGGCTCCATGCCCGCACTCAACGCCCGCCCGGCCGAACTGCTGGAAGAGTGGCTCAAGGAAATCACCGAAACACTGGCCGCCTATAACGCGGCCCACCCCGACAAGCCCGCAGCACCCTTTGCCATCAACCAGATCGTGCACAAGAGCAATGACCGGTTGGAGCACGACATGGCCTTGTGCGTGAAGTACAAGGTGCCCATCATCATCACCAGCCTGGGCGCGCGCGAAGAAATCAACGCCGCGGCACACAGCTATGGCGGTGTGGTACTGCACGACATCATCAACAACAAGCACGCGCACAAGGCCATCGAGAAGGGCGCTGACGGTCTCATCGCCGTGGCCGCAGGTGCTGGTGGCCATGCGGGTGTGAAGAGCCCGTTTGCGTTGGTCCAGGAAATCCGCCAGTGGTTCGACGGCCCCGTGGCGCTGAGCGGTTCCATTTCCACCGGCGCTGCCGTGCTGGCGGCCCAGGCCATGGGCGCCGACTTTGCCTACATCGGCTCGGCCTTCATCGCCACCGACGAGGCGCGCGCCGCGCAGGCGTACAAGGACGCGATCGTGGCCCACGACTCCGACGAGATCGTCTACAGCAACCTGTTTACTGGGGTGCACGGCAACTACCTGGCCCCCAGCATCCGCGCCGCGGGCCTCGACCCGGCAGCGCTACCCGAGAGCGACCCCAGCAAGATGAACTTTGGCGGTGCATCGGCCAAGGCCTGGAAGGACATCTGGGGTTGCGGCCAGGGCATTGGCGCGGTGACCAAGGTACAGCCGGCGGGCGAGTACGTGGCCCAGCTCAAGCGCGAATACGCGGTGGCCAAGGCCGAGCTGCTGGCGCGCACCTACGCGTAGTTTTAAAGTTTTTTGGCCTCTAGCCCCCGCAGAATCTGCGCGGAGCGCTATTCTTTTTGGAGCGCCCTGAAATACTCAGGCCTGTAGCCGCAACTCTTCTTCGTTGTCGGCCATCAGGCGGTTCAGCGCGCGTTCCACGATAGGCGCCTGCTCCAGCAACTGCAGGTGGCCCAGGCGCAGCATGTTGGCCACCTCGCGCTCGGAGCGCACAAAGGCGTCAAAGCCTTCGCGGTTGGTGAACAGGAAACGCGTGCGCATGGGGCTGACCCAGCTCAGGCGGCAGCGGTGTGGCGTTGCGTCGGGCTCTGCCACCTCAAACCACACACCGCGCGTCAGCAGCTGGGCACTGGCGTCGAAATCGTCCATGGCACACGGGTCTTGCACCGTGAGCTGCGTGGCACGCCGCTGGTCCAGCGCTTCCATGGCGGCTTCGCCCGCGCTTTCTTCGAGTGCCGCACTTTGCGTGTCGATGGGCGGCGGCGCCTTCATGCGGATGGCCAGCATGTGCGTGCCGATCAGGCGGCGCGTGAAGGTGGCGCGCGGGTCGCCGTACCAGTGGATGGCATCCAGCTCCACGTTCAGCACACGCACCAGCTCGGGCAGCACGGCCACCAGTTCCTTGCGCTCTTCCGAGGTGGTCTTGGGCTGAGTACTCCAGATCAGCTGGTCCATGGTCTGCAGCGCGGCGTTCCAGCGGCCGGGTTCATGGTCTTCGCCCATCCAGGCCGCAGCAATCACCTGACGCCACTCGGTGGTCAGAAAGGGCTTAAGGAAAGGCACCAGCGGCAGGCTGTCGGGCAGGGCGCTGATGCGGGCATGGATGATTTCATCGGCATGGGCCAGCGCGGCATTCAGCGCTTCCTCGTCACGCTGCACATCAGCAACGGGCTCAATCTGCTGCTGCGCCTGCTGCTCACTCTCGAACAGGAATTCGGTGAATTCGGCCAGCAGCAGGCTGAACAGCGTGAGGTCGTCCTCGAACTCGTTGAGCACGCGTTGCACGGTGTGCTCGATGCGCACGTACAGCGGGTCCTGCTCGCCCTTTTCCGGGGTCCAGGCCACGGACGATGAGGCCAGCGTATCCACCAGCTTGCGCGCAGGATGCTCGCTGCTCAGGAAAAAGTCCCGGTCCATCATGGCGGCGCGCAGCACGGGAATCTGCAGGCGGCCAATGACCACCTTCATTTGCGAGGGGATGGCTTGGTCGGCGAACACGTAATCGAACACCTCGGCCAGCGCATCCACGGTGCCGCGGTCCAGCTCCGGGGCCTGGCGTATTTCTTCCTGTTCGCGGATCTGGCGCAGCACGTTGTGGTGACCGGGGCCATCTTCCTGCGGCTGCAAAAACTGGAAGCGCGAGGACACCTGGCCCGCACCGGCACCAGCCTGCATTTGCCCCAGGTAATTCAGCAGCGCGGGGTCGGCTGGCGCGCCTCCACTGTACTGCCCGGGCACGTAGTCATACTGCTGGCCCTGGGTGCTGCCGTCAAAGTCATCGTGGGTACCGGCGTGCATGCCACCGCCTCCCGGGGCGCCGCCGCCATATCCCAATGGCCCATGCCCAGCCGTACCCGACCCTGCACCCTGCGTTGCACGGGGGCCCACGGCAGCAGACCCCACACCTAAGCGTTGCAAAAAGGCCTTGACCTGGGTGGCGATGTGCTGTCCGGCGGGTGCCAGCGCGCTCCAGGGGCTGCGTGCGGGCTCTTGGGCAAAGGCTGCTGCGCCCGATGGTCCGGGGCCGCTGCCGCCACTCAAAGGTGCTGGGGCCGATTGCAACGGTGCTTGACTGCTCTGCGCGCCCGATTCGCTGAGCGGCGCGGACCCGGTCAGCGGGACGTAAGTAGACGATACCGATTTGCGAATGCGGTGCACTGTTTGTGCTTGCACACCCGCCTGGGTCAGTGTGGCCGTGAGGTCGGTGTACAGCGGCGCCAGGTTGATGGTGTGGGCAGGTGCCAGGGCTTGCACCAAGTGCTCTGTGGCTTGGGGGTCGAACTCGCCTTTTTCCCAGGCCACCATGAAGGCACGCAGCAGAATCTCGGGGCGAAACGGGTTAGTGGACGTGGAGGGGGACTCCAAGCCAAACAGGGCGCCCAACTTCTGCGTCAGCGGGGCGAGCGTGGCATCGTAGTGGTTGTTGAACTGCTGGGCCACCCGGTCCAGCAGCAGAATGCGGTGCACCTCGTCCACATCAATGAGGCTCAAGGTCATGCCGTCCAGCGCGTGGTCGGTCAGTGGTGCCGCTGGCTTGGCGCCCAGTGTTTCCATTTCGGGCCAGACATTGCGCACTTCCTCGTTGAGAGTTTGCTGCAAGGCATCGCGGTAGAGGCGGTTGAAGGCCGTGGACTGCCGGTCTAGCAGCATGGCCGCGGTGCGCAGGTTTTGCGATTGCAGCAAGGGCAGCTTGCTGTCTGCCAGATCCAGCAGGTGGATGCGAAGCTGTTTCAGTTGGGCGTCTTCGCGGTCTTCAAAATACCCCAGCGTCTTGCCCATCATTGCGCGCACCAACCGCAACGCCTGTGCGCGCGACTCCGGGGTGCTGTTGCTGGCTGAGAAGGGCTGAAATGCGCTCATGTACTACTGAAAGGTGACGCGACCTCTGTGGCCTGCGAACCGCTCGTCCATCGACTGAATTTCTGATGCGGAATGATCGCATGGACCATGCCCCATCCCTAGGCCCCGGCACAGCCACGCGCCCAGATTTACCCGCTTGATACACAGTTTCTCGTAACGAGTTGTAAATTTCCGTCAAATGGATGGAAAAGTCACACTGGCTTGCCCGGATTCCCATGCCGGGAACTTGTCCATCACGCGCAGATACGTCGGCGATTGCTCGAACTGCGTCAGCCATGTCTGCAGGCTAGGCCAGGGTTGTTGCGAAAACCACAGGGCATCGGTGTGGGCAAACTGGCGCACAAAGGGGGCCAGCGCGGCATCGGTCAGCCCGAATTGTGGGCCGGCCAGGTAGGCCTGGTTGCGCAACACCGCCTCCAGTGCTTGCAAAAACGCCGAACCGTCGGTCCGGTGCACCACGCCGTCGGGTAGGCCAAAGCGGTGGGGGTATTTGTAACGGTCCAGCGCCTGTTTGAAGGGGCCATCGTTCTGGGCGATCCAGGCACGGGCTCGCTCCCATGCGGCTTGTGTATCTGGTAACCAGTGTTCCGGGTCATGGGTCTTTAGAGCCCACAGCATGATGTCCAGGCTCTGGTCAATCACTGTGCCGTCAGCCAGCACCAAAACGGGGACCGTGCCTTTGGGGGAGGCCTGCAGCAGCTCCGCAGGTTTATGGGCCAACACCACTTCGCGCAGTTCGCAGTGCCGCTGGCTCACCGCTACGGCCATGCGCGCGCGCATGGCATAAGGGCAGCGCCGAAACGAGTACAGCACCGGTAGAGGCATGCCCACCTTAGCCTGCTACGGGCTTGGGCAGAACCGCACCAATGTGCACCTGCTGGCGTGTCTTGGCCAGTTCCCATTGGCGCTGGCGTTCACGGGCACTGTTTTTCTGGGTGTCGCTGGTGTGGGCGTGGCAGCGCGGGCAGCTCACGCCGGCCTCGTACAAGGGGGATTCCGTGGCGCCATCTTCCAGTGGCTGCCGACAGGCACGGCACAGGCCGTGGTGGCCGGGTACCAAACCATGGCCGACCGAAACGCGTTCATCAAATACAAAGCACTCGCCTTGCCACAGGCTATTTTCCGGTGCGACGGTCTCCAAGTATTTGAGGATGCCGCCTTCCAGGTGGTAGACCTCGTCATAGCCTTGTGCCCGCATATATGCGGTGGATTTCTCGCAGCGGATGCCACCGGTGCAAAACATGGCAACTTTGGGTTTCTTGCTCCCTGTTGCTTGCAGTGCTTCGGACTGCTGCACCCACCGCGGCAGCTCGGCAAAAGTCTTGATATGCGGATTGATGGCGCCGGCAAAGGTGCCAATCTCCACTTCGTAGTCGTTGCGGGTGTCTACCACCACCACCTCGGGATCGGCGATGAGCGCATTCCAGTCTTGGGGTTTGACATAGGTGCCTGCCATCCGGGTGGGGCTGATGCCATCCACCTGCATGGTGACGATCTCTTTTTTCAAACGCACCTTCATGCGGTAGAAGGGGGCTTTGTCCGCAAACGATTCCTTGTGCTGCAGATCAGCCAGCAGCGGGTCGGCTCGCAGATGGGCCAACACCGCGCGCACGTCTTCGGGGGCGCCGGCAATGGTGCTGTTGATACCTTCGCGGGCGAGCAGGATCAGGCCTTTGACGTTGCGCGCTTCACAGAAAGCCAACAACGCCGGTTTGCGTTCGGCGTAGTCGGGCAGGTCCACAAACTTGTAGAAAGCGGCAGTCAGGTAGCGATGAGGAGACATAGGGCAATTGTGCCTTGGGGCAGCGCTTGGGGGGTTAGCAGGGCCAGGTGGATCCGTGTTCGGGCACCATGGCGCGCCAAAGGAGTTCGTGTTCAACGCGGCCGCGCAAGGTGTCGGCGGCGGACATGTCCCCGTGCACGACATAGACCTGGCCCGGCGTGGTGGGGCTTTTGCGTAACCAGTCCAAGAGCTGAGTCGCGTCTGCGTGGGCGGAGGCCGATTCCAGTTGCACGATTTCGGCCTGGATCTCCACGTCCCGCCCATGGATGCGCACACTGCGTGCACCACTTGCCAATGTGGCGCCACGCGTGCCCGGAGACTGATATCCAGTAAGGATGACCATGTTGCGGTGGTTGCCCGCGTGGTGGGCCAGGTGGTGCAGTACCCGGCCACCGGTGGCCATGCCGCTGGCCGAGAGAATCACCATCGGACCATGGCGTGAAGCGAGGGCCTTGGATTCATCGGTGCTTTGGAGCATGATGGCAGCGTGTGTCATGGCATGCACTTCGTCGCGACTGAGCCGGTGTTCTCCCGCATGCTGTTCGAACAAATGGGTGGTGTGAACTGCCATGGGGCTGTCCAGAAAAATCGGCAGGCTGTGGGGCAGCGTGCCATTGGCCTTTAGTTGGGCAATGGCATGCAACAGGGCCTGGGCGCGCCCTACGGCAAACACGGGCACCACAGCAACTCCGCCACGAGCCGCCAAGCGCTGCAGAGCAGGCCCCAGTTCGGCCAGCAGGTTGTCCTGCGGATGGCTGCGGTCACCATAGGTGGATTCGATCAGCACGGTGTCGGCAGCCGGTGCGGCATCCGGCGGATTCATCAGCGAATCATCAGGGCGCCCGAGGTCACCAGAGAACAAAATTCTGCGCCCTGCGACTTCCAGCAGGATGCTGGATGCCCCCAAGATATGGCCTGCTGGTTGGAAGGTGGCTCGCCAGCCAGGCAGGGGCTGAATGGTACTGCGGTGGCGCACGGTTTTGATCAGGGGCAGGCAGTCCAAGGCATCTTGCCGCGTATAGAGCGGCAAGGCAGGGTTGTGTTTGGAAAAGCCGTGCCGGTTTGCAAACGCGGCATCTTCCTCCTGGATGTGCCCGCTGTCGGGCAGCAGGATGCGGCACAGATCACGCGTTCCCGACGATGCGTAGATGGGGCCGCGATAGCCTTCTTTGACCAGCAGTGGCAGGTAGCCGCTGTGGTCCAGATGCGCGTGGGTCAGCAACACTGCGTCCACCTGGTCGGGCGCTACGGGCAAAGGGGTCCAGTTGCGCAGCCGCAGGGGCTTGTAGCCCTGGAACAATCCGCAGTCCACGAGCAAGCGTTGGTCACCGTGCTGCACCAGGTACTTGGAGCCCGTGACCGTGCCCGCTGCGCCGAGAAAAGTGATGGAAACGCCCATGGAATTCTCCAAGAAAAAAGCCGCCGGATCGTTTATAGACCGGGCGGCTTGTGGGAAGTGCGAGTAAGCCCCGCTTTTCTTGACCTGGATCAGCTAAAGAAGCTCTTCAAGCGATCGGTCCAGCTGTCTCCCGACGGGGAATGTTTGCTGCCGCCTTTTTTGAAGGACTCGTCCAACTCCTTGAGCAGCTTGCGTTGGTGCTCGCTGAGCTTGACGGGCGTTTCCACGGCAATGTGGCAATACAAGTCGCCAGGGTAGCTGGAGCGCACACCCTTGATGCCCTTGCCACGCAGGCGGAACTGTTTACCCGTCTGCGTGCCTTCGGGAATGTCGATAGCAGCTTTGCCAGCCAGCGTGGGCACGTCGATCTCTCCACCCAGCGAAGCCGTCACGATGCTGATGGGCACCGAGCAATGCAGGTCATCGCCATCGCGCTCAAAAATATCGTGTTTCTTCAGGCGGATTTCGATGTACAGGTCACCGGGCGGGCCGCCATTGGTGCCGGGTTCGCCGTTGCCCGCGCTGCGGATGCGCATGCCACCGTCGATACCTGCAGGGATCTTCACCTCCAGTGTCTTCTGGCGTTTGATCTTGCCCTGGCCACTGCAGACGGTGCAGGGCTCCGGAATCACCTTGCCATTGCCGCGACAGGTGGGGCAGGTTTGCTGCACGCTGAAGAAACCTTGGCGCATCTGCACCGAGCCTGCACCATTGCAGGTGCCGCAGGTCTTGACCTGGGTGCCGGGTTTGGCGCCGCTGCCCTTGCAGGTGTCGCAGCTGTCCCAGCTGGGAATTCGGATTTGCGCATCCTTGCCACGGGCGGCTTCTTCCAGTGTCACTTCCATGGCGTAGCTGAGGTCGCTGCCACGGTAGACCTGGCGCCCACCGCGGGCACCGCCGCGTTGCTGGCCAAACATGTCGCCAAAGATGTCGCCAAAGGCTTCAGCAAAACCGCCATAGCCTTCTCCCCCCCCGCCGCCGCCCCGGTTGGGGTCCACGCCCGCGTGGCCGTACTGGTCATACGCAGCGCGCTTTTGCGCATCCGACAGCATCTCGTAGGCCTCTTTGGCCTCTTTGAATTTCTCTTCCGCGACCTTGGCACTATCTCCCTGGTTGCGGTCAGGGTGGTGCTTCATCGCCAGCTTGCGATAGGCCTTTTTAATCTCTTCCTCGGACGCGTTTTTGGCTACGCCCAAGGTTTCGTAATAGTCTCGTTTGGCCATGTGTGTCTCTGTGCCTGTTTACAACAGAAAAGCCGCGTTGAACCCCAGCTGGCGTTCAACGCGGCATCTTTCAGCTGCGCGTGTCAGCGCAATCAGCCTTTTTTGACTTCCTTGACTTCCGCGTCGACCACGTTGTCGTCATCTGCTGGCTTGGAAGCCTGTGCGCCTGTTTCGGGAGCAGCTTCTGTGCCACCTTCCGCGGCTTGTTTGGCCTGCATGTCGGCGTACATTTTCTCGCCCAGCTTCTGGCTGGCGGCCATGAGTGCTTCGCTCTTGGCCTTGATCGTGTCTTTGTCGTCAGACTTCAGGCTGTCTTCCACGTCCTTGATGGCCGCTTCAATCTTTTCCTTTTCGCCGGCTTCGAGCTTGTCACCGTACTCGGTCAGGCTCTTCTTGACGCTGTGGGCGTTGGCTTCGGCTTCGTTGCGGGCCTGCACCAATTCCAGTTTCTTCTTGTCGTCGGCAGCATTCAGCTCGGCGTCTTTCACCATTTGCTGGATCTCTGCTTCGGACAAACCGGAGTTGGCCTTGATGGTGATCTTGTTTTCTTTGCCGGTACCCTTGTCCTTGGCGCCCACGTGCAAGATGCCGTTGGCGTCAATGTCAAAGGATACTTCAATTTGCGGTGTGCCACGTGCTGCGGGCGGAATGCCTTCGAGGTTGAACTCGCCCAGCATCTTGTTCGCGGCGGCGATTTCGCGCTCACCCTGGAACACCTTGATCGTCACAGCCGGCTGGTTGTCTTCAGCCGTCGAGAAGGTCTGTGCAAACTTGGTCGGGATGGTCGTGTTCTTGCTGATCATCTTGGTCATCACGCCGCCCAGGGTTTCAATACCCAGAGACAGGGGCGTCACGTCCAGCAGCAGCACGTCCTTGCGGTCACCCGACAACACTTGTCCCTGGATCGCGGCGCCCACGGCCACTGCCTCGTCGGGGTTCACGTCCTTGCGGGGGTCTTTGCCGAACAGCTCCTTGACCTTTTCCTGCACCTTGGGCATGCGGGTCATGCCACCCACCAGAATCACATCGTGGATATCAGACGCGGAAACGCCAGCATCCTTCAGCGCTGTACGGCAAGGTGCAATGGTGCGTTCGATCAGCTCTTCTACCAGGGCTTCCAGCTTGGCGCGGGTCAGCTTGATGTTCAGGTGCTTGGGGCCAGATGCATCAGCAGTGATGTAGGGCAGATTGATGTCAGTCTGCGAACTGCTGGAGAGCTCGATCTTGGCTTTTTCAGCGGCTTCCTTCAGGCGCTGCAGGGCCAGCACGTCCTTGGACAGGTCGACGCCTTGCTCTTTCTTGAATTCGGAGATGATGAAGTCGATCACGCGCTGGTCGAAGTCTTCGCCGCCCAGGAAGGTGTCGCCGTTGGTAGACAGCACTTCAAATTGCTTCTCGCCATCGACGTCGGCGATTTCAATGATGGACACGTCAAACGTACCACCGCCCAAGTCGTACACGGCAATCTTGCGGTCGCCCTTTTCGTTCTTGTCCAGGCCAAAGGCCAGCGCAGCTGCGGTGGGTTCGTTGATGATGCGCTTGACGTCCAGACCGGCAATGCGGCCGGCGTCCTTGGTGGCTTGGCGTTGTGCGTCGTTGAAGTAGGCGGGAACGGTGATCACGGCGTCGGTCACTTCCTCACCCAGGTAGTCTTCGGCTGTCTTCTTCATCTTGCGAAGAATGTCGGCGCTGACCTGTTGGGGGGCCATGCGGTTGCCGCGCACTTCCACCCAGGCGTCACCGTTGTCGGCGGCCGCAATGGTGTAGGGCATCAGGTCGATGTCCTTTTGCACTTCTTTTTCGGAAAACTTGCGGCCGATCAGGCGTTTGACCGCATACAGGGTGTTCTTGGGGTTGGTCACCGACTGGCGCTTGGCGGATGCACCGACCAGCACTTCGCCGTCTTCCTGGTACGCAATGATGGAGGGTGTGGTGCGTGCACCTTCCGCGTTTTCAATCACTTTGGCAGTGTTGCCTTCCATGATGGCGACGCAGCTGTTGGTGGTTCCCAAGTCAATGCCGATGATTCTTCCCATGATTTACTCCTGCTAATTTGAAAATTCAGATGTGGATAACGTGTGGGTTACTTTTTTCTTTTCAAGAGCCCACAGCGCTCAAAGTGTTATTTTTTAGGGCGCTTGCTTTATTTCGCAGCGGTCACCGTCACCAACGCCGGTCGCAGCACGCGATCCGCGATGGAGTAGCCTTTTTGCAGCACGCTCACCACCGTGTTGGGCTCCTGTTCGGCAGGCACCACGCTGATGGCCTGGTGCTGGTGTGGGTCAAACTTGGTACCTGCCGTGGGCGCGATGGCGATGACCTTGTTGCGTTCCAGCGCTGCAACCAGTTGGCGCAAGGTGGCTTGGGCGCCCTCGCGGATTTGGTCGGCGGTGGCGTCCTTGATCACCAAGCCGGCTTCCAGGCTGTCAGCCACGGGCAGCAGGCTTTCGGCAAACGACTCGACGGCAAATTTGCGGGCCTTGGCGATTTCGTCGTCGGCGCGGCGGCGGGCGTTTTCAGCCTCAGCCTTGGCGCGCAGAAACTGGTCTGCCAGATCGCTGCTCTTGGCCTGCAGGGTGGCCAGCTCTGCCTGTGCCTGAGCCAAGGCATCCGCTTCGTTGGCGGCCTGGGCTGCGACCATTTCCTCGGTGCTTTGGTAGTCGGCGGCCGTTGGATTGGGAGTGGGGGAGGATGAAGTGTCAGACATGCGTTTGGATCGAAGTTAGGCGGGATTGCGCCCCAGTTGGTGTCCAGGGGCGCCATTTCAAGGGTGTTTAGCCCGATACGCCCAGCAATTCCACATCAAATTTAAGTGTGGCATTGGGCGGGATCACGCCACCGGCGCCGCGGGCGCCATAGCCCAGGGCCGCGGGGATGATCAGCGTGCGTGCACCACCCACCTTCATGCCGGCCACGCCTTCGTCCCAGCCGCGGATGACCATGCCGGCGCCCAGGTGGAACACGAAGGGGTCATTGCGGTCCTTGCTGGAGTCGAACTTGGCGCCTTGCGTGCCATCGTTGTACAGCCAGCCTGTGTAATGCACTTTGACGCTCTGGCCCTTGGTGGCCACGGGGCCGGTACCTTCGATGGTGTCTTCAAATTGCAGGCCGGAAGCGGTGGTTGGCATGGAAAATCCTTTTGCTATGAAAATGGTAGCTGGCAGCATATGGCGCACAGCGGCGCCAGAGCCAGAAAACCTTAAATTATGCCGCAGACGAAAAAAAGACAGGTTAAACCTGTCTGTGGGGGAGCAGGGCCCATCAGGGGCCCGGAGCTGGGGTTACTTGGCCTTCTTGGCCAGGCTGGTGGACCATTTCACGGCAAAGGCCTGCAAATCGCCCAAGCGCTTGAGCAGGTCGGCGCCTGCGGGGGTGACGATGTAGCCGTCGCTGCCATGGGTTAGCAGGCCGGCTTCGCGCAGTTCCTTGATGCGGGTGTTCAGGGTGTTGGGCGTAATGCCACCCACGCTGTCTTGCAGCAAACGGAAGGTTTGTGCATGGCCGTCTCGCAAGGCCCACAAAACACGAATCGCGTAGCGGGATTCCAGCAATCCCAGCAATTGACCCACAGCGACCGTTTCTTTTGCACTCATTACCTTACCCTTTGTCTAGACCATGACTGGTTGTGCGCCTTGGCACAAACCGCTGAAATGAGGGGAAACTATATCGCAGATTTCTGGCTGCTACAAGTTTCATAGCTGGTGGGGCTCACTTTTCGGGGGCTAACCCCTAAAAACACCATTTATGCAACCGTGCGGACGCTCTTGCCAGCCCTACGGGGAGATGCTAAGTTCAGCCTGTCAAGGCGCGTTGGCACGCCCTATCTGGAGACTGGAAATGAATTTCAACTTTGAGCAGGTTCACAACTACTACGAGCGCCTGGTCTTCGAGGAAGTGGTGCGCCGTGCGCCCATGTTTGAGGATTTCACCAACGACATGTTGGCTGATGTGGCCTGTGTGGCGCTGAACCGCCTGCCGGCGCGCTATGTGCGCCACGACGTGGACATGATGTTCTACCTGACCGAGCAGGAGCGCCACGCCATCGAGCTGTCGCTGGAAGAGGTGCTGCAGTTTGCTTTTGGCTTTGTGCGCGAGCGCTCGGCCAAAGCCAACCTCTGACAGGCTGCGTCAGAAAGTCGCTGTCACCTTGGCCAGCAGCGCGGGCGAAATCGAAGGCAGTACTCCAAACCAGGCTTCAAACGCCGGGCGTGCCTGGTTTAGCAACATGCCAAGGCCGTTCACTGTGGTGTTGCCACGTGCTTGGGCTGCGGTGAGCAGCGGAGTTTCCAGCGGCACGTAGACGATGTCTGACACCAGGGCGCTGGCGGGCAGGGCGTGCAAATCCAGATCCAGCGCGGGTTGGCCGTGCATGCCTTGGTTGGTGGTGTTGACCAGCAGCGCCACGCCTTCCAGTGCGCCATGGCGTTCAGCCCAGGGTACGGCGTGCACCTGTGGGCCAAACTCCTGGGCCATGTCTACCGCCTTGGAGTCGCTGCGGTTACAGAGGCGGATTTCAGTCGCCCCCTCGTCGAGCAGACCTGCAATCACGGCCCGGGCTGCGCCACCGGCACCTATCACGCACGCCGGGCCGGCATCGGCCCGCCAGGCCGGCGCGGCATCCCTCAGGCTCTGGATGAAGCCGAATGCATCGGTATTGCGGCCGGTCAGCGATCCATCGTCCCCGACTACGATGGTATTGGCCGCGCCAATGCGTTGGGCCAGGGGTTCCAGGTGGTCCACGATGGACATGGCCGCCACCTTGTGCGGGATCGTCAGATTGCAGCCAGCAAAACCCAAGGTGGGCAGGGCGCGCAGTGCCTGTTCAATTCGATCAGGCTGCACGGGCAGCAACACATAGGCGCCGCGCAGGCGGTGCTCTGCAATCCAATGCGAGTGAATGACCGGCGAGCGGGAATGGGCTACGGGCCAGCCCATGACGCCGGCAAGTCGGTACAGTTGATCGTTGGCCATCGGGTAGGAATGCAAAAAGTACTATCAAAAAAATAGCGCCCCGCGCACATTCCATGTGGGCTGGGGCGCTAAATGGCTTGTAAAAGCCGGTGGACTTTACAGCGTATCGGTGAAGCTGCGAAGCTTGTCCGAACGGCTGGGGTGCTTGAGTTTGCGCAGCGCCTTGGCTTCGATCTGGCGGATGCGTTCGCGCGTCACGTCAAACTGCTTGCCTACTTCTTCCAGCGTGTGGTCCGAAGTCATTTCGATACCGAAGCGCATGCGCAGCACCTTGGCTTCGCGGGGCGTCAGGCTGTCCAGGATGTCCTTGACCACATCGCGCAGACCGGCCTGCATGGCGGCTTCCATGGGTGCGGTGTTGGCGCTGTCTTCGATGAAGTCGCCCAGGTGGCTGTCGTCATCGTCCCCGATTGGCGTTTCCATGGAGATCGGCTCTTTGGCGATCTTCATGATCTTGCGGATCTTGTCTTCCGGAATCTCCATCTTGGCAGCCAACACGGATGCGTCCGGCTCAAAACCGAACTCCTGCAGGTGCTGGCGGCTGATGCGGTTCATCTTGTTGATGGTTTCGATCATGTGCACCGGGATACGGATGGTGCGCGCCTGGTCCGCAATGGAGCGGGTGATGGCCTGGCGAATCCACCAGGTGGCGTAGGTCGAGAACTTGTAGCCGCGGCGGTATTCGAACTTGTCGACCGCCTTCATCAGGCCGATGTTGCCTTCCTGGATCAGATCCAGGAACTGCAGACCGCGGTTCGTGTACTTCTTGGCAATCGAGATCACCAGGCGCAAATTGGCCTCGATCATTTCCTTCTTGGCCGCGCGGGACGAGTACTCGCCCTCGTTCATGCGCTTGTTGATGTCTTTTAACTGGTCCAGGGGCACCACGACTTGCGCTTGCAGGTCCATGAGCTTTTGCTGCAGGTCCTGTACGGGCGGAATGTTGCGGCCCATAACGGCAGCCCAAGGCTTGCCGGAGGCGGCTTGCTTCTCGATCCACTTGAGGTTCAGCAGGTTGGAGGCAATCTTGTTGCCGTTCTTGTCGCGGCCGCTGAAGTCGGTAATGAAGTGCTCTTGCGGGTAGCCGCACTTGTCCACAATGATGCGGCGCAGCTCGCGCTCCTTTTTGCGCACATCGTCCACCTGGCCGCGGACCATGTCGCACAGCTTCTCGATCGCCTTGGCGGTGAAGCGGATGGTCATCAGCTCTTCGCTCAGGGCCTTCTGCGCCTTGACGTAGGCGGGGGTGCCATAGCCTTCCTTGTCGTAGACCTTGTGCACTTTTTCGAACAGCTCGCGCAGTTTGTCAAAGCGTTCCAGTGCCTGCTTCTTCAGCTCTTCGAGCTTTTTGGTCAGCGCCTTGGAGCCACCCTTGCCGTCGTCGTCGTCGGCTTCGTCAAACTCATCAAAGTCTTCTTCGGCCACATAGTCGTCGGCCTCGTTGGGGTTGGAGAAGCCGTCCACGATGGTGGTGATGACAACCTTGCCTTCGCGGATTTCCTCGCCCAGGCGCAGGATCTCAGCGATGGTGGCAGGCGATGCAGAGATCGCCTCCATCATGGCCATCAGACCGCCTTCAATGCGCTTGGCGATTTCAATTTCGCCTTCGCGCGTCAGCAGTTCCACGGTACCCATTTCGCGCATGTACATGCGCACGGGGTCTGTGGTGCGGCCGAACTCGCTGTCCACGGTGGACAGCGCGGCTTCGGCTTCTTCTTCGGCTTCCTCGGCCGTAGCGGCCGTGGAGACGTTGTTGTTCAGCAGAAGGGTTTCTGCGTCAGGGGTTTGCTCGTACACCGCCACGCCCATGTCGTTCAACATGGAGATCACGACTTCCAGCGTTTCTGCGTCGACCAGCTTGTCGGGCAAGTGGTCGGAGATTTCTCCGTGGGTCAGGTAGCCGCGGGTCTTGCCCAAGGTGATCAGGGCCTTCAGGCGTGCACGGCGCTTGGCCATGTCTTCTTCGGAGAGCACGGTTTCGTCCAGGCCGAATTCCTTCATCAAGGCGCGTTCCTTCGCCTTGCTGATCTTCATGCGCAGGGGCTTGACCTTTTCGCCGGCCGCCGCAGCGACTTCCGGTTCACCGGCCAGGTCGGCTTCAATGTCCGACATGTCCATATCGTCACCCGAGGATTCGGCCGCAGCCTTGGGCTTGCGGCCGCGCTTGGCACCTGTCGTGGCCTTGGCGGGCGCCTCGGACTCAGCCGCTGCAGCCTTGGCGGGGCGTCCGGGTTTCTTTTTCTTCAGTAACTCGTCGGCGGCGGCAAGAAGGTCGGCTTTGGATTTGGAGGCGGGCACGGAGGAGGCTTTCTTTTCGGTCTTCGACGCGGACTTGCTGGCGGGCTGGACGGGCTTGGCGGATTTTGAAGCGGGCATGCAAAAACCTCAGAACAACAAAAAAACTGGCAAACAGAACAGAGACCAGCTACGTCACGCGACAGGCGAAGTAGGTGGCAAGACAGGGAAGGTCATTCCCCAATGGCAAGAAGGGAGGGCGATCATTTGGGATGCAGTCCTTGCGGTAAGGTGGCCGGTCGTGAACTAGTGTCAACGGTTGGCCTGGCCCGGAGGTGCTGCTGTCGCTCTTGCCGAAACAATCCAGCATTATAGGCGGGAATCGGATTTATTCAATTTTTGTGTTAAGCGGCCGCGTTGGGCTGGACTGCCAGCTCCAGCTGCTTGCGGCGCAGCTGCAGTTCCCGGTAGCGCTGCAGGGCGCCGGCGTCGTGGGCGGAGGCAGCAATGGCCTCGGTTTCCAGCTCCTTGATGCGGTCAATCAGCATGCGGTTGACCAGATCGCGCAGTTCGGGCCCGGACTCGGCCAATGGCTCGGTGGCCACGCTGGGGCCGGCCAGCAGGCGCAGCGCCAAGTCTTCAGCCGGATGGCCGACGATGGCATCGCGTAACGTGCCGCGCGAGACCGGGCCGTGCTCATGCAGCTGGCTTTCCAGCCATATAAACAGTTCGCCGTGGGGGGCGGGCAGCTCACAGAGCAGGCCGTGGTCTTCGCTGGACAGCACCTCCCACAGCTCGCTGTGGCTCAGCAGAATGCGCGCGGCGTGGTCAGGGCGGCTGTCGAGCTTGGCACGCGGGCCGCTCGGGCGGGGCTCGCGGGCGCCAAAACGGCTGCCGCCCTTTCCCTCCCACTTGCCGCTGCGCGGCGTCCAGCCTTCTTTCTTCCAGTCGGTTTTCTTCTTCCACTCTTCCTGGGGAATCCAGGGTTCCGACGGTTCTTCGTAGGCGTAGTGGCCGTCGTCGGGCGCACCGTCGTAAGACGGAGGCGGTGCCGATGTGGCTTTGCGGCGCTGCGGTTCAGCGGCCGGCTTGCCGCCGGAACTGGCCCATAGCGCGCCCAGCTCGGTGCTGTTGAGCTGCACCAGGCTGGCGATTTCGGCCAGCAGCTGCAACTTGAGCGCACCGTCGGGCAACTGCGTCCACAGGGGCTTGGCATTGCTGGACATATGGGCGCGGCCTTCGGCGGTGCTCAGGTCGCAGCCCTCTTGGGCCGCTTCGACGAGGAAGCGGCTCAGCGGTGTGGCCTTGGACACGTAGTCGGCAAACGCCTCCTTGCCGTGCGCACGGATAAAGCTGTCGGGGTCGTGCTCGGCGGGCAGGAACAGGAATTTGATGCTGCGCACATCGGTGGCAAAGGGCAGGGCGCCGTCCAGCGCCTTGCGCGCGGCGCGGCGGCCGGCCGCGTCGCCGTCAAAGCTGAAGACCACAGCGTCGGTGAAACGGAACAGCTTTTGCACATGCTCGTTGGTACACGCCGTGCCCAGCGTGGCCACGGCGTTGGGAAAACCCAGCTGCGCCAGTGCCACCACATCCATATAGCCTTCGGTCACCAGCACATAGCCAAACTCGCGCAGCGAGCTGCGGGCCTCAAACAGGCCATAGAGTTCGCGGCCCTTGCTGAAGACCGGGGTTTCGGGCGAATTGAGGTATTTGGGTTTTTCGTCGCCCAGCACGCGCCCGCCAAAGCCTATGCACTCGCCCTTGATGTTGCGGATGGGGA
The DNA here is from genome assembly GCF_059416145.1 of Rhodoferax sp. GW821-FHT09E07. NCBI lineage: Bacteria > Pseudomonadati > Pseudomonadota > Betaproteobacteria > Burkholderiales > Comamonadaceae > Rhodoferax > Rhodoferax sp. GW821-FHT09E07. The sequence goes on along the minus strand of NZ_JBWKOP010000004.1, from coordinate 383,260 downwards.
ACATCACGCGGTCGCGGAAGCGGTCGTAGCGCTTTTCGTCGCCGCCGTTTTCGGCTTCGTGCAGGATGACCAGGCCGCTCTCAATCAGCAACGGGTCGTCGTACTGCGGGAAGATGCTGGCCAGGCTGCGCCAGCCCTCGGGCGCGTAGCCCAGGCCAAACTGCTTGGCCACTTCGCCCGACAGGCCGCGGCCCTTGAGGTACTCGATGGCACGCGGCGATTCTTTCAGGCCGCGCTTGTAGGCGTCGCCGGCCTTTTCGAGCACGCTAGTCAGGGTGTTCTGCTTTTGCCGCTGCTCCTGGGCGCGGGCGCGGTCCTGCGGGCTGCTTTCTTCCTCGGGGATCACCATGCCGTACTGGCCGGCCAGGTCCTTCACCGCCTCGATGAAGGTCATGCCCGCATGGTCCATCAGGAAGCTGATGGCGTTGCCGTTCTTGCCGCAACCAAAGCAGTGGTAGAACTGTTTGGTGGGGCTGACCGAGAAGGAGGGTGACTTTTCGCCATGGAAGGGGCACAGGCCCATGAAATTGGCGCCGCCCTTCTTGAGCTGCACGTAGCGGCCCACGATCTCCACCACGTCCGTGCGCGCAAGCAGTTCCTGGATGAAGGTTTGGGGGATGGCCATGGGGTGATTGTAGGAACGTGGCCCCCACGCTCCGCCGCTACGCGGGTCGCTGCCCCCCAAAGGGGGCTAATTCCGCTTGGGGCGGCCCGGCGCGGAATTGCCGACTTGGTTCTGGATTTGCTATGGTTTGTATAGCTGCCTGCGCATATTCCACAGGGGCTAGGTGCCAATTTGGCATCGAATCGTCCTGTTTCAATCCCCCAGCACTACGCCCTCGCGCCGCGGGTCGGCGCCGCCAAAATAGCCTCCGGCGGTGCGCTGGATGGCTTGCAGCCCGCTGGGCATGGGAATTTCTACTACCGTGTGGCCCCTTGCCTTCAGGGCGGCGAGGGTGGCTGCATCAAACCGATTTTCCTCCAGCAGCGTGAGGCCGTTGAGCGAGGCAAAGTTGGGCAGGTCAATCGCCTGCTGGGTGTTCAGGCCCCAGTGCAGCACGCCGTACAGCGTCTTGGCGGTGAAGTGGATGATGAGCGCGCCGCCCGGGCTGCCGCCGCTCATGACCAACTGTCCGGAGGCCTTGTCAAAGACCAGCGTGGGCGACATGCTGGAGCGCGGCCGCTTGCCGGGCTCCACACGGTTGGCAATCGGCAGGCCATCTGCCCCATTGGGCAAAAAGCTGAAATCGGTGAGCTGGTTGTTCAGCAAAAAGCCGCCCGCCAGACCCACACCGCGGTTCACCATTTGGCGTGAGCCCCAGGCGTCTTCGATCGTGCTGGTCATGGCCAGCGCGTTGCCATAGGCATCGACAACCGAGATGTGTGAGGTGCCGTATTCCAATTGGTTGGGCATGGGCGCATAGGCCACGGGCGTGGCTCCGGGATTCCCAGGCGGCGCGGTTTGCATGCTGCGGCCCGTGGGGCTGGCGTCAATGGCCTGGGCACGGCGGGCCAGGTAGGCTGGGGCCAGCAGGCTCTGCCAGTTACCAGCTGGCGGCTGCACAAAGGCCGGGTCCGCCACAAACTGTGCGCGGTCGGCAAACGCCAGGCGGGCGGCTTCGGTGTAGAGGTGCAGCCAGTCGGCGGTGGGCATTCCTTGCGCCAGGGGCAGGCGGTCTGCCGGGGTGTTGTCCAGCAATTTGAGGATCTGCCCGATGGCAATGGCCCCCGAGCTGGGGGGCGGCATGCCACAGATCCGGTAGTCCCGCGCCGTGGCCGGGACGGCGTAGTCAAAGCACAGTGGCTCTCGCACCAGCGGCTGGTAGCGGGCCAGGTCTTGGGTGCTGAGCGTGCCGGGGTTACTGGGGTGTCCCTGCACCTTGCGGGCGATGGCCTGGGCCATCTCGCCTTGCAACAAAGCCGCAGGCCCTTCGTTGGCAATACGTTGCAGCACGGCAGCCAGTTCGGGGTTGCGCAGCACATGGCCGGCGGGCCAGGGGGTGCCACTTGCATCGTAAAAATACGCTGCGGCTACCGGGTCCCTCTTGAGATACGGTTCGCTGGCGAGCAAGGTGGCCATGCGTGGGCTGACTGCAAAGCCCTGGGTGGCCAGTGTGATGGCCGGAGTGAACAGTTGTGCCCAGGGCAGGCGCCCGTGTTGCTGGTGCGCCAGCGCCAGCATGGCGACAGCGCCCGGCACACCCACTGAGCGCCCCCCCACCACCGCGTCGGCAAACTCCAGGGGCTTGCCCAGTGGGTCCAGAAACAGCGCGGGGGTGGCGCCGGCAGGTGCGGTTTCGCGACCATCAAATGCCTGCGTTTTCCTGCCGTCAAAGTGCAGCAAAAAGGCCCCGCCACCCAGCCCACTGCTTTGCGGCTCCACCAGGGCCAGCACCATTTGTACGGCGATGGCAGCATCCACCGCGCTGCCGCCTGCGCGCAGCACCTGCAGGCCGGCATCGGTGGCCAGCGGATTGGCGGCGGCCACCGCGTAGGTTCGGGTGGCCCAGCCGGGCTTGGCACTGCTGCCGGTGGCGCCTTCGGGTTGCACGGGCGTGCTGTACTGCAAGGCGGGCGGCGCACTGGCGCAGCCTGTCAGCATGGCGATCAACAGGGCCGTGGGCGCCAGCGTGCAGATGCGCGGCATGGTGCTCACTTCGCCTTGGGCACCCGGCCGAGCAGGTAGAACTCGGGGTTGGGCATCATGCTGGTGACATTGGCCATGCGGTTGGAAAGGCCGAAGAAGGCGGTGATACCCGCGATGTCCCAGATGTCTTCGTCGTCAAAGCCGTGCGCATGCAGCGCGTCAAAGTCGGCGTCTTCCACCGTGGCGCTGTGCAGGCAGACCTTCATCGCAAAGTCCAGCATCGCGCGCTGGCGCGCTGTGATGTCGGCCTTTCGGTAGTTCACTGCCACTTGATCGGCGACCAATGGTTTTTTTTCGTAGATGCGCAGGATGGCGCCGTGGGCCACCACGCAATAGAGGCAGTGGTTGGCCGCGCTCGTCGTCGTGATGATCATCTCGCGCTCGCCTTTGGTCAGGCTGCTGCCTTCGCGCAGCATGAGCGCGTCATGGTAGGCAAAGAAGGCGCGCCACTCGGCCGGGCGGCGTGCAAACGCCAGAAACACATTGGGTACAAAGCCGGACTTTTCCTGCACCTCCAGAATCTTGGCACGGATGTCTTCAGGCAGGGTATTCAGATCGGGCAAAGGGTAGCGCGGGGTGGGGCTGGTCATGGACGTGTCTCCTGGCGACATCCTAAGCCCGCATTAGCTCTGGTCTTGGGCATTGTCTTTGTCTATAGATTTCATTAATAAAACTATCTTGTTTGATAGGGTTTGAAAATCTACACTGGCTCCGACAGTCCCCGTACCCACACCCCAAGGAGAACAAGCCATGTCGAACGAAGCCAAGTGTCCTTTCCACCACGCCGCCGGTGGCGGCACCACGAACAAAGACTGGTGGCCGAACCAGTTGCGCGTGGATCTGCTGAACCAGCACGGCAACAAGTCCAACCCCTTGGGTGAAATCTTCAACTACGCCGAAGAATTCAAGAAACTGGACTACGCCGCGCTCAAGGCCGACCTGGTCAAGCTGATGACCGACTCGCAAGACTGGTGGCCCGCCGACTTTGGCCACTACGGCCCGCAAATGGTCCGCATGGCATGGCACAGTGCTGGCACGTATCGCACGCTGGATGGCCGGGGAGGCGGCGGGCGCGGCCAGCAGCGCTTCGCACCACTGAACTCCTGGCCCGACAACGTCAACATCGACAAGACGCGCCGCCTGCTGTGGCCCATCAAACAGAAGTACGGCCAGAAAATTTCGTGGGCCGACCTGTTCATCCTGGCCGGCAACGTGGCGCTGGAATCCATGGGCTTTCGCACCTTCGGTTTTGCCGGTGGCCGCGAAGACGTGTGGGAACCCGACATGGATGTGAACTTCGGTTCCGAGACCTCCTGGCTGGCTGCTGACAAGCGCTTCAGCGGTGGCGTTGATCGCAACAAGGGCGAAGGCGAACTGGACAAGAACCTGGCCGCCACCCACATGGGCCTGATCTACGTGAACCCGGAAGGACCCAACGCCAGCGGCGACTACCTGGCTGCGGCCAAGGACATCCGCACCACTTTCTACCGCATGGCGATGGACGACGAAGAGATCGTGGCGCTGATCGCCGGAGGCCACACCTTCGGCAAGGCCCACGGTGCTGCGCCTGAACACCACAAAGGCCCCGAGCCCGAGGGTGCAGGCATTGAGGCGCAAGGCTTGGGCTGGAGCAGCAGCTATGGCAGCGGTCATGGCAAAGACACCGTGTCCAGCGGCCTGGAAGTGACCTGGACCACAACCCCCGCGCAGTGGGGCAACAACTTCTTTGAGAACCTGTTCAAGTACGAATGGGAACTCACCAAGTCGCCCGCGGGCGCCAAGCAGTGGGTCGCCAAGAATGCGCCGGACATCATCCCCGACGCGCATGTGAAGGGCAAATTCCACAAACCCACGATGTTGACCACCGATTTGACGCTGCGCTTCGATCCCGAGTTCGGCAAGATTTCCAAGCGCTTCCATGACGACCCGCAATCCTTCGCCGCAGCCTTTGCCCGCGCCTGGTTCAAGCTGACCCATCGCGACCTAGGCCCCAAGGCGCGCTACCTCGGCCCTGAAGTGCCCAAGGTTGATTTGATCTGGCAAGACCCATTGCCTGCTGCCACGCTCAAGCCCACGGCCGCCGACATTGCGGATGCCAAGGCCAAGATCGCCGCTTCGGGGCTGTCGGTCAGCGAGCTGGTGTCCGTGGCCTGGGCCTCGGCCTCCACCTTCCGCGGCGGCGACAAGCGCGGCGGCGCCAACGGTGCGCGGCTGGCGCTGGCGCCGCAGAAGGACTGGGACGTCAACAAGGGTGTAGCCAAGGCGGTCGCCAAGCTACAGGGCATTGCCGGCAAGCTGTCGCTGGCCGATTTGATCGTGCTGGCCGGTGGTGTTGGTGTGGAGCAGGCCGCCAAAGCGGCCGGGGTCAACGTGAGCGTGCCGTTTGCACCGGGCCGCGTTGACGCGGTACAGGCACAGACGGATGTCGCATCCTTCGCCGTGCTGGAACCCCTCGCCGATGGCTTTCGCAATTACAAGCGGGGCCCCATTGGTGCTGCGACCGAAGCGCTGCTGCTGGACAAGGCCCAACTGCTGACACTGACCGCGCCCGAGATGACTGCACTGGTCGGTGGCCTGCGCGTGCTGGGCACCAATGCCGATGGCAGCCAGCACGGCGCGTTCACCAGCACACCCGGTGCGCTGACCAACGACTTCTTCGTCAACCTGCTGGATATGGGCACGGAGTGGAAGGCCGCTGACGGCAGCGGCGAAGTGTTCCACGGCAAAGACCGCAAGACGGGCGCAGTGAAGTACACCGGAACACGCGCCGATTTGGTGTTCGGCTCCAACGCGGTGCTGCGCGCCTATGCCGAGGTGTACGCCAGCGCGGACGGGAAAGAGAAGCTGGTCAAGGATTTCGTCGCGGCCTGGGCCAAGGTGATGAACCTGGACCGCTTTGATCTTTGAGGCCGCGGGCCGGTGCTAGCGAATCGCAGGGTCAAATAGGGCGCTAGCCCCCGTTAATACAGCGGTAGGCGCTCCTGATTCAATAGCGAACTACGTCAGGGCGTCCGCTGGCTGCGGGCGCCCGAAGTAGTAACCCTGGAAGGCGTCGCAGCCAGCCTCTGTCAGAAATGCATGCTGGCCCTCGGTCTCCACGCCCTCCGCAATCACCGTCAGGCCCAGGCTGTGGCCCAGGGCCAGCACGGTGCGGGCGATGACGGCGTCGCTGGGGTCGGTCAGCACATCGCGCACAAAGGATTGGTCGATCTTCAGCTGGTCCAGCGGCAGCCGTTTCAGGTAGGACAGTGAGGAATAGCCGGTGCCGAAATCATCGAGCGAGAAGCCTACGCCGAGGTTCTTCAAGGCCGTCATCTTCACGATCACATCCTCCACATCGTGCACCAGGATGCTTTCGGTCAGCTCCAGCTTCAGCAACTTGGGTTTGGCGCCGGTTTGCGCCAGCGCGTGTGAGACATTGGCGACAAACCCTGCCTGTGCGAATTGCGAAGCGCTGACATTGACCGCCAGGGTCCACGATGCGCGATCGGGTTGGTCCGCCCAAGCCGCCAGCTGCGCGCAGGCCATCTCCAGCACCTGCTGACCCAGTGTGAGGATGCATCCCGTTTGCTCGGCCAGTGCAATGAAATGTGCAGGGGTTACCAGGCCCAGGCGCGCGTGGTTCCAGCGTACCAGCGCCTCTGCGCCAATCGGCTTGCCGTCGCGGTTCACCTGGATCTGGTAGTGCAGTACGAACTCGCGCATGGCAATGCCGCGGCGCAAGTCCTTTTCTTGTGCATCGTGCTGGGCCACGGCAGCCTGCATGGCGGGATCGAAGAAGCGCGCGGTGTTGCGGCCTGCGGACTTGCCTTGGTACATGGCCAGGTCGGCCTTTTTCAGCAAGTCGTCCATGGAGTCAAGGTCGCCCATGAACATCACGATACCGATGCTGGTCGTGCCTTCGTGGTTGTAGCTGTTCAGGCTGTAGGGTGTCTTGAACGCATCCAGCAGCTTGGTGGCAACGGCCTCGGCCTGCTGGGCCGCCTCATGGCTGTTGCCACTCAGGGCTTCCAGTAGGACCACAAACTCGTCACCCCCCAGCCGGGCTACGGTGTCGTCGTCGCGAACACAGGCGGTCAGGCGGGTCGCGGTCTGTTGCAGAAGCAGGTCGCCCACGTCGTGCCCCTGGGTGTCGTTGAGCTGTTTGAAGTGGTCCAGATCCAGGAACATCAGCGCGCCATGCTTGCCGGTACGTGCCGACGTTGCCATGGCCTGTTTGAGCCGGTCCATTAGGAGGCGGCGGTTGGGCAGACAGGTCAAGGGGTCGAAGAAGGCCAGGCGGCGGATTTCCTCCTCATCGTGGCGTTGCTGCGTCACATCGCGCACGATGGCAATCAGGTGGACCACTTCGTTGCGGAAGATGCGCGATACGGACAGGTGGATGGGGAACAGGCGGCCGTCCTTGCGTCGGCCTTGCACCTCGCGTGAGAGGTTCGCAACGCCAGTGCGCTTCGAGCTGAACCGGTGGCGCAGGTAGTCTTCCTCAAAATGCGCGTCCGGGTCGCTGATCAGCTGAGCCGCGTCACGACCAATGATTTCATGCGGTGCGTACGCAAAGATGGCGCTGGCCGCCTGGTTGAAGGACTCGACAATGCCTTGGTCGTTGAAGGTCACCACGCCGTCCACGATGTTGTCCAGAATGGTTTGCGTGTGCACCATGGCTTCGCGCATGGCGGCCTCGGCGCGCTTGCGATCCGATACATCACGGATCATGCCCATCAGATTGCCGTCTGGCATCTGCGTGGCGATGACTTCTGCGGGAAAGACGCTGCCATCCTTGCGCCGGAATTGCCACTCTCGGTAGTAGTCCTCCTGCTGGGTGATGGCACCCAGCGCGGTCTCGACATGCGGTATTTCCGACGGGAGCACGATGTCTGAAGCATGCAGCCCGATCAGCTCGTCCCGCGTGTAGCCCAGCATGCGGCAGGCGCTGGCATTGGCATCCAGGTAGTTGCTCTGGGCATCGGCGATCAGGATGCCGTCCGGCGCGTACTCGAACAGCGCGCGGTAGCGGCTTTCGCTTTGCAGCACCAGGGCCTGCGCATCCCGCCGCTCGGTGATGTCCTGAAACGTGCCCAGCAGCCGCAGGGGGGCGCCCATGTCGTCCACATCAACAAAGCCCTGCACGCGGGCCCAGATGTGACGGCCCTTGGCGGTGATCATCGGTAGCTCCAGGTCCCAGGGGGTGCCAAGTTCGAAGGCTGCGTGCACTGCGGCCTCCATCGTCGGGAGGGCATGTTCGGCCACAAAGCCCATCGCGCTTTGCTCATCCGGTGTTACCTGTGTGTCAACCTCCAGCAGGCGGTAGGTTTGCGGTGACCAGGTCACTTGCTGCGTCCGCAAATCCATTTTCCACCCCCCGACTTTGGCCAACGCGTTGGTGCGCTCCATCAGCTCCATGGTGGTGGCCAATTCCTCGCGCACCCGGTATTGCTCGGTCACATCGCTGAATACCAGCACGACGCCAACAATCTGCCCCGCACGGTCGCGGATGGGCGCGGCGCTGTCGAAGATCTGGTACTCCCTGCCATCACGGGCCAGCAGCGCTGTGTGGTTGGCCAAGCCCACCACCTCGCCTTTCTCCATGACCAGCCGAACCGGGTCTACGGCCGGCTTGCGCGTCTGTGCGTGAACGATGCGGAACACGTGTGTCAGTGGCAAGCCCTGGGCGTCTTGCAGCGTCCATGCTGTCAGGCGTTCGGCGGTCGCGTTCATGCGGGTGATGTTGCCCGCTGCGTCGGTAGCGATGACGGCGTCGCCGATGGATTGCAGCGTGATGGACAGGTTGTCCTCGCTCTGGCGCAGGGCCTCTTCGGCCTGCTTGCGCTCGGTAATGTCCAAGCGCACGCCGATCATGCGGCTGGCTTTGCCATCGGCATCGAACGCCAGCACGCGCCCCACTACACGGATCCAGCGGTAGCTGCCGTTGGCGTGCAACATGCGGGCCTCGTACTGGTAGGGGATGTCTTTGCCCCCCAGCACCGCCTGGATGTGGCTGCTGACGCCTTCGCGATCCTCGGGGTGCAGGCGGGCGATCCATTGCGCCCGGTCGGCCATGCCCTCCGAGGGTTCGTAGCCCAGCATCGTGAAGTAGGTGGGGGTCGCGAACCACTGGTCGGCACGGGTGACATCCCATTCCCAGATGCCGATCTCCGCAGCGTCGGTGGCCAGCCGCAGCCGTTCGGCTGACTGCGCGGCCTCGGCCTGCACCAGGGCTTTCTGCCGCCAGGCCCGGCTGAGAAACCAGCACATCAGCGCAATGGCGATGGTTGCTGCCAGCCAGATGGCAAAGGCCAGCAGGGCCAGCTTGCGCCAGGGCTCGAGCACCAGTTCGAACGACTGCCCGACGATGACGACCAGCTCGGGCTGGGCCGACAGCGTGCGGTAGGCAAACAGGCGCGACACGCCGTCCACGCCACTGATGCTTTGCAGCTGTCCGGAGGCGCTCTTGGGCAAGTAATCAGCAAACACTGTGTTGCTGCTGAAATTTTTGCCCATGCTGGATTCGTGAAAGGGGCTTCGCGCCATCATGGTGCCGTCCTTGCGGAACAGCGTGACCGAGCCGTTCGCCCCCAGGTCGATGGACCGCCACAACTTGTCGAAATACAGCGGGTCGACGGCCGCGACGACGGTGCCGGCAAAGGCGCCGCCCGCACCCAGCAAAGGCCTGGCCACCGGTATCAGCCACAACCCGTCGGATGGGCTCTTGACCGGTGTGCCGACGAGGAATGGGGTTTGAGGCGCCCCCTGCAAGGCTCGGAAAAACGCGGCGCTTGACATGTCGATGCCCGCAAGCCCAGTGCCTGAGTCGTAGAGGACATGTCCTTGCGCGTCGGTCAGCCACATCACGCGGGCGAAGGGCATGGATTGCAACTGGTCGTGCAGCAGATGGCCAGCCGATTCCTCGTTCAGGGTTCCGGTCGATTCCATCTGCGCCAGCGTGGTGGCCGTGATTTGCAGGCTTTGTGCCACCGACTGCAGCGTGCGCGTGGTCTGCTCTTCAATAACCTGCGCAAAGGAGCTGGTCAGCCGCTCGGCCGTATCGATGGCCTCCGCGCGCAGGTAGGCCAAGACCGCGGCGATCAGGCCGGCCGATACAACCACAACTGCCGCTGCCAGCCACAGCAGTTGTCGCCGTTCAGAAAGGGGGGCGGACGTACCGGTGGTTTTGGCAGGCGGCGGCGCTCCAAATTCCGGCACATTCGCTGGCATGCAAGCTCCGTCTTTTTTGCGTCTCCAGTCTAAACGACTTGTATCCCGTGCCGCTACCATGTTGTTTTTTCCGGAGCTTTCATGACAGCCCTGCCTGCAACTTCCTCCGCATCCCCCGCCACAACTGCCCACGACCAGGGCCTGGCCACTCGCAAGCAGGTGATGGGTGAAGCGTTTGTGGCAAATGCTGTTGCCAGTACCACCCCATTCACCCAGCCGATACAGGACCACATCAACCGCGCGGCATGGGGCGACGTCTGGCAGCGCCCAGGGCTGGATTTGAAAACCCGCAGCTTGGTCACCGTGGCCATGCTCACGGCGCTGGGCAAGCAAAACGAACTGAAAGGTCACGTTCGCGGCGCGCTGAACAACGGCGCGACTGCGGCCGAAATTCAGGAAGTGCTGCTGCACGCGGCGATTTATTGCGGTGTGCCTGCGTCGGTGGAGGCGTTTCGCACAGCCAACGAAGTGGTCGGTGGGTAGGTCTAGCGCTGTCGCCTATTTGATGGTGTCGACCGCCGACGGGGCAGCCTCGCGCAGCAGGGCAGGCTCGACGAGGCGCAGGGAGTTGGGCAGCTCTGCGTCCGGCTTGGCGTGGCCCTCGCGCACGGCCCAGCGGAGCTGGCTGCTCAGGGTGCTGACCAGGGACTGGTCCAGCCGCACGCGGTAATCCTGTTCTTTCATCTGGGCCGAGGCGGAGGCAGCGTCTATGCCCAGCCGCCGCGCCAGCAGTTGCGTGGCAGCATCGGGTTGCTCGCGAATGAATTGCTGGGCCCGGGCCAGCGCGCGCAGTACCTTGACGATTTCTGCCCGGCGCGCAGCCATGGCGCCCCGGGTGCTGACCAGGTTGAAATGTTGGGTGTAAACCCGCGGGTTGGGCAGAGCCAGCGCGTCGTCACCCAACAGCTTCATGGCATTGGACGCAAGCGGCTCCCAAATTGCAATGGCATCCACGTCCTTGAGCTGCAGCACGAGCCCCAGCTCGTCGGGTGGTAGGAAGATGTGCTGCACCATGCGGCCTTCAATGCCATGGAACAGCAGCCAACTGTCCAAAAAATACTGGGCCGATGTGCCTTGCACCGTGGCCAAGCGCTTGCCCACCACCTGTTCAGGGGAAGCAATGCCAGCGCTGCGCCGTGCGATCAGCTTGATCTGGTGGGACGAGGCACTCAGGGTCCCCAGGATGGCCAGGTCAGACCGAGCAAAACTGTTGATCGCGACCACCACGTCCGCGGCCGTCGCCAGATCGACTGTGCCATCGGTCAACAGCCTCAGGCAACTGCGCCCGCTACTGCATTCCACCAGGTTTAGCTCTATGCCTTCGCTTTTGAAATAACCATTGCCTTCCGCCGCATACACCAGCAGCGACACGGGGCCGTTGGACACCGCGAGGTTCAGCGGGGTGGCCATTGCACAGCCACAGGCCCATGCTGCCAATAGTGTGGCCAGGCGGGGAAAACGGAGGGTGGGAAACCGGTTCATGCCATGTGAAAAGTATCGCGTCCAGCGGCCTTGGCATCGTACAGCGCTTCGTCGGCACGGGCCAGCAGTTGGGGTACGGTCATTGCGGGATCGCTGGGGTCCAGGAAGGCGACACCGATGCTTGTGGTGACCAGAAGCGGCCCACCGTCCAGGGCCATGGGAACGGATGCAGCATCCACAATCTTGCGTGCCACGGAGGCCGCCTCTGCGCGACTGTGTAGCCCTTCCAGAATCACTACAAACTCATCCCCACCCAGCCGGGCCACCAAGTCCACCTGGCGCACGTTGGCCTGCAGGCGCTTGGCGAATTCGCGCAGCACTGCGTCTCCCGAGGCGTGACCCAGCGTATCGTTGATGGACTTGAAGCGGTCTACGTCCAGGAACATCAGCGCCAAACCGTCTTTGGAGCGCTCAGCGCGCTCCAACGCTTCGGCCATCTTTTCGTTGAACTGCAGGCGGTTAGGGAGGCCGGTGAGCGTGTCAAACCGTGCCAGCGACTGTAACTGTCGCTCATAGGCTTTCAGGGCAGAGACGTCGGAGCTGAGGGCGTAGATCCCCAAAACCTTGCCGTCACTGTCAATGTCAGGGATGTAGCTGGTAGTCAGGCTGCGGGTGACGCCCATAGCGATGATTTCGGCCTCAAAGTCCACTCGCTGGCCACGCAGCGCGCGTTCCACAAAGGGGCGGCGCGGCTCGTACAGCGCGGCACCCACGATGTCGTGGATTGGACGCCCCAACATGGTCTTGGGGTCGACACCCAACCAGGTGCGGTAAGTCTCGTTTGCGAAATGCACGACGCACTGCTGGTCCATGTAAGAGATCAATACCGGCAGGTTGTCAGTGATCTGGCGCAGCCGCTGTTCGCTGCGCTTTCGCGCCTGCTCGGCACGGCGCACTTTGGTGACATCAAATGACATCAGGTAGAAGCCTTGCACTTCACCCTGCGAGTCCACATCAGGCACAAGGTGGGCCTGGAAATAGACGTCTTGCCCATTGCGCTGGATATGGCCTTCAAAGCCACAGATCTCTCCTTGCAACACGCGACGCACATACGGCAGATGCTGGGCGTAGCTGTCGTCCCGCAGCCCGGAGTGCAGCGTGTGCTTGGACACGTCCTTTGCATCAATGCCCTGCAGTTTCAGCACCGTGTCGTTGGCGAACAGGCAGCGCTCTTGGGTGTCGAAGTGGCCCACCATGGCGGGGATGTTGTTGGTGATGGCGCGCAAGCGTTGTTCGCCTTCTGCAAGGGCCGCCTGAATGGCCTTCAACTCAGTGATGTCCTTGGCGGTGGCAAAGATGCCAACCACCTCGCCTGCCTCATTGAAGTCGGGGATGTAGTCGGTCAGCAGGCAGACCTCTTTGCCACGCACCATGTTCATGCGTTCAAAGTGCTGTCGCTGGCCTGCCAGGGCCGCCTCCAGATGGGGCTGCAGCGAGCCATAGTTGACATGTCCCAGCACGTCGACCACCCGCTTGCCCACCAAATTGACTGGGTCGATCGCCAGCAGTTGCTGAAAGTAGGCGTTTACGAACTGGTAGCGCAGATCGCGGTCGATGTAGGCGATCAGGCTGGGCATGTTATCGGTGATCAAGCGCAGGCGCTTCTCAGAATTCTGCAGTTGTTGGCGGTTGTGGGCCAGGGTCTGCGTCATGCCGTCAAAGCGGCGGGACAGATCGCCCAGCTCGTCGTTGGCCAAGCTGGCAGTGCGCGGGGACATGTCGCCACGGCTCACGGCAGCGGTGGCCTCGTCCAGGTTGCGTAGGGGCCGTAGCACGCGCCGGTGCACCAGGAATGCCAGTGACAGCAGGATCAGCAGCATGACGGACAGCGTGACAAAGGCCAGCAGTTGAAAGCGCCGGTCTGCAGCATGGCGGGTCTGGGTTGCGTTCTGGTACCACTGGTAGGCGTAGTCGCTCATGGCCTGGGTGCTGGTGAGCAATTGGTCCAGCAGCACCTCCTTGCGCCGCAGATTGAAAGGGCGGTCGTCTTGCGGAATCTTTTCCAGCGCCTCGAACAGTTCTGGCAGGGACTGACTCACGTCGCGCAGTTCCGTGAGCGCTGGGTCTTCGTTCAGTGTCAGCTCGTAGTTGCCCAAGACCTTGGCAATGGTGTTGTGGCGCTGGTGCCATTGCTCGGCGGCGCGCGGCTCAGCATGGCGCGCGTACTCCTGGGTCAGCACCAACAGGCCAGAGACCTCGTGAGAGGCCTCCTGGGCCTGGGTGCGAATGGCGCTGGTGCGGTTTTCCTCGCGCCCAGCGTCTACTACGGCCAGCATGGCCGCCAGGCCAACGGCCAAGGACACCAGGCTGGCACTAAACAACAGATTGCGCAGTTTCATGATCGGTTAACGCAGGGTGGCTACAGCGTCGGGTTTGACATTGCGCAGTGGCGTGCTGTGCACTAACTGCAGAAAGTTGGGCTTGAGCGGGCCGGTGGCATGGCCTTCACGGCGTGCCCAGCGGGCTTCGCCTTCCATGGTGACGAGCAGGGCCTGGTCCAGCCCCAGCCGGTAGTGCATCCCTGGCCACACCGCCTCAACAAAACTCTGCTCCAGCGCGAGCTGTCGCATCAGAATCCCTTTAGCGTCGGCAGGCTGGTCCTGGATAAAACGCTCGGCCCGCTCCACGGCGCGCAGCAGCTTGACCAGCGCGCCGTCGCGGGCGCCCACCAACTTTCGGTGGCTGACCAGATTGAAGTTCTGGATATAGGAGCTACCACTGGGAAGCATGGCAGCACCTGCACCCATGACCTTCAGCGCCAGGTAGCCATAGGGCTGCCAGACCGAGATCGCGTCCACCTTGCCAGACTGCAGGGCCTGCACCATATCCTCGGGTTGCACGTCCACCACGGTCAGGGTTTGCGGGTCCACACCGGCGGTCAACAGATAGAGCTCCAAAAAATACTCGCTGGCTGTGCCCTTGATAGCACCTATGCGCTTGCCCTCCAACTGGGCCGGCGTTTTGACGCCAGCGCGTGCGTTGGCGACCAGCTTGACGTCGTCGCTGGACTTGGTGAACGTGCCAATCACCGCGTAGTCGCTGCTGGAGAAACTGTTCATGACTACGGGTAGTTCCCCCACCGTGGCTACGTCGGCGTGGCCGTCCAGCACCTGGCGCAGGCAGCGGTGGCCACCCAGACATTCGTTGAACTTGACCTCCAACCCTTCTGCGCTGAAGTAGCCGTTCTGCTGTGCGACGTACAGCGGCAAGGAGAGTGGGGTGCGCGACACCGCCAGTGTCAGCGGCTCGGCCCAAGCGCAGCCCATAGCTGCAAATACGATCCACAGACCCAAGCGTGCAGCCCAGCGGAGTGCAGCATGGGGCCGCTGTGGCGCCTGGAAAAACCTTAATGAGAAGACATCCGCTTGCATGGTGTGTCGCCCCAGATGGGGCCTCCCTCGCCCGCATTATGCACACTCCTTTGGGGGAAAGAAGTTTGAATTGAATTTGGCTACAGCCCCCGTGAAATATGAACTATTAGCTCCCAATTTAATAGCAATTTGAGGGTTTTGTGAGCAACCCCAAGCAGTCAATTGGGAGCCTCCTAATGGGCGGCGAAGCCATCGCCAGACGTGTAGCCCGGTACCACCCGAATTCAGGCTGCGTGTGATATACATGCACATGTCGCTTGCAAGCGCAGCTTTATGCGGTGCGCAGTCTGCAAAAAGCGATTCAGGGGAACCCATATGAAATCTGCCAAGAGCACGTACAGCGCCACAGTTTCTTCCTTTTTGACGGTGTTGCTGGGCGCCTTTCTAGCACTTGCCCCCGCCGCCTGGGCACTGGACAAGCCTTCGGACCCTGTGGTGCTGACAATTTCGGGACAGGTCAGCGTCCCCAACGTGGGCAAGAATGCGGTTTTCAGCATGGAGATGCTGGCCAAGCTGCCACAGCACAAGGTGTTCACCAAGTCGCCTTGGTACCCGGACGGTGCCGAGTTCACAGGGCCTTTGCTACGCGATGTTCTGGCAGCGGCGGGCGCCAAGGGCAGCAAGTTGGTGGCCGTGGCCCTGAATGACTACAAGACGGATATTCCGTTTGATGACGTCACGCAGCATGACGTCATTCTGGCGCGCCTCATGAATGGCAAGCCCATGCCAGTGCGAGAAAAAGGACCGCTATTCATTGTCTACCCGCTGGACTCCAAGCCTGAGTTGCAGTCACAGGTGTACTACAACCGGTCAGCCTGGCAGCTGTCCCGACTCATCGTGCAGTAAACACCGCAGCGACAGGCGCAGGGCGGCCCATGAAGCGCAGCAAACTGCTGATGTTGTTGATCATTGCAGGCCTGGCCGGGTTGTACCTGGCCATCGGTGTGGTGCAGTTTCGCCAGGACGAAAGCCTCAAGAGGGTCATGCTCAAGAGTGACCGTGAGGCGCTCTGGACGTTTTTTCAACTGGAAAGCGAATACCTGCGATTTTGCAATGCGCTGACGCAGCGCGTGCTGTCGCCCGACAGCATCACGCTGGAGCAGCTGCAGTTGCGCTACGAGATCTTTGTCAGCCGCACCGGCGCCCTGGACCGTGCGGACGTCCGCGGGCTTATCAATAACCAGGATGTCTACAAGGACGCGCTGGTTTCGCTCAAAGCGTTCATGGCCCTGGCAGACCGCACCTTCGGCAGTACGGACGCCCGGCATTTGCCCGATCCGGCAGTGTTTCAGGAAATGAAGCAGTTGCTGGACACGCTGAAAGACCCAATCCGGGATCTGACCGTGGAAGCCGGGCAGTCCTCCGCGCTCACGGTGGATGCCCGCACGGCGGAAGTCAAATCGCAGCTCACCACCAATGCTGCGTTGACCGGTTTTCTGTGTGGGTTGACCTTGCTGTTTGCCATTGCCACATTGCGCCAGAATCGCCAGCGCATTGCCGCGCAGGCCGCGTCCATGCACAGCCAGATGGAGCTGGCCAGCGCCGCAGCCCGCCTTGAAAAAGACGCAGCCTTGCGCGCTGCACAGCAGGAACTGCACGAGATTACGGATGCCTTGCCGCTCGCTATTTTTCGGGCCCGGCGTGATGTGGCAGGCCGCCTGAGCTTTACCTACTTCAGCCACCAGATCGAGGACTTGTCCGGTGTACAGGCCTCATCCATCGTGGCTGACAGTGCGGCTTTTTTCAGCCGCGTGCATGTAGAAGACAGCCGCCAACTCCAGGCCTTTGGTGCGGCGGCTGCGCAAACCCTGGAGCCCTGCAACCTGGATATGCGCATGGGCCTGCCAGGGGGGGAATTGCACTGGGTCAACCTGGCAGCCACGCCCAGGCGCGAGGCGGATGGCAGCACGCTGTGGACCGGCTTTGTCCGCAGCATTGACGACCTGAAGCAGCGCGATGCGCAGCTGCAAACCCTGCTCCAGCAGCAGCAGATCATCTTTGAGAATATCCCGCTGGGCTTGGTGTTGTTGGGCGATGGCAAGGTTCAGCAACTGAACGCGGGCTTTTGTGCCATTACCGGAGCAAGCCCCGAAGTGGCAATGGGCGAGGGCGCCGGGTTTCTATTCGCGCGCCCCGAAGAACGTGACGCATTTTTGCAACCCACCGCGCAGGATGACCAACTGGTGCTGGAGGGCAGCTTCCTGCGCTTGGATGGCAGTGCCTTTGAAGGCAAGCTGGTTAGCCGTCGTCTGCGGGTGCAGGGCTTTGAGGTCGCGTCCATCTGGGTGCTGGAAGACATCAGCCAGCGCAAAGCCATGGAGGACCACCTTGCCCAGCAAGCCAGCTTCCAGAGTGCGCTGGTGGACACCATCCCCTACCCGGTGTTCTACAAGGGCGCCGACTCGCGTTTCCGGGGGGTGAACCGTGCGTACGAGCGCGTGTTTGGCGTGGAGCGCGACAGCCTGCTGGGCAAGCGGGTACTGGACCTGGAATACCTGCCAGCCGAGGACCGGCAGGCCTACCAATTGGAGGATGAGGGCATCATTGCCAACTTGGGCAATGCCCAGCGTGAGATGGTCATGCCGTTTGCCGATGGGCGCTTGCACGAAACGCTCTATTTCGTCTCGGGCTTTGCCGGCGCGGATGGGGCGCCAGCCGGCCTGGTGGGCACCTTTGTGGACGTGGCGGAGCAAAAGGCCGCCGAGCGCGCCATTGCCGAGGCCGCACAGGAGCAGCGTGTGATATTTGAGGCGGTCAGCCTGGGGGTGCTGCTCACCGTGGACCGCACTATCAGGCGCTTCAACGGTGCCATTGAAACCATGTTTGGTTACGGTCCAGAGGACTTGCGCGGCCAGTCTACAGAGATGCTGTATGCCAGCCCTGAGGGCTACGCCCAGGCCGGCGCCGAACCCTACCAAGTGATTTCCCAAGGGAATCTGTACGTCGGTGAGCAAGAGTACCGGCGCCGGGATGGCAGCCGCTTTTGGGCCAGTGTGCATGGCCGCGCGCTGGATATGGAGCATCCCGAGTGGGGCACGGTATGGGTGATTGAAGACATCACGAAGGACCGCCTGGCCGCCGAAGAACTCCAGCGCGCCAAGGATGCGGCCGATGCGGCCAGCCAGGCCAAGGGTGACTTCCTGGCCAATATGAGTCATGAAATCCGCACCCCCATGAACGCCATCATCGGCATGTCGCACCTGGCGCTGAAAACCGAGCTCACCCCGCGCCAGCACGACTACATCAGCAAGATCCAGCAGTCGGGCCAGCACCTGCTGGGCATCATCAACGACATCCTGGATTTCTCCAAGGTGGAGGCCGGCAAGCTTACGGTGGAGCACATCCCGTTCGAGCTGGACAAGGTGCTGCAAAACGTGGCGACGGTGATTGTGGACAAGGCCAGTGCCAAGGGTCTGGAGCTTATTTGCGATGTCGCGCCCGAGGTGCCGCAGAACCTGATCGGCGACCCGCTGCGGCTGGGGCAGGTGCTTATCAACTACGCCAACAACGCGATCAAGTTCACCGAGCGCGGAGAGATCAGTATCGTGGTGCGCCTGAAAGAGGGTGCTGACCATGAGGCCCTGTTGCGCTTTGAGGTACGCGACACCGGCATTGGCCTCACGTCCGAGCAGATGGCGCGCCTGTTCCAGAGTTTTCAGCAGGCTGATACCTCCACCACGCGCAAATACGGGGGTACGGGTCTGGGCCTGGCCATCAGCAAGAGCCTTGCCGAACTCATGGGCGGAGCCGTGGGCGTGGAGAGCGAACACGGCAAGGGTTCCACCTTCTGGTTCACCGCGCGACTGGGGCTGGGGGAGGCGAGGGCCAAGCTGCATATCTCGCGCCACGAGCTGCAGAGCCGCCGTGTGCTGGTGGTGGACGACAGCGAGCACGCGGCCACCGTGCTGGCAGATTTGCTTGAAGGCATCGGCTTCACCGTGGCCTCGGTGCATTCGGGGGCTACGGCGGTGGATGCCGTGCGCGAGGCGGGCTTGCACGGCAAGCCCTACGATTTTGTGATGCTGGACTGGCAGATGCCTGAGATGGACGGTATTGAGGCGGCCCAACGCATTGCAGCCCTGCAGCTGCCTTCGCACCCACGTCCCATCATGGTCACCGCCTATGGCCGTGAAGAGGTGATCAAGGGCGCGCAAGAAGCCGGGATTGAGGATGTGCTGATCAAGCCTGTCAGCGCTTCCGTGCTGTTTGACACCATGCTGCGGTTGCTCGGCCATACCGCCGGCGATGGTGTGGCCCGACCAGGTAGCAAGCCCTCCAGCATGCAAGAACTGGCGCCGCTGCGTGGCGCGCGCATTCTGGTGGTCGAAGACAACGATCTGAACCAGCAGATTGCCATGGAATTGCTGCAGGATGCGGGTTTTCTGGTGGATGTGGCCGACAACGGCCGCATTGCCCTGGACAAGATCATGGACCCGGCGCAGTCCGCCTACGACATTGTCTTGATGGACATGCAAATGCCGGTGATGGATGGCGTAAGTGCCACTCTGGAAATTCGCAAGGACACGCGCCATGCCAACCTGCCCATTGTGGCCATGACGGCCAACGCCATGCAGGTGGACCGGGATCGCTGCATCGTCGCGGGCATGGACGATTTTGTGACCAAGCCCATAGATCCCGATGCCCTGTGGCAAGCCCTGGTGCGCTGGATCCGGCCCCGCGCCGGGCTGGGCCAGCCGCCCGCATTGGAGAGCGATGCCGCCGGGCCCTTGGCTGCGGCAGATGCAGATGCGACCGAGGTGCAGGTTCCCACCGGTATCGCGGGGCTGGACACCCAGCTGGGCCTGCGGCGCGTGATGGGCAAGGAAGCCCTGTACCTGAGTCTGTTGCGCAAATTTGTGGCTGGGCAGCAGGCCGGCCTGGCGCCCATTGTGGAGGCACTGGAGGCCGGTGACAGCGCTACCGCGGAGCGCCTGGCCCACACCCTCAAAGGTGTGGCGGGCAACATTGGCGCCAGTGACCTGCAGACCGCCATGGCCTTGGTGGAGCGCGCCCTGCACGACCAGGAGCCTTCATTGCAGGTGCATGCCTTGATGGAAAAACCCAGACAGTTGCTGGCGCAGCTGTTGGCCGATTTGGCGGTGGCCCTGCCACCCGAGGCGGCAGCGGTGGGTGCGGCGGCAGACCCGGGTCAGGTCGCCACGGTCAGCCGTCGCCTGGCGGCGCTGCTGGGCGATGACGATTCCGAAGCCGCAGACGTACTCAGGGACCACGCGCCTTTGCTGAAAGCAGCGCTGGGCTCAGGCTACCGCGCCGTGGAGGCTGCGGTCGATGGTTTCGATTTTGAAGCTGCGCTGGACGCCTTGAACCAGGCGTTGCTGCAGGCGGGCATACAGGTTTGATTTGAATAGGGGTAACGGGCTATGGACTCTCTCGACTTCACAGAAAAAGCCACGGTATTGGTGGTGGATGACACCCCCGAAAACCTGACCCTCATGGCGGCGCTGCTGAAAGACACCTACAAGGTCAAGGTGGCCAACCATGGCGAGAAGGGTTTGAAAATTGCCATGTCCGAGAATCCTCCCGATTTGATTTTGCTGGACATCATGATGCCGGACATGGATGGCTACGAGGTGTGCCGCCGGCTCAAGGCGCATCCCGCCACGCGCGAAATTCCGGTCATCTTCCTGACCGCCAAGTCGGACCCGGAGGACGAAAGGAAAGGCTTGGAGCTGGGCGCGGCGGACTACATTACGAAGCCCATTAGCCCGCCCATCGTCATGGCGCGCGTTGCCACCCAGCTCTCGCTCAAGGCCAGCGCCGATTTTTTGCGCGATAAAAATGATTTTCTGGAGCAGGAAGTGGCCAAGCGCACCCAGGAGGTCATGGCCATTCAGGAGGTGACCATTCTGGCGTTGGCCTCGCTGGCAGAAACACGGGATTCGGACACGGGCAACCATATCCGACGCACCCAGCACTACATGCAGGCGCTTGCGGAGCATTTGCGGACGCATCCGCGGTTCTCGGCGTTCCTGACGCCCTACAACATCGAAATGCTGTTCCGATCCGCCCCCCTGCATGACATTGGCAAGGTGGGCATTCCCGATCGCATCCTGCTCAAGCCCGGGCGCTTGACCACCGAAGAGTTCGCGGTCATGAAGACCCACACCACGCTGGGCCGTGATGCGATCGCCCATGCAGAAGAGGCGTTGGACACGCAGGTGGAGTTTCTCAGCATGTCCAAGGAAATTGCGCTGTCGCACCAGGAGAAATGGAATGGCACGGGCTACCCGGAGGGGCTGAGCGGCGACGCCATTCCCATCTCGGCCCGGATGATGGCGCTGGCCGATGTTTACGACGCCCTGATCAGCCGGCGCGTCTACAAGGAAGGCATGTCTCACGCGCAAGCGGTGGAGATCATCGTGGAAGGCAAAGGCAGCCATTTCGATCCTGACATCGTGGATGGTTTCCTGGAGATTCAGGAAGTCTTTCGTGGCATTGCACAGCGCTACGCGGACTCCGATAGCGATCTGGAGAAGAAGGCCGACTTTCTCAAGAGCGCCAACGAGGCCGACGGACCCGCGACATGAAACAGCTGAGCTTTCTGGTGGTGGACGATTTCGAGTCCATGCGCAAAGTCACCAGCACCCAGCTCATGAGTCTGGGCTACACCCGCATCTTCACGGCCAAGGACGGCGTGCAGGCGCTGAAGGTCTTGCATTCTGAAACCATTGATGTGGTGATCTCGGACTGGAACATGCCGGTCATGCATGGGCTTGATTTGCTCAAGGCCATTCGCAGCGACAGCAAGCTGCGCCATCTGCCCTTTGTCATGATCACGGCCGAGGTGGAGCGTGCCCGTATCCAGGAGGCCATTGCCTGCGGCGTCAGCAATATTCTGGTCAAGCCGTATTCGGCTGCCAATCTGGAGTCGCGCATTGCGCGAGCACTGCAGCCCGCGGCTCCCTTGCAACTGGCGGGTGATGTTGGTGGCTCCGAAACTGCAGCGCCCGCAAGCGCTGCCACGGCGGTTGCGGCACGCCCCACCATTCTGGTGGTGGACGACACGCCGGACAACCTGCATTTGTTGTCGGCGCTGTTCAAGGACGACTACAAGGTGCGTGTGGCCTCCAGTGGTGAAAAAGCGCTGGCTATTTGCCACTCGGACACGCCGCCCGACCTGGTGCTGCTGGACATCATGATGCCGGGCATGGATGGCTTTGAGGTGGCGCAGCGTATGCGTGAGCACCCCAGCTCCGAGCACATTCCGGTGATCTTTGTCACCGCGATGACCGACGATGATGCGCGGCTCAAAGGCCTGTCGTTGGGCGCGGTGGACTTTGTGACCAAACCGGTGGACCCCGACGTACTCAAGCCGCGTGTGCGCAACTTCATGCGCTATGTGGAGCTGCACAAGCAGCTACAGGCGGACTACGACTCGATGCAGGAGGCTGCGCGGTTACGCGAGGACGTGGAGCACATCACGCGCCATGACCTCAAAGGTGCGCTGGCCGGTGTATTGGGGTTGGTGCAAACGCTGGCGGGCGACACCAGCCTGCAGGCTGCACAGACCGCGCAGCTGCGGCTGGCCGAGGAGACCACGCTGCAGGTGCTGGACATGATCAACCTTTCTTCCGAGCTCTACAAGATCGAGACGGGGCGCTTCACGCTGCAGGCGGGGCCAGTCAAGGTGGCAGACGTGTTGTTCCGTCTGGTGGAAATTGCGCGCCACACCTATGCCAGCAAGCCGCTCACGCTGGCGCTGGAAACTGGTGGGCCGTTGGAGGCCGCTCCGCAGGCGCTGGGCGACACCATGCTGTGCTATTCGCTGTTCCAGAACCTCATCAAAAATGCCTGCGAGGCCGCGCCAGCCGACAGCACGGTGTCGGTGCGCCTATCGGCCACCCAGCCGCTGCAAGTGGTGGTCCACAACCAGGGCGCAGTGCCGCTGGAAATCCAGGACTGCTTTTTCCAGAAGTTTGTGACCCACGGAAAACCTGGCGGCACGGGCTTGGGCACCTACTCGGCCAAGGTGCTGGCGAATGCCCAGCATGGCGACGTGGCGCTGGATGCATCGGACCCGCAGGGCACCACGATCACGGTAACCCTGCCCAGCGCAGCTTAGTTCCAGCCTTCCAGCACCACCTTGCCGCGGGCCGTGCCCGACTCGACGAAGGCGTGCGCGCGCTTGAGGTTGTCGGCGTTGATGCGGCCAAAGTTCTCGGCCAGCGTGGTGCGCACCAGGCCCGCGTCCACCAGCTGCGCCACCTCGTTCAGCAAGTGGTGCTGGGCGATCATGTCGGGCGTGTTGAACATGGGGCGGGCAAACATCATCTCCCAGTGCACCGAGGCGGCCTTGCGCTTGAAAGGCATCACATCCAGCGCGGGCAGGTCGTCGATGAGGCCAAACTGGCCTTGCGGCGCCAGCGCTTCCAGAATCTGCGGCAGGTGCTGGCCCGTGTGGCTCAGGCTGATGACGATGTCTACTTGAGGCATTCCGATGCGCGCCAGTTGCTCTGTCAGCGGTTTGCTATGGTCAACCACGTGGTGGGCGCCCAGTTCCTTGACCCAAGCTTGGGTCTCGGGGCGCGATGCAGTGCCAATGACGGTGAGTGCCGTGAGGCGGCGCGCCAGCTGCACAAGGATGGAGCCCACGCCGCCAGCTGCGCCAATCACCAGCAGGCTCCTGGGGTTGGGTTTTTTACCGGGTTGAACACCCAGGCGGTCGAACAGCAGCTCCCAAGCGGTGATGGTGGTCAGGGGCAGGGCGGCGGCCTGCGCAAAGTCCAGGCTGGTGGGCATGTGGCCGACGATGCGTTCGTCCACCAGGTGCAGCTCGCTGTTGGTGCCGGGGCGCTGGATGGCACCGGCGTAGTACACGCGGTCGCCGGGCCGGAACAGCGTCACCTCCGGCCCAACGGCGCGCACGATGCCGCTGGCGTCATAGCCCAGCACCTTGTAGTCCTGGCCCGGTGCAGGCGCGGCACTTGCGCGCACCTTGGTGTCCACGGGGTTGACCGATATGGCGTGCACCTCCACCAACAGGTCGTGCCCCTGCGCCACGGGCGTGGGCAGGGTGATGTCTTGCAGTCCGACGGGGGCGGAGAGGGCGTGGGCCTGGGTGTAGCCAATGGCTTTCATGGGGAATTTCCTTGCAGAGTGAACAGAGGACTGAATCTTCAGTCTTCTGCTTTGAAAGAAAAATAGGATCTAGATTGATTCCTCCTTCAAATAAAATTTGAAAATGAAAGCCCTGCAAGACTTGGACATCTTTGTGCGCACCGTGGACACCGGCAGCCTCTCGGCCACCGCACGGGCGTTGGACATCACCCCGGCGGCGGCCAGCGCCGCGCTCAAGCGGCTGGAGGCTGAGCTGCACACCAGCCTGCTGGTGCGCTCCACCCGCAGCCTGCGGCTAACGCCCGAGGGTGCGGTATTTCTGGAACACGCCCGCCTGGCGCTGACCACCCTGGGCGAAGGCCAGCAGGCCCTGAGCACGGGCCGCCACCAGGTGCAGGGCGTGCTGCGGCTGGCGGCCTCGTCCGATATGGGGCGCAATGTGTTGCTGCCCTGGTTGGAGGAGTTTCAGGACCAGCACCCGCAGGTGCGGTACCGCCTGACGCTGTCCGACCGCATGGCCAATATGTACAGCGAGCCGGTGGATGCAGCTTTTCGCCACGGCAAGCCGCGCGACTCCAGCCTGGTGGCGCTGCCTGTGGCCCCCGACAACCGGCGCGTGCTGGTGGCCTCATCGGCTTATCTGCAAGTGCGTGGCACGCCCAACACGCCGCAGGATTTAACGCAGCACGACTGCCTGTGCTTCATGCTGGGCGGCGAGGTGAATGACCGCTGGAATTTCTCGCGCGACGACCAGACCTTGGCCGTGCGCGTGCAGGGTGGCCATGTGACTAACGACGGCGACGTGGTGCGGCGCTGGGCCCTGGCCGGGCGCGGTGTGGCCTACAAGGCATGGATCGACGTGGCCCATGATCTGGCGGCCGGCCGGCTGGTTGCGCTGTGTCCCGAGTGGGAGACCGAACATGTGCCGCTGTACATGGTGCTGCCGGACCGGCGCCAGCTCACCCCGGCGCTGCGCCTGCTGCGCGAGTTTGTAGCCCAGGCCTGTGCAGCACTGCCTGGTGCCGACAGTTTGAAGTCAAATAGGCTGCTAGCCCCCGTCAATTAAGCGCAAGCAGCTCCTGATTTGGTAGCGCGCTGTCGTCGGTCTGGAAGACGGCCACCACGCGCACCAGTTCGCTGGCTTGGGATTTGAGGCCGCTGGCGGCCGCGGCCATCTGCTCCACCAGGGCTGCGTTCTGCTGGGTCACCTGGTCCATCTCGTTGACCGCTTCGCCAATCTGCGAGACACCCGCGCTCTGGTCCGAGCTGGCCGCGCTGATCTCGGCCACGATATCGCTCACCTTGCGGATCGCGCCCACCACCTCGGCCATGGTGCTACCGGCGCGGTCCACCAGCGCGGTGCCTTGCTCCACGCGCTGCACGCTGGTGCCGATGAGCTGCTTGATCTCCTTGGCGGCATCGGCGCTGCGCCCAGCCAGGCTGCGCACTTCGGACGCCACCACCGCAAAGCCGCGCCCCTGCTCACCGGCACGCGCAGCCTCTACGGCCGCGTTCAGCGCCAGGATGTTGGTCTGGAAGGCAATGCCATCAATCACGCTGATGATGTCGGCAATCTTGCGGCTGGCCTCGTTGATGCCCTTCATGGTTTGCACCACCTGGCCCACCACATCGCCGCCTTGCACGGCTACAGCGGAGGCGTCCAGCGCCAGCTGGTTGGCGTGGCCCGCGCTCAGCGCGTTCTGCCGCACCTTAGCGTTCAGGTCTTCCATGCTGGAGGCGGTTTCTTCCAGTGCGCTGGCCTGGTGTTCGGTGCGGCTGCTGAGGTCGTGGTTGCCCTGCGCGATCTCCGAGCTGGCGTTGGCCACACCATCGGCACCATGGCGCACCGCGTGCACGATCCTTGTGAGCGAGGCCTGCATACGCGCCATGGCCGCCACCACACTGGTGCTGTCGCCCTCGCGCACGGCAATCGGCGTGGCCAGGTTGGCATCGGCAATGGCGCGGGCCAGTTGGGCCACGTAGGCCGGCTGGCCGCCCAGCTCGCCCAGCAGGCGGCGCGTGATGAAAACGCCCAGCACGATGGACACCAGCACCGCAATGCCCGAGACGCTGAGCAGCATGAGGTTGGCGCGCATGACGGAGGCGCGCCCTTGTGTCTTGGCGGCTTCGGCTTGGGCCACGTGGGCGGCCCAGAGTTTCTGCACGGCGTCGTATGCGCCCTGGTAGGCCTGTTGGCTGGGGCCGCTGAAATAGTCGCTGGCCTCCACCGCGCGTTCCGACTCAGCCCCCGCGGCGGAGTTGGACATTTGCAGGAAGGTGGCGCGCGAGGCATTGAACTTGGCCAGCGCATCGGTCAGCGTCTTCACCTCGGCACCCTGGTCTTGCGCGCCGCCTGTGGCGGTGTAGCGCTGCAGCGCGGTGTCCAGCGCCTTCACCGCGGTTTTTACCGCGGCCTCTTCGCGGTCCTTGGCGGGCATGGTCAGGGCTGCCAGGTGGCTGAGTTCGGCCGTGCGCACCACCTGCAGCCGGTCGTTCACCTCACTCAGCGCAGTCAGCGTGGGCAGGGTTTGGTCTACCAGCGACTCAAGGTCTTGGTTGATGGCAGCAATGCGGCTCCAGCCGGTGAGCGCCAGCATGAGGCCCAGCGCCACCATGGCGGCAAAGGCCGCGCCCAGTTGGCGGCCTACGGTCCAAAAAGAAGTGGTGGGCATGGTGCTGCTCCTTGTCATTTGTAATACCCCGCTCCGCGCATCAGCTGGTCGGTTTTTGCTTGCGCTTTTTGCAAGGCCTGGTCCACGGTCTGCTTGCCGGCCAGTGCATCGCGGATTTCGGCACCGGTGATCTCACCGATGTCCTGGAACTCGGGAATGGCGACGAACTGTACGCCTACATAGGGCGCCTTGCCCTCGGTCGCATCACGCGGATTGGCCGTCACCATGGCAATGGCCTCGGTCATGGCAAAGCGCGCTGCCTTCGTGAACTCGGGGCGCTGGTAGGTGGAGAGGCGTGTGCCGGATGGCATGGCGGCCCAGCCATTGGTGTCGGCCACCAAGCGCAGGTAGGGCTCAGAGGTAGCCCACTGCACAAAGCGCTGCGCCGCGTCGGCATTTTTGCTGCTGGCCGGAATCGCCAGTGCCCAGGACCAGAGCCAGCCCGCGCCTTTGGTGGTGACTGCCGTGGGGGCCAGCGAGAAGCCCGTCAGGGCGGCTACCTTGCTGAACTTGGGATCGATCAGCGCGCCGCCGGCACTGGTGGCGTCCACCCAGATGCCGCATTTGCCCTGGGCAAACAGGTCCAGGTTCTCGTTGAAGCTGTTGTTCACCGCATTGGGCGGGCCATATTGGGTCAGCAGCTTGATGTAAAACGAGATGGCGTCCTTCCAAGGCTTGGTGTTGATCTGCGGGTGCCAGCCCATGTCAAACCACTGGCCGCCAAAGGTGTTGACCATGGTGCTGAGCAGGGCCATGTTGTCGCCCCAGCCCGCACGCCCGCGCAGGCAGATGCCATACAACCCGGCCGCGGGGTTGTGGATCTTGGCTGCAGCGGCGGCGATCTGCTCCCAGGTGGGGCGGTTGCTGATGGAGAGGCCGACCTTGTCGAACAGGTCGGTGCGGTACATGGTCATGGAGCCTTCGCCGTAGAAGGGCGCGGCGTACAGGCGCTTGTTGTATGAGAGGCCATCGCGCACCGTGGGGATCAGGTCCTTCACGTTGTAGGCGTCGGTAGGCGTGATCTCGCGCAGCCATCCTTTGGCGGCCCAGATGGGCGTCTCGTACATGCCGATGGTGACCACGTCGAACTGGCCGCCCTTGTTGGTCACGTCGGCACTCACGCGCTGGCGCAGGTCGGCCTCTTCCATGGTGGTCCACTTGACGTGGATGTCGGGGTTGGCCTTTTCGAAATGCACGCTGAGCTTCTGCATTTCAATCATCTGCCGGTTGTTTACCGTGGCCACGGTAATGTCTGTGGCTGCCTGGGCGCAAGGCCCTGCGAGCGCACTGACGATGGCGACCCAAGTCCAGATCCAACGATTTTGTGTTTTCATAACCAATACGATGCAGTGAGAATCTGCATCTCAGGTTACGTCTCTGTATCGGCTTGCGCCAATACAGAGCTTCAAACGGCATATACCGGTTCTTCAATATCGGCTAGGGCTTTCCCTTAAGCGGAGTTGCCGCATCAAAGCCGTATCAGGACGCAGCGATTTAGTACTTGGCAGTCTGCTTCAGGCGCAGCTGGTTGGGCAGGGGCACGGAGCGGCGCAGCACGTCTTCGCCCAGCCAGAGCGCAGCACGGCGCGCGCGCGCGGCCACGGTGGGCAGGGGCATTTGCTGGTAGTCGTCGTTGAAAACCTCAAAGCTATAGTCGCCGCGGTACCCCAACTGGTGGAGCTTGAGCACCAGCTCGGCCAGCGCCGCGCTGTGCACGCCCTCACCGGGGAACACGCGGAAGGTGCGCGCGGTGCTGATGCGCTCTTCCACGGTCTTGATTTCGTTCCACATGAAGTCCGCCAGCTGCACCAGAAAAATCTTGCTGGGGTCTAGCATCTCCAGCTCGTCCAGCGGGGTCTTAGTGGCGAACAAGTGGAAGGAATCAAAGCCCAGGCCCAGGTTGGGCATGTCGGCCTGGGTGATCACATCCCAGGCCTGTGGAAACTCGTTGATGGTGCGGCCCCAGGACAGGGCTTCAAACGCCACCTTGATGTTCATGGGAATGGCCAGCATGGCCAGCTTGCGCAGGTCCTTCACCAGCGCATCGGTGTCGCCCGTGGCGTGGGAGGAGGTGCTGGAGCAGGCCAGCATCACGCGGCAGTCCAGGGCCTGGCACATCTCCATCATGCTTTTGGCAATGTCTACCTTGTAGGCATGCAGGTGGCCCGACAGGCCTTCAAAGTCGCGCAGCACCTGAAAGCCGGTGACGCGCAGGCCGCTGTCTTTCACCTCCTGTACGGCGGCCTCCCAGCCCTGGGGGTGGCCTACGAGGTCGCGGGCGGCCAGCATCACCTGGCCAAAGCCAGCAGCGCGCATGGCGTCCAGCTTGGCCTTGAGCGGCCCAGCCAACGAGATGGTGTCCATCCCGAAGTCGTCAAATCTGCCTTCGAATTGGCTCATGGGGTCAGCTCCGGGTGTGCAACACCAGCTCGAACATGGCATTGCCCATGGTGGGCCGGGTTAGCGCGCCCTTGCTGTCCTGTGCGGGGTCCTTGCTGGGCACAAACTCCACGCCGCGTGCGCGCAGCGCGGCCACGGTGGCCGGCACATCGGGGGTACCGAGGCCCACACGCTGGAAGCATTCATCATCTTCCACATCCAATACCCCGGGCTCGGGCTCAATGAGTTGGAGGTAGAAGGTCTTGCAAGGGCTTTGCAGAATGAGCCCTTTGGGCAGGATGCCAAAGCGGGTGTCTGCGGGCAGGGCGGTGAAGCCAAACAGCGCGCTGTAAAACTCGGTCCAGTCGTCGCTGCGGTCATTGCCGATGTATTGCACCACGCCAAAGAAGTGCAGCCCCGCAATGGCGGATGGGTGTTTGTCCACCGCCGGCACGGGGGTGAAGTCCACGTCGTAAATGGAGAACTCACGGTGCCGGTCCACAAAGTAGATGCGGCTGTTGCCCACGCCGTGGATGGCGGGAATGTGCAGCTCCATCACCTCCACCTGCACCGGTACGGCCCAGGCCCCGCGCTCCAGCGCGCGCTGGTAGGCGGCCGAGGCGTCGTGCACGCGCAGCGCAATGGCGGCAATCACCGGTTTCTCGGTCAGCGCGGCGCCGCGGCCATGGGCGTTGACGATGACATTGATGTCGCCCTGGCGGTACAGCAGCACCTCGCGCGAGCGGTGGCGTGCAATCGGGCGGAAGCCCATGGCCTCCAGCACCTGGCCCAGCGCCTGCGGCTTGGAGGTGGCGTATTCGATGAACTCGATGCCTTCCAGACCCAGCGGGTTGGGGCCTTCGTCAATGTGTTCGCGGTCTGCGCCACTGGGGCGGGAGGGGCTGGAGGCGATGGCCATGGGTTTCTTTTTGGGAGTCAGGTTGCGCGTGACTGTAGTGAGGCAGGGTGGTTTTAGAAACCGGTTTTTGGGGTTGTTTGTGCGTTTATCGATCATTTATGATCGATAAACGATCGATGCAAGGGTTTTTGCCATGTTTGAAGTAGTGCCGGTAGTCCCCATGCCCTCTATGCAGGCCCCGCCTTCCAGCATGCCGTTGCAGGCCGAGCCACCTGCTTCCGTGTTGGACCGCCGGGACTGGATTGCGGGTCTGGAGAAGGGGCTTGCCATCATTGAAGTCTTTGACGATGCCCACCCCCGCATGACCGCCAGCCAGGCCGGCGAGCGCTGTGGCATGACACGTACCGCCGCACGCCGCTACCTGCTGACGCTGCAGCACCTGGGCTATGTGGCTACGGACGGCAAGCTGTTCTGGTTGACGCCACGCGTGCTGCGGCTGGGCCAGTCCTACCTGGAGTCCGCCCGCTTGCCGCGCACGGTGCAGCCTTTTTTGCAGCGTGTGACGGCGGGCATCCAGGAGATTGCCTATGTGAGCGTGATGGACGGGGACGACATCGTCTACATCGCCCGCAATGGCAGCAACCGCAGCATGAACACGGGCTTTGTGCTCGGTGCCCGCGTGCAGGCCCAGGTGACGGCGGCTGGCTTGCTTATTCTTGCGATGCGCGAACCGGAATGGCTGGAGCGCTGGCTGCGCAACCACGAACTTAAGGCCTACACCTCCCACACCATCACCAGCAAGGACCAGTTGCGCCAAGAGCTGGCGCGCATCCGCCAGCAAGGTTGGGCCGCATCCGAACAACAGCTGGAACTGAACTACCGTGGTGTGGCGGTACCCTTGATAGACCGGCACGGCGTGCTGGTGGGGGCGCTGAATGTGACGATGCCCATGGGCAAGGAGTCCACCGAGGCGGCCACCGCCCGCGTGTTGCCCGTGTTGCAGGAAACTGCGCGCGCCATGCGCAACCTGATTTGAACTGAGGAGCAAGAACAATGACCAAAGGCTATTGGATCGCCCGCGTGGACGTGAGTGACATGGAAAAGTACCAGGGCTATGTCACCGCCAACGCCATCCCGTTTGCCAAATACGGGGCGCGCTTTTTGGTGCGCTCCGGAGCCTACGAGGTTGTGGAGGGCAGCGCTCGCAAGCGCAATGTGATCATCGAATTTCCCAGCTACCAGGCTGCGCAGGACTGCTGGAATTCCCCGGAGTACCAGCACGCCAAAAGCCTTCGCTTGGGCGCTGCTACGGCGGACATCCTTCTCATTGAAGGGTTTGACGGACCGCAACCCGGCGAGGCGTGAAGGGCGCGAGCTAGCGCGGCATCCAGGTGCCGCAGTTCCAGCACTGCTCAAATCCGCCTTCGACCAGTTCGCCGCATTCGCATTGCCAGCGGTGCTGCGGAACGTTCTGCAGATGGTGCAACAGTGTTCGGGCGTTGGCCTCTTGCTCGGGGTGCTTGATCCAGACTTCCGGCAGGCATTGGTCCGGAGGGAGCTCGCCGGCAGCACTTCCCAGGTATTGCCGTTGGACACTCGCTTCAATGCCCTCGGCCTGGAGCGCATCAGCCCATAGCGTGGCGATCTGCAGGTTTGGCGCTTGGGCTAGACGTGGCATGGCGAGCCGTCAGGACTTGGTTTTTCTCGCAGACTTGGCTTTACCCGCACTATTCAACGCAACCGCCGCAAGAACGAGCGCCTTGAAGGCGGATGGGTCTACTTCTTGCCCCTCGTAAATGTCCAGCGCGCGACGTGTGTTTCCGTCGAGACTGGCATTGAAGAGTGCAGATGGGTCTGGCAGGGACGCGCCCTTGGCGAAGGTGAGTTTGATCTTGTCCTTGTACGACTCACCGGTACAGATGATGCCGTCGTGCGACCAGACCGGGGTACCCATCCACTTCCATTCTTCGACCATGGCCGGGTCCGCCTCCTGGATCAACGCGCGCATCCTGCGGAGGGTTTCTCCCCGCCAGTCCCCGAGATCGGCGATTCGCTGGGAGATGAGGTCCGATGCTGATGGGCTTGGATTGGCGTCGAGCTTTGTCATGTTCTCCTCCTGCTGTTCTAGCAAGTTTGCATGGGGCGTGGGTGAAGGCTCACCCCGCCATCAATTTGTGTACCAAGTCCGCAGTGGTTGACGCCTTGTATTTCCGCATCAGCCGCGCACGGTAGATCTCCACTGTACGGTGGCTGATGGCGAGTGTCTTGCCGATTTGCTTGGACGTCAGGCCCTGCATCAAGTGCGCAGCGACTTCGCGTTCACGCGGGGTGAGCTCGGCTTTCACGGGGCGGCGGGCACTCAGGTCTTCAAAGCACCATATGCCGGCTTCGTGCGGCGCATTCTGGTTCAGCGCGCGTCCGGTCACGTGGCACCAAAAGGCCTCGCCCTTGAACCGGCCGTCCACGCGCTTCATGATGCGGTCGTCGGCATAGGCTCCATCCCGGTTCATGATGGGGGCGATGCGGGCGCCAGTGCGTTCAAACTCGTCGGCGCTGGGGTACAAAATCTGGAAAGATTGGCCGATGAGCTGCTCGCGCGCGGCGCCAAACATGTCGCACAGTTGCTGGTTGCAGTCCACGATGGTGCGGTTGCGTGAGAGGGCCAGACCCACGGGGGCCATGCTGAACGCCAGGCGGTAATCGATGTCCATGGAGTGAAGGAGTGGGACAAAGGTTCGAGGGTTAGGCTTTACGAAAAACTACGTAGTTCTATAAGTAGTATCGTAGCGGCCATGTTGTTTTCATCCACCTAGGAGATACGCGCAGTGAACAAAATCTATCCCAGTGCCGCCAAGGCACTTGAAGGCATCGTCAAGGACGGCCAGTTGCTGGCCGTGGGCGGCTTCGGCCTCTGCGGCATTCCCGAGGCGCTGATTGACGCGCTGCGCGACAGCGGCGTGAAGAACCTGACCGCCATCTCCAACAACGCGGGCGTGGACGGCTTTGGCTTGGGCAAGCTGCTGGAAACCCGCCAGATCAAGAAGATGATCTCCAGCTACGTGGGCGAGAACAAGGAGTTCGAGCGCCAGTACCTGGCGGGTGAACTGGAGCTGGAATTCACCCCCCAGGGCACGCTGGCCGAGAAGCTGCGTGCCGGTGGAGCAGGCATTCCGGCCTTCTTCACCAAGACGGGTGTTGGCACCATCGTGGCCGAGGGCAAAGAGCTGCGCGAGTTTGATGGTGAGACCTATGTGATGGAGCGCGCCCTGGTGCCCGATGTGGCGCTGGTGAAGGCGCACCGTGCCGACAAGTCGGGCAATTTGCAGTTCCGCTTTACCGCACGCAACTTCAACCCCGCAGCCGCCATGGCCGGCAAGATCACGGTGGTGGAGGTGGAGGAGATCGTGGAAACCGGCGCCATTGCGCCCGACCAGGTACACCTGCCCGGCATCTACGTGCACCGCATTGTGTTGAACGCCAATCCTGAAAAGCGTATCGAGAAACGCACCATTACCCCGAAAGAAGGAGTCTGACCATGGCCTGGAACCAAGACCAAATGGCGGCCCGCGCGGCCCATGAGCTGGAAGACGGCTTTTATGTGAACCTGGGCATCGGCATTCCCACCTTGGTGGCCAACCATGTGCCCGCGGACAAGGAAGTCTGGCTGCAAAGCGAGAACGGCATGCTGGGCATCGGTCCGTTCCCCACCGAAGATGAAGTGGATGCCGATCTGATCAACGCCGGCAAGCAAACCGTGACCACCATCAAGGGCAGCAGCATTTTTGGCTCGGACCAGAGTTTTGCCATGATCCGCGGCGGCAAAATCAACCTGTCCATCCTGGGCGCCATGCAGGTCAGCGCCAAGGGTGACCTGGCCAACTGGATGATTCCCGGCAAGATGGTCAAGGGTATGGGCGGTGCCATGGACCTGGTGGCCGGCGTGAAGCGCGTCATCGTGCTCATGGAGCACGTGGCCAAGAAGAAGGACGGCACCACGGACTTGAAAATCCTGCCCCAGTGCACCTTGCCGCTGACTGGCGTGGGCGTGGTGGACCGCATCATCACGGACCTGGCCGTGATGGACGTGACGCCCGAAGGCCTGAAAGTGGTGGAGCTGGCACCGGGCGTGAGCCGTGAAGAGCTGCAGGAGAAAACAGGGGTTCCCCTGCTCTGAGAGCCTGCTGACACCGGGTAAGATGCGATCGCCATTTCAAACCCGGGGAAAACATGTCCAGAGCTCTTAAATTCCTGATGTTCATTTACGCCGTGGTGCTGATCACCACGGGTGCCTTCATGGTTCTCATCGTCAATGCGGACGAGGGCTCGCAGCCCTGGATTGCCTTGCTGGTGCGCAACCACGGCATCGTGTTTGTGTGGCATCTTGCCTGCTGGATGGTGATGGGCATGTTCTCCAACTACTACTGGGACCTGTTCAACATGGGCAAGGGCCTGGAGTCGGTGCAGGTGGGTCGCATTGTGTTGCCCCTGTTGGTGTCGCCCATCGTGTTCTACCCCACCTACAACCTCTGGTTGTCCAGCAGCTCGCAGAGTTACATCCTGTTTGAAGTGATTGCCTTCCAGGGAGGCTTCTTCTGGCAGGCGCTGTTCACCAAGGCCAAACCCATTGAACAGTCGCCCGTGATTCCCTGGTCCGTGAACAACGGCGCGCGCAACAGCCGTGCCACGGCTGCGCCGCAGGGCCCGGAACTGGGCCGCTAAACGTAGCGCAGTTCAGCAACAAAAAAACGGGGCTTCAAGCCCCTTTTTTTTGTTGCCTGCAAAGCAGCGTGCCCGTCAGTGGGCGCCGGCGGCGGCTTCTTTGGCGGCTGCAGCGCCCATGCGCTTGGGGCGCGCCAGCCACACCAGCGGAATGAGCAGGAGGAAGATCACGGCCGAGGCGTAGAACACATCGTTGGCGGCCAGCGTGGCGGCCTGCTGGTCAATCATGCGGTTGATCTGGCTCAGTGCCTGCTCGTTGTTCATGCCCGAGGCATTCAGACCTGCCAAGGCGGTGTTCGAGGCGCTGCTGCCGCGGTTGATCATTTCCGTCAGCTGGGCGTGATGCATGGTCGTGCGGTCCTGCCAGATGGTGATGGCAATGGAGGTGCCAAACGACCCGCCCAAGACCCGTGCAAAGCTGGAGAGCCCGGAGGCGGAGGCGATCTTGTCCCCCGGCACACCACCCAGCGTGATCGTGGTCAGCGGGATGAAGAAGAACGCCAACGCCACGCCCTGGATCACCGTGGGGATCATCAGCGTGCCAAAGTCTGCCGAGGTATTGAAATGGGACCGCATGAGTAGCACCACAGCAAACACGATAAATGCAAAGGTGGTGAGCTTGCGCGGATCGAACTTGGCAATATTCTTCCCCACCAGTGGCGACAGGATGATGGCGAACAGCCCCACAGGTGCCATCAGCATGCCAGCCTGGGTCGAGGTGTAGCCCATGAACTGCTGCAACCACAAGGGCAGCAAGACCAGGTTGCCCATGAACAGGCTGTAGGCCACAGACATGGACACCGTGCCAGTCCAGAAGTTGCGTACCTTGAACAGCTTCAGATCCACCACCGGGTGGTCATCCGTGAACTCCCAGACGATGAAGTAGGCAAAGGCAATCACCGATACCACGGTCAGCGTGACGATTTCGGTGGAGTGGAACCAGTCCAGCTCTTTGCCACGGTCCAGCATCATCTGGATGGCGGTGACGGCCACCACCAGCAGGCCCAAGCCCACCGTGTCGATAGGCAGTTTGCGGGTTGGCGTTTCACGCTTGTGGAAGATGGTCCAGGTGATGAATCCTGCGAGCAGACCGACAGGGATGTTGATGAAAAAGATCCAGCCCCAGTGCGCGTTGTCGGTGATCCAGCCGCCCAACAGCGGCCCCATCACAGGCGCCACCAGCGTGGTCATGGCCCAGAGTGCCATGGCCATGCCGGCCATGGCCGGCGGGTAGCTGGAGAGCAGCAGCGTTTGGGCCAACGGCATCATGGGGCCAGCAACAAAGCCTTGCAGCGCACGGGCCGCAATCAGCGTGTTCATGTTGGGAGCCAGTCCGCACATCCACGACGAGAGCACGAATAACAGCACGCTGGTGACGAACAGGCGCACCTGTCCGAAGCGTTGTGACAGCCAGCCTGTCAGTGGCAGCGCAATCGCATTGGCCACGCCAAAGCTGGTGATGACCCAGGTGCCCTGGTTGGGGCTGACGCCCAGGTCACCTGCGATGGCAGGCAACGAGACGTTGGCAATGGAGGAATCCAGCACGTTCATGAACGTGGCAGCGGATAGGGCAATGGTGCCCCACAGCCGCGCGGAGCCTTGCAGTGGCGCCGGCGGCGTGTAAGCGGCAGGGGAGCTCATGCAGACCCGGGCTTAGTTGGCCTGAACCAGGGTGGCAGCCGCAGCTGCGTGGGCTACAGCGTGGCCAGCGGTGCGCGGGGCGCTGTGGCCCAGGTTGGCGGCAATGACGCGCTTCACCTCGTTGCTGGCTTGGCCGTCCAGTGCGGAGTACACCTCGGTTTGCACGCTGCTCGCGGTGCGAGGGGCGTCAGCCAGAGACTTGCCGGTTTGGTCGGTCACATCCACGGTAGCTTCCATGGACAGGCCCACACGCAGCGGGTTCTGGGCGAGTTGCTCTGCATCCAGTGCCACGCGCACAGGCACGCGCTGAACCACCTTGATCCAGTTGCCCGTGGCATTTTGCGCAGGCAGCAATGCAAACGCTGCACCGGTACCGGCACCCAGACCAGCCACGGTGCCTTTGTATTCCATGCGTTTGCCGTACAGGTCAGCAGTCAGGGTGACAGGCTGGCCAATGCGGATGTTGCGCAACTGCACTTCCTTGAAGTTGGCATCCACCCACAGCTGGTTCAACGGGATGATGGACATCAGCGGTGCGCCGGCGGCCACGCGTTGACCCAGTTGCACGGTGCGCTTGGCCACATAGCCGTCCACGGGCGCAGGCAAGGCGGCGCGGTGCAGCGCCAGATAGGCCTCACGCACCTTGGCGGCAGCGGCCATCACACTGGGGTGGCCTTCTACATTGGTGCCTTCGGTCAGCGTCTGGTTGCTGCTCAGCTGTTCGCGTGCGGCGGCCACACCGGCCTGGGCGGCGGCCAGCGCGTTTTGTGCGGTGGCAAGCTGCGACTTGGCGTGGTTGAGCTCTTCCTTGGACACGGCGCCGTTGCCCGACAAGGCTTGGCGGCGGTTCAGGTCATCGGTGGCGCGGGCAATTTCGGTTTGCGCCTTGGCAATGTCTGATTCACGCAGGGTTACTTGGGCCGAGAGGCTGCCGTTGTTGGCGTACAGGGTGCGCACCTGGCGCACGGCCTGGGCCAGATTGGCTTCTGCCTGGTCGAGCGCCACCTTGGCGTCCGCAGGGTCCAGTTGCACCAGGGGCTGGCCGGCTTTCACGTAGTCGGTGTCGTCGGCCAGGATGGCCGTCACGGTGCCGCCAATTTGCGGTGTGATCTGTACCACATTGCCTTGCACATAGGCGTTGTCGGTTTCCTCGGAATGGCGCGAGCCATACCACTGGAAGCCGCCATAGGCCAAGCCCAGCAGAACCACGATGGATACGACGGTGAGGGCCTTTTTGCGCTTGCCGTTAGGTGCGTCGGTTGGAGCGGGAGCGGAGGTTGTAGGTGCGTTCATGATGGGTACCTGTAGAGATATGGGGTTCGGTTCAAATTACTTGGCGGTGGCCACAGCGGTGGTGGAGTCGGGCTCGGTGTAGCCACCACCCAGCGCGCGGATCAGCTGTACTTGTGTGTCCAGTGCGCGGGCGGCCAGGTCCACGCCCAAGCGGCGCTGTGTCAGCACGGCAGTTTCGGCGTTGAGCACGTTGAGGTAGTTGCCCAGGCCTGCCTCGTAGCGCTGCACGGCAATGGCATAGGCGGTTTCGGCCGAGCTTTGCGCAGCGCGTTGCTCAGCCTGCTGGCGGCGAATGGCCTGGGTACTGGTCAACTGGTCGGCCACGTCACGCACGGCGTCGATCACTGCGCCGTTGTAGGTCTCGATGGCGGCGTCCAGGTCGGCGGTCTTGCCCTTGAGGTTGGCACGCAGGCGGCCGCCTTCAAAAATGGGCAGACGGATAGCCGGGCCCACACCCCACTGGTCGCTACCGGTTTCCACCAGGCGTTCCAGCCCGATGCTGGAAAAGCCGGCGAATGCGGTCAGGTTGATGTTGGGGTAGAACTGCGCCTTGGCGTTGCTCACGTCCTGCGTGGCCGCCTCCACGCGCCAACGGGCGGCGGACACATCGGCCCGGCGACCCAGCAAGTCCAGCGGGATAGACTTCACTTCCGTCTGCGCATTTGCTACGGTATTGATAGCTGCTGGCTCAGGTTTGACGAGGGCTAGAGCACCGTTTGGCTGTGAAGTCAGGGCGGTGAGGGTATTCACCAGCAGGGCTTCCTGCTCTTTGAGCGCTTCGATCTGGTAGCGCGCATCAGGCAGGGCACTGTCGCTTTGTTGTTGCTCCAGTGCGGTGTCCAGCCCGGCCTTCACGCGGTCCTGCACCAGTTGCTGGGCTTGCTGGCGCTGTGCCAGCGTGCGCTGGGCGACGTCCAACTGGCCCTGAATGCGCACCCACTGGAAGTAGGTGCGGGCCACGTTGCTGGCCAGCAGCATGCGTGCAGCCTGGGCATCGGCCTGGGCGGCGCGGCTTTGGCCGATGGCGGCATCCAGCGCCGCGCGGTTCTTGCCGAACAGGTCCAACTCCCAGCTGGCGCTGGCCTGCAAGGTGCCGCTGTCACGGATAGAGCCGGCCAGCGGTGCGGGGATCATGCCGTTCTTGGTGTACTTCTGCTGGGTAGCGTCCAGGCTGGCGTTGACCTGGGGCAGGGTATTGGAATCCACGCCGTCAATGGCCGCTTGTACGCGCTGCAGCCGGGCTTGCGCCACGCGCAGTGAGGGGCTCTTGGCCAACGCCTGGTCTACCAGGGTGTTGAGCTGGCTGTCGCCAAATGTCTTCCACCACTGGGCGTCCAGCGCGGGGTTGGCCGCGGGAATGGCCTCTTGCGACAGGCCCACGGCCTGGGGCGCAATCGGCTTGGCCTGCGAAAAGATGCCGGAGAAATTGGCACAGGCGGTAAGCGATGCCAGGGCCACGACGGTCAGCGTGTGGCGTGCCCAGCGGGCGGAAGTGGGGGAATCAAGCCGCATCGGGGCCTCCTGTGGTGGTTGTATTGGGGGCCATGGCCGTAGCGGCGATAGCTTTGGAGTTGTTCAAGATGCGCTGCAACAGGCTCTTGAGGAGTTCAAATTCTTCTGCCGAGAAGCCTTCCAGGTGAGCGTTTTGCACCCCGCTCAACACCCGGGGAATTTCAGAGGCAGCGTTGTTGCCTGCCTCCGTCAGTTCAATGTGCACCACGCGGCGGTCTTCTTCCGAGCGCTTGCGCTGGCACAGGCCTTTGGCTTCCAGCCGGTCCAGCATGCGGGTGGTGGCGCCGGCGTCCAGCTGGCATTCACGGGCCAGCTCGGCCACAGTGGATGCGCGCTTGGTGTACAGCTTGTAGAGCGGAATCCACTGCGCGTTGGTCAGTTCGGTGTGCGCCAGCTGGCGCTCCACCTCCTGCCCCACATGGTTGATGATTTGTCGCATCAAGTAGCCCACGCTGCCCTCAGGCTTGTAGCCTGCCGCGCAATAGAAGCTGGGGGGGGTGTCGGAATCTTGCATGGCCTTAATATTAATTGCTTAGGCAATAATTGTCAAGGCTGTTTTTGTCTGGGCTTTCATTGATAAGGCATTGAAGTGGCGACTGCCTTCAAATTCACTCGAATGGGGGATGGTTTCTTGACCGCATGGTCAATACGATCAAACGCTTATTTTTATCAGGGAGTTTTATGCGTTTGGTTGGTACTTTTGTGGCGCTTGCAATGGCCGCGTCTTCGGTTTTTGCAGTAGACCTTTTTGAGGATGGAAAGCCGATCGAGTTTGTCAAAGGTGCAGCCATTGCACCTGCTACCACCATCGGTGGCTATGCAATGCTGCATGACGTAGGCACGTGGCACTTGCTTGAGCTCGGCGGAACCATGTCTTCCACTCAGGGCGATGCGCAGTCCATCAAGCGCGGATATGGGACGATGCTGCAAGTGGACGCCAGTGGGGACGTGGTTGGGTCCTTGTCCATGGCCGTAAATTTGACGACGACGGGGCAAAACCAGTTCACCTTGGGCACCCCGTGCGGCGGTTCTCATGTGGTGACTCTCAAAAAAGGCGCAGGTGTCTACGACAACTGCATGACGATTGATGCGGACAGCTTCCAGTCGCAGTCTGGGCCAGCGACTTTCTTCTCGATCAAGGTGACACAAACCCGCAGTGGTGGGCGCATTTACGTCATGGATCTTCGGTTGATGGCCGATGTGCTGGGGTTCAGCGGCACCCGAGTGTCCGACTGGAGCGAGGATGCGTTGCGGGACTCCAAGGACAGGGCCGCTTTGATCCAGCGCATGAAAGCGTGGGGAGAGCAGCTACAGGATGCTGCGGGTCGGGCCATTGATTTCAGCAAGCCCGCTGACGCCTTTGCTGCGGTACCGTCTTATCGAACGCTGGTTGCAGTCCAATAAAAAAAACGCCGGGTCAACCGGCGTTTTTTTTGGGTCAATCGCGATTACTTCAGGATGTCGCCCAGGCAGAGGTACTTCACCTCCACATAGTCGTCCATGCCGAAGTGCGAGCCTTCGCGGCCCAGGCCGGACTGCTTGACGCCGCCGAAGGGTACGTGTTCGGTCGCCAGGATGCCGACGTTCACGCCCACCATGCCGTACTCCAGCGCCTCGCCCACGCGGTAGATGCGGCCGATGTCGCGGCTGTAGAAGTAGCTGGCCAGGCCGAACTCGGTGGCGTTGGCGGCGTCAACGGCTTCCTGTTCGGTGCTGAACTTGAAGACCGGAGCGAAGGGGCCGAAGGTCTCTTCGCGTGCGCAGAGCATGTCTGCAGTGGCGCCCGATACGACTGTGGGTTCGAAGAACTGGCCCTGCAGCGCATGGCCGCCGGTTTCCACCTTGCCACCCTTGGCCACGGCGTCGGCCACATGGCGCTTGACCTTCTCGACTGCGGCGTCCTCGATCAGCGGGCCCTGCAGCACGCCGTCTTCAAAACCGTTGCCGACCTTCATGGCCTTGACCTTGGCGCTGAACTTGGCGACGAACTGCTCGTACACGCCAGCCTGCACATAGAAGCGGTTGGCACACACGCAGGTCTGGCCTGCATTGCGGTACTTGCTGGCAATCGCGCCTTCCACGGCCGAATCCACATCGGCGTCGTCGAACACGATGAAGGGCGCATTGCCGCCCAGCTCCAGCGAGAGCTTCTTGATGGTGGGTGCGCTCTGCGCCATGAGGATGCGGCCCACCTCGGTGGAGCCGGTGAAGCTCAGATGGCGCACCACGTCGCTCGCGCAGATGACCTTGCCCACGGCGATCGACTGTTCGCTGTCGGCGGTGAGCAGGTTGAGCACACCGGCCGGGATGCCGGCGCGGATGGCCAGCTCGGCGGCGGCCAGCGCCGTCAGCGGCGTGAGTTCGGCGGGTTTGATGAGCACGGTGCAGCCGGCCGCCAAGGCGGGTGCCACCTTGCGCGTGATCATGGCCAGCGGGAAGTTCCAGGGCGTGATGGCGGCGCATACGCCAATCGGCTGCTTGATCACCATCAGGCGGCGGTTGTTGTCGAACTGGGGCAGGGTTTCGCCGTTGACGCGCTTGGCCTCTTCGGCAAACCACTCCACAAAGCTAGCGCCATAAGCGATCTCGCCTTTGGCCTCTGCAAAGGGCTTGCCTTGCTCGGCCGTCATGATGCGGGCCAGGTCGTCCTGGTTGGCCATCAGCAAGTCAAACCATTTGCGCAGCAGGATGCTGCGCTCCTTGGCTGTCTTGCCCTTCCAGGCGGGCAGGGCGGCGTTGGCGGCGGCGATGGCGGCTTCGGCGTCCTTGGGGCCCAGGTTGGCCACGTCGGCCAGCTTCTGGCCGGTGGCGGGGTCCAGCACGTCGAAGCGGCTGGCGCCGCGCAGCCAGGCGCCGTTGACCAGCGCGTCGGTCTTGAGCAGGCTGGGGTCTTTGAGCAGGGAAAGGGGGAAATTCGACATCATGGCTCCAAAAAATCAGTAAATGGGCTGCTGGCCCCCATGGAATATGCGCGAGCAGCTATGAAAAATGTAGCGAAACCGGACCTGGCCTTATCGCAGCGGAACACCTGGCAGCACGCAGAGCATCTCGTACAGGAGATTGGCGCCCAGCAGGGCCGTGTTGCCCGTGGTGTCATAGGGAGGCGATACCTCCACCAAGTCTGCACCAACGATATTAAGCCCGCGGCAACCACGGATAACTTCCAGCGCCTGGGGTACGGTCAGGCCGCCGATTTCCGGCGTGCCGGTGCCCCCGGCATAGGCGGGGTCGATGCCGTCAATGTCAAAGCTGAGGTAGCAGGGCGTGTTGCCCACGCGCTGGCGTACCTGTTCCATGACCGGGGCCAGCGACTGGTACCAGACCTCGTGCGCAGGCACGATGGTGAAGCCCTGGCGGCGTGGCCAGTCAAAGTCGTCTGCCGCGTAGCCGGTGCCGCGCAGGCCGATCTGGGTGACCTTGTCACAGGCCAGCAGGCCTTCTTCGACGGCGCGGCGAAACGGTGTGCCGTGGGCAATGCGTTCACCGAACATGTCTTCGTTCACATCGGCGTGAGCGTCCACATGCACCAGCGCCACCGGCCCGTGCTGGGCGGCGATGGCGCGCAGGATGGGCAGGGCGATGGTGTGGTCGCCCCCCAGTGTGAGGGGGATGCAGCCGTGGCCCAGCACCTCGGTGTAGTACGCCGTGATGATGTCCACCGACTTGGTGAGCGAATAGGTGTTGATGGGCACATCACCCAGATCCGCCACCTGCAGGGCGTCAAACGGGGCCGCGCCCGTGGCCATGTTGTAGGGGCGCAGCAGGCAAGATTCTGCGCGGATCTGGCGCGGGCCGAAGCGCGCACCGGGGCGGTGCGAGGTGCCGATGTCCAGCGGGATGCCGATGAAGGCAGCGTCCAGCCCCTGGGCGGTGGTGGCCTGGGGCAGGCGC
The DNA here is from genome assembly GCF_059416145.1 of Rhodoferax sp. GW821-FHT09E07. Taxonomy (NCBI): domain Bacteria; kingdom Pseudomonadati; phylum Pseudomonadota; class Betaproteobacteria; order Burkholderiales; family Comamonadaceae; genus Rhodoferax; species Rhodoferax sp. GW821-FHT09E07. The sequence continues at coordinate 340,504 of NZ_JBWKOP010000004.1, read as the reverse complement.
ATCATGCTGGCGATGCCGCCAAAGCGCGGCATCGCGTTGCCGGAGAGAGGTTGGTTCAGTTCCATGTCGATGATCAGGCCTTGCGGCCGCGCAGCCACTCCAGCACCAGCAGCATGCTGGTGGTGAACAGGATCAGCAAGGTGGCCACGGCGGCGATGGTGGGGGAGATGTTTTCGCGGATGCCGGTGAACATCTGGCGCGGCAGGGTGGTTTGCTCTGCACCGGCCAGAAAGAGCGTGACCACCACTTCGTCAAACGAGGTGGCAAACGCGAACAGCGCACCCGAGATCACACCCGGGGCAATCACCGGCAGGGTGACACGCATGAAGGTGTTGAACGGGGTTTCGCCCAGGCTCAGCGAGGCGCGCACCAGGTTGTGGTTGAAGTTGGACAGTGTGGCTAGCACCGTGGTGAGTACAAAGGGCGCGCCCATGGCGGCATGCACGGCAATGAGGCCTATGTAGCTGTCGCTCAGGCCCAGCGGGGCGAAGTACAGGTAGGTGGCCACACCGATCACGATCACCGGCACCACCATGGGGGCGATCAGGACTGCCATCAGCAGGCCTTTGAAGCGGAATTCGGTGCGCGTCAGGCCGACGGCGGCCAGGGTGCCCAGCACGGTGGCGATGGCGGTGGCGGCCGGCGCCACGATGAAACTGTTGCGCATGGCGCTGGACCATTCGGGCGCATGGAACAGGTTCTGGTACCACTTGAGTGACCACCCGGGGATCGGGTAGGTCAGGAAGGACGAGCTGGAGAACGACAGCGGGATGATGGCCAGGATGGGTGCGAGCAGATAGCCCAGTACCAGCACACACACGATGCGCAGCAGCCACCAGCCAGCCTTGTCGGCCAGCGTGAAGTACAGGGGGAATTCGGGCAGTTTGAACATGGGTGCGTTCCTCAGGCCAGCGCCAGGTCAGATTTGCCGATGCGGCGGTACACGCCATACAGCACCATGGTGGTGATCAGCAGCAACGCGCCCAGCGCGCAGGCCATGCCCCAGTTCACCTCCACGTTGGTATAGCGGGCGATGTAGTAGCTCAGCATCTGGTCATCTGCGCCACCCAGCAGGGCGGGTGTGATGTAGTAGCCAATGGCCAGGATGAACACCAGCAGGGCACCTGCGCCCACACCGGGAAAGGTCTGCGGCATATAGACGCGGACAAACGCAGTCAGCGGCGCGCTGCCCAGCGAGACGGCGGCACGCACATAGGTAGGTGGAACGCTCTTCATCACGCTGTACAAGGGCAGGATCATGAAGGGCAGCAGGATGTGCACCATGGAGATGATGACCCCCGTGCGGTTGAACAGCAGGGCCAGCGGTTCGCTGATCACGCCGATGCCCAATAGTGCGCCGTTCACCAAGCCTTCGGATTGCAGCAACACAATCCAGGCCGCCACCCGCACCAGGATGGAGGTCCAGAACGGCACCAGCACCAGGATCATCAGCACATTGGCCTTGCGTTCGGGCAGGGTGGACAGCCAGTAGGCCAGCGGATACGCCAGCAGCAGGCACAGCAGGGTGACGGTGAAGCTGATCTGGAAGGTGCGCACCAGAATGCCGCTGTAAGCACGTTGCTCTTCGGGCATACGCTCGATGTGGCCGTTGGCATCGCGCTTCAAATCCACCGAGGCCAGCAGGTAGTCCGGTGTCCAGCGCGAGCCGTTTTTGGCAATGGCTTGCCAGAACTCGGGTTCGGCCCAGCGGGCGTCTTTGTCCAGCAACTGCTGGCGAACGGTTTCGGCATCGCCTTCGATGGGCAAGCTCTTGTAAGCGCCCATGATCAGCGAGCGGGCGCCGGGGGCTTCGGTGTTCAGGCGGCGCGCCAGCGCGCCAGCATCTGCCGTGTCAGGCAGGTGCGATAAATCTTGCACTAGGGCTGCATAGGCAGCCGCTTGGGGCTGGGATGTGCGGTCCCAACTGGCCAAGGCCTCTACCGTCGTGGGCAGGGCCTTGGCGACTTCGGGGTTCTCCACCGCCCGCATCAAGAGGGCAGCGATGGGAACCAGCAGGGTCAGGAGCAAAAACACCAGCAAGGGTAGTGTCAGGCTGAAGGCCCGCCATTTGCGGCGGGACTCCGCACGGGAGAGTGCCGCACGGAGATCGCCCGGGGGCTGGATGGCACTGGCTTGCATGGACATGGGTTCAGGCTCCTGACGGTCTGCGGATTACTGCGTGGCCCAGGCAGCGAAGCGTTTTTCCAGAGCTTCGCCCTGGTCCGCCCAGAAGGTGGTGTTGAACTGCAAGGCTTCCTTGGCGTTTTTATCGGAAGTCGGCAGGTCATCCAGCACCTTCTTGTCCAACTTGGCCAGAGCCTTCTTGTTGGTGGGACCGTAAGCGATGTTCTGGGCGTAGACGGCTTGGTTCTCAGGCTTCATGGCGAAGTTCAGGAACTTGTAGGCCGCGTCTTTCTTGGCCGTGCCTTTGGGGATGACCCAGTAGTCCAGGTCATAGATGCCACCGGGCCAGAATATCTGCAGGTTGCGGCCTTCACGGTTGGCGGCGTCGATGCGGCCGTTGTACACGGTGGACAGCACCACGTCACCGGCGACCAGGAACTGGGGCGCCTGGGCACCGGCTTCCCACCACTGGATGTTGGGCTTGAGGGCGGTCAGCTTCTTGAATGCGCGCTCGGCACCGTCTTTGGTGGCCAGCACCTTGTAGACGTCGGCAGGCTTCACACCGTCGGCCAGCAAGGCAAATTCGAGGTTGTAACGGGCGCCTTTGCGCATGCCGCGCTTGCCGGGAATTTTGCTGGTGTCGAAGAAGTCAGCCCAGCTGGTGGGGGCTTTCTTCAGCTTGTCGCCGTTGTAGGCCATCACGGTGGACCACACAAACACGCCCACGCCGCACTCGCTGACTGCGGAAGGCAGCAGGTCGGTTTTGGGCGCAATCTTGCTGTAGTCCAGTTTTTCAAACAAGCCTTCGTCGCAGCCGCGGGCCACGTCGGGGGATTCGACTTCCACGAGGTCCCAGGTCACGTTCTTGGTTTCCACCATGGCCTTGATCTTGGCCTGCTCGCCGTTGTATTCGACTGCCGTGACCTTGAGGCCTTCTTTGGCGACCGGTTCGTAGTAGGCAGCTTTCTGGGCGTTGGCATTGGCACCACCGAAGTTCACCACGGTGATGGTGTCTTCAGCGTGAACATTCATCGCAACGCAGGCAGCAAGAGATGCCAACGCGATCAGGCTTTTTTTCATGGAGAAATTTCCTTTAGAGGTTGAGGAAGGGACGGGGGAAAAATTCAGAGTGCGTAAATGCGCGTAAACGGGGCTGGAAACTCCAGGTGCACCGTGTGGCCCACGGCGGGCGGTGTGAGGGCGCAGGCATGGGTCAGCGGCAGCTTGACGGTGGCTTGCGCCTGACCGGCACCCAAGTCGCACTGCAGACGCATGTGGTCACCGTAATACACAATGCCGGCCACCTGTGCAGACACCGTATTCAGAGCGGCTGGGGCCTGCACATGCAGCGCAATGCGCTCGGGTCGCACGCAGGCTTCCACCGCAGAGCCCGCGGCTGCTTGATTGACATTGATGCCCTGCAGCGTCTGGCCAAGGCCGAGCTCAATGCACGGGGCCTGCGCAGTACCACCCAGCGTTCCGCGCAGCACCGTGCTGTCGCCCACAAAGCCGGCCACAAACCGGTTGCTCGGGGTTTCATACAGGCTCTGGGCATCGGCCAGTTGCTGGATCACGCCCTCGTTGAACACCGCCACGCGGTCACTCATGGTCAGGGCTTCTCCCTGGTCGTGCGTGACATACACAAAGGTCACCCCCAGTTGGCGGTGCAGTTCCTTGAGTTCGAGTTGCATGTGCTCGCGCAGCTGCTTGTCGAGCGCACCGAGGGGCTCGTCCATGAGCACCAGCTGGGGCTCAAACACCAGCGCGCGCGCCAACGCCACGCGCTGCTGCTGGCCGCCCGATAGGCGGGTGGGCAACCGCTCGCCCATGCCGGTGAGACGTACCATGTCCAGCGCCTTTTGCACGCGCTTGGTTTGCTCGTCTTTGGGCACTTTGCGCACGGTGAGCGGGTAGGCCACGTTCTGTGCCACGGTCATATGGGGGAACAAGGCGTAGTTCTGGAACACCATGCCAAAGTTGCGCTTGTGGGGCGGGGTGCGGGTGATCTGCTTGCCATCGAGCAGGATGTCGCCCGCCGTGGGGGACTCGAACCCAGCCAGCATCATCAGGGTGGTGGTCTTGCCGGAGCCCGAAGGGCCCAGCAGGCTGAGGAACTCACCGCGCTGGATGTCGAGGTTCAGCTCCCGCACCACCAGCTGTTCGCCGTCGTACGTTTTTTGTACGCCGCTAAAGCGCACCAAGGGTTCTGTAGAGGACATGTGTTCTTTGAGGAGCAGATTCAGACAAGGCGATCAAGCCATAGCTGCAAAGCTGTCGGCCAGAATGGCCAGGCCTTCTTCGAGCAAAGCATCCGGCGCGGTCAGGGGCACCAGAATACGGATCACGTTGCCATAGGTGCCGCAGGACAACAGGATCAGCCCACGACGGGCCGCTTCTGTCACCACCTTCTTGGTCAGCACGGCGTCAGGGCGGTGTACGTCGCCACCTTCAAACAGCTCGATGGCGACCATGGCGCCCAGGCCGCGTACGTCACCGATGGCCGGGATCTTGGTGGCAATGGCTTTGAGCTTTTCCACCAGGAAGGCACCCATATCCTTGCTGCGTTGCAAAAGTTTCTCTTCTTCAAATGCCTTCATCACCGCCAGTGCAGCGGCACAAGCCACCGGGCTGCCTGCATAGGTACCACCCAGGCCGCCGGCAGCGGGGGCATCGATTACGTCGGCACGGCCCACCACACCCGACAAGGGGAAGCCACCAGCCAGCGATTTTGCGGTGGTGATCAAGTCAGGCGCCACAGGCCACTGCTCGCAGGCAAACCAGGTTCCGGTGCGGCCGGCGCCGGTCTGCACTTCGTCCGCGATCAGCAGGATGCCGTACTTATCAGCCAGGGCTTTCAGACCAGAGATGAACTCCGGGGGCGCCACATAGAAGCCGCCTTCCCCCTGCACCGGCTCCACGATGAAGGCAGCCACCCGCTCGGGCTCCACATCGTTCTTGAAGATCAGTTCGACCGAATGCAGCGCATCGGCCACGCTCACGCCATGCAGTTCGTTGGGGAATTGGGCATGGAACACTTCGCCAGGGAAGGGGCCGAAGCCCAGTTTGTAAGGGGCGACCTTGCCGGTCAGGCCCAGTGTGAAGTTGGTACGGCCGTGGTAGCCACCGGTGAAGGCGATCACGCCGGGGCGTTTGGTGTAGGCGCGGGCGATCTTGATGGCGTTTTCCACGGCTTCGGCGCCAGTCGTCAACAGCAGGCTCTTTTTGGCGAAGTTCCCTGGTGCCATGGCGTTGAGGCGCTCGCACACTTCCACATAGGGTTCGTAGGCGATCACCTGGAAGCAGGTATGGGTGTACAGATCGAGTTGGGCTTTAACAGCCTCCATCACCTGGGGGTGCAGATGGCCGGTGTTGAGCACAGCAATGCCGCCTGCAAAGTCGATGAAGCGGCGGCCTTCGACATCCCAAAACTCTGCGTTCAGCGCGTTTTTGATGAAAATCTCGTGCGCTTGACCAACGCCGCGGGCAACGGCAGATTGGCGGCGGGCATACAGGGCAGCATTGAGCAGTTTGCGATCGGCTTGCATAAAGTGGTCCGGTGTTGTTGATCGGGTGGCGGAACTATAGGAAGCGTTTACACAAACAACCATGTACACCATGATGAAAGTTTCGAGACACTGTGCAGGTCTAAAATCCTGTACAGAGAATCCCTAATCTGGTGCATTTCGATGCGCCAGAGACCCCACTTCACCTTCATTTGATGCTCACACTCAGCCCGGATATTGCGACGCCTTTGGTAAGCCAGATCGTGGACGGATTGCGTGGGCTGATTGCCGGTCAGGTACTGAAACCCGGTAGCAAATTGCCTTCCATCAGGGCGTTTGCTGTTTCGCACAATGTCAGCGTATTCACGGTGGTAGAGGCCTATGACCGCCTGGTGGCCCAGGGATGGTTGGTATCGCGTGCTCATGCTGGTTTTTTTGTCAAACGCAGAGACGAGGGCGGCAGCGTGGGGGCACCTGTCCGTGAGGCAGAAACGCCCCGTTTTGATGCCAGCTGGTACCTGAAGCAGATTTTTGAGAATCGCAATCTGCCGCTCAAACCCGGTTGCGGCTGGTTGCCGCACGACTGGCTGTTTGGCGATGCCGTACGCCGCAGCATGCGTCAGCTCTCCAGCGATGGCTCCGAGCTGGACGGCTACGGCCTGCCCTACGGGCACATGGCCCTGCGCATGATCATTGCGGAGTCGCTGGCGGAGCACCAGATATCGGCAGACCCCGGCCAGGTGCTACTGACCCATGGTTCCAGCCAGGGCTTGGATCTGGTGGCGCGCTGCCTGCTCAAGCCCGGCGATACGGTGCTGGTGGACGACCCGGGCTACCCCAATTTGTTGTTCATGCTGCGCTTTCTGGGGGCCGAGGTCATCGGCGTTCCGCGCACCGGCGTGGGCTACGACCTGGCTGCTCTTGAGGGCATTTTGGCCACCCGCAAGCCCAAGGTTTTTTTCACCCAACCCCGCTTGCAAAGCCCTACGTGTTCGGTAGCTTCTGTGGCCCAATTGCATCGCCTGCTGCAATTGGCAGAGCTACACGATTTCCTGCTGGTGGAAAACGACATTTATGCGGATATGGATGTGGCTTCGCGCACCACCTTGGCAAGCTTGGACCAACTGCGGCGGGTGGTGTACGTGGGTAGCTATTCCAAAACCATTTCGCCGAACTTGCGTGTGGGTTACTTGCTGGCGCGGCCAGACCTTTCTGCGCAGTTTGTGCAACTGAAAATGATTGCCGGTCTCACGTCCTCCGATATTGCAGAGCGCATCACCTTCGGTGCCATTACCGATGGGCGCTGGCGCAAACACCTGAAGTCCTTGCGCGATCGTCTGGGTGACGCCCACCGCAAAGTCAGTCGCCGTTTGTTGGGGCTGGGGTTTGAGCTGTTCCACGAGCCCGAAGCCGGCATGTACCTATGGGCCCGGCATCCAGACATTCCCGACAGTGCGGAGATCTCGCAGGCGGGCACCAGTGAGGGCATCATGTTGGGGCCCGGGCAGCTTTTTCTGGTGGAGCCACGGCCCACCGGCTGGTTGCGATTTAACGTCGCTTTTTGTGCCGACGAGCGCCTTTGGAGCTTCCTGGACAAGCGAATTGTGATGGGGCAGAGTGGCGAGCCCGGATAGGCTGTTGGGTCACACGCCTTAGTGTCCGTGCTTCACCATGATGTGGCGGGCACAGCTGTAGTCTTCCAGGGCATAGACCGACATGTCCTTGCCGTAGCCCGAGTGCTTCATGCCACCGTGTGGCATTTCGGACACCAGCATGAAGTGGGTGTTGACCCAGGTGCAGCCGTACTGCAGGCGTGAGGCAATGCCCATGGCCTGGCCCACATCACGGGTCCACACCGAGCTGGCAAGTCCGTAGTCCGAATCGTTGGCCCAAGCCACGGCCTGCTCGGCATCTTTCACACGGGTGATGGAAACCACCGGTCCGAAAACTTCGCTGCGCACAATTTCATCGTCTTGCAGTGCTCCGGCGACCACCGTGGGCTTGTAGAAAAATCCGTTGTTGCCCACTGTGTTACCACCCGCCGTGATTTCCACATGCGGCAACTGGCTGGCGCGGTCTACAAAGCCGGCCACGCGGTCGCGTTGGCGGGCCGATATCAGTGGGCCCATCTCCACACCGGGCTCCTGCTGGGTGCCGGTCTTGATGGTGGAGACGGCGCTGCTGAGGTCGGCTACCAGCTTCTCGTAAATACCTTGGGTGGCGTAGACGCGGCAGGCGGCGGTGCAGTCCTGTCCTGCGTTGTAGTAGCCAAAGGTGCGCAGACCTTCGACCACTTGCCCTAAGTCCGCGTCGTCCAGCACGATGACCGGGGCCTTGCCGCCCAGCTCCAGGTGGGTGCGCTTGATGCCGTGTGCGGCCGACTCCATGATCTTGCTGCCAGTAGAGACATCGCCGGTCAGAGACGCCATGCGGATGCGCGGGTCACGGATCAACGGGGCACCCACGGTGTCACCCCGGCCACACACGATGTTGACTACACCGGGCGGCAAAATGTCTGCCAGCAGCTCTCCCATGCGCAGCGTGGTTAGCGGCGTCATTTCGGAAGGTTTGAGCACGACGGTATTGCCCATGGCAATGGCCGGTCCCAGCTTCCAGGCCGCCATCATGAGCGGGTAGTTCCATGGCGCGATGGAGGCCACCACACCCAACGGGTCGCGGCGGATCATGCTGGTGTGACCGGGCAGGTATTCACCGGCCAGGGCGCCCGACATGTTGCGGATGGCGCCGGCAAAAAAGCGGTACACATCGGCAATCGCAGGTACCTCGTCATTGCGCGCCGCGGCCAGCGGTTTGCCGCAGTTCAGAGATTCCAGCATGGCGAACTCGTCCCCATGCGCCTCAATGGCTTCGGCAATTTTGAACAAATAGGCGCCACGGTCCTTGGGGGTAAGCGCCGCCCAGGCGGGGAAGGCTGCATGCGCGGCAGCTACCGCCAAGCGCAACTGGTCGGCGCTGGCCTCGCGCACCTCACACAGCTGTTCGCCAGTAGACGGGTTCAGGATGGGCTCTGAACGTCCCTCACCGGTAACGCGTTGGCCGTTGATAAGCAGTTGGGTGGGAAAACGTGTTTCAGCCATGATTTACAGCAATCCTCGTTGCGCCAGATTGCGCATCAGGTGGGAGACGCCAAAAGTCCACGGTGGGCACTGGTCGGTGCGTTGCATGCGGTTCGTCAGAGTACCTAGCTTGCGCGTGGTGATAGTGACCACATCACCGAGCTTGTGGGTAAAGCCACCACCCGGTGTGTCACGGTCCTGCACAGGAGCAAATAGCGTGCCCAAGAACAGCATGGCACCGTCCGGGTATTGGTGGTGGGGGCCAATCATTTGCGCCGCCAGATCCGCCGGGTCCCGACTGATGCGGGCCATGCTGGAGAAGCCGTCCATGACAAATCCATCGGTACCCTCCACGCGCAGGGTCAGTGTGGCCTGGCGCACATCGTCCAGCGTGAAGCTGGCGTCGAAGAAGCGGATGAACGGGCCGATGGCCGCCGAGGCGTTGTTGTCCTTGGCCTTGCCCAGCAACAGGGCGGATCGCCCCTCCACATCACGCAGGTTCACATCGTTGCCCAAAGAGGCGCCCACGATATGGCCTTGGGAGTTCACTGCCAGCACCACTTCAGGCTCCGGGTTGTTCCAGTTGGAGGCGGGGTGAAGGCCTGCTTCAGCGCCCGTGCCCACGGCGGCCATGGCAGGGGCCTTGGTGAAGATTTCGGCATCTGGTCCAATACCTACCTCAAGGTACTGGCTCCAGGCGCCTTGGGCAATCAGCACTTGTTTCAAGGCCAGAGCCGCCTCCGATCCGGGTTTCAGGCGCGACAAATCGTCCCCAATCAGGGCCTGAATTTCCGTGCGGATAGCGGCAGCAGCGGCTGGGTTCCCGCGCGCCTTTTCCTCGATGACCCGCTCCAGCATGGACGTGGCAAAGGTCACGCCGGCGGCCTTGATGGCCTGCAGGTCGCAAGGCGCCAGCAGCCAAGGCAGCGTCGGATTGCGTACGACGGTGTTGCCCAGCAACTCCGCCACATTGCAGAGTACATTGCCCGTGGCCTGACGCAGGGCGGCGGCGGGGTCCGCCGTTTCGCACAGGTCGCGCATGGTGGGGTAGCTTCGCGTGATGTCGATGACCTGGCCATCGCGCAGGGCCACCACACTGGGGCCTTGCTGGTCTTCGCGCCAGATGCGGGCGGCCAGCGCGCCTGTGGTGCCGTCAACGGGCAATGTGTTTTCGGGGGTAAGTTGCATGGCGAGTGGGCGTGTTAGTGAGTGATGTAGCCCATAGTTTGGGGCAACCACAAGACGATTGGTGGAAACACGGTCATGGCCAGCAGCAGGGCCAGCAGCATGATGAGAAAGGGCCAGCCCTCTTTCATCATCTCGCCAATCGGGATACCCGTGAGTGCCTTGGTCACAAACAGCAGCATGCCAAAGGGCGGATGGATCAGTCCAATCATCATATTGAGCACCACCAGCACTCCGAAGTGCACCAGGTCCACGCCTAGCAATTTGGCTGCGGGTAGCAGCATGGGGACAAAGACGAGCAGCAACACCGACACGTCCAGAAAGCAGCCCAGCACCAGAAACATCACGTTCACCAACAGCAAAAACTGCAGCCTGGTGAGGTGCATGCTGTCTACCCACATCGCCATGCTTTGCGGGACGCCCTCGGCCGTGAACGCGTAGTTCAGCATGAAAGAACCAGCCAGGATGAGGGTGATCACCGCGCTGCCGCGCGTGGACTCCATCACGACACCCCAAAAACTGCGCCACGTCAGCGCACGAAACACTACGGCCGCCAGGATGAGCGCGTGCAGTGCCGCCACGGCGGCGGCCTCAGTGGGGGTAAAGGCACCGGAGTAGATGCCTCCCAACAGTACGATAGGCATGGACAGGGGCAACGCTCCGCGAAAGATCAAGCCAGCCCATTCGGAGCGAGGCACAGGCTCATCGCGCGGCATATTGCGTTTGACGGCAATGATGTGCACCACGCCCATCATGAGTGCCGCCATCAAGAATCCTGGTACCACGCCACCCAGAAACAGGGCTCCGACCGATGCCCCCGACACCAGCGCGTAAATCACCATGGGAATGCTGGGCGGGATGATGGGCCCCAGTGTGGCGCTGGCCACTACGACCGCCCCGGCAAAGCCGCGCGTGTACTCCGGCTTTTTGAGCATCTGCCGAATGGTGACCAAGCCAGGGCCGGCGGCGTCGGCGATGGCGCTGCCGCTCATGCCTGAGAAGATCACGCTGACCAGAATGTCCACCTGCGCCAGCCCGCCGCGCATGCGGCCCACCAGGATGCGGCAGAAGTCAAAAATGCGTTCGCTCACGGTTCCGGCATTCATGATGTTGGCAGCAAACACAAACAGCGGTACCGCCAGCAGCACGTAGCTGTTGTAAAGGCCATTGCAGATCTGCTCGGCTACCAGCCCGATGTCCTGCCCCTTAACCAGCAGGTAGGCAATGCCGGACACCAGCATGGAGAAACCAATCGGCATGCGCAGCAGCATCCCCGCGACCAGCACGAGGATGAGAATCCAGATTCCATTGGTCATAGTCGCAGTTCCGTTTCCAGGCCGATGCCACGCACGGCGTTCCAGATGGCCCAGGCGCTGCGGATCACCAGGGCGATGAGCAGCAGCACAAAGGGCAGGTAAATCCACATGAAGGAGATGCCCAGCACGGGCGACCCTTCGCGCGCCATGAAGTGCACATAGTCCCAACTGGCCGGAATACCCACCATCGCCAGCCCGCCCACCAGCAGGTTGCCAGCAATGCGCATGGCCTGGCGGGCCCGCAGGCCTACGCTATTCCACACCAGGTCAAACACCACGTGTTCGCGCTCAGGCACCACCGCCGCCGCGCCCCAAAGGATGATCCAGACATAGAGAATTACCGCCGCTTCGTCGGTCCAAGGCAGCGGCTTGTTGAAACCGAAGCGCGCCGCGATCTGGATGATGAAGATGGAAAACAGGGCCAGAAAGAGGCCGCCGCCCAGAATGTTGGCAGCCTGTTGTAGTCGGCGCGCCATACTTACTTGGTCGCGTTGATGCGGTCCAGCAAGCCCTTGGGCCAGACCTTGGCGTAGTCAGACGCCTGGTAAGTGGTTTGCACCGATTTGCGGAACGCCTCCACATCCGGTGTGCTGACTTGCAGGCCTTCCTTCTTGAAGAACTCCACCAACTGGCTTTCTTCCTTGATACGGTTTTCGTTGTTGTAGGCGGCGGCAGCCTGGGCCGCTGCGGTCACCTTTTGCTTTTGCGCAACGGTCAGCGCGTTGTAGCTCTTGTTGGAGATGGCAATGAAAATGCCGTCCACCAGGTGGCTGGTCAGCACCAGTTGTTTGGTTACTTCGTAGAACTTGGCTGCGCGCACCGAGGGCAGCGGGTTGTCCTGGCCATCGATGGTGCCGGTTTTCAGTCCCATGTACACCTCGCCGAAAGCCAGCGGCGTGGCGGTGGCGCCCAGAGCGTCGCCCAGAAACAGCCATTCCTTGGAGCCTGGCATGCGCAGTTTCACACCCTTGAGGTCGGCAGGGGTCTTCACCGGCTTGGCTTCGCGCAGGTTGACTTGGCGAGTACCCAGATAGACCGTTGCCAACGGCGTGACATCCATTTTTTCGGACACGGCCTTGAACAGCTCGGCGCCAATGGGGCCGTTGAAAATCTTCTGTTGCTGCTCTGGGTCGCGCACCACATAACCCGCCGTGAAGATGGAAAACTCGGGTACCAGTTTGGCGATGTCAAACGCAGATATGCTGGAGAGCTCCAGGTTGCCGCGCGCCATGGCCGCGGGCTCTGCCCCCTGCTTGAAGAGGGTGGCATTCAGGTTGATCTGCACATCGAATTCGCCGGGTGCGGTCTTGTCCAGTTGCTCCTTGAACACGGTCCACATCTTGGCGTGCCAATCGTCGGGAACGGCGGGGGTGGAAATGCGCAGCACAGTCTTGGTCTGGGCCAGTGCGGGCAGGGCGCTGGCACTCAGCGCAGCAACGACACCCAGCAGGGCGCGGCGGTTCAGGTGGCTTGTTTCGGTCATGGTCTTGTCTCCTGTGTTTTTTATGGGTCTTGGGATGGCGCTGGCTTACAGCCGGTCCAGCGCCGCCCCCAGCGCACGATAACCGCTGCGCACAATGGCCAGCTCAGTGGGGTCCAGGGGACTCAATGGGGCGCGCATGTGCAGCCAGGCATCGTCGCGCGTCTGCTCGGCCAGCATGCCCTTGTACACGCCCACAAACGGCATGTCCGGACGCACCGACATCAGCGCAAGGATATCCAGAATCAGCTGCGCATCTGCCGGGTCAATCTGGCTGGGGTTGCTCATTACCCGCCGCATCAGCCGCGGGGCAATATTGGCCAATCCATTGATGGACCCGGTGCCGCCCTGGGCCATCACAGGCGCAACATGGGGCTCGGCGCCGACCAAAATGGACAGCTGCGGGAAGGCTTTCACCAGCCCCAGCGAGTGTTCCAGGTTGGCGCTGCTGTCTTTGACGCCTACCACCTGCTGCGGGTGACGCCGCACCAGCTCGGCGATGGCGGCATGCGAAAACCCGAAGGTGCTCATGGCAGGGAAGTGGTAGAGCAGCAGCTTGAGGTCGTCGTCCCCAATGCCGCGCACCACTTGCGACACCGCTTCGACAATGCCGGCGTCTTTGGGCTGGTTGAAGAAGAAGGGTGGCATGAGCATCTGGCGGTGCACGCCATAGCGGGCGGCGTGTTGGCCCAGCTCGATGGCGTCGCCCAACGCCAGCGCTGTGATGGTCACCACAATCTGGTCCGGCTTCACCCCGCTGCCCAGCATGGACTTCAGCAGACCTTTGCGCTCGGCCATGGTGAAGGCCGGGCCCTCCCCGGTGGTGCCAAACAGGGTGATGCCATCGCAGCCCGCGGCCAGCAGGCGCTGGGCATGGGCAATGGTGCGGGGGGTGTCTAACACGCCTGTGGTGCTGACGGGCAGCAGCAAGGCGGGCCACAGGCCATGGATAGCTGGGGTCAAGAGGTTCTCCTGTCGGATTGGGGGGGAAGTGTCCATTCGCTGCGCACCTGTTCCAGCGGTGCGTGCATCACACGGTTGCGGGCGCTGCTGATATGCGCCTCCAACAGCTCCACGGCCAATGCCGCATTGCGTTGGCGCAGCGCATCAATGAAGCGCAGGTGTTCTTGCATGGCGGGCACCAGTCGGCCAGGCGTGATCACACTGTGCTCCAGCTTGATCAGACGCACACGCAGGCTGTTGACGCGGTACATGTCGGAGAGGATGTCGTTCCCCAGGGCATCAACCATGCGGTCGTGCAGGCCCCAGTCCACGGCCTGGGCATCGTCCAGCAGGGTGCGGTCGTTCAGGGCATCCGCCGCGTTGGCACGTTCCAGGATCTGGCGGTGGCTGGCCTCAATCGCGGCCAGCTCAGCGTCGCTGGCGGTCTGCACAAACTGCTGCACCGCCTCGCGTTCCAGCATGGAACGCACCTGAAACGCGTTGCGAATCAGCTTCAAGTCCACATGCGCGACCTGCAGGCCACGCTGGGGCACGGTCTTCACCAGACCCGCCGCCTCCAACCGGGGGATCATCTCGCGCACGGCGCCCAGTGGCATGTCCAGCAGCAGCATGAGCTCGCGCTGGGAAATGAATTGCCCGGCGCGAATGCCACCGTTGAAGATCTGCTGGGTAAAGCCCTGGTAAGCCCGCGCACGCTGGCTGGTGGCCTCATCGGCGATGGGGGTGATACTGGGCTGCGTCATGACTAACATGTTAGTTGTTGTTTGCGATGTCCGGAGTTGGTAGTAACCCGTGCCCAGGCGGGCGCTGCCCAGACTTGCGCTGTGCAGTCAGCAGGGTACCGGGGGCGGCGATAATAGTGGGTTCCATAGACCCCACGCGCGAAGAAAACCAGACATGACCCAGCCCGTAATGAGTGTTGCCGACATTCGCAAAACCTTCCTCGACTTCTTTGCCTCCAAGGGCCACACCGTGGTGGCCAGCAGCCCGCTGGTGCCCGGCAATGACCCCACGCTGATGTTCACCAACTCGGGCATGGTGCAGTTCAAGGACGTGTTTCTGGGCACCGACAAGCGCTCGTACGTGCGTGCCGCTTCGGTACAAGCCTGCCTGCGTGCCGGTGGCAAGCACAACGACTTGGAAAACGTGGGCTACACCGCCCGCCATCACACCTTTTTCGAGATGCTGGGCAACTGGAGCTTTGGCGACTACTTCAAGCGCGAGTCGCTCAAATGGGCCTGGGAGCTGCTGACCGAGGTCTACAAACTGCCCAAAGAGCGCCTGTTGGCCACGGTCTACGAAGAGGACGACGAGGCCTTTGACATCTGGACCAAGGAAATCGGCCTGCCGCCCGAGCGCGTGATCCGCATTGGGGACAACAAGGGCGGCCGCTACAAGAGTGACAACTTCTGGATGATGGCCGATACTGGCCCCTGCGGTCCCTGCTCGGAAATCTTCTACGACCACGGTGACCACATCCCCGGCGGCCCTCCCGGCAGCCCCGAGGAGGACGGTGACCGCTTCATCGAGATCTGGAACAACGTGTTCATGCAGTTCAACATGGCCGAGGACGGTTCCGTCACGCCGCTGCCCGCCCCCTGCGTGGACACCGGCATGGGCCTGGAACGCCTGGCCGCCATCCTGCAGCACGTGCACAGCAACTACGAAATCGACCTGTTCGACGCACTGATCAAGGCAGCGGCCCGCGAAACCGGCTGCACGGACTTGAACAACAAGAGCTTGCGCGTGATTGCTGACCACATTCGCGCCACCGCCTTTTTGGTGAGCGACGGTGTGATCCCCAGCAACGAAGGCCGCGGCTACGTGCAGCGTCGCATCGTGCGCCGCGCCATCCGCCATGGCTACAAGCTGGGCCAGAAGACCCCGTTCTTCCACAAGCTGGTTAAGGACCTGGTGCAGGTGATGGGTGCGGCCTACCCCAACATGGCGTCGCAGGAGGCCCGCATCACCGAAGTGTTGCGGGTGGAAGAAGAGCGCTTCTTTGAAACCCTGGCCACCGGCATGCAGATCCTGGACGAGGCCCTGGCCGGCGGCGTGAAAGTGCTGCCCGGCGAGGTGGCGTTCAAGCTGCACGACACCTATGGCTTCCCGCTCGATCTGTCGGCCGACGTGTGCCGCGAAAATGGCGTGGAAGTGGACAGTGCCGGCTTTGCCGCGGCCATGGAAGCGCAAAAAGCCAAAGGCCGCGCGGCGGGCAAGTTCAAGATGGACAAAGCGCTGGAGTACACCGGTGCGGGCAACACCTTTGTCGGTTACGAGCACTTGACCCAAGCAACCAAAATCGTAGCGCTCTACGCAGACGGTACGCCGGTTGCCACGCTCAAAGCCGGTCAGTCCGGCGTGGTGGTAGTGGAAACCACCCCGTTTTATTCCGAAAGCGGCGGCCAGGTCGGTGACCAGGGCGCCATCTTCAGCGACGAAGGCCTGTTCCAGGTGGAAGACACGCAGAAGATCAAGGCCGATGTGTTTGGCCACCATGGCGTGCTGCAAACCGGCATCCTGGCGGTTGGCGATGCGGTGACGGCCCATGTGGACGCCGCGGTGCGTGCCGCCACCGTGCGCAACCACAGCGCCACCCACCTGATGCACAAAGCCTTGCGCGAAGTGCTGGGCGAGCATGTGCAGCAAAAGGGCTCGCTGGTGAACGCCGAGCGTACCCGATTCGACTTTGCGCACAACGCACCCGTGACCGACGTGCAGATTCGCCAGATCGAAACCATCGTCAACGCCGAAATTCTGTCCAACGCGGCCGCCCAGGCGCGTGTGATGGACATCGAGTCGGCCCAGAAGACTGGCGCCATGATGTTGTTCGGCGAGAAGTACGGCGAGACCGTGCGCGTGCTCGATATCGGCTCCAGCCGCGAGCTCTGCGGTGGTACCCACGTGAAAGCGACGGGTGACATCGGCCTGTTCAAGGTTGTGGCGGAAAGCGGCGTGGCCGCTGGCGTGCGCCGTATTGAGGCCGTGACTGGCGCCAATGCGCTGGCTTACCTGCAGGATCTCGAAGACACCGTGGGCGCAGCGGCAGCCACGCTCAAGGCCCCGGTGGCTGAGCTGGGCGGCCGCCTGGGCCAGGTGCTGGACCAGGTGAAGGCGCTTGAAAAAGAAGTGGCGGCCCTGAAGGGCAAGCTGGCGTCTGCCCAAGGCGATGAACTGATGAGCAGCGCTGTGGACGTGAACGGCGTCAAGGTACTGGCCGCCAAGCTGGACGGCGCCGACGCCAAGACCCTCCGCGACACCATGGACAAGCTCAAGGACAAGCTCAAGACCGCCGTCATCGTGCTGGGCGCGGTAGACGGCGACAAGGTGCAGATCGCTGCCGGCGTGACCAACGACACCACGGGCAAGGTCAAGGCCGGTGAGCTGGCCAACTTTGTGGCCGCGCAAGTGGGTGGCAAGGGCGGCGGCAAGCCCGACATGGCCATGGCCGGCGGCACCGAGCCCGCCAAGCTGGCTGGCGCGCTGGCCAGCGTGCAGGCCTGGGTGACTGCCAAGCTGTGACAGGACAGCGTGGCGCTATCAAAAATGAAGCTGCTTGCGCATATTCCATGCGGGCTAGGGCCGTATTTGATGCATAAGTGCCAATGATGCGCCGGCAACTGCTGGGCCTGCTGGGCGCAGCCAGTCTGGTGCCAACTGTTGCGGCTGCTGTGTCCAACCCCGGCTATGACGTTCAGCCCTGGGGGCCCAAACAGGCGGTGCCTGCGGGCGATCTGGTGGACCTGGAAGGGCAACACTGGAGCCTGCCCGACCTGCGTGGCCGCGTGGTGCTGCTCAACTTCTGGGCGAGCTGGTGTGAACCCTGCCGCACCGAGATGCCTGCGCTGCAAACCCTTGCCGCGCGGGAATCGGAGCGCATGGTGGTGCTGGCCATCAACCTCAAAGAGTCGTTCGACGCCATTGCCCGCTTTATCAACAACACGAGACTAGCCTTGCCCGTGGTGCGGGACGTGCAAGGTGACATCGCCAAAGCCTGGGGCATTCGCATTTACCCCTCCACCGTGTTGATGGATACCGAAAGCCAAGTGCGTGGCGTGGTACGCGGCGCGCTGGACTGGGCCGGCCCCGAGGGCGACCGCCTTTGGCAACCCCTGCTCCAGCCTCAGCGTGCGCGCAAGCGCTGAGCCAGGGCCACGACCTCCGGGACCTCCACGGGGCGGGCGTCTGCTGCACTGCTGGACTGGATGAGTCGGCGCAGGGTGTCCAGATGTGGCGTCACTGTGCCGAAAAACCGGGGCTGATCGCTGTGGCTGATCAGGATGGTCGGGAAGTTCTCCACCTCGATCGGGTCCACCAGGTCTGCTTCGTCCTCAATATCCACCCACATAAAACGCGCATCCGGAAAGTCGGTCTGCAGCTGCGCAAACAGGGGTTGATACTCGGTGCAGGTGCCACACCACTGGGCGCACAGACAGACCACCAGCAGTCCAGTGAGAGGGGATTCAGGCGGGGCAGAGGCGTGGGGCATATCGGTCGCGCTAATGACTCAAATCAATATCGATATAACAAGTCGTGGGGGTATGGAGTTTTACAATATAGGGTTTCGCCCTAGCCGGAAGTGGCCGCGGGCATCCCCCACTGACTGACCCTCACCCAAGGCCCCCATGAGTGCATTTCTGGAAGAAACAGTTTTAAGCGTACACCACTGGACAGACCGTTTGTTCAGCTTCACCACCACTCGGGATCCGGCCCTGCGTTTTTCCAATGGTCACTTCACCATGATTGGCCTGCGCCAGGAGAATGGCAAGCCGTTGCTGCGCGCCTATTCCATTGTCAGTGCCAACTACGAAGAACATCTGGAGTTTCTGAGTATCAAGGTGCAAGATGGCCCGCTCACCTCCAAGCTGCAGCACATCAAGGTGGGCGACAAGATTGTGGTGGGTCGCAAACCCACCGGCACGCTGCTGATTGATTACCTCTTGCCCGGAAAGAACCTGTATTTGCTGGGCAGCGGCACGGGCCTGGCCCCGTTCTTGAGCGTGGCGCGTGACCCCGAGACCTACGAGAAGTTTGAAAAAGTCATCGTGGTGCACGGTGTGCGCGAAGTCAAGGAACTGGCCTACTACGACTACTTCAAGAACGAGCTGCCCAAGCACGAGTTCCTGGGTGAAATGGTGACCAACCAGATGCTCTACTACCCTACGGTTACCCGCGAGGCGTTTGAGCACCAGGGCCGCATCACCACACTGATCGAGTCTGACAAGCTGCCGGCTGACCTGGGCTTGCCCCCGCTCGATCCGGCCACCGACCGCATCATGATTTGCGGCAGCCCGGGCCTGAACAAGGACATGCGCGAAATTCTGGATGCCAAGGGCTTCAAGGAAGGCAACACGACTACCCCAGGGGACTATGTCGTGGAGCGCGCTTTTGTAGAACAATAAGCGGCTTGGCCGGACAAGAAAAAAGCGTCCTGAGGGGCGCTTTTTTTCAACCGCTTTCGTTGGATTTTTTGAGAGAGACAGATGACAACAACACTGGAATACGCCCCCGCCACCCAAACCCTGCACTTTCAACCCAAGCGCACAGAGAGCGGGCATAGTGCCTCCACCACCTGGAGCGTGGACGCCGTGCAAGCCCTGCTGGACACGCCACTGCTGGACCTGGTGCACCAGGCGCAGACCGTGCATCGCCAGCACTGGCCCGAGGGCGATATTGAGCTGGCCACACTGCTGTCGGTGAAGACCGGTGGCTGCCCCGAGAACTGCGGCTACTGCCCGCAGGCCGCAGAGTTCGACACCGGCGTGAAGGCCCAGAAACTCATGGAGGTGGACGAGGTGCTGCGCGCCGCGCAGGCCGCCAAGGATGCGGGTGCCACGCGCTTCTGCATGGGTGCCGCCTGGCGCGCTCCCAAGGACCGCGACGTGGAGAAGGTGGCCGAGCTGGTCAGCGCGGTGAAGGGACTGGGCATGCAGACCTGTGCCACGCTGGGCATGCTGGAATCGCACCACGCCACGCAGCTGCGTGACGCGGGGCTTGACTACTACAACCACAACTTGGACACCGCCCCCGAGTACTACAACGAAGTGGTGGACACCCGTACCTACCAAGATCGCCTGGACACGCTGGGCCATGTGCGTGCGGCCGGCATCAGCGTCTGCTGTGGCGGCATTGTCGGCATGGGCGAAACGCCGGCCCACCGCGCCGGCCTGCTGGCCCAACTGGCCAACCTGTCGCCGTACCCCGAGTCGGTGCCCATCAATAGCCTGGTGCGCGTGCCCGGCACCCCGCTAGCCGACAGCGACCCCATCGACCCGTTTGATTTTGTGCGCGTGATTGCCGTGGCCCGCATCCTCATGCCCAAGGCGCGTGTGCGGCTATCGGCCGGGCGCCAGCAGCTGGGCGACGCGGTGCAGGCCCTGTGCTTCATGGCCGGCGCAAACTCCATCTTCTATGGCGACAAGCTGTTGGTGACCGGCAACCCCGATGTGGGGGCCGACGTGACCCTACTGAGTAAGTTGGGCCTGAAGACCCGCTCCACCATTCCCGCCGCCTAAGCGGCGGACGCCAGCGCCTGTAGCGCGCCGAGCAGCTGCTGCACATCGTGCCGCGTGTGTGCGGCCGACAGCGCAATGCGCAGGCGTGCCGTGCCCGCAGGCACCGTGGGTGGGCGGATGGCCGGTACCCAGAACCCCTGCGCCCGCAGTTGCTGGGTCAACGCCATGGCATCGGCATTGCTGCCGATGATGAGCGGCTGGATGGGTGTGCTGGACGGCATCAGCGTCCAGCCTCGCGCATCCACCGCGGGGTGGGCGCCCGGTGCCAGGCCCGCCTGCAGCTGCGCGATCAGTTGTTGTAAATGCGCGCGTCGGTGTTCGCCTTCTTCCCCCAGCACGCATTGCAAGCCCGCACGTACGGCCTCTGCCAGCAACGCTGGGGCTGCCGTGGCGTAGGTGTAGCTGCGGGTGGTTTGCAGCAGCCATTCAATGAGCGTGACGTCCCCCGCCACAAAGGCACCGGCCACGCCCAGGGCCTTGCCCAGCGTAGCCATATAGAGCACGCGGCGCGAGGCGGTTGGTCCGATGAATCCTGCGGCAGCCAGCGAGCCACGACCCTGCGGCCCCAGCACGCCGAAGCCGTGGGCATCATCCAGCATCAGCAGCGCGTCGTGCTGTTCACACAGTGCCAGCAGCGCAGGGATGTTGGCCACATCGCCGTCCATGCTGAACACGGCGTCGCTAACCACCAGCTTCTTGCGCGCAGTTGATTCCGCCAGCAAACGCTCCAGGGCTGCCAGATCGGAGTGGGCGTAGCGTTGGATGTTGGCTTTGGAGAGGCGCGCTCCGTCGATGAGGCAGGCGTGGTTCAGGCTGTCGGAAAACAGCGCGTCCCCGGCACCCACCAGCGCCGGCAGCACGCTGGCATTCGTGGAGTAGCCGGCATAAAAATACAGCGCACGCGGTAGACCTACAGCCAGGGCCAGCTCGTCTTCCAGCGCCGCGTTGGCCGCGCTGTAGCCACTGACCATGGGCGAAGCGCCTGCGCCCACGCCATACGCATCCACTGCCGTATGCACCGCTGCGCGCAGCAAGGGATGCTGGGCTAGGCCCAAATAGTCATTGCTGCAAAACGCCAACAGGGACTCGCCATCCACCATCAGGCGGGCACCATCCATGGGGGTGACCACGCGGCGGCGGCGCAGCAGGGTTTGGGCTTCCAGTGCGGTGATGCGTGGCGCAAATTCATCTAGCCAACTAGCGGTCATAGCGATGGCAACTCCATGGGGATATGGCGCGCATCGGGAGCGGCCGACCAGGGCACCACGCCCAGCAGCGGCGCACCCAAAGTCTGTCGCAGGGTGTCTATGTTCTCAGTCAGTGCGGGCATGTCCGGTGTCAGCGTGTTCGCCACCCAGCCTGCCAGCGTCAGGCCATCGCGGCGTACGGCTTCGGCGGTCAGCAGGGCGTGGTTCAGGCAGCCCAGGCGCACGCCTACTACCAGCACCACGGGGGCTTGCATTGCAATGGCGAAATCGGCCAGGGTTTCGGAGTCGTTGATGGGCACGCGCCAGCCGCCCGAGCCTTCCACCACCATGGCGTCGCACAGTGTGGCAAGTTCGCGCTGGGCAGCCAGCAGATCGGCCACCGTGGTGTGGCTGTTTTCCAGCCGAGCGGCTAGGTGGGGGGACATGGCATGGCGCAGGGCCACCGGGTTGGCCAGTCGCGCTGGTGCGATGATGCTGGAGGCCTCGGCAAGCGCCAGCGCATCGTCGCTGACCCACTGGCCATTGCGCAACTCCAGCCCTGCGGCCATCGGTTTCATGCCTACCACGCGCCGATAGCGGCGACGCAGCGCGTGCAGCAGGGCGGCGCTCACCAGGGTTTTGCCAACCCCCGTGTCGGTGCCGGTGACAAACAGGCAGGCAGGTTCAGACGCCATCGACGACTCCCGCAACGAAGGAGGGCTGGTCCGCAGCCTCCTCGGCCAGAGTGGCTTCCAGCGCCCCCAGCGCGGCTTGCGCCAGCAGCGTGCCTTCGGCCTCGCTGATCACATAGGGCGGCATGGCGTAGACCGTGTGGCCTATGGGGCGCAGCACGGCACCACGCGCCAGCGCATGGGCGGCAAAGCGCTTGGCAAAGTCGGGCAGGCGGTTGGGCACGTCCCACGCGAACACCATGCCCAGGCGGCGCGCATGTTGCACACGGGGGTGTTGGGTCAGCGGGGCGAACTGGGCCCACAGGCGTTCGGATGCCTGGACATTCTTTTCCAGAATGCCGGTCTGCGCAAACAGGTCCAGCGTGGCCAGCGCGGCGCGGCAGGCCAGCGGGTTGCCGGTGTAGCTGTGCGAATGCAGAAAACCGCGTGCCACATCCTCGTCGTAAAACGCTTGGTACACCGTGTCGGTGGTCAGCACGGCCGACAAGGGCAGGGTGCCACCGGTCAGGCCTTTGGACAGGCAGATGAAATCGGGTCGAATGCCCGCCTGCTGGTGCGCAAACATGGTGCCGGTGCGGCCAAAGCCCACCGCAATCTCGTCGGCCACCAGGTGCACCTCGTACTGGTCGCACAGCGCCCGCACGCGCTGCAGGTAGCGCGGGTGGTGCATGGCCATGCCTGCGGCGCACTGGATCAGAGGCTCCAGAATGATTGCGGCCGTGGTCGTGTGGTGCTGTTCCAGCCAGTCCCGCAATTGCTCCGCTGCCGCTTCTGCATGCTGCTCGGGTGTTTGCCCATTCACAGCGCGGCGTGCATCGGGGCTTCGCACCGTGGCCGCCAGGCGCAGCAAAGGCGCATAGGCGGTGCGGAACAGCGGAATGTCGGTCACGCCCAAGGCGCCCACCGTCTCCCCGTGGTAGCCGCCCTCCAGCGCCACAAACTGGCACTTCTCGGGGCGGCCGGTGTTACGCCAGTAGTGCGCGCTCATCTTGAGCGCAATCTCGGTGGCCGAGGCACCGTCGCTGCCATAGAAGGCATGGCCCAGGCCGGTGAGCTGTGTGAGTCGCTCGGACAGTTGCACCACGGGTGGATGCGTGAACCCGGCCAGCATCACGTGGTCCAGCCGTTCCAACTGGTCCACCAGTGCGGCGCGGATAGCGGGGTGGTTGTGGCCAAACAGGTTGACCCACCAGGAGCTGATGCCGTCCAGGTAGCGCCGGCCCTCGGCGTCTTCCAGCCACACGCCGTCTGCCCGCACAATCGGGACCAGCGGTTGTCGCGGGCTGTCAGGTGTGCCGTGCAGCTTCATTTGGGTGCACGGGTGCCAGACGGCCTGCAGGCTGCGGTTTCGCCAGGTGGCATTGGTGTCGGTCATGGAAAGCGCACGTGAAAAAGGTGCGCGATTGTAGTGGTTGCCCTGCGGGGCGAGAGGAAGCACGATGGTGGAAGGATTGATGGCAGGCACCCTGGTGGGCCTGGCCGAAACCCGGCAGGGTAAGAACGGCAGCAGCTTCGCGCTGGCCAAGGTCAAGGCAACGGCGGGGGATGGCGAAAGTCTGATCGTCAACGTGATTGCGTTTGCGGCCGAGGCCAGTGCGGCGCTGATGGCCTTGGACGATGGGGACGCGGTCGCAATCGCGGGTGCCTTAACCCCCAAAGTCTGGACCGACAAACAAGGCAACACACGCCCGGCGCTGGACATGGTGGCCACGCAGGTGCTGACGGCCTACCACGCAGCGCGCAAACAGCAGGCCATGGGCACGGCGGGTAACCCCGCCCTCAATCCCTAAGCTCCACGCCCAGGGCGCTCAGCTTCTTGGCCAACGAATCCCGGCGCTTGGCGGCCTTGGCTGCGGTGTCGGTGGCCGCCTGAATGGCCTTCGGCCCCTTGCTGGTCGCCGCCTTGATCAATCCCAACTTGTGCGCAGCCTCGGCCTCCGCCCTGCGGTAGGTGGCTATGAGATCAGCGTGGGCGGGGGATGGGTTCACAAGTACCTTCTGGGAAAAAGCGGTATTCTCTCAGCTCGCCTGCAGCTTGAATCTGATTTTTATAAGGGCCAGACACGAGCTTTTACCGATGTCTGTTTTTGCCGGTGCACTGAGGCGCTAGCAGACTGACAGCTGCCCAAGCTATTGACACCTAACAAGCGTCAGAGCGGACATTGGCATCCTAGTTCTAGGGGCAGCTTCGCGGAAAGTTGTTCGTCGGCGTGTGCTGCTGTCATGGACTGTGAGCGGTCCTACAGCCTTAGTCCAAGAGCTACCCAGATGTGCTGAGTCTGATAGTCTCTGGGAACTATTTGGCAACCCAGTTCATCCATGAGGTTATAAATTTGACCCGTTCCAAGAGGCAACTTTGGGCATTTGCGCTGGTATGCGGATTGCCGGTAACAGTATTGACTTTGGGAGCATACGGGCTACTCCTGTTTGCAATGTTTGAAGTGACCCATTGGCTATCGTTCGAAAGCTCTTTTGTACTGATGGCAGCGGTAATTGCGGCGCATAGTCTCTTTCAATATTGGAAGCTAGTTTTTCGAACTATGAACAGCAAGCCATTCAAGTTTTCACTTGGCTACAGATTGGGCATTGCTGGCGGCATTATTTCAATGATTCCACTGCTGTTCTTTGCACCTCCATTGTTGCTGTCAGTCGTACCAATGATTTTTAGTGCAAAAAGAATGATCCAAATTCAATTGAATCACTTTGGTGATGTAGCAGCGACTCCAAACTAACTTGGCGCGCATCCTGGCACAGAATGGCAAGAACATGCAGTCGTTCAGATGCCCGGTCAGCAGCAGGTGCCAAGAAACGGCACTGTGCTGCTGCGCATCCGTACCGATCAACCTGTTATGACTTAGGTGTCGAAGCCGTGGTCGAATTTTCCTTCTGCTGGCTTTGATAGACGCACAAACCGAGAATTTCGCCTGCTTTGACACCCTCTTGCTGTGTATTCAATGCCGCAGGGAACCGTTGCCGCAACACATCCATATAGCAATGATTCATCCAGACCGCGACCATGACTTGGCACTCAGTGGCCTTGCCACGGTATTCCCGGCGAAACGGGCTTTCAGGCTTACAAAAATCCTCAGTCATTAATGGATATATGGACTGAAACCAAACATCAGTTGGCACGGGCTTCGGTTGATTTTGAGCCCAAGATATAGAGAAAAAGGGGGTGAGTACAACCGCAGCGAAAATGATTTTGATTGAGGCCATGCGATTGGTTGCAATGGAAATTTTTTGATGACTACGAATAATGCATGAAAAAGTCGTCTGACTCGCAAAAACCCGAGCCTGCTTGCAGGATGACTGCTTCCGCCGCTTTGCAGAGGTGTCTACGGTGTTTCTCGGACCGCGTCACATTCGCGGTCAAGGTCGCGCAAACCAACATCAGTCGTACGTATCCAAACCCCGCCTTTTAACGCCGCAACACGTGATCTGTGTTTTTGCTTGAGTTCAGCCACGAACAATCTGGCTGCTTCAGGCGGATTCAGTTCATTGCAGTCCTTTTCAACTTCACCCCGGTAGGATTTGCAACCGAAGAGAATCGCCTCTTTGCCTGCGAACTCTACATATCCTTCACCCGACTCGTGCTGGCCCCACCAAAACTTCCATAAGTACTTGGATCCTTCGCGCTCGATTGAGAGTATGTCCGAGCTCTTCATTTCAGGAAGACACGAAAACCATGTGCCTTCTAGACCTGCAGCAACGGCGCTGCCGTGTATCAATGTGATGACCGAAATTAGAGCAAGGTGCTTTCGCATGTTGACTAAGGAATAGTGTGTGGAACGACTACGGGTATTGCAACAAGTTGAGTCTTGCCCCGGAAATTCATCTATCGCGGCAAACGTGAAGTCTACGATTGCCTGCTGACTGATTCACTGACTAACTTCCAGTAAGCAGACTTTCGCCAACGACTGACAACGCCGCAAAACGGTAGTCCATCCTACCCGCCCACCACCCGCGTTCCCAACTTGTAGGCCGGCAAGCCCGCCAGCATGCGTTTGCCATAACTCGTCTGCGTCAGCCGCTTGTCGTAGCAAATCACCTGCGCGCGATCTTCCTCGGTGCGGATGGCGCGGCCGGTCCACTGCAGCAGCTTCACGCCGGTGGCGGGGATGACCAGTTCGTTGAACGGATCACGCCCCACGCTGCGCAGCCACTCGGCACGTGCCTCGTCCACCGGGTCGCTGGGCGGGGCAAACGGCAGCTTGGCGATGAACACGGTCTCGCACAGCGCGCCGGGCAGGTCCAGGCCTTCGCCAAAGCTCTGCAGGCCAAACAGCACCGAGGGCATGCCGCTCTCGACGCGTTCTGCGTGCGCGGCCAGCAGGCGTGTGCGCGACTGCGTGCCCTGCACCAGAACCATGTCCATCAAATGGCCGGGCAGTGCGTCGGTGGCGGTGCGCATTTGCGCACGGCTGGTAAACAGCACCAGCGCGCCGCGCTTTACCTGTTCGATGTCCTCCATGAGCGCGCGCACCATCTCGGCGGTGTAGGTGTCGGCATGTTTGGGGTCCGCCTGGGTGTGGACCACGGTCAGGCTGCCCTGCTTGGCGTAGTTGAAGGGGCTGGCCACTTCTAAGGCAGTCACGTAGGGTTTGTTGGACAGGCCCGCTTCCTTCAAAAAGTAATCGAAGCTGCCGCAGCTGGTGAGGGACGCGCTGGTGACGATGGCACCCCGCACCTGACTCCACAAAAACTGGCGCAGCAGGTCACCGGGCACGATGGGGCAGGCGTGCGCCGTCATCGTCAGGTAGCCGTTTTCGCTCTCGGCCTGCAGCCATTTGGCCAGCGGCTGTTCACCATGCTCCAGCAGCAGCTGCGCGGTAGACACCAGGCTGCCCAGGCGCGGTGCCAAGCCACCCAGCTGCGCATAGAGCTGGGCGCACAGCACGGCCTGCGATGGGTCTTCCTTGGCAACAGCCTTCACGTCCACACCCAGCGCCTCCAGTGCCTTGGACAGGCCATGGGCCTGCGCATGGATTTGCGTCACCGGCTCATGCAGCGTATCGGGTAGCACGCCGTTGGCAAAGCGCAGCGTGCCATCATTGCCTTCACCGCGCGCGTTCTGCCCCGTGTGGGCCCACACCAGGTCCATAGCCAGGCGCGCCAGCGTGGTCAGTGCACCCTTGAGCTGGCTGGTCACGGTTTGCACGTCTTCGCCCACATGCAGGGCCAGCTTGCCGGCAACCTCGTTCATGGCCTTGGGCAGCTTGTCCAGCCAGCGCAGGTTGGAGAGGTCCATGGCGCTGGAGAACTGGTCGAGCGCCACGGCCGGCAGGTGGTGGCCTTCGTCAAACACCACCAGGCAGTTGTCCAGGTCGGGCAGGGTCTTCATGCCCAAGGACGCCAGCACCAGGTCGTGGTTGGCCACGATGACATTGGCCTCGGCCAGCTTGGTGCGTGCGTTGTAGTAGCTGCATTCCTTGTAGCGCGGGCAGTGGCGTGCGGTGCAGGTGTGGCGCTCGGCGGCTACGGCCGACCAGTCGCGCGGGTCGGGTGTGTCGGCCAGAGTGTCGCGGTCGCCGTCCCAGCTCACCACGGCCAGTTTGTGCGCCATGCTTTCGTAAAGCGATTGGCGGCGTTCTTCAATGGCCTCTTGCGACAGGGCGCTCACCTTGGGCTGCGGCATGTCGTCGTCAAACATGTCGTCCTCGGCTGCGCCGCTGCCTACCAGACGTTCCAGCTTGACCTTGCAGACGTAGCGGCCGCGGCCCTTGGCCAGCGCGTAGGCAAAGGGCTGGTCCATGCTGCGCGCCAGCGCGGGCAGGTCCTTGGTCATCAGCTGCTCTTGCAGGGCCACGGTGGCGGTGCTGATGATGACGCGCGTCTTGCGCTCCATCGCCATGGCAATGGCCGTGCTGGCATAGGCCGCGCTCTTGCCCACGCCGGTGCCGGCCTGGATGACGGCAATGGCCTTGGTCGGGTTGGGGTGCTCGCCAATGTCGGCCTGCGCCAGTGTGGCAGCCACGGTTTCGGCCATTTGGTGCTGGCCGGGGCGGCGACGAAAGCCAGACGTGCTGCCCACCACTTGCTCGAAGGCATGCAGGGCGTGCTGGGCCAGGGCGGCGCTGGCTGGCGGCAGGGAGGAAAAGTCGGACAAACGGGGGACCTTCAGCGCGGGGGAGGGCTGAATATACAGGCAGCAGGGATAATCGCCCTTGCGCTACCCCGGGGTACTTTGTGTTACGCCGTACGCGCTGCCTTTTCATTCACCCGGAGATCTCTGTATGACCCCCGTTACTTCTGTTGCCCCCGTGGCCTCCCGCGCGGCTTCGCGTCGTACTTTTATCCAAAAAACGGCTGTAGCCCTCGCCAGCGCTGCGCTGCCTGCTATCAATTTTGCGCAATCGGCGAGCACGGCCGAGCGCCAGTTCTCTCCCGTTCCCGGTGCCTGGCGCACCTTTGAGGTCACCACCCGCGTGGACATTGCCAAGCCCCAGGGCGGCACGCGCCTGTGGCTGCCGATTCCCTCGGTCAACAGCGACTGGCAAAAATCGCTGGAAAGCAGCTACAGCAGCAATGGCGCGGCTCGCATCGAAGACGACAACACCACGGGCGCGCGCATGCTGTTTGTGGAGTTTGCCGAGAACGAGGCTAAGCCCTATGTGGAGCTGACCAGCCGCATCCAGACGCAAAACCGCAAGCAGGATTGGTCGCGCAAAGGCGTTGTGGCCGAAGACGCCGCCACGCTGAAATACTGGACCCAACCCACCGACCTGCTGCCGACCGATGGCATCGTGCGCAGCACGGCCGTGGAAGCCACCCGCGGCGCCAAGACCGATGTGGAGAAGGCACAAATGCTGTTTGACTGGATCGTTACCAACACCTACCGCGAACCCAAGGTGCGCGGCTGTGGCGAAGGCGACATCAAGACCATGCTGGAAACCAACAACCTGGGCGGCAAGTGCGCCGACTTGAACGCGCTGTTTGTGGGCCTGTGCCGCGCGGTGGGCATTCCCGCACGCGATGTGTACGGCCTGCGCGTGGCGCCCAGCGCCTTTGGCTACCGCGAACTGGGCGGCAACTCCGCCAGCCTCAAGGGCGCGCAGCACTGCCGCGCCGAGGTGTACCTCAAGGGCCACGGCTGGGTGGGCATGGACCCGGCGGACGTAGCCAAGGTGATGCGCCAGGAAACCCCCGAGTGGATCAAGACCGCCAAGAACCCGCTGGTGGCCCCGGTGAACAAGGGCCTGTTTGGCGGCTGGGAAGGTAACTGGATGGCCTACAACGTGGCGCACGACGTGGTGCTGCCCCAGTCCAAGGGTCCCAAGCTCGGCTTCTTCATGTACCCCGCGGCCGAGACTGCGGCGGGCCGTTTGGACTCCTACGCACCCGACGATTTCAAGTACCAAATCAGCGCCAAGGAAATTGTTGCCTGAATGGCCTGACTCGCGCCTCCCATTTGCCTATGCCCCATGCCCTGATCGACTTTGGTGACCCGCACAACACCGGCGCAGCTCCGCTGCGGCTGGCGTTCGGTGTACCCGATCAGGTGCTGGTGGCGCATGCGGTGGACGAGGTGGCCGGGGTGTTGGCGCAGGTAGACGCGCTGAGCCGCCAAGGCCGCTGGTGCGTGGGCTACGTGCGCTACGAGGCGGCGCCCGCCTTTGATGCCGCCTTTCAGGTGCATGCAGCCGATGGTCCGCTGGCATGGTTTGGCGTGCACACCCAGCCATTGGCAGAACCCCTGGCAGACAACCCGGCGGAGCCCACGGTCGTGTGGGACGCCGGCTTGGACAGGTCGGTGTTTGACAGCAACATGGCCGAAATCCACCGCGCCATAGCGGCCGGCGAGCTGTACCAGGTCAACTACACGGCGCCGCTGCAAGCGCAGTTTGCCGGGAGTCCGCTGGCCTACTTTGCGGCACTTCGCCGTGCACAGCCGCGTGCGTACAGCGCGTTCATTGATGCCGGGTCAGAGCAGGTGCTGTCCGTGTCGCCCGAACTGTTTTTTGACTGGGATGGTGAGCGCATCCTCAGCCGCCCCATGAAGGGCACGGCCGCGCGTGGCGCTACCCCGGTGGACGATGCCGCCAACGCCACGCAGCTGCGCAACACGCCCAAGGAACGGGCCGAGAACGTGATGATCGTCGACCTGATCCGCAACGACCTCTCACGCATTGCCCAGCCGCACAGCGTGCAGGTGCCACGCCTGTTTCACCTGGAGGCACTGCCCACCGTGTGGCAAATGACCTCGGATGTGGAGGCAGCCACGCGCCCCGGCACCACGCTGCTGGATGTGTTCACAGCGCTGTTCCCCTGTGGTTCCATCACCGGTGCGCCCAAGGTGCAGGCCATGCGCATGATCCAGGCACTGGAGCCCGAGGCACGCGGCGTGTACTGCGGCGCCGTGGGTGTGGTGCGACCCGGCGGCCATGCCACCTTCAATGTGGCGATTCGCACGGCCACCGTGCAAGGCAATGCGGCCCGCTGTGGCATTGGCAGCGGCATTACCTTTGATGCGCAGGCCGAAGGCGAGTGGAAGGAGTGGCGCAGCAAGCGCATGTTTCTGGAGCGCGCCAGCCAGCCGTTTGAACTACTGGAAACCCTGGCGCTGCGGGACGGGGCGTTGCATCACGTCGATCTGCATCTGGACCGCATGGCCACAGCTGCCCAGCACTTCGGCACTCCATGGGACCGGACGCGCGCGTTGCAGGCGCTGCAGACCTTGGCCGCCACCCATCCCCAGGGCACGTACCGCGTGCGATTGCTGCTGCCCGCCAACGGATATTTTCAGGCCCAGGCCTTTGGGCTCGCGGATACACCGCAGCCCGTGCGGCTGCAGTTGGCCAATGCGCCGTTGGCAGAGGCCCACAGCGAGTTTGTGCGCTTCAAGACCACACGCCGCGCGCACTACGACGCGTTCACACCTGCCGACGCCCGCGTGTTCGATACCGTGCTGTTCAATGCGCAGGGTGAGGTGACCGAGTGCACGCGGGGCAACGTCGCGGTACTGCTGGATGGCCGCTGGGTTACGACCCCGCTGAGCAGTGGCTTGTTGCCCGGCGTTGGGCGGGCCGTACACCTGCAAAGTGGCCGTTTGACCGAGGCGGTCGTGCGCATTGAAGACTTGCGGCGTGCGCAGGGGCTGGCCTTTGTCAACAGTTTGCGGGGGTGGCTGGATGCTGAGCTCGTGGCCGCGTAGGACGCTCTGCGCGCTGTTGCTGATCGGTGCAGGCGTGGGCGTACAGGTGCAGGCCCAGGGCCCCAAGCGCCTGTTGCCCGCCGACCTGGGGTTGGTGATCAACCAGGCCGACCCGTATTCGGTGGCGGTGGGCGACTACTATGCGCGCCAGCGCGGCCTCGATGCCAGCCAGGTGGTGGTTGTGGACCTGCCCGTGAAGCCCGTGCTCAGTGCGGCCGAGTTTGAACCCTTTCAAGCGCAACTGAAGATGGCCTTTGGTGGCAAAACCCGTGCTTTGGTACTGGCCTGGGCCCAGCCCTATGCGGTGGAGTGCAATGGCATTACCGCCGCCGTCACCCTGGGCTTTGATGCCGAGGTCTGCAAAAACACGTGCGCCCCCAGCAAGCCCTCCCCACTGTACAACCGCGTGCTCACCCCAGCGCATACCGATGACGGTCTGCGGCCCTCCATGCTGTTGGCCGCCCGCAGCATCGACAGTGCCAAGGCGTTGATAGACCGCGGTCTGGCCGCGGACCAGCAGTTGGGCAAGCGCGGGGTGCCGTTGGCGCATGCCGTGTTCGTGTCTACTCCAGACAAGGCGCGCAACGTGCGCGCTCCTCTGTTCCCCGAGGCGGCGGTGGTATCCGCCGTGGGCCTGCAGATCGACCGTGTGGACAGCAGCCAATCAGATCCCTTGCCCCGCGTGATCCTCTACCAGACCGGGACGCTGCGCGAGGAGCACATGGCGCGCATCTCCTGGCTACCCGGCGCACTGGCGGACCACCTTACGTCGTTTGGTGGGCAGCTCCTCAACGCGCAGGGCCAGATGAGTGCACTGGACTGGCTGGAGGCGGGTGCCACGGCCAGCTATGGCACGGTGAGTGAGCCTTGCAACCACACGCAGAAGTTTCCCCATCCCACCTTGCTGCTGGCGCACTACGCTCAGGGCGCCAGCGCCCTGGAGGCCTACTGGCGCAGCGTGGCCTGGCCCGCGCAAGGCGTGTTTGTGGGGGAACCCTTGGCAGCACCGTTTGGGCGCTGAGAGGCGCACACACTACCTATGACTTTGCCTGCTTCCGCCCGCCCGCCCGCTCTCACGGACCTGATGCGCAGCCCCGCACGTACGGTGCCCATGGTGACCACCTTGGTCACGGTCAACGTGCTGGTGTTTCTTGCCATGGTGTTGGCCGGTGCAGGGTGGTGGCATTCCCCCAACGAGGTGCAACTGGCCTGGGGCGCCAACTTCGGGCCGGCAACGCAGGATGGTCAGTGGTGGCGCATGGTCACCGCCATGTTTGTCCACCGGGGCGTGGTGCACCTGGCGGTGAACATGTGGGCGTTGTGGGATGCAGGCCGCCTGGTGGAGCGCCTGTTAGGGCCGTGGCGTCTGCTGCTGCTGTACGTTGGCAGTGGCATTGTGGGCAACCTGCTGCCCCTGGTGGTGCAGGGCAACCAGGCGGTGTCAGGCGGTGCATCGGGCGCAGTGTTCAGCCTGTACGGGGCCTTGCTTGCCTTTTTGTGGCGTGAGCGCCGGCAGGTGGAGGCCGGCGAGTTCAAATGGTTGTTCGGTGGCGCTTTGGCGTTTTCTGCGCTCATGTTGGGGCTGGGGCAGTTCATTGTCAGCATCAACAACGCAGCCCACGCGGGTGGATTTGTCGCGGGCGCGTTGATCGGCAGCCTGCTGGCACGGCCCTGGACGGCGCAGAGTCCCTCCACACGGCGCTTGCAATGGGGCGCGGCCCTGGCCCTGGTGCTGGTCGTTGCCGGGCTGGTGTGGAAGTTGCCAGCGCCGGCCTACCTGTTTGGTGAAGAGCTCAAGGCGCGTGAGTCGATTGCCGAGTTCTTGCAGGAAGACCAGCGTATCAGCCAGCGCTGGGGCAGTTTGCTGGACGTCGCGCCCCATAGCGGCCAGTCGTTCGAGCAGCTGGCCGGTCGCATTGACGCCGAGGTGGCGGCCGGATACCAGCGCAGCTTTGAAGAACTGGCAGCGGCCACACCGGGTGGTGCTGCCCCATCGGCCAAGACCCTGGAAGCCTTGCAGGCCTACGCCGCGCAGCGGGCCGAGGCGGCCCGGGCGCTGTCACAGGAGCTGCGCAGCGGAGACCCCCAAGCCATTGCCGACGCCCTGAAGAAGGCCAAAACCCCCAAGCCAGCCAACGACAATTAGGTGCTTGGCGGCAGGGTCGCTACGGCTTGCGTAGCTTCTTCTTCCAGTCGCCTGGCCAGTTCGTCCATGGGCATGGGCTTGCCAAACAGCCAGCCCTGGGCGAACTGCACACCGCGTGCGCGCAGCAGTGCCGCCTGTTCCTCGGTTTCCACACCTTCGGCAATCATCTTGAGGTTGAGGCTCTTGGCCATGTCGATGATGTGCATGGCCACGTGGCTGGTGGCGGCGTCGGTGCCCAGGGTGTCTACGAAGGACTTGTCGATCTTCAGGTAGTCCAGCTCAAACGTGCCCAAATAGGACAGGCTGGAGTAGCCGGTGCCAAAGTCGTCCACCGCGACTTCCATGCCCAGTGCGCGGATGCCGTGG
Source organism: Rhodoferax sp. GW821-FHT09E07 (assembly GCF_059416145.1). Classification (NCBI taxonomy): domain Bacteria; kingdom Pseudomonadati; phylum Pseudomonadota; class Betaproteobacteria; order Burkholderiales; family Comamonadaceae; genus Rhodoferax; species Rhodoferax sp. GW821-FHT09E07. The sequence goes on along the minus strand of NZ_JBWKOP010000004.1, from coordinate 306,799 downwards.
ATGATGGCGCGCACTTGCTCGGCGTTCATCAGTCCGCGTTCGGTGGCTTCCATGACCAGTTGCTGTGGCCCGGCACCGGTGGCCTGCCTCAGGGTGCGCAGATGGGTGATGGTGTCGTTGGACTGCAGGTCGACCGAAGACAGGTTGACACCCAGATGAAAGCCCGGATGGCGCTGCAGCAAGTCCTTGAGGTCGCGTGCACAGAGCGCCAGCACACGGTGGGTGATGGACTGGATCAGCCCGGACTCTTCGGCCGCGGGAATGAATCGGTCGGGCGGGGTGATGCTGCCGTCTGTGCGGCGCCAGCGCACCAGGGCCTCGGCCCCCACGCACTGCAGGGTCTGCAGGTTCACGATGGGCTGGTACAGCACAAAAAACTCGCCGCGCCGCAGCCCGGCGCGGATCATTGCAGGCAGGGCCATTTGCTGGCGGGTGGCCAGCAGCACCAGGAATGCCAGCGCCAGCCCGGCGGCAATGCCCAGGGGAACCAGGTTTTTGGCGGCCGCCACGGTGCGCGCATGCAGCTGCGACAGCGGCACGGCGGCCATGGTGACGGTGGAAAAGTGGCTCGACTCCACCAGCGCCACCAGGTAGCCGTCGGCGACAAAAGTGGTCTCGCCGTCGGGGCGCGGGTGTTCCATCCACTCCTGGCGCACATAGCCGCGCGAGGAACGGATGCTGCGCGCACGCGGTGAGTAGGTAGCCAGCGACACGTTGGCCGGGTTGGTGGGAATGTCCAGCGTGATCGCCTCGTGGATGACCGCCGCGTAGCCCCCGTGTTCCAGCACGATGAAGGTGACGCCAGGCGCAAACGGCAGCTTTACCTTGGTGTAGAGCGTGACGCCTTCCTTGATGGTGGCCGTTTGTTCGGCCTCCACGGGCAAGGCCTGGGGAAGTTTGCCCAGCGAGGTGCAGACCAACTGTCCCTTGTCGATATAGACCATGGTCTGGATGGATGCGGACACCAGGTCAATCTCGCCCATCAGTGCAATCTGTGTGGCGGAGCAGGGGTCTTGGGCACGGGCCTGGATCAGGCGGTCTATGCCCCGGTAGGCCTCGCGCGTGGTGTTCTCGGAGCGCAGCAGCACGTCGCGGGCATAGCCCAGCATGTGCTCTTGTTCGGCCTGCAGGCTTTGTTGCTGGGCAAGGTGCAGGGAGACGACAACCGGGACCGCTCCGGCCAGCAGGCCGGCGAGGATTGCCATGGTGATGGTCAGCTTCTTGTTCAAAGACACCTCGCGGCCGGGACGAACATGCAGAGCGCTGGCGCAGTGTACCGCCAGCCATGCGGCTTGTGTGGCGCTATTATTTTAGGAGCTGTTGGCGCATATTTCACAGGGGCTGGCGGTCAATTTCTTGCAAGTCCTGCAGCGAGAGCAGCTGGCGCTGGCTGTCAAACTGGCGTGGCTGGCCACTCAGCGGGTCGGTGAAGGCAATGCGCTGGGCCAGCAGTTGCAGCGGGCGGGCGTAGTCGGTGGAGTCTTCCGGCGTGAGCGTGGGGTAGATACCGTCAAACAGCAGAGGCAGGCCCAGCGCCGCCATGTGCACGCGCAGCTGGTGGCGCTGACCAGTCAGGGGGTGCAAGCGATAACGCGCCCACTTCCCCAGGGTTTCCAGCGGGGTGATGTCGGTGATGGCATTCACCGCCCCGTCCACCTCGGTTTGCTGCATGAAGTGCGCGGCCACGGTGATGTGGCTTTCGCGGTGGACGGGCCAGGGCAGGGCGGGGTTCCAGGGCGCGATGCACTCGTAGGTTTTGTCCACCACCCGGTCACGAAACAGGGCGTGGTACGCATTGCGGGTCGCGGGGTTGATGGAGAACAGCACCAGTCCCGCAGTGTCGCGGTCGATGCGGTGGATGGGGGTCAGGTCGGGCAGGGCCAGCCGGTTTTTCAGGCGCACCAGCACGGTTTCCTGCAGGTATTTGCCCGAGGGCATGACCGGCAAAAAGTGCGGTTTGTCCACCACCAGCAGGTGCTCGTCCTGCCACAGCACCACCTCATCAAAGGGAATAGGCGGCTCGGTTTCCAGTGCGCGGTAGTAGTAGAGCCTGCGCTTGGGGGTGTAAGCCTCTTGCGGCGTCAGCACCTGGCCGACGTCGTCCACCACATCGCCGTCCTGCAGGCGCTGCAGCCATTGGGGCTGGCTGATAGCGGGGAAGCGTTGCACGAGAAATTCCAGCACCGTGGTCCAGGGCCCCTGGGGCAGCACGACAGAACTCGGGCCCACCCCGTTGCGTGGGGGCGGGGCATTGGGGCGGGGGCGCGCCATGCCAGCGGACTAGATGCGCTCGAAGACCACGTCCCACACGCCATGGCCCAGCTTGATGCCGCGGTTCTCGAACTTGGTGAGCGGGCGGTAGTGTGGCTTGGGCGCGTATCCGGCCAGCTCCGGGTGGTTGGCCAGCGCGCGGTTCTTGAGCTTGGGTTCGGCGCTCAGCACTTCCAGGATCTGCTGGGCATAAGGCTCCCAGTCGGTGGCCGCGTGCAGGTAGCCGCCGGGCTTCAGGCGGGCGGCCAGCTTGGCCACCAGCGGACTCTGGATCAGGCGACGCTTGTTGTGCTTGGTCTTGTGCCAGGGGTCAGGGAAGAAGATGTGCACGCCGTCCAGGCTGCCCAATGGCAGCATATGGTCGATGACCTCCACAGCGTCGTGGTTGCAGATGCGGATGTTGGTCAGGTTGTTTTCGCCAATGCGCTTGAGCAGGGCGCCTACGCCGGCCTCGTGCACTTCACAGCACAGGAAGTTGGTGTCGGGCAGTGTGGCTGCAATCTTGGCCGTGGCCTCGCCCATGCCAAAGCCGATCTCCAGCACCACAGGGCGTTTGGCACCATTTTGGCCGCCAGCCCCCGCCGCTCCTGCAAAAGCAGCTTCGAAATCGATAGCAGATGGTTGGTAGGGAAACAGGAATTTCGGTCCCAGCTCTTCCATCGCCTTGATCTGCCCGCTGCCCATGCGGCCCGCGCGCTTCACAAAGCTCTTGATGGTGCGCATGAAGGGCTTGGCGCCTTCTTCGGCGGATTGCTCAGGCGGGGTGGAGTCGGGCGTAGGGGTGGTCATGGTCAGCAACGGTGGCGCAAGGCTAGGGCCTGCATTGTAGGCAGGCGGGCAGCAATCTTGGATTTGGACGATCGAAGGTGCGGGTCAGCGCATGTTTCCCGTGTGGCCCAGGGAAAATTTGCCGGGCTGTGGCCAGACGGTAAGCCCGTGTGGTTCACTGCCCACATGGATTTTGTCGACAGCGCCTGATGCGGTGTTGAAACGGTAGACGTCATCGTCATAGCGTCCCGACAACCAGAGCCACTTTCCGTCTGCGCTGACGTTGCCCATGTCGGGGCTCCCTCCACCGGGGATGGACCAGTTGGCAGTCACCGTGTTCGTGGAAAAGTTGACGACCGTGACGCTGCCCGGGCCATTCTTTTTTCCATGTATCGCATGAGATCCGCGGTTGGTGACATACAGGCTGTTCCCGTCCCGGCTGGGATAAAGGCCGTGGGCAGCGACACCTGTTGCAATAAACCCCACTTCGGTGAGAGTTTCTCCGTCAATGAGGTGTACGCCGTCGGATTCCATGTCGGCCACATAGAAGAGGCGGCCGTTGGGAGCGATGCGTATGTCTTGAGGCATGGCCTTGGTAGAGGTACAAATCTCTGATTCCAAGGGGGCCGCGGGGCCCGTGCTGTCTCGGTAGCGTGTTTTGGGTAGGGTCAGTTTGAGGTACCCCATAACCAATTTTTGGTCCAAATCGATTTTTACGATGGTTCCATCGAACTCGCAGGTAAAGATGGCGTATCCCCCATCGGAGGAAAAATCTCCGTGGTTGATGCCCCCGCACTGCGGGGCCTCAATGGAGTACTCCAGTTGCATGGTCTTGGGGTCTCTGAAATCAAGACGGTGCTTGGCTTCCGCCACAACAATGGCATGTTGCCCATCGGGCGTGTAGTACATGTTGTAGGGGTCATCCACGCTCACGGGCGTACCTGGTTTTCCCGTGCGTGGATCAATAGGCGTAAGACTTCCATCCTTGCGGCGCTCTGCATTGTTGGCAACCCAGAGCGTACGCAGGTCCCAGGAGGGAATGATGTGCTGGGGGCTACGGCCCACAGAAAAGCGGTCAATCACCTTTAGTGTCTCTGGATCTATGACAGCAACGGAGTTGCCACGAAGCTCGGGTACATAGACGCGGTTCAAGTCATCCATCACCGCGGGACTCAAGTTGTCGGCTCTGGCGTTGCGGTACACATTCAAAAACAACTCAGAACTGGCCTTGAGGTCTAGCCCGTCGGGTTGGTCTGCTGCAATTGAAAATGTTGAGACTTTGAGCGCCCCAATGACCAGCAAAATAGTGAAGACTGCTAATGCGAAAAACTTTTGAATTTTGAAAACCACAAACTACCTTGATCCATTTACCTATTTCTGCGTCGACATCTTGGTCAACGCATCTTGAATTGCCTTCACAGACCGGCTCACAATGAGTTCAACGCCGATCGCGCCCAACTCGGCAGATGCCTTTCGGGGGTCGCCATACACCCCCTCGGAGGGACTCATTGCAACCCCACTGTCGAGGAGCTTGTCCCGAACCAAGGACTTGTCGATGGCCATCATGAGGGATGTATCCGAAAGACCGGCATGGGTACCTATCTCTGCGTCGGAGAAGCCCTTGCTTCGCAACACTTCAATCCACGGCCCTTGCGAAGCTTCGTAATACGCGGCCAGAGCGAACACGCCGAAGCCGGGATTTGAGCTTTTTGCCGCATTGATTTTATTGGCAACATTTACTTCATTCTTTTGATAGCCTCCATGGTCGCCCAGGAATATGACATGCAGAAATCCGTGCTGTTTCAAGCTTTTTGCGGTGGATTCCAAGAGTGATTCAAAGGTGGCATCCGGGATTGAGATCGTTCCAGTGAAGCGCATATGGGCCGCGGGCGGCGCAATGGAGCCCTCTGGCACATAGGCGACGACCGGGGCGACCACCGCATTTCCAAGTCGCTGCGCGATCGTCCCCGCAAGATATTTCACTCTCACGTTGTGCTTGCCCAGCGCCATGTGCTTGCCGTTTTGTTCGGTGCCACCAATAGGAACCAAGACCGTCGTGGTTCCGTTCGCAATCAAGCTTTTGAGCTCGAAGGACGTCAGATTTTCGAGGAATACGCTGTCTGCGGGTGCTTTTAGCGATGCCGCAGATATTGCCGCTGCTGGGGCCAGTTGGCAAAGGCCCAATAGGCCCGCAACGAGTATGACGGTTACCCTTGCGCCTGAGTGTCGGCTGAGGGCCACAGCCTTCGAGGCGTCGAGGCATTGTCCAAATTTGGCGAGAAAAAGCAGCATGATTCTTGGGGTGGCAGGTGGTATCTTTCACGAGTGAAGGCACTTGGGAAGACCAGATCTGCGTTGGAGGTTCATGAATTGGATCATGATCTTTGCTGCCCCAATAGCCGTCGCGTCAAATTTAAGGCTTTTCGAGGCACTATTTACCGAATTTAGAGGACATACGTAATGTACAAATTGCATTGCTTCGCCCAATCGGGCAACAGTTTCAAGGTGGCTTTTTTCCTGCGCGCCCTAGGCCAGCCGTATGAGCCCGTGTTTCTGGACTTCATGAACGGCGCCTCGCGCGACCCTGCATGGCGCGAGTCCACCAACCCCATGGGCGAGGCGCCGATTCTGGAAGACGGCGCGCGCCGCATCACCCAGTCCGGCGCCATCCTTACTTACCTGGCTGACAAGCATGGCGCCTTTGGGGGCACCACGCCCGAGGAAAAGCTGGAGGTGCTGCGCTGGATCCTGTTCGACAACCACAAGTTCACCAGCTACTTTGCCAGCTACCGCTTCAGCAAATCCTTTGGCCCCGCAGCCCCCGATCCGGCCGTGATGGCCTGGCTTAAGGGCCGGATTGAGGTTGCCTTTGACATCGTCGACAAGCACTTGGCCCACACACCCTTCATGGTGGGCGATGCGCCCACGATTGCCGACTTCTCCATGTGTGGCTACGCCTTTTACCCGGAAGAGGAAAACGGCCTGGACCTGCACACCCGCTACCCCCATGTGGGTGCCTGGGCGCAGCGCATGAAGGCACTGTCGGGCTGGGTCGCGCCCTATGACCTCATGCCCGGTGCACGTATCGCGCCCAAATGGTGATGCGTTTGCTGGCGGTCTCGGGCAGCCTGCGCGCCGCGTCCATCAATTCTGCGCTGCTGCGTGCCGCAGCCCGACTCGCGCCCGCGGGCATCGAGGTCCCGCAGTGTCCCGGTCTGGGCGAGCTGCCTCTGTTCAACCCGGACCTGGAAGCCGCACCGCCGCTGGCCGTACAGCAGTTCCGCGCCCAGGTGGCGCAGGCCGATGCCCTGCTGATTGCCAGCCCCGAGTACGCGCATGGCATGACGGGCACTATCAAGAACGCGCTGGACTGGCTGGTGAGCTTTGAGCCCTTTGCCTACAAGCCCGTGGCTGTACTCAACGCCTCGCCACGGGCCCACCATGCGGACGATGCCCTGCGCGAGGTGTTGACCACCATGGCCGCGGTGATTGTGGAGCCAGCCTCCGTCACGCTGCCTTTGGTCGGTGCCCGGTTGGATGAAGAGGGCATGGTGGCCACCCCCGCCATCGCCAGTGCGATTCAGGCCGCGCTGCAGGCGCTGGCCGATGCGGTTGCGGGGCGCCGGACATTGCCTGCAGAATTGCCGGCGGCCCATCCTCTATAACCCCACTCATCTGCAAGGCCCAACCATGCTGTTGACCCGCCTGCTTCCGCGTTACGCCGCCTGGCTGCGCGTGGCTGTGCTGTTGGTACTGGGCAGTTTGACTTCAGGCCTGGCGCAGGCGGCACCCGAGGGCCTGAAGATCAGCGCCGAAGAACAAGCTTGGCTGGCGGCCCACAAGGGCAAAACTTACACCGTGGGGTTTGACCCGTTTGCAGGCATGGACAGCTTTGAGTTCCGCGGCAACCGCATAGGCCTGTTGCACGCGCTGCTCAAGGACATGCAGGAGCAACTGGGGCTGCGCGTGGTGCCCGCCCAGGTGAAGGGGTGGGACGACGCGTACAGCCGGTTTGTGCAGGGGGACATCGACATCCTCTATGGCGCCAACCCTACGCCTGAACGCGAGCGCATCATGCGGTTTACCCGGCCCGTGTGGAAGTACCCCTACACCGTGTTCGCCCGCAACGATTCGACGGTGCAGACGCTGGGTGATCTGGACGGCAAGCGCGTTGGCTTTATCCGCAACGACTTTGTCATCGAGCAACTGCCCCGCGAGTTTCCCAACGTGCACCTGCAGCCCGTGGAGTTTGACGAGCAGGAGAAGGGCCTGCAAGCCCTGGAGGGTGGGCAGGTGGATGGCTTTGTGACGGCAGGCGGCGGGCTGGAGTATGAGTTTCTCTATGCGCACCCCAAGCTGGCCTTGGTGGCAGAGCTGCGGGCCATCACCTCGGACATGACCATGGCCGTGGCCAGGGACGAGCAGGTGCTGGCGGGCATTCTGGATCAGTACATCGCGCAGCGCGAAGTGGCCATCCGCGCCATGAAGGACAGCGCACAGCGCCTGTACAACCGCAAGATCCTGCGGCTCAGCGAGGCGGAGCTGCGCTGGTTGGAGAAAAGCGGCACCGCCACGGTGGGCGTGGCCGAGGACTATTTGCCGTTCGACTACTACGAGAGCGGCGAGTACCGGGGCATTGCAGGCGAGATGCTCAAGCGCATTGGCGATACCGTGGGCATACGTTTCAAGGTGGTCAGCGGCAGCTTTGCCGAGATCATGGGAAAGGCGCGCACGGGGGATGTGGATGTGGTGAATATGGCCAAGACCGAAGACCGGTTGAAGGACTTCATCTTTCCCCATGCCATCAGCAATGAGCGCGACATCATCGTCGGCCTGAAAAGCAGCCCGCCGGTGCAGGATGTGTACGGCCTGGACGGGAAGAAGGTGGCCGTGATTGACGGCTTCTGGCACGAGGAGTATCTGCGCAAGAACCTCAAGAACCCGCAGATTGTGCGCACGGCCGACATCATGGAATCGCTGCGGCTGGTGCGCAGCGGCGATGTGGACTACATGATTGAAAACCCGACCGTGGTGGAGTTCTACATCAACGGCCTGGGCTACACCGATGTGGTCAAACGGGGCAACACCTCCAAGGACTCGTTCGTGTACTTCGGCGTGAGCCGCCGCCAAGCCGAACTGGCGTCCATCATGGACAAGGTGATCCCGCTGATCCGTTTTGAGGATGCCAAGTACGCCGGCATCCAGAGCGTTCCGGCCTTGCGCAACGAGGCCAATCGGCAGTTAATTCTGATTGTGGCGGGGCTTTTGGTGGTGCTGGTCGGCATTCTGCTGGTGGTCATCAAAGTGGTGCGCAAGCTGGCGGAGCAAAAGGCACGCACCCAGTTCCTCACTGAGCGTGAGCAGTTTCTCTACACCGACCCGCTAACCGGTTTTCACAACCGCAACTACTTCAGCCACAAGGCAGACCAGGAAATTCCAGCCGTCTACCCGCAAGCCATCGTGGTGGCGGATCTGAACAACCTCAAGCGCGTGAACGACAGTTTTGGTCACGCGGCCGGCGATGCGCTGTTGGTGCTGTTTGCGGACCTGGTGCGCCAGCAGTGGCCCCAGGGGCATTTCTTCCGCATTGGGGGCGACGAATTCTTGATGGTGCTGCCGGCCACGCAGGAGCCCCAGGTGCTGCTGAGCCTAGAGGCGCTGCGTGAACGCTGCGCCCAAACCAGCCACCCCGCGGTATCCGGCGAGTGGGGCCGGCCCAGCGCCGCCATGGGCCACGCCATGCGCAGCGGTGCCGATGTCTCGCTGGACCACTGCATTGCTGAGGCCGATCAGCGCATGTACCAGTCCAAGGCGCACATGAAAAAGCGGCGTTCCGACCGCGAGGCAGAGGCCGGAGATACCCTAGCGGCTGATCTGGATTGAGCGCCACGCCTGGGTCCAGAGCGCAAGTTGGTCGCCGCGGCTGGAATGGGTTGGTGCTGCGGGCAGCCCCAGCATGCGGGCAGCCTGTTGGAGGGCGTGCAATGCCGCCTCGGGGGTGGCGGTGTCCAGCGCCTGGGCACCATTTTGCTTGCTGAGTTTTTCGCCGTTGGTCCCCAGCACCAGCGGGGTGTGCAGGTAGCGCGGTGTGGGCAGGCCCAGTGCCCGTTGCAGCAGAATTTGCCGTGCCGTGTTGTCGGTCAGGTCTTCGCCCCGCACCACATCGCTGATGCCTTGCGCCGCGTCGTCCACCACAACGGCCAACTGGTAGGCCCACAAACCGTCTCCCCGTTTGAGCACAAAGTCGCCCACCTCCTGGGCCACGTTCTGGCTTTGGGGGCCCAGGCGGCGGTCGGTCCAATGCAGCGACGGATCTATAGGTGCTATGGTTTTAGGAGCTGTTTGCGTAGGTTTTATGGGGGCTAGAGGCTTATTTCCTTCAAAACTATCTCTGTCGGTGCGTAAGCGCCAGGTGCGCCCCGTTTTGCCGTGCAGGCCATGGCGGCAGGTGCCGGGGTAGACCAGTTCACCGTGCCGCGACTTGCCACCACCCTGGGCAGCCAGCGCCAGTTCAATGTCTTTGCGAGAACAGGCACAGGGGTAGGCCAGGTCGGCGGCCACCAGTTGGTCCAGCGCCTGCAGGTACAACGCGCTGCGCTGACTTTGCCAGACCGGTGCTTCGTCAGACTGCAGGCCGCAGGCGGCTAACTGCTGCAGGATGGTCTGGTCAGCGCCCGGCACGCAGCGCGGCGTGTCCACATCTTCGATACGCACCAGCCACTGGCCCCCATGCGCCCGAGCGTCCAGCCAGCTGGCCAGCGCTGCAACGAGCGAGCCCGCATGCAGCGGGCCCGTGGGGGAGGGCGCGAAGCGCCCCCGGTAGCTCATGCGCTGGGTCACGCCATAGACAGTGCCAGCTCCAGTCCGGAGACAAAGGCATCTTCCACGCGGTGGCCCAGGCACCAGTCGCCGCACACACCCAAGCCGGCCTTGGTATCCCACAGATGGCTGGTGCCCAAGGCCTTTTCAGTCTTGGCATACATCCAGCGGTGCACATCCACATGGGCCGGTTCGGCGCGGATGCCGGTGATCTCGGCAAACGCCTTGATCAGCTTGGCCTGCACGCGGGGGGCGTCGTCCTGCAAATGTTCTTGCGACCAGGCGGCGCTGGCCTGCACGGTCCAGCGTTCGACGCGGCCGCGGCCGGGCTTGCTGGACTCGCGCGCCAGCCAGGCAATGCGGTGGTGGGTGCTGCGTGCAGCGTTCCACTGCGGGCCCAGGGTTGTCAGGCCGGGTTGCACGGCCTGGGGATAGGCCAGCATCAGCGTCCAGCAGGGAGCCACGGAAACCTTGCCGGTCTTTTTGGCCAGGGCAGCACCTTTGGGCGTGGTGGCCAGCAGGGCCTGGGCCTGCGGGTGGGGAATGGCCAGTACCACGGCATCAAAGCCGCTGTACACATGGCTGCTTCCGCCATCACCTGCGGTGCGTAGCTGCCACTGTTGCTTGTTCAGAGCATCGGGTTCAATGGCCGTAACCTTGGCTTGGAGTTCTATGCTGCCGGTTGCCGTGAGCGGTTTGGCCCAGGCGCTGACCAGGGCATTCATGCCTGGGGTAGGTACCCAGTGCGACTCGCGCGCAGGCAGGCCGGCGGCGGCCACGCGGCCGTGGGAGTCAAGCACGCGCACGGTGTTGGCGCTCCAGGGGCGGCACAGGCCGGGCGTGGTCTGCAGGGCCAGCTCGAAGCGTGCATCTCGCACCGTGAAGTACTGCGCGCCATGGTCAAACGTGCCAAATGCGCTGCTGCGCGTAGACATGCGACCACCCAACCCCTGGCTTTTGTCAAACACCGTGACACGGTGGCCCGCTTGCACCAGCGTGCGTGCGCAAGCGATACCGGCCATGCCGGCGCCCACGATAGCGATATGTTGCGGTGTGGTCATGGGCGCAATCTCCAATAGTTGTAGTGATGTCTTTATACACGCTGGCCGGGGCTCGCCAGCTTACGCGCTGCGGTGTTCTTCCAGCAGCGCGTTGCGTGTGGTGGCGCTTTCCAGTTGGCTCAGCCACCACTGCAGCGCCTTGCCTTGCTGGTTGGCCTTGCTGGTGCGCCAGGCGTAGTGCAGGGGCACCTGGCGCTGGGCGCGCTCGGTCCGTTTGACCACCAGGCGGCCTGTCTCGATGTAGCTGTCGGCCATGTAGCGCGGCAGGTTGCCGCCGCCCAGGCCACGCAGTTGGGCGTCCAGCTTGGCATGCATGGTGGGCACGGTGAACACATCCTGCCCGCTGAGCAAGCCAAAGGTCTGGCCGGCACCGCGGCTGATGGAGTCGGCCACGGCCACGGCGCGGTGTTTCTGGATGACGTCGTCGCTGAGCGGCTCAGGCGCATTGGCCAGGGGGTGGTGCGGTGCCACCGCGTAAACAAAGGTGATGTGGCCCAGCGGCTTGCTGTGCACCCCTGCCGTGCGCGCCGAGTCGGGCCCCACGCCTATGGCCAGGTCGGCCTGGCCACGCGTCAATGCCTCCAGCGTGCCCGACAAGGTCTCTTCGCGCAGGCGGATGCGTGTGGGCGGCGACTGGCTGAAAAAGCTCTCGCACAGCTCCATCATGGTGGGTTTGGAGATGACGGTGTCGACGGCGATGGTGAGCTGGGGCTCCCAGCCTGTGGCCACACGTTTGACGCGGTTGGCCACGGCGTCAATGTCTTCCAGCAGGCGTGCGCCCTCGCGCAACAGCTCGGCCCCGGCCTCGGTAAGCTGGGCCTGGCGTGAGCTGCGGTCATAGAGCAGCACGTCCAGCGCATCCTCAATCTGGCGCACCCGGTAGGTCAGGGCGCTGGGCACCATACCCATCTCGCGCGCCGCAGCGGCAAAACTGCCGGCCACCGCGATGGTCTGGAGCATGGAGAGTGCATCCGGGGTCAGAAAGTCACGGGCGTTTTGCATGAAGCATGCCTTTAAGTTGAATTGGTTTGAATGATGCCATCAAACAACATGGATGGAAAACACCCTCCCGAAGCCTAAAGTTCACTCCATCAGCAAGACACCCAGAGAAAGGACACCGTATGTTGACCTTACGCAAATCCCAAGACCGTGGCCAAGCCGACCATGGTTGGCTCAAGTCTTTCCACAGCTTTTCGTTCGCCGGCTACTACGACCCCGCCCACATGGGCTGGGGTAACCTGCGCGTCATCAACGAGGACCGCATTGCCCCCGGCACCGGCTTTGGCACCCACGGCCACCGCGACATGGAAATCATCAGCTACGTGATGTCGGGCAATCTGGCGCACAAGGACAGTATGGGCAACGTCAAGGGCATCCCACCCGGTGATGTGCAGCGCATGAGCGCCGGCAGCGGCGTGCAGCACAGTGAGTTCAACCACGCCCAGGGCGAGACCACGCACTTCTTCCAGATCTGGATCGAGCCCAATGTGCGTGGCATCCCGCCCAGCTACGAGCAAAAGAGTTTTGACCTTGCAGAGAAGCAGGGAAAGCTGCGGCTGGTAGCGTCGCCCGACGGCGCAGACAACAGCGTGTTGATCCATGCGGATGCCAAGCTCTACAGCGGTCTGTTTGACGGTGCACAGAGCGCCGAACTGGCCTTGGACCCCGCCCGCAAGGCCTACGTACAGGTGCTGCGCGGTGGAGTAGAAGTCAACGGTGCCAAACTCACGACGGGTGATGCGGCACTGCTGGAGGGCGAAAGCCGCATTACCCTGGCCCACGGGTCCAACGCCGAAGTCTTGGTGTTTGACCTGGAAGCCTGATTTTTTAACCAACGAAGGAGAGAGTGATGTTTGACAAATTCCAAAACCCCCTGGCCCTGGCCGCGCGCATTCTGCTGGCTGCATTGTTTGTGCCTGCAGGCATCAGCAAGATTGCAGGCTTTGCCGGCACCGTGGGCTACATCGGATCGGTGGGCCTACCGCTGCCCGCCGTGGGCGCCGTGCTGGCCATCTTGGCCGAAGCTGGCGGTGGCATCGCGCTGCTGCTGGGCTTCCAGACTCGCCTCGCTGCACTGGCACTGGCCGTGTTCACACTGGCTGCAGGTGTGTTCTTTCACCCCTACTGGTCTGTGCCTGCTGACCAAGTGATGGTTACCCAGATCATGTTCATGAAAAACATCGCCATTGCCGGCGGTCTGCTGGCCCTGGTGGCATTCGGCGCCGGCGCATTGAGCTTGGACGCCAAGCGCGGCAAGTAATCCCCCTTTGGGCCCGCACGCAGCGGGCCCTTCGTTCTCGCCTTTACCTTCACCTTTTCAAGGAGCTTTGACATGGCAAAAGTAGCAGTGGTATTTCATTCGGGTTACGGTCACACGCAACGCCTGGCACAGTCCGTGGCGCAGGGCGCCGGTGCGGACCTGATCACCATCGACGCTGAAGGCAATGTGCCCGAAGCCGCCTGGGACACCCTGGCCGCGGCTGACGCGATCATCTTCGGTTCGCCCACCTACATGGGCAGCGTGAGCTGGCAGTTCAAGAAGTTCGCCGACGCGTCGAGCAAGCCCTGGTATGTGCAGGCCTGGAAGGACAAGATCTTTGGCGGCTTCACCAACAGTGCCAACGTGGACGGCGACAAGCACTCCACTCTGCACTACTTCATGACCCTGGCCATGCAACACGGAGGCCTGTGGGTCGGTACCGGCATTGCGTTCAACAACACCAAGGCCGCCAAGCGCACGGACATCAACTACATGGCCTCCAACGCTGGCCCCATCGCCCAAACCCCGGGTGATGCCAGTGCCGACGAAATGAACCCCGGCGACCTGGAAACTGGCCGTAAGTACGGCGAGCGCATTGCTGCGCTGGCTGCCAAGCGCGGTTAAGTCAGTAGCGTTTTACGCTGAAGCCAAGCCCCCTGCGCGTGAGTGCAGGGGGCTTTTTTGTGGAGGACCGCAAGTGGTGAGTTTTGTAGCAGGGCTGTTTTGGGCCAACTGCGGTCGCTCAAGGGGCTATAGGAGAATTTGTAGTCCTGCTCCGAAAGCTTTAAACAGTGCAATTGACTGGTCGGCCGATCTGAGATTCTGTCCCATCGACTACGCTTCAAGTTCTTCCATACTGGATTGAGCGCCACCTTCCGCTACCAAAGCATCTACCCTATCGAGCCACACTTGCATCTCAGCAGGGTAAACACCGTCGACTCCAACACGCCACCGACGCCGTGCTTGCCTCGCCATGGCGCGCAATTGCCAAGCGGCCTCCAGCGCCAACATAGACAGCTCTACTTTTACAGTGTTGTCCATTTCGACATCACCAATCTGGAGCAACTGTTCGCGTGCGATGCCTACAGTAGCAAGGGTGCGCCGTAACTGCGTTGTTTGCCTTGCAAGCTCATGTAGACCTTTCAGTCGTTCTGGAGAAAGATCAGGTGCATCTACCAAAGAACTGGGCCATTGTGCAATGGCTTCTTCGATATCGCACAATCGCCTTATAGGGTCGTTCAACACAAGACCTATCGCACTGGCAGCGTCACGCTCTGGTTTCAATAGCTGCATGACCCGGTCTACCAAAACCGCGTCAAAGCGGTGTTTGTTCATACGCAGCAACACCGACAGACGCATCTCTGGTGCGACCCGATCAGCACCGAACATGGCTGACACAACCTCGGCCAATCCCAAAATGCGGCCCAACGGGCTAATTGCGTCACTTGCCAGATTACGTGGGTAACCGGAGCCGTTGAGGTATTCATGGTGTTCCTCTATCGCCCGTATCACTTCTTTGGGATATTCGCGGTGGTTCTTTAGCAGTATGGTGGAGATCAGTGGGTGCGTGTACAGCTGACGTCGATGGGCTCTGCTGAGGCTTTTTTTCGGCTGCAAAAGTATGGGATCCAAGTGCAACATACCGAGGTCATGCAACAGGCCTGCAGATGCGGCCATGCCAACGTCAAAGCGCAATGCGGTGGGTGTCTTGGCCAGCCACGCAGCAATCAGCGCGACTTGCACAGAGTGGACAAATCCTTCATACCGCACTTCACAGCACAGAGTTGCTTGAAAGGCAATGGGTGGCGGCAAAGGAATATGAGAAACCGAATCCAGCAGCAGGGCCCGCACGCCAGGTTCCGCGGCCATGCGCTCAAAAAATGAAATGTCTCGGAAAAGAGTTTCCGCGGTCTTTCGCAGCACGTCGCCGTTGACGGTCGGGGTGGTTGCAACCGAATTTTCGATAGGCTGGGACAGCTTGTGCTGCATCAGCCTTTCGTACATGCCGGCGTTAATTAGCGTTCCTTTTTCAACGATCTTCACGCCTGTTTCATTGAAGATTGCAGTCGTCGTCAAAACCGATCGCTTCTCGCCCAGTTCTGTGACGGCTCGGGTAAAGTGGTCGGGCTCGGTAAATATCTGTTCAGGATTCGTCATGTGTGCCTCGAGGCTTGCGCCAAGCTGCCTGAACTTCTTCAATAGCATTGACGGTTATAAGTGTTTTGTAGATATGAAACCGATGCTTACCACCGCGCTTAGCGTCATACATCGCTTGGTCAGATAGTTTGAGCAATAGATCCGCCTGCGCCGCGTGCTCTGGGTACAGGGCTACACCTATGCTTGCGCCAACAGTAACGGATGCCCCGTGTCCCAAGTCTACGGGTTCAGACATGGCGCCTAGCAGCCGACGAAGCGCTATATCAAGCTGAGTGGTTTCATTGAAGTCGTTTAGCAAGATAACGAACTCGTCGCCTCCCATGCGGGCCACTAGATCGTTGCCGCGCACACTTTCTACCAGTCGCCGTGCGACCTCCCGCAGCAACAAGTCTCCCGCTTCATGGCCATGTTGGTCGTTGACAGCCTTGAATCCGTCCAGGTCGAGATAACACACCGCTAAACTGCGATTGTTTCGTTCGGCGTCGCGCAAAGCATAGTCGAGGGCTTGCATCAGATGCATGCGATTCGCCAGGCCCGTCAGGGAGTCGCGCTGTGCTAAGTGCCTGGCCTGCATCTCGCCTTCTTTGACAGCAGTGATATCCACCATAATCCATAAGGACTCCCCGTGTGGAAGTGAAGTACCACTCAAGTCAATCCAAATTAGTCGTCCGTCCTTGCGTAGCAATTGCAATTGCGTGCGGTACTGGCCGCCCTCCGCCAATTGGCTGTAAGCCTTGCCCACTTGTTCATATGAATCTTCGTCGGGATATAGCAGGCGAGTAGCGTGTCCATCCAATTCGCCATGACCATACCCAAAGATGTCGCTCAGCGCATGGTTGTGCCATAGTGAGACGCGATTTTTTACTTTGGTCATCCCCACCAAGCCACTTTGCAGCAAAGCTTCCCGCTCCGCGGCCAGACGGGCGATTTTTTCTTGGGTTTCTACCTGAATCGCAAGGCGCTTATAGAAGAGTATTGACGCCCCGATCACTAATATTTCCAGCAGTGACGTCAGAGAGGCCAAGACCAGCGCCTCGTTGCGCCATAAAGCGTAGAAATCATCTGTACTCAGGCCGACCAACAATACCATCGGGTACCCTGGCACACGCACGTAAGCTGATACCCGTTCTATGCCGTCCAATGCTGCGTGGGCGATGAAGTGACCACTTAAAGGGTTGCCTGCAAGCGCTTCCTCAAATTGCACCGAAACGTTGGAAGTTCCGATGGCGGCAGTGGTCTGCTTTTCCATCGGCGAATAGCGTGCAATCAGTTGAAGAGAGCCTTCCGCGCGCAGTGTCACCGCGCCTTTTGAACCCAAAAAAATGTCGTCAAACAGATCTACAAAATGATCGCTGGCCAAATTGGCGTACACCACGCCCTTAAAGCGGCCATCCTCCGCGACACGCGCACGTGCAAGCGCAATGCCCCATTTCTTGAGAATGCGGCCCCGGATGGGCTCTGAGATGGTTAGTTCATCCGGCTTCTTGCGGGCCTTCTGGAAGTAATCTCGATCAGCCACAGAAACCATCGGAGGCCCCCCGGCGTTGAGTACCAAGCCATTGGCATCGGTCCAACGCACAGTGTCCACCTGCGGCACCTGCGCCTTCTGTTCATCGGCTATTTTTGCTGCAAGCGCGGCATTGAGGTTGCCCAACGCATCCAACCTGTTAAGTTGCAGTGCTGTTGAACGCAAGACAATATCAACCTGCCTGATCTCTGCGCCAACTGCCAAACTCAAAGTGCTGGCAAGATTCTCGGCAGCCTGCCGCGCACGTGCCAAATAGGATTGGCGGCTGGATTGGAGGGCAAGGGCCAGGGTCAGCAACAATAGGGCCAAGATCGCTACATTGACGATAACGAGCGTTCTGGCAAAGCTACGCAGGTTGTTGGGGTTCAACATGGAGAGAGGGATATATTCTGAGCAGTTTGCTTGCCGGTGCGTTTTATGTTGACCCTTTACTGCGCAATTCTACGAGGGGGACATCGCATTTAAAAGCGCCGGCATTTAGGTGGCCGTTGGAGTGCGTTGTGCCACGGTGTTAGTCCCCCGGCTGCTTTGCGACGCGGTTTTAGTAGCCGCCGAAGAAAGGTTTTTGGGGTCGACTGGTGTGACAAGTTAGGGTCGACTGCCAACTCTGCTTCAACGCTCCCTTGGCACCAAGTATGAGCACACCATGTGTACAAGTTCAGTCTTAAGGGCTGCTGATTTCAGTGACCCAGATCGTGCAGCGCTATGGATCACTCCTTCAACAGTGGCGCTGAGCACTTGCACCACCATTTCGTTCCCAGACTTGCCCTTGGATCGTGGCGACGCCGCCACTATTGCCCGATAGCGGGACAAATATTCTTCCTGAAATAAGGCCTGTGCGGCGCTTTGCCCTGAATGTGGCGGTGCCACTTCAAGTAGCTCTCGATGCAACGCCGGGTGGACGCTGTGTGCAGCAATCATGCCTGTGACCAGATCGTCGACAAGTTGTTGGAGTGGCACATCGCTTTCTTGCGGCTTGGGCAGAACTGCAAGAACGTCATCAAGGTGTCGTTGTCGAATCGCTTCGACCAATGCCTGTTTGTCCGGAAAGTATTGGTAGAGAGACCCAATGCTTACCCCAGCCCTGTCGGCTACCTCGTTCGTATTGAAGCCGGCCCATCCCAACTCACCCAAAACGCGAGCTCCGGCTTGCACGATCGATCCGACCGTCGCGCGAGAACGCGCTTGGCGCGGCTCCTTGCGCATGGGAGAGTCGGCCATGGGAATGCGAGTAGTCAAAGTGGCTCTCCAAAATCAAAATATCAACACATTACTCGCATTTTAGAAATTTCGAAGGATCTACAAAATGAGCGCACCAGAATCGCTTCACGCACTCTTCAGCTATCAGGCTTGGGCAAATGACGAGCTATTGAAAAAGATGGAAGGGTTCGACCCGAAGCAACACAAAGAAGAGCATCACACCGCTTTGCGATTGATCAACCACTCCCTTGTCGTCAACCAGATATTTGCGGCTCACCTCGTTGGCGAGAAACACAAATTTTCTGCAGACAACACGCCGGGGACGCCGTCGCTGCGAGATCTGCACAGGGCCATCGCGGCATCGGACCGTTGGTACCTTGAATATCTGAGAGAGGTGACTGCAGAGTCGCTATCCGAATCGGTGTCATTTGTTTTCACGGACGGAGACAGCGGGTACATGACGCGCGAAGAGATGCTGATCCACGTCGTCACCCACGGTGGATATCACCGCGGTGAAGTGGGTCGAATCATGACGCAGCTTTCTCTACCGTTGCCTTGGGATACTTTTGCTGTGTACCTGCATAGTAGGGAGCCAAAGCGGCGAATGCTGTCTGCTGAATGATGCTCATGGGGGGTATCAGCTTCGGGTCAAATGGGGCTTAGCGCCAACAGCGGACGTTCGCAGATTCCCCCGTTTGGGGGATGGGCAAACGTTTGTTGGAGCGTCAAAATCGGCAGCAACATACTGCGGTATTTCACAGAAATTTTATAGCTGTGCGAGTAAACAACGCATTGTTTACAAGCCAGACCGCAAGCCAGTTTCCTGGGGATCCAATGGTCAGAATATCGAGTACGTGCCAGTTTATCGAGCAGGTTTTGCTCTATACATTACGTTAGGAGTACTCATTGGCTGGTACAAAGTTGGCGCCAGAGAAGATCACTAGCCCCATTCAGCTAATGGCGGCGTGGTTCGCCATGCTGATCCTTCTCGATTCCGTCCTTCTTGCTGCTGCGGCAAACATCAAAAGTCCTGACTGGGCTTCTGGTTATCTGGTCGTCTTCTCCTCAGTTGTGACTCTCATCGTTATCGGCTGCGTCACTTTGATGCTTACTTTGTTCCGCCCGCACTTGCAAGAAGGGAAGGAGTACGCTCAGTGGCTGAAAGACAAAAACTCATACTCTCCCGGCTTGATAGACCAAGAGAAGGCAGCGCCCAAGCGGACGTCGCGCACTACCCGAGATAAGACAGTTGTTCCCTCGGCTGTAGATCGAAGTTTTCACATTGAGGTGAATGGTCAATGCCCCGGCTCAAAAGAAGTTCTTTCTCGGCTACGTGGCGCGGGTTTCGAGCCGCAGAATTACGACTCGCACTTAGAGACTGAAAGAAATTTTGACTCTCTAGATGATTCAGCGTGCATTTGGGTTGGAGCTCGTGTCCAAGCCGCGGGTGCTGTTGCTGCAATTAAGGCGGCAGTAGAAGTCTGGCCTCATCTGAAGTACTTGGAGCTCTCCACTGACGGGCCCCCCCCCCCTGATGAGGTGCATGATGCGATGTTCTTCGGGGGGGCGACGTCCACCGCCAAGGAGCGAGGCCTTCGCGCTTGGTCTCACGAGGAGCTTCTTGCGCTTTCCGAAACTTCGACACAAGAACAGTTTCATAGAGCGATTCGTGCGAAGTACTCCTAACTTGTCGGTCAAACCGACCCGCTAAAGCGGGCGGCTTACCTCAAACGTTGAGTGACTGCCTCCTTGACGGGTGAGTGTCCGCATTGGGTCGATTGCCGCGACTGTTCCCCGACGCTTTGCCGGCCGCATGCACGATGCCTTAGCGCCGCAGCAGACTAAACGCCTCAAACTCCCAACGCCGCATCGCCAGCAGCAGCGTGTAGCCCTCCAGCTCGGATTCCGGCACCTTCTGGTCCGCCAGGTGTTGTTGCGCAAAATCTTGCGCCACGCGCTGCAGGCGCTCCAGAAACGCAGGTGCCAGGCTGCGGCTGACGGAACCGTGCACCAGCAACAGGCCTTCGCCGGCCCCCTCAAAGCCACCTGAAAAATAGTCCAGCAGCGCGTGTTCTCGGAAGTAGGTCATCACCGGGCCGTGTGGGCGCCAGCGGAAGGTCTTGGCCAGCTTCAATCGGTAGCGGTTCAATGGCCGCAGTTCGATGATGCCGATGCGGTCCAGTTGGGCCAGTGTCTGGATGCACTCGGCTTCTGTCAGCCGGTAGGTGCCAACGATCTGCTCCAGCGTCCATTGGCTCAGCACGCAGATGGCGACCAGTAGCAGCTTCTTGTCCGCCACTACGGCGCTTTCCTGCGTCTGGCTCAGTTGTGCCAGCAGCGGCTGGTTGTCGGCCACACGCCGCGCCAGGTCGGCAAAGTCCAGCGTCAGCGCGCGACAGATGGCGTCGATGCGCGACAGCGGCATATCGCCCTTGGCCAGCATCCGCTTCACGCTGGACTCGGCCATGCCTAGGGCCGTGGCTAGGTCCGCATAGGTCATCTGGGCGGATTTGAGTTCCTTTTTCAGGGCGGTGACGAGGTCGGCGGTGGTGCTCATAGGTATCGATTATTGATACTTTTCGTAGCGCAACACAACACAAGGGCAGTTGGAGTGTCAATTTCGAGAGACCCGTCCGCACACTGAGGCTCTTTCATGCACTGAAGGAGATGAACACCATGCAACCGCTCACCCGCACCGAAACCACACTGACCGGCGCCTTGCTGGCCGCACTCGCACTGGCCTGCTGGGGCCCGTTTGTGGAGCAATACGCGCACTACCACGCGTTTGCCGACCAGCGCAGCTGGCTGGGCCTGCCCTGTGCGCTGGATGTGCTCTCCAACCTGCCGTTTGCCTTGGCGGGCTTGCTGGGGCTGCGGCGCTTGGCCCTGTTGCGTGCCAGTTGGGGCGATGCGCGGGTGCAGTTGGCCTCGCTGTTCTTTGCGGGTCTGGTGGTGACCGCCGTGTGCTCGGGCTATTACCACTGGCAGCCCGACAACGCCGGTCTGGTGGTGGATCGCACCGGCATGGTGTTGGCCTTTGCGGGCCTGCTGGGCCTGGCCGTGGCGGACCGGGTGAGCGTACGCATGGGCTGGGTGCTGGCGCTGGTTGTGTTGTTGCTGGGCCCGGTGAGTGTGGCGGTTTGGTCAGCCAGTGGCAATCTGCTGCCGTGGTCCGTGTTGCAGGGCGGCGGCATGGTGCTGGTGTTGGCCATGGCCCTGCGCCCCAAGCTGGCCGAAGGCTGGGGCCTGCCGCTGGTGGCAGTCATTGCCTGGTATGCGCTGGCCAAGCTGCTGGAGCTGGGTGACCACCAGGTCTTCACCGCAACCCACGGCTGGGTATCCGGCCACAGCCTGAAGCATGTGGCTGCGGCCATGGCCGCCTGGCCGGTGCTGGGCGTCATGCACAATGGCGCCCAAAAGAAAAGCTGCGGGGCGTTGGCCCAAGCGGTTTAAAAAATCAGATGACCCACAGACCCCAGGAGACCCGATGAGTCACAACGAGCATCCGAATCAGTTTGCGCTGCTGTCCCAGCGCCGGTTTGCGCCTTTTTTCTGGACCCAGTTCCTGGGCGCCGGCAACGACAACCTGTTCAAGTTCGCGTTCACCGTCATGGTGACCTACCAGTTGCAGGTGAGCTGGCTGCCACCGGAGAAGGCGGGGTTGGCCATCGGTGCGCTGTTTATCTTGCCGTTCCTGCTGTTCTCGGCCACCAGCGGGCAGATCACCGACAAGTACGACAAGACGGCGGTCATCCGCTTCGTCAAGAACCTGGAAATCGGCGTGATGCTGCTGGCCGCGGTCGGCTTTGTGAGCCACAACCCCGGTGTGCTGCTGGCTTGCGTGTTCCTCATGGGGCTGCATTCCACGCTGTTTGGCCCTGTGAAGTTTGCCTACCTGCCGCAACACCTGAACGAGCGTGAACTGACCGGCGGTAACGGCATGGTGGAGATGGGGACCTTTGTCTCCATCCTGCTGGGCAACGTGGCCGGCGGCCTGCTCATCGCACTGCCCGGCGTGGGTGCCACCTATGTAGGCGTGGCCTGTGTGGGCGCTGCGCTGCTGGGCCGCGTGACGGCGCAGTATGTGCCCGCCACGCCCGCTACCGATCCCGGCCTGCGCATCAACTGGAACCCCGTGAGCGAAACGCTGCGCAACCTGAAGTTGGCGCATGGCAACACGGTGGTCTTCCGTTCGCTGTTGGGCATCAGCTGGATGTGGTTCTTTGGTGCCGTGTTCCTCAGCAACTTCCCGGTCTTTGCCAAGGATGTGCTGCATGGTGATGAGCATGTGGCTTCGCTGCTGCTGGTGGTGTTCTCCATTGGCATCGGCATTGGCTCGCTGCTGTGCGAGCTGCTGTCCAAGCGGCACGTGGAAATTGGCCTGGTACCTGCGGGCGCCATTGGCATGAGCGTGTTCTCGATCGATCTGTACTTCGCATCGCGCGGCCTGCCACCTGCTGCCGCGCAAACGGTGGGGCAGTTTATGGGCCAGGCTGCGCACTGGCGCGTGATGGCGGACCTGGCGCTGCTGAGCCTGTTTGCGGGCCTGTACAGCGTGCCCATGTATGCGCTGATCCAGTTGCGCAGCGCGCCCTCGCACCGCGCCCGCATCATTGCCGCCAACAACATCCTGAACGCGCTGTTCATGATCGTGAGCTCGGTGGCAGCGGGCGCCATGCTAAGCATGGGCTTCACCGTGCCCCAGGTCTTTCTGGCCACCGGCATTGCCAATGCGGTGGTGGCGGCCTACATCTTCCTGCTGGTGCCCGAGTACCTGTTGCGCTTTGTGGCCTGGGTGGCTTCGCGCTTCATCTACCGCTTCAAGGTGCAGGGCGACGACAACATTCCCACCGAGGGCGCGGCTATTCTGGTGTGCAACCATGTGAGCTTTGTAGATGCGGTGCTGCTCATGGCGGCCAGCCCTCGGCCCATCTACTTCCTCATGGATCACCAGATCTTCAAGGTGCCGGTGCTGGGCTGGCTGTTCAAGCTGGCCAAGGCCATTCCCATTGCGCCGCGGGCGCAGGACCCAGAAGCCTATGAGGCTGCATTTGCCTCGGCGGCCAAGGTGCTGGCCGATGGCGACCTCGTCTGCATATTCCCCGAGGGTGGCATCACCCGCGATGGCACGTTGCAGGAATTCAAGGGCGGCATCATGAAGATCCTGGAGCGCACCATGGCCGCCGGCACGCCCGTGCAGGTCGTGCCCATGGCGCTCACCAACCTCTGGGGCTCGTTCTTCAGCCGCGTGGAAAAGGGCGGTGCCATGGTGCGCCCGTTCCGCCGCGGCATGTTCAGCCGCGTGGGCCTGAACGCCGGCACGCCAATAGCACCGGCCGAGGTGCAGCCCGCACTGCTGCAGCAGCGGGTAGCCCAGCTTCTGGCTGCCTAGTGGTATCGGTTTCCGATACCCATAGCCTTCTTTCTCTAAACTGGTTCAGCTTGTCGCGCCTTTGGGCGCGGGGCTGGCTAGCATCCGTTTCGCGTAACCACTTTTTCAATGAGGACCACCATGCAAGCAGGTAGCAAAGTTTTGATTCACCGTGACAGCAAGGCCTGGACCCTGCAGGTCTGGGTATCGTTCGGCCTGGCCGTGTTTTTGTGCGCCGTGGGTCTGGCCTATTTGCCTGGTGCCGACCTGGACCGTGTGTTCATGGTCATGGGTTATTTCTTCTGCCTGTCGGCCGCCTTTGTGCTGGCCAAGTTTGTGCGGGACAACGAAAAGACCAAGCGCGAAGACCGACAGGGCGACACCCCTATGTTCGGCCTGGTGGTGTGGGGTGGCTTCTTCCTGGCCATGGGCCTGACCGGTTGGGGCCTGCTGCGCATGGAGCTCAACGACACCTACAAGGCCTTTCTGGGCGTGAGCTGGCTCTACCTGATCACCTGCACCTTTACGCTGGCCAAGACCCTGCGCGACCGTCACGAGGCCGATCTGATGGAAGCCCGCATCCAGGGTCGCATGCAACGCAGTGCGGCCGATGCCGAGTAAGTCAACGTTATTGTTCCTTCAGGAGTTCACCATGCGACGTCCATTCACTACACTTTTGATAGCTGCTTGCGCAATATCCATGGGGGCTATGGCCAGTCTTGATGCCAAAGCACAGAGCGAGGCGTCCGCACTCAGCGCCATTTCCGCCATGCCCGTGGCCTCGGTGGTGGTGGGCGCCAGTGCCGTTGCGGGGGCTGTGGTGGCCGTTCCGGTCATGCTGTCCACCGCCGGCACCGTGCTGGTGATCAAGGCCGTGGAGGTGAGCGCCAAGGGCACGGTGTACCTGCTGGAGCGGGCATCGGATGGCGCCCAGGTCAGCGTGCAGGTGCTGTCGGGCGGCGCAGTTCTCGCGTCTGCTGCCGTAGGCACGGCCGTGACAGTGAGCGTGATTGGTGCGGGTACCGTGTTGTCCGCAGCGGGCGAAGTGCTGGCCTTTATCCCCAATGCGCTGGGGCGTGCGCTGTTGCACAACGAGCGCGTGGCCCTGTGAGCGCACGCTGGATAGCGCGGGCCGCGTTGGCCTGGGCGCTGCTGTGGGCCGTGCTGCCGGCCCAGGCCGGGCGCAATTGCGATACTCCGATGCCGCTCAAAGCGGCGGTGCTGGAGCGCAGCCTGGCGCTGGCCACCCTCACGCTCACCGCGCTGGACGCCAGCGGGGCCGATGTGGTGTTGCTGGCGCGCGCAGGCCAGGACCTGACCAAGTACGGCCTGCACTATTCCCACTTTGGTTTTGCCTACCGGCAAACCGACGCGGGCGGCGCGCCCGTGTGGCGGGTGCTGCACAAGCTCAATCTCTGCGGCTCTGCGGTGTCTGCCATTTACCGCCAGGGGCTGGGCGAGTTTTTCATGGACGACCTGTGGCGCTATGAGGCGGCCTGGGTGGTGCTCACGCCAGAGGTGCAGGCGCAACTGATGCAGGTGCTGCGCGACGAACCGCGCTCGGTGCTGCTGCACCACAAGCCCTACAGCATGGTCAGCTACGCCTGGAGCCAGAAGTACCAGCAATCCAACCAGTGGGCGATTGAAACTCTGGCGCTGGCCATGGGGGCAACGAGCACCGGTGGCCAGGCGGGCAGGGCGCAGGCGCAGGCCTGGCTAATGGCCAAGGACTACCAGCCCACGCCGTTGAAGATTGGTCCCCTGACGCGTTTGGGTGGCCGCATGACGGC
Source organism: Rhodoferax sp. GW821-FHT09E07 (assembly GCF_059416145.1). Taxonomy (NCBI): domain Bacteria; kingdom Pseudomonadati; phylum Pseudomonadota; class Betaproteobacteria; order Burkholderiales; family Comamonadaceae; genus Rhodoferax; species Rhodoferax sp. GW821-FHT09E07. The sequence goes on along the minus strand of NZ_JBWKOP010000004.1, from coordinate 281,574 downwards.
GGCCAATATCGCATTTGACGACCACCCGAACGCCAAGCGTTTCTCGGACCGCATCGAGACGGTGACGGTAGATTCGGTGTTCGACTGGATGCAGCGCGCCAAACTCACCGCGCAGCCGGTTGGCACGCTGCGCTAAGCGGCCGACTCTTCCGCGCTCTGGGCCAGGCCCACGGTCTGCAGATCGGCGCCTAGCGCGCGGCGCTCGTCAAACACAAAGCAGCCACCGTGGTAGTGGCTGCCATCGGTCTCCTCGAAGTACTTGAGGATGCCGCCTTCGAGCTGGTAGACGTGCTGCAGCCCTTCTTCGCGCATCAGGATGGCGGCCTTCTCGCAGCGGATGCCGCCGGTGCAAAAGCTCACCACGGTCTTGTCTTTCAGGTCGTCCAGGTGGCTGCGCAGCGCGCCGGGAAACTCCGTGAACTTGGTGATGCGCCAGTCGATGGCGCCGTCGAACGTGCCTTCGTCCACCTCAAAGTCGTTGCGCGTGTCCAGTGTCACCACGGGGCGGCCTTCGTCATCGTGGCCCTGGTCCAGCCAGCGCTTCACCGTGGCGGGCGCTACGGCAGGTGCGCGGCCGTCAGCAGGTTTGATGGTGGGGTGGTTCATGCGGATGATCTCGCCCTTGACCTTCACCAGCATCTTCTTGAACGGTTGCGTGTCCGACCAGCTCTCCTTGGGCGTAATGTCGGCGAAGCGCGGGTCGGTGTGCAGCTGGGCCACAAAGCCGCGCACATCGTCTGCCGGGCCAGCCAGGAACAGGTTGATGCCTTCTTCGGCCAGCAGGATGGTGCCCTTGAGGTTCAGCGCTGTAGCCCGCGCCAGCAGCAGCTCCCGCAAGGCTGGGGCATCGCTGATAGGAACGAATTTGTAGGTGGAGATGTTCAGGATGGTGTTCACCCCCTGATTTTAGTTTTTTCAGGCGCGGCCGAGTTGCTGCAGCATCCACTGGCGTGCGCCTTGGCTGTGGGGAAACACCCGCGCGTGGATCACGCCTTCCAGCAAGGCTTCGAAACGCGGTTTGAGCAGATTCGCGCCTTCGACCTTGGGGTCAATCACAAAGGCCACGGCCCGCAGCTTTGACTGCGGAGGACGGCTTTCATAGTCTTGCCGGGTCTGGGCATACACCGCCTCACTGTAGACCAGCGTGTCGTGCAGGTGGTTGACGATGCCCCAGGGACCCGCGGCGTTGAGGGCGGGAACATGCTGCAGCATCAGCTTGGCGGTCTGGCTGCGCATTTCTGCATTCCAGTCGCCCCGCATGTGCACAGTCAGGATGGCGTCGGCCACCTCCACATGCGCGGATCCATGGGGCCTGAAGAGGGGGGCGGCCATTCACACACTCGGATAACAGAAAACAGCAGCTCTGGTTCGCATTTATTTGAGGTCTCCTGTTCCGCATTATGAATGCAAGAGGGGCTTGTACCCTCAGCGTCAGGGTCACCAAAACTACAATGAAGCCATGTTTATCCACCTGCGCCTTCACACCGAGTTCTCCGTCGTCGACTCCACCAACCGTATCGACGATGTGGTCAAGGTGGCCGCCAAGGACAACCAACCTGCTCTGGCCATCACCGACCTGAACAACCTGTTTGGCGCGATCAAGTTTTACAAGGGCGCGCGTGGCAAGGGCGTCAAACCCCTGATCGGGGCAGAAGTCATCCTGGAAGGCCTGGGCACGGACGCCACCGCAGTCTCGCGCGTCATCTTGTTGGTGCAGAACAAGCAGGGCTACCTGAATATCTCGGAGCTGATCGCGCGCGCCTTCACGCAAAACGTGGTGAAAAACCAGGCCGTGGTGAAGATGGCCTGGCTCAAGGAATTGCACGAGGGCCTGATTTGTTTGGCCGGTGCACAGGCTGGCCCCGTGGGTCAGGCGCTGGTGCAGGGCGACACCGCCCGCGCCTACGAAGCCGCCATGCAGCTGGCCAACGTGTTCCCGCACCGCTTTTACCTGGAGCTGCAGCGCGCGGGCCGCACCGACGACGAGGCCCACGTGGTTGCTGCGGTGCAACTGGCCGCGCGCATGATGCTGCCCGTGGTGGCGACCCACCCAATCCAGTTCACCGAGCCAGACGACTTTGAGGCGCACGAGGCACGCGTCTGCATTGCCGATGGTGAGATCCTCAGCAACCCCAAACGGGTGCGCCGTTTCACACGCGAACAGTATTTCAAAACGGCGGAGCAGATGGAGGCCCTGTTTGCCGACATCCCCTCGGCGATTGCCAACACGGTCGAGATTGCCAAGCGCTGCAGCCTGACGCTGGTACTGGGCAAGAACTACCTGCCGGAGTTCCCCACACCGCTCGTCAATGGTGAGCGCATGACGCCGGAGGACTATTTCCGTTACGCGTCGTACGAGGGGCTGAAGGAGCGCATGGTGCACCTCTACCCCGATGTGGCCGAGCGCGAAAAGCAGATGCCGCAGTACGTGGAGCGGCTGGAGTTCGAGCTGAACACGATTCTGAAGATGGGTTTCCCCGGCTACTTCTTGATCGTGGGGGACTTCATCAACTGGGCCAAGAACAATGGCTGCCCGGTGGGGCCAGGGCGCGGCTCTGGTGCCGGTTCTCTCGTAGCCTATGCGCTCAAGATCACCGACCTGGACCCGATCCGCTACAAGTTGCTGTTCGAGCGCTTTTTGAACCCCGAGCGGGTCTCCATGCCCGACTTCGACATCGACTTTTGCCAGACCAACCGCAACCTGGTGATTGACTATGTGAAGGACAAATACGGCAAGGACGCCGTGAGCCAGATTGCCACCTTCGGCACCATGGCTGCGCGCGGCGTGATCCGCGATGTGGGTCGCGTGCTGGACATGAGCTACACCTTTTGCGACGGCATCAGCAAGCTCATCCCCAACAAGCCCGGTACCAACGTCACGCTGCAACTGCCGCCCACCGATGGCAAGAAGAACGACAAATACATCTACGCCAGCGAGGCCGAGCCCATCCTGGCCGAGCGTGAGGCGAAAGAGGAAGACGTCAAGACGCTGCTGGAGATGGCGCGCAAGCTGGAGGGCATGACGCGCAACATCGGCATGCACGCCGGGGGCGTGCTGATTGCCCCGGGCAAACTGACCGACTTTTGCCCGCTGTACCAGCAGCCCGGCAGCGACTCTGCCGTCAGCCAGTACGACAAGGACGATGTGGAGGCCATTGGCCTGGTGAAGTTCGACTTCTTGGGGCTGGCCACGCTCACCATCCTGGAGATCGCGCGCGAGTTCATCATGAAGCGCCACCCGGGTCAGGAAAAGTTTGCCTACGAGAACTTGCCGCTGGACGATGCCCGCGTCTACCGCCTGTTCAGCGAAGGCAAGACCGAAGCCGTGTTCCAGTTTGAAAGCGTGGGCATGCAGCGCATGCTGGTGGACGCCAAGCCCAGCCGCCTGGAAGACCTGATTGCGCTGAACGCGCTGTACCGCCCTGGCCCCATGGACCTGATCCCCAGCTTCGTGGCGCGCAAGCACGGCAAGGAAGAGGTGGAGTACCCGCACCCCGCCGTGGCTGAGATGCTGTCCGAGACCTACGGCATCATGGTCTACCAGGAACAGGTGATGCAGACCGCACAGATCCTGGGCGGCTACTCGCTGGGCGGCGCCGACTTGCTGCGCCGTGCCATGGGCAAGAAGAAAAAAGAGGAGATGGACCAACACCGGGACATCTTCCGCGCCGGTGCGCTCAAGACCCACGGAATTTCCCAGGAGAAGGCCGACGAAGTGTTCGACCTGATGGAGAAGTTCGCGGGCTACGGCTTCAACAAGTCGCACGCCGCTGCCTACTCCCTGCTGGCGTACCACACGGCCTGGATCAAGGTGCACTACACGGCGGAGTTCTTCTGCGCCAACATGACCGTGGAAATGGACGACACCGACAAGCTCAAGGTGCTGTTCGAGGATGCGGAGAAGATGGGCCTCTCGTTTGAGCCGCCCAACATCAACCGCGGTGTCTACCGGTTTGAGCCCATCTCCAACAAGGAAATTCGCTACGGCCTCGGTGCCGTCAAGGGGACGGGCCAGCAGGCGATCGAAGCCATCGTGGCGGCACGCGAAGGGCGCGGCCCCACCGAAGAAGCCGGCCCCTTCAAGAGCCTGTTTGACTTTGCGCGACGTGTGGACCGCAGCCGCCTGAACAAGCGCTGCGTGGAGGCGCTGATCAAAGCCGGTGCGTTTGACACACTGCAGCTCAACCGCGCGTCCCTGGTGGAAAGCATCGACCGCGCCTTCGACTTTGCGGCGGCCAGCGCGGCCAACGCCAACCAGCACGGCCTGTTCGACATGGGCGGTGAAGACGACCATGGATCGAGCACGCAAGAGCCGGACTTGGTGGACGTGATGCCCTGGGGCGTGCGCGAGCAGCTCACGCAGGAAAAAACCGCGGTGGGCTTTTACCTCTCGGGCCACCTGTTTGACGAAGTGGCGCTGGAAGTGCGCCGTTTTGCCAAACGGCCGATTGAAGAGGTGCTGGAAACCCGCGAGCCGCAGGTGCTGGCCGGCATCATCAGTGGCTTTCGCGTCATCAATGGCAACCGCGGCAAGGTGGGCATTTTTACGCTGGACGACAAGTCTGCGGCCATTGAGGCCACGGCCGATGAAGCCATGCTGACCACCTACCGCAACCTGCTGCAGGACGACATGCTGGTCATCGTCAGCGGCCGCCTGCAACCGGGACGCAACGGCTTTGCAGCCCGCTTTGTGGTGCAGCAGGTCTGGAGCCTGGAGCAGGCGCGCTGCCGCTTTGGCAAGTACCTGCGGGTGTCCGTGCAATTGGATGGAAAGCAGCGTGCGCCCGACGTACCTGCCATGCTGCGCGAGTTTCCTGCCGAGCGGGAGATGTCAGAGCAGGGAGAATTGGTGCGTGGCCTGGCCGTGCGTCTGCAAGTGCACTGTGCGGCGACTGATGGAGAGGACATTGCCGGTTCGCAAGCCGAACTGCACCTGGGCGAAGCCGCCAAGTTCTTCCCCAGCGACGCTGCGTTGGCCAGCTGGCGCGCCCAAGCCTTTCAGGGCAAGGCGGCCATCGCGTATGAGTAAGGGGAAATTGGGGCGCTAGCCCCCGTGGAATATGGGTAGGCCGCTACTAAAAAAGTAGCGGCTGCGCAGCCGTCAGGGACCGCCCAACAGCGTCTGGGGTGACAGCACGATGGTCATGGGCGACCAGACCTTGCCGTTGTCCAAGGGCAGCCTCTCCGTCTTATCGATGGCATTCAGGGCTGCGTTGTCCCAGGCGGTATTGCCGCTCTTCTTGACGATATGCTTGCTCAAAATGTCGCCTCCGGCGCTGAGCGTCACTTCGATTTCGGTCACAGGGTTGCCGTTGATGATGTCGGTGTAAGTGACATTGGGTTTGATGCGCGCCGCCACCCGCCCGAAGTAGCTTGCTCCAGGCCCCGCACTCTTGGCTGCAGAGCCTGCCGCGTTGTTGTCGCCGCTGCCGGCGAGTCCTGCCATGCGCTTGAGGTTTTGCTGGCGCAGGTCTTCCAGCTTCTGCGCTTCTGCCTTGGCTTGGGCGGTCTTTTGCTTGGCAGCGTCCGCAGTCTTGGCTTTGTCCGCCTTCTCTTTCTCGGCCTTGTCGCGTGCCAGCTTGTCCTTGGCTTCCTTCTCTTTGGCGTCCTTGGCCTTCTGGAGTTTGTCCTTCTCCAGCTTGTCTTTTTCAAGCTTCTCTTTTTGCTGCTTCTCCTGCAGCTTGCGCTCCAGTTCCAGCTTCTGTTGTTCCTTTTCCTTCAGCACGCGCGCCTTTTCCTTGGCCAGGGCGATGTCGGCCTGGCTGGGCGTGTCTGGCGGCGGGGCGGGGCGGGGCGTGGGGGGGACGGGGGGCTGTGCTGCCGGTTCGGGATCCGGCTCCGGCTGAGGTTCTGGGGGCGGTGGCGCCGCTTCCACCGGAATACTGGCCCACAGCTCGGCTTCGACGGTGGTGGGGGGTGTTTCACGTTTCCAGGCAACACCCACTGCCAGAATGAACACCAGCACGAGGTGGGCCAGAATGGCCAATGCCAGCGCACGCAGCATGCCTGGCGTGTGGGGTGGCGCGAATTCCAGGTGCTGGCGGTTGGCTGGCATGGCGGGCGTCAGTTGGCCAACTGCACCGAGAGGCCCACGCGCTGAATGCCTGCGCGCTGCAGCGTGTCCATGACCTGCACCACGCTCTCGTACTTCACGGTCTTGTCTGCGCTGATGACCACGGCGGAGTTGGCCGCTGCCACGCTGTCCTTGGCGCCCTGGGCGCGTTTCACCGCGGCGGCCAGGTCCTTGAGCACCAACGGCGTGGATTGTTCTTTGACCTTCATCTCCAGCCCGTCGTTCTTGCCAATGACGATCTGGATGATCTGGTCCGGCTGGCGCGACGCCTTGCCTACGCTGGGCAGGTCAATCATGCTTGGCGTGATCAATGGCGCGGTCACCATGAAGATGATCAGTAGCACCAGCATCACATCGATGAAGGGCACCATGTTGATCTCGTTGATGGTGCGGCGGCCTCGACCGCGACCGGCTACAGCGGGCATGGGAATGTGCTCCTGGGCGTGGGTTCAGCGGGGGGCACTACCCTGGGCGCTGACATTGCGCTGCAGGATGTTGGAAAACTCTTCGATGAAGGTTTCCTGGTGGATGGCGATGCGGTCCAGGTCGCGCGCAAAGCGGTTGTAAGCCACCACAGCAGGGATGGCCGCAAACAGACCAATGGCCGTGGCCACCAAGGCCTCGGCAATACCCGGGGCTACGGTGGAGAGCGTGACTTGCTGCAGCGAGGCCAGGCCGGTAAAGGCGTGCATGATGCCCCACACGGTGCCAAACAGGCCCACGTACGGAGAGACCGAACCGACGGAAGCCAGGAAAGACAGGTTGCTTTCCACCTCGTCCATTTCACGTTGGAAGCTTGCGCGCATGGCGCGGCGGGCGCCGTCCATCAGCGTGCCCACATCGGTGATGCGGCGTTCGCGCAGTTTCTGGAATTCGCGCATGCCGCTGGCAAAAATGCGTTCCATGGGGCCGCAGGACTGGGCATTGCGGCTGGCCGCGGTGAACAGGTCGTTCAGGCTGGAGCCGGACCAGAAGTCGCGCTCAAAGGCTTCGTTCTGGGCCTTCACGCGGTTCAGCGCAAAGAGCTTGCGGAAGATGGCGGCCCAGCTGGTGATGGACACCAGCATCAGCAACAGCATCACGGCTTGCACCACGATGCTGGCATTCAAAACCAGATGGAGGATGGAAAGGTCTTGGTTCATCGGTGGTCGCGGCGTAAGGGTCAAAGCATCGCACGGATGCGGGCAATCGCTGTTTCCAATTGTTTCATGGAGCTGGCGGTGGAGAAGCGCACGAACTGTGCTGTTTGCGCAGTGCCAAAGTCCCGCCCCGGGGTGGTGGCCACATGGGCACGGTTCATCACTTCAAAGGCAAAGTCCCAACTGTCCTTGAGTCCCAGTTTTTTGCAAAGTTCCGAGCAATCGGCCCACGCATAGAACGCACCGTCAGGCATCACCGGCACCGTGAGGCCTAAGGCATTGAGCTGGGGGATGAAGTAGTCGCGCCGGGCCTTGAACTCGGCGCGGCGCTGTTCGTACAGCGCAATGCTGGCGTCCTCAAAGCAGGCCAGCGCAGCATGCTGCGCAATGGTGCTGGGGCAGATGAACAGGTTTTGCGCGAGCCGCTCCACCACACTCACCAAGGCCTCGGGCACCACCATCCAGCCCAGGCGCCAGCCGGTCATGTTGAAGTATTTGCTGAAGCTGTTGATGCTGATGATCTGGTCGTCCAGCGCCAGCGCAGTCTGGCCGAACTGCGCGTCATGGCTCAGCGCCAGGTAGATCTCATCGATCAGCGTGATGCCACCTCGCGCCTGCACCACTTGGTGGATGCGACGCAGTTCGTCGGGATGGATGGAGGTGCCGGTGGGGTTGGACGGTGATGCCAGCAGCACGCCGCGCGTGCGTGGGCCCCAGGCGGCCTCTACCTTGGCGGCGCTGAGCTGGAAGCGTTCTTCCGCCGTGGTGGGAATGAGCACCGCCTTGCCCTCCGCGGCACTCACAAAGTGGCGGTTGCAGGGGTAGCTGGGGTCGGGCATCAGGATTTCATCGCCCGACTCGATGAGCGCCATGCAGGCCAGGTGCAATGCCGCCGAAGCACCGGCGGTGACCACAATGCGGCTGGCGGGCACATCCACGCCAAAGCGACTGGCATACCAGACACTGATGCGCTCGCGCAGCTGAGGCAGGCCGGTGGCGGCGGTGTACTGGGAGTGGCCGTGGTGCACCGCGCGCTGGGCGGCTTCCTGTACCAGGGGCGGAGCCGTGAAGTCGGGCTCACCGATGTTGAGGAAGACCATGGGCGCCTCGGTGTGCGCCACCTGTGCGGCCAAGGCGGAAGCGGCCTTGGCCACCTCCATCACATAAAACGGCTCAATGTTCTGCGCGCGGGACGATATCTGCATGGGTGCGGGCCGCCCACTAGGCCTTGCGGGGTTTCTTGGCCTTGTCGGCTTCCACTTCCAGCGCGCGCAGGCTGGGGGCCAGCCCGTTCAGCACGCCGTTCACATACTTGTGGCCATCGGTGCCACCAAACTCCTTGGCCAGCTCCACACACTCGTTGAGCACCACGCGCCATGGCACGTCCAGGCAGTGCTGGAACTCATACACGCCAATCCACAGCACAGCGCGTTCCACGGGCGAGATCTCGGCCAGCGGGCGGTCCAGCAGGGGAACAATCAGCGCGTCGAGTTGCTCGGCTTGTTCTATACAGCCGTGCAGCAACGCGTCAAAGTGGGCCGCGTCGGCCTTGCTGAAACCGGCCAGGTCGCGCGTGAACGGGTCAATCTCCTCCACCGTGTTGCGGCCCACCAGGCTTTGGTACAGGCCCTGCAACGCAAATTCGCGCGCACGGGTGCGGTTGGACTTGGCGGCAGCCTTGCGGGCCCCCGTGGCTGTGAGCCCGGTGCGGGACTGGCGGGGAGGGCGCTTGGAGGCTGCGGAGGAAGAAGGGATGTCGCTCATCAAATGCTTTCCAGCAGGTTGGCCATTTCAACCGCCACGCGGGCAGCGTCACGGCCTTTTTCGTCCTGGCGGGCAATGGCCTGGGGCATGTCTTCGGTGGTCAGAATCGCATTGGCAATGGGCAACTGGTAGTCCAGTGCCAGGCGCGTCACGGCCGAGCCGGACTCATTGGCCACCAGCTCAAAGTGGTAGGTCTCACCGCGGATGATGCAGCCCAGGGCCACCAGGGCGTCGTATTTGCCTTTTTCGGCCAAGGCTTGCAGGGCCACTGGCACTTCCAGCGCGCCAGGCACGGTGACGTGGTCAATGTCCTTGTCGGAGACGCCCAGGGCGACCAGCTCGGCCTTGCAGGCGGCGGCCAGTGCATCGGTGACGCTGGCATTGAAGCGCGCCTGCACGATGCCGATGGAGAGTTTTTTGCCGTTCAAACGGTCTTCGGCAGTAGTGCCTTTGTCTGCGCCAAACATAGTCAGAGTCCTTTACTTACAGATGTAACCCGTGATTTCCAGGCCGTAGCCGGTCACGCTGGGCATGCGGCGGGGGCTGCCCATGAGTTGTACCTTGTGCACGCCGCATTGCAGCAGGATCTGGGCGCCGATACCGTAGGTGCGCAGGTCGATGCGGCCGCGTTCGGGCGCTTGTGATGCCCTGGCCGTGCCTTCAAACTGGGCCAGCAGCTGTTCGCCGGTTTCACCGCAGTTCAGCAGTACCAGCACACCCTTGCCCTCCTTGGCAATGTGGGCTAGCGCCGTGTCCAGGCTCCAGCTGTGCATGGAGCGGTTGATTTCCAGCGCGTCCAGTACCGACAGGGGTTCGTGCACGCGGGCTGGCACCACGGTGTCGGCCGTCCAGCTGCCCTTGACCAGCGCCAGGTGCACGCCCTGGCCGGTGGTGTCGCGGAAGGCGTGAGCCGTGAATTCGCCATAGGCGGTTTGCATGGCGCGCACGCCCAGCTTTTCAATCAGTGATTCGGTGCGGCTGCGGTGTTCGATGAGGTCGGCAATGGTGCCGATCTTGAGGCCGTGTTCGGCCGCAAACAGCTGCAGGTCGGGCAGGCGGGCCATGGTGCCGTCGTCCTTCATGATTTCGCAGATCACGGCCGCGGGCGTGCAGCCGGCCATGGCCGACAGATCGCAACCGGCTTCGGTATGGCCCGCGCGCATGAGCACGCCGCCATCCACCGCTTGCAGCGGAAAAATGTGGCCCGGCTGCACCAGGTCGTTGGCCACGGCATTTTTTGCCACGGCGGCCTGCACAGTGCGGGCACGGTCGGCGGCGGAGATGCCGGTGGTTACACCTTCGGCCGCTTCAATGGAGACGGTGAACGCAGTGCTGTGTTTGGTGCCATTGCGCGTGGCCATGGGGGGCAGCTTGAGTAGCTCGCAGCGTTCGCGGGTCAGTGTGAGGCAAATGAGGCCACGGCCAAACTTGGCCATGAAATTGATGGCTTCGGGCGTGACATGGTCGGCCGCCAGGACCAGGTCGCCTTCGTTTTCACGGTCTTCTTCGTCCACCAGGATCACCATGCGGCCCGCGCGCATGTCGGCAACGATGTCTTCAACCGGTGAAATGGAAACAGGGGAGAGGGCGCTCATGGAAAAACAGCTTTCATGGTGTGTGCTGCCAGCACGCTGGGCCAGGCCAGGTTCGGCGGAACGCAATTATCGCCGCAATCCATAGCATAGGCCGGCGTGTCGCCAGGGTCAGGAGTCGATGGAGGCGCTCCAGCGCGAATCCCAGCCCTTTTGCAGCTCGCGCCGGTCTTTTTTGGTGGGCCGGCCGTGTTCGATGGCGTGGGCCGGTTCCGCTGCCAGCCGGTTGCGTTCGGCCATCTCGGAGCGCTTGGCCACGCTCTCGGCCGTTTCTTCGTAAAGCAGCTGCGCCACCGGGGCTGGGCCGCGCTGCTCACTCACGCCCCTGACCATCACGGTGCGCGGAATCTTGGCTTGCCAGATGGTCAACACATCGCCCGCACGGATTTCCTTGGATGGCTTGATGTCACGCTGCTCCATCTGCACATGGCCCTTGTTGACCTCGTCGGTGGCCAGCGAGCGGGTTTTGAAGAAGCGTGCGGCCCAAAGCCATTTGTCGATGCGGGTGGATTCCATGCGTTGTCTGGAGGGCAAAAGTTGCCACTGTACGCCTTCGCCGGCATCGCCATTGCGGGACGGGCTTGATGCCCGGTCTTCTATGTCAAAAAAGCGCTTTAGCTCCCGTCGATTATGTAGTTTATGCTCCTTTTTTAATAGCTACTTGGTGACGGCCTGCCACGGTTAACATAGCCGTATGGCCACCCCCGACGACTCCTTGCCGCGTGACGCCCAGAGCATCCTGGAGCTCGCAGCGCGCTCCATGTTTGCGCTGTTCTCCAGCGCCAGCGAGGGCATGATGCTGGTGGACCGGCAGGCGCGCGTCGTCTGGATCAACGAGCAGTACAAGCGCTTCCTGCCAGCCCTGGGGTTCGAACGGGAAGAAGACTTTGTGGGCCACCCGGTCTCCATGGTCGTGCACAACACGCAGATGCACCAGGTGCTGGAGACTGGCAAGCCCATCCTCATTGATTTGCTGACCAACCGCGCCGGCACCTTCGTAGTCAGCCGCATTCCGCTGCGCGACGCGGCGGGGCAGGTGATTGGCGCCTTGGGCATCGTGTTGTTTGACCATGCCGAAACCACGCTGCAGCCGCTGATTGACAAGTTCTCGCTCTTGCAGCGCGACCTGGACGATGCTCGGCGCGAACTCGCTACCCAGCGCCTGCAGGCCCCGGGCCAGCGCCAGTCCAAATACACCTTTGCCAGCTTTGTGGGCCAGAGCCCTGCGGCGGTGGAGGTCAAACGCCACGCACGCCGTGCTGCGCTCTCCAGCAGCCCGGTACTGCTGCTGGGCGAAACCGGTACCGGCAAAGAGCTCCTGGCCCATGCGATCCACGCCGCATCCAGCCGCGCGCGAGGCCCCTTTATCAGCGTCAACATTGCAGCGGTGCCGGAGACGTTGCTGGAAGCAGAGTTCTTTGGTTACGCGCCCGGCGCCTTCACGGGGGCCGACCGCAAGGGGCGCGACGGCAAATTCCGCCTGGCCGACGGCGGCACGCTGTTCCTGGACGAAATCGGCGACATGCCCCAGGCCCTGCAAAGCAAGCTGTTGCGTGCGCTGCAAGAGGGTGAGATTGAACCCTTGGGCTCCAACAAGCTGCTGCCTGTGAACGTGCGCGTGATTGCCGCCACCTCGCGCGATTTGGCGGGATTGGTGCGCGCGGGCACCTTCCGCGAGGACTTGTTTTACCGCCTCAATGTATTGCCCATCCGCGTGCCGCCAATGCGCGAGCGGCGGGCCGACATTGCCGCGCTGCTGGAAGTGCTGGGCGAAGACGTGGCGCTGCGCAGCGGCCTGCCGCCACCAGAACTCAGCCCAGAAGCGCTGGCGCTGCTGGAAGCCCAGCCCTGGCGCGGCAACATCCGTGAGCTGCGCAATGTGCTGGAGCAGGCCGTGATGCGCAGCGAGTCGGTCCGGGTGGAGGCCGACGTGTTTTCGCTGGTGCTCAGTGAATCCGGCGTGCAGCCGCTGCAGGCGGCGCCCGTGCGTCAAGAAGTTGCAGCTGTGCCGGCCGCCAGCCTGGCCCCCGTGCGGCCACTGGCCGAGCAAATTGCGGCGCTGGAAGCCCAGGCCATTCGCGATGCGATGCAGGCGCTAGGTGGCAACAAAGTGGCCGTGGCCAAGGCCTTGGGAATTTCGCGGGCTACTTTGTACGCACGTCTTGAGTTGTCTGAAAAACAGTCTTTTGTCTAAAATTAATGCAATTTATTTGCATGAATTTCAGACATTTGATGACTCCGAGAATCGATATTTGTTTGATTTCTCAATGAAATCAAGCACTTGCTAAATGGCACGCAACGTGCAATTAGCGTTCTGTCAAACCACAACAACAGGAGACAGACATGCACCAACCCCGTTGGGCCGCCCGAGCCACGCTCATTGCCGCCAGCCTGTGCCTCGGCCTGGTTTCTGGTGCTGCCTTTGCGCAGTCCAAAGAAATCAAGATCGCCCACATTTACAGCAAGACCGGCCCGCTGGAGGCCTACGGCAAGCAGACCCAAACCGGTTTCATGATGGGTCTGGACTACGCCACAGGCGGCACCATGACGGTGGCGGGCAAAAAGATCACCGTGATTGAAAAGGACGACCAAGGCAAACCCGACCAGGGCAAGAGCCTGCTGGCCGCAGCCTATGGGGACGACAAGGTGGACCTGGCCGTAGGCCCCACCGCGTCCCCCGTGGCGCTGGCCATGCTGCCCGTGGCCGAGGAATACAAAAAGATTCTGCTGGTGGAGCCCGCCGTGGCCGACTCCATCACCGGCGACAAGTGGAACAAATACATTTTTCGCACCGGGCGCAACAGCAGCCAGGACGCGATTGCCAACGCCGTTGCGCTGGACAAGGCCGGCGTGACGATTGCTACGATGGCGCAGGACAGCGCCTTTGGCCGCGATGGCGTAAAGGCCTTCAAGGAAGCCATCAAGAAGGCCAAGTTGGTGCATGAGGAATACCTGCCGCCGGCCACCACCGACTTCACGGCTGGCGGCCAGCGCCTCATCGACAAGCTCAAGGACCAACCCGGCCGCAAGGTGATCTTCATCATCTGGGCCGGTGGCAACCCCTTCAAGATTGCCGACATGGACTTGAAGCGCTACGGCATCGAGATTGCGACCGGCGGCAACATCCTGCCAGCCATGGTGGCCTACAAGCAGTTCCCCGGTATGGAAGGCGCGGCCTACTACTACTTTGGCATGCCCAAGAACCCTGTGAACGAAGCCATGGTGGCGCGCCACTACAGCCAGTTCAAGGCACCGCCCGACTTCTTCACCGCCGGTGGGTTCTCCGCCGCCATGGCCGTGGTCACCGCGCTGAAAGCCAGCAACGGCGACACCAGCGCCAATACGCTGATCAAAACCATGGAAGGCATGAGCTTTGACACGCCCAAGGGCAAGATGACCTTCCGCAAGGAAGACCACCAAGCCATGCAGAGCATGTACCACTTCAAGATCAAGGTGGACCCGGCCTTTGCCTGGGGCGTGCCCGAGCTGATCCGCGAAATCAAGGCGGACGAGATGAACGTCCCCATCCGCAACCAACGTTGATGTTCCGGCGGCACCGCTGCGGTGCCGCCTCCCTTTACCCCGACCTGCGGGGACACCATGCTTGAAACCAAAGACCTCACGATCCGTTTTGGCGGCCACGTGGCGGTGAATGCTGTCAGCTGCAATTTCTTGCCTGGCACGCTGACCGCCATCGTCGGCCCCAATGGTGCGGGCAAGACCACGTACTTCAACCTGATCTCGGGCCAGCTGCAGGCCACGCAGGGCAGGGTGTATCTGCACGGCATCAACCTGTCGTCCCTCAGCCCCTCGGCCCGCACGCGGGCCGGGCTGGGGCGGGCGTTTCAGCTCACCAACCTGTTTCCCAGCCTCAGTGTGCTGGAGAACGTGCGCCTGGCGGTGCAGGCCGCGAAGGATGGCAAGCACCTGCGCGGGCTCAACTTGTGGAGCATCTGGAGCGACCACCGCGCCTTGACCGAGCGTGCGCAACAGATCCTGCAGAGTGTGTCCCTGCGCGACAAACAGGAAGCCACCGTGGCCAGCCTGCCGCATGGCGACCAGCGCAAGCTGGAAGTGGCACTGCTGATGGCGCTGGACCCCGATGTGTATATGTTCGACGAGCCCACGGCTGGCATGAGTGCTGATGAGGCGCCCGTGATCCTGAACCTGATCCGCGCGCTCAAGCAGGACCCGACCAAGATCATTTTGCTGGTGGAGCACAAGATGGACGTGGTGCGCGAACTCGCGGACCGCATCATCGTGTTGCACAACGGCACGCTGGTGGCCGATGGCGACCCGACAGAAGTCATTGCTTCGCCCGTGGTGCAACAGGCCTACCTGGGCGTAGCCCCTGCCGACAAGGAGGCTGCATGAGCGCCCCAGCCACAAATAATCTGCTCACCCTCGAAGGCGTGCACACCCACATTGGCGCGTACCACATCCTGCATGGCGTGGACCTGCAGGTGCCGCGCGGCCAGCTCACCATGCTGCTGGGCCGCAACGGTGCGGGCAAGACCACCACGCTGCGCACCATCATGGGCCTGTGGCATGCCAGCCAGGGCCGTGTGGTGTTTGACGGCCAAGACATCACCGCCACCGAGACGCCGCAGATCGCGGGCCTGGACATTGCCTATGTGCCCGAAAACATGGGCATCTTTGCCGACCTGACGGTGCAGGAAAACATGCTGCTGGCCGCGCGCAAAGCCAAGCGTGCACAGCACATCGATGCGGAGCGGCTGAAGTGGATCTTCTCGCTGTTCCCCGCGGTGGAGAAGTTCTGGAACCACCCCGCCGGCAAGTTGTCTGGCGGGCAGAAGCAGATGCTGGCGGTGGCCCGCGCGATTGTGGAACCGCGCCAGCTGCTCATCGTGGACGAGCCCAGCAAGGGCCTGGCGCCGGCCATCATCAACAACATGATCGACGCGTTCGCCCAACTCAAGCAGACCGGCACCACGATCTTGCTGGTCGAACAAAACATCAGCTTCGCCAAGCGCCTGGGCGACCATGTGGCCGTGATGGACGATGGCCGCGTGGTGCATGCCGGTGCCATGCAGGCGCTGGCCGAAGATGAAGCGCTGCAGCGCACGCTGCTGGGGTTGTCGCTATGAAAAAACTGGACTTTGACTGGAAGCCGCTGGCCCTGGTGCCGTTGCTCGCCGTGCTGGCCTTGCCGCTCATCGGCTCACCCAGCACCTGGCTCACGTTGACCGTGGCGGGCCTGGCCATGGGCATGATCGTGTTCATCATCGCCTCGGGCCTCACGCTGGTGTTTGGCCTCATGGACGTGCTGAACTTTGGCCATGGCGTGTTCATCGCGCTGGGTGCCTTTGTGGCCACCACGGTCATGGGGGCCATGGGCGACTGGACCGGTTCTGCCGACCTCTGGCGCAATCTGGTGGCCGTGTTCCCGGCCATGCTGGTGGCCATGGCGGTGGCGGGCGCGCTGGGCCTGGCGTTTGAGCGTTTCATCGTGCGGCCGGTGTATGGCCAGCACCTGAAGCAAATCCTCATCACCATGGGCGGCATGATCATTGGTGAAGAGCTCATCAAGGTGGTCTGGGGTCCGGCACAGATCGCGTTGCCGCTGCCCGAGGGCATGCGCGGCGCGGTGTTGCTGGGCGATGCGGCCATCGAGAAATACCGCCTCATGGCCGTGGTCGTCGGGTTGCTGGTGTTTGCCGCGCTGGCCTGGGTGCTGGGCCGCACCAAAATCGGCCTGCTGATCCGCGCCGGTGTGCAGGACCGGGAGATGGTGGAAAGCCTAGGCTACCGCATCAAGCGCCTTTTCATTGGCGTGTTTGTGGTGGGCAGTGCGCTGGCCGGTCTGGGGGGTGTGATGTGGGGCCTGTACCAGCAGACCGTGACGCCGCAGATGGGCGCGCAGGTCAACGTGCTGATTTTCATCGTCATCATCATTGGCGGCCTGGGCTCCACGGGCGGCGCGCTCATTGGCGCCTTGCTGGTGGGGTTGATGGCCAACTACACCGGATTCCTTGCCCCAAAGGTGGCGCTGTTTTCCAACATCGCACTCATGGTGGGCATTCTGCTCTGGCGCCCGCAGGGCGTGTACCCCGTCGCGAATCGCTGAGGGAACCGACATGTTCATACGCATTCTTTCCAACGACCTGCCGCGCAGCCGCTGGCTCGCGCTGATCCTGGCCGCGCTGGTTCTGGCACTCGCGCTCACACCCTTTCTCTTTCCCGGCGTCAAGGCGCTGAACGTGGCGGCCAAGGTGTTGGTCTTCATCGTGCTGGTGGCCAGCTTTGACCTGCTCTTGGGCTACACGGGCATCGTCAGCTTTGCGCACACCATGTTCTTTGGCATTGGTGCCTACGGCGTTGCCATTGCCACCACGCGCCTGGGCGCTACCTGGGGTGCGCTGGGCGTGGGAGTTGGGGGCGCACTGGCCGTCTCGCTGCTGCTGGCTTGGCTCATCGGCCTGTTTTCGCTGCGCGTGCGCGCCATCTTCTTTGCCATGATCACGCTCGCCGTGGCCTCGGCCTTTCTCACGCTGGCCTCGCAGCTGCACGAGTTCACGGGCGGTGAGGATGGACTGACCTTCAAGGTGCCCGAGCTGCTGTCGCCCAGTTTCGAGTTCAGCGAGACACCCTTCCTTGGCGCCTCGCTCGACGGCCGGCTGCTGTGCTACTACCTGCTGTTCGTGGTCGCCGTGGTGCTGTTCCTCGCGCTGCTGCGCATTGTGAACTCCCCGTTTGGCCGCGTGCTGCAGGCCATCCGCGAGAACGAGTTTCGCGCTGAGGCGATTGGCTACCGCGTGGTGGTGTACCGCACCATCTCCAGCATCCTGTCCGCTCTGTTCGCCACGCTGGCCGGTGCCATGCTGGCGCTCTGGCTGCGCTACAACGGGCCGGACACCTCGCTGTCCTTCGAGATCATGATGGACGTGCTGCTCATTGTTGTTATTGGCGGCATGGGCACTCTCTATGGCTCCATCGTCGGCGCCGTGCTGTTCCTCGTGGCGCAAAGCTATTTGCAGGACCTGCTGCGTGTGGGCAGCGAGGCAGCAGTCAGTCTGCCCTGGCTCTCGGCGCTGCTGTCGCCCGACCGCTGGCTGTTGTGGTTGGGCGTGTTGTTTGTGTTGTCGGTCTATTACTTTCCGACCGGCGTGGTGGGGCGACTGCGGTCTGCCAGCCAGAGGAGCCAGGCATGAGCACCGCCACGCCCATCTCCCGCTACCTGCAGTGTGCAGGCTATGAAATCCACACTACGGAGTGGGGCGCGGCCGATGCCCCCGTAGTCATTGCCTGGCACGGCTTGGCGCGCACGGGCCGCGACATGGACGAGCTGGCCCAACACCTGAGCCCACGCTACCGCGTCATCTGCCCCGACACGCTGGGCCGTGGCCTGAGCCAATGGAGTCGCAACCCGGCGCAGGAGTACCGCCTGGAGTTTTACGCGCGCATCGCTGCGGATTTGTTTGACGCGTTGAAGATCGACCAGGCGCATTGGGTGGGCACCTCCATGGGCGGGGCCATCGGCACCGTGTGCGCCAGCGGCCTGTTTGAGCCGCAGCTGCAGGGGCGCATCCTGAGCCTCACGCTCAACGACAACGCGCCCGAGCTGGCCAAGGCTGCCATCGACCGCATCCGCGCCTACGCGGGCAACCCCCCGGCGTTTGACACGGTGCAGGCGCTGGAAGCGTTTTTCCGCCAGGTCTACAAGCCCTATGGCTGGCTCAGCGATGCGCAGTGGCGCCGACTGACCGAGACTTCCGTGCGCCGCCTGCCCGATGGCCGTGTGACGCCGCACTACGACCCGGCCATGGTGCAGCAGTTCACCGTGCACCCCGACGACTACCGCATCTGGGACCACTACGACCAGCTGCAGCTGCCCGTGCTGTGCTTGCGCGGTGCCGAGTCCGATCTGGTGTTGCCAGAAACCGTGCAGGCCATGGCCACGCGGGGGCCGGGCCGTGCAGGGTGCCTGCAGCTGGTGGAGGTGCCGGGCTGCGGCCATGCGCCGGCGCTGAATGTGCCTGCGCAGCTGTCGCTGGTGACGGATTTCATCGACGCAGCGCAGGCGGCAGCCGCCGGAATTTAAGAAAAATAGGGCGCTAGCCCCCGTCATTATTGGAAAAGCTGCTCCTGAAACAGGAGCATCCCGGCGCTAGCCGCCCACCGCCAGCACCACCGCCGCATCGTCAAACACCACCACGGCGGCCTGGCCCACCTTGAGCTGCAGGCCCGGCGCGGCAAAGCCCACCATCTGCAGGCCGCAGGCCAGTGTCAGGACCACCTCGTCCCCGGCTGTAGAGCGCGCCAGCCGCGCCACGGTGCCATGCAGTTGGTTTGGCAGGGTGGTTGCCTTGGCGGGTGCGGCCACCACGGCCACTGCGGTGGCCTTGGCCAGCGCCAGCACCTCGCTGCCAACCGTCAAGCCCAGCAACTCCGCGCTCTCACGCGTGATGCGGGAGCGCAGCGTGCTGCCGTCGCTCAGGCCCAGACGCACCTGCACGGCTCGCCCGGCCCGCTGCAGTGCCAAGACCTGGCTGGGCAACTGGTTGCGCATGCTGGTGCGCAGGCCCAGTCCGGCCAGGCGCGGTGCCACGCCGGTGTGCGCGTCGCTGCGCTGCGCCACCTGGTCCAGCGCTTGCTGGCGCAGCGCCGCCAAGGTGTCGGCCGCCTCCAGCAATTGCCGGCCCGTGGCGGTGAGCTGCGCACCACCGCCACCACTGCCGCCTACGGTACGTTCCACCAGCGGAGCACCGGCCAGGTTAGTCAGGGTGTCGATGGCCTGCCATGCGGCCTTGTAGCTCACGTCGGCGCCGCGCGCGGCCTCCGAGATGGAGCCCACCTGGCCAATACGGCGCAGGATGTCCAGCCGCTTGTCGGCGACCTCGTGGCCCAACGCGCCGGCTAATGCGGAGCCAGTCAAAGGGGAGGGGATTGTCATAGTGGCTATGCTACGCTATCCCTTTTTGGAATAGCGAGACTTCCATGACCTCGATGACATCCCTCCTGCGTTGGGTCGGTGTGTTGGCCCTGTTGACCAGCAGCGCCCTGCATGCCGAAGAAGTGACTGTGGCGGTGGCTGCCAATTTCAGTGCCCCGGTGCAAAAGATTGCCACGGCCTTTGCCGCCGCTACTGGCCACAAGGCCACCGTGGTGGTGGGCTCCACCGGCAAGCTGTATGCGCAGATCAAAAACGGTGCGCCGTTCCAGGTGCTGCTGTCGGCCGACGATGAAACGCCCACGCGCCTGGCCAAAGAGGGCGCGGGTGTGGCAGCTTCGCAGTTCACCTACGCCACCGGCCGCCTGGTGCTGTGGAGCCGCCAGGCTGGCCTGGTGGACGACAAGGGCGAGGTGCTGCGCAGCGGCCGCTTTGAGCACCTGGCCCTTGCCGACCCCAAGCTCGCGCCCTATGGCGCAGCGGCCGTGGAGGTGATGACCAAGCTGGGTGTAGCCGCCAGCTTGCAGCCGAAGTTGGTGCAGGGTGAAAGCATCGGACAAGCCTTCCAGTTTGTGTCCACCGGCAATGCCGCGTTGGGCTTTGTGGCGCTGTCCCAAGTGATGGTGGACGGTAAGGTCGGCGAAGTCTCGGCCTGGGTGGTACCCACCAGCCTTCACAGCCCGCTGCGCCAGGACGCCATCGTGCTCAACGCGGGCAAAGATAGCGCTGCTGTCGTCGCGTTCATGGCTTTTCTGCGCAGCGATGCGGCCAAGGCGGTGATCCGCAGCTTCGGCTACGAGGTCTGAGTTTTCCGCTACGCTTGCCCGCATGCCTCTAAGCCCCGACGATCTGGGTGCCATTGGCCTGACCTTGCGTCTGGCCACGCTGAGTACCTGCCTGCTTCTGCTGCTGGCCACGCCCTTGGCCTGGTGGCTGGCGCGCACGCCGTCGCGCTGGCGCGGGCCGGTGGGGGCCATGGTGGCGCTGCCGCTGGTGCTGCCGCCCACAGTGCTGGGCTTCTACTTGCTAGTGACTCTGGGGCCGCAAGGTCCGTTGGGTCAGCTCACGCAGGCGATGGGACTGGGCCTGCTACCCTTTACCTTTGCGGGCCTGGTGCTGGGCTCGGTGGTGTATTCGCTGCCGTTTGCGGTGCAGCCGCTGCAGCACGCGTTCGAGTCCATGGGCAACCGTCCCATGGAAGTCGCAGCGACGCTACGTGCTAGCCCGCTCGATGCTTTCTTTACGGTGGCCGTTCCCTTGGCGCGCCCGGGCTTTGTCACCGCCGCCGTGCTGAGCTTTGCGCACACCGTGGGCGAGTTTGGTGTGGTGCTGATGCTGGGCGGCAATATTCCCGACAAGACCCGCGTGGTCTCCACCCAGATCTACGGCCATGTGGAGGCGCTGCAGTACACGCAGGCACACTGGCTCTCCGCGGGTATGGTGCTGTTTTCGTTTGTAGTGCTGCTGGTTCTGGGCTGGCTTAACCCGCGCGGCAGCAGGGTGCGCGCATGAGCACGGCACCCCACCACATCCGGTTGCACCTGCCGCGTCCCGGCTTCACGCTGGATGTGGATTTGGAATTGCCTGCGCACGGCATCACGGTTCTGTTTGGTGCCTCCGGCTCGGGCAAGACTACGGTGCTGCGCTGCGTGGCCGGGCTGGAGCAGGGGGCCCAAGCCCATATCAACATCCGTGGCCGGGTGTGGCAGGACGATGCCCAAGGCATTGCGCTGCCCGCCTGGTGCCGTCCCGTGGGCTATGTGTTCCAGGAGTCAAGCCTGTTCGACCACCTGGATGTGCGGGCGAATCTGGCGTATGCCCAAAAACGTGCACGCCGCAGCGCAGGGCAAGGCCCGTCGCTGCTGGCGCTGGATAAGGCCATTACTTTGCTGGGGCTGGAGCCGCTGCTGCACCGCCGTACCCAGGCGCTGTCAGGCGGCGAGCGCCAGCGCGTGGCCATTGCCCGCGCGCTGGCGACCGAGCCAGAACTGCTGCTGCTGGACGAGCCCTTGGCCTCGCTGGACCCCGCGCGCCGTCGGGACGTTCTGCCTTGGCTGGAGCGGTTGCGTGACGAGTTGCACATTCCCATGCTCTATGTGACCCATGCCATGGAGGAGGTCACTCGCCTGGCAGACACGCTGGTGGTGTTGGAGCAGGGCCGGGTGCAGGCCAGCGGCCCCACGGTGCGGGTGTTGGCCCAGGTGGACGCGCCGGTGCGTGTCGGGGAGGATGCTGCCGCGCTGTTGGATGGCCATGTAGTGGCCATTGACTCCCCATGGAACCTGGCCCGAGTTGCCTTCGAGGGTGGCAGCGTATGGATCAGTGATCCGGGCCTGCCACAGGGTCACCGCGTGCGCTTGCGTGTCCTGGCACGGGATGTGAGCCTCGCCACCGAGCCGCCGGGTCCGACCAGCATACAAAATGTGTTGCCATGTGTAGTTGTCACAATTGCGCCGGACACCCACCCCTCGCGAGCTGTCGTGCAACTGTCATGTGGCGCAACGCCCCTGTTGGCGCGGGTTACGCGGCGGGCGGTGCACAGTTTGGGGCTGCAAGCAGGCCAGCCTGTGTGGGCTCAGGTGAAGGCCTTGGCACTGGTCGGTTCGTAAACAACGGTTGCAAATTCACCCGTTTGGGGGAGTGACAGGCTCGGGTGTAGGGGATTACCCTGCGTTATCCCTTTTTCAAGGCCCAGTGCCCCAACCATCGTGCTTATGTCTGCGTCCAACCTGCCCCCCGAGACGGTGCCCGTGCTCTCGCTGTTGCTCCAGGCCCAGCGCGCATTGGACCGCGGGGACGTGGCCCAGAGTCAGTCGTTGTCCAAGGCCGCGCTGCAGCATGCGCAAGACACCCTGGATCTGCAGGCCCAAGCCCAGGCCATGTTGTGTCTGGCGCATGGGGACCGCATGGTGTCGCGCTTTCGCCGGGCTCAGGAAACAGCCCAGCGGGCCGCCGCCTTGTTTGAAATGGTGGGCGATGTGGCGGGTGAGGCCGAGGCGCTGTCTGCCGTTGCCCACACCCTGAGTTTGATGGGGCACAGCGAAGAGGGGGTGGATGCTGCTCTCCTCGCCGCCAAGCTCAACGAGGGCGGAACACCGTTATCGGTGGCCATGTCCTACAACTACCTGGGGGTGGCCTATGCCTGCGCCTGGAGCTTTGACAAAGCCGACGCTGCGCTGCAGCACGCCATCGATTTGCTGGACAGCCATGGGCTGTGGATGGAGTCCTACCTGCCGCGCATCAACCAGCGTGCCATGGAAATCACGCGCTGCTTTTTTGACCGCTACTACCACGGCGAATTCCGTTCACTGCAGCGGTTGGCCGATCTGCGCCATGCGCATGCGCGAGCAGCCCGCGTGCCCAGCAATCTGCTGGTGCTGCAAGGCGCTTTTGTGAAAACCCAGGTCATGCTGGGGCTGGCCGATGGCTTCGAAGCCTGCTGGCTGGGCCAGTGGGACCTGGCCCAGCAAAACGCCGACTTTGCCCAGAGTGCTCAGGCACGTGGTGACAGCAACCCCTCGGTGACGTTGATGGAAATCTGGTTGCGCGCCGAAATTGCTTGGGCGCGCGAAGACTGGGCCTTGGCCGAGTCCCAGGCCCAGCGCATGTTGGAGATGGCCAACCAGATCGACAACGAGCATATGGTGGGCATTGCCTACCTCCTGTGTGCCCAGGTGCTGTCAGCCCAGGGCAAAGACCGCATGGCCCAGGCCTTTTTGCGGGCCCTCAAACTGCGAGAGAACAACTTGCGCTTGGAGGCCATGCGCAGCCGCGAAGAGCGCATCGAATGGCAACTCAGGGCACGGGCCAACCACGCCAATGCGCGCAGGTTGGCAGAGGAAACCCAGCGCCTGCAGCAGCTTGTGTTGGAAGATGCTTTGACCGGCCTGTTCAACCGCCGCCATCTGGAGGACATGGTGCCCGAGGTCTTGCGCAAGGGCCAGGAGCGTGGCCTGTCGCCAGCCATGGCCTTTGTGGATGTGGACCACTTCAAGCAGATCAATGACAACTTCTCGCACCGCGTGGGCGATGTGGTGCTCAAGTCATTGGCGAATATCTTGTGCAGCTTTGTGCGCGAGGGCGATGTACCCGTGCGTCTGGGTGGCGATGAGTTTGTGGTGGCGTTTGCGCATGTGGACGCGCGCGACGCCGAAGGCCTGGCCCAGCGCATCCACGAAGCCGTGCGCAGCTTCGACTGGGATGCCTTGCACCCAGGCCTGGAGGTGACCGCCAGCGTGGGTGTAGCTGTAGCGGAGGCGGACGATACGCTGGACACCTGGCTGCACCGCTGCGACCTGTGCATGTACCAGGAAAAAGACTCCCGTCGCCAGGGACTGGCCTGACGCCAGCGGTCAGCGCGTTCCTGCCATCAGCGCCGCAAAGCCGACAAATACGCCACCGGTGACCCGGTTGAAAACCTTCATCACACTGGCACGGCGCAGGTAGTGGGCCAACTGCTTGCCGCTGGCCGCGTACACAAAATACCAGCTCACCTCCACCACGGCAAAGGTGGCCAGCAGAATGCCAAATTGCAGCAGTTTCGGCTGCTCGGGGTGAATGAACTGCGGGAAAAATGCTGCCGCGAACAAAATGGCTTTGGGATTGCTGGCCGCAACCAACGCGCCCTGGCGGTACAGCGCCCAAGCGTTGGCGGGGGGGGCGGAAGATTCTGCAACCTCGGTGGAAGTTTCGGCAGCCTCTTGCACCGGCGCACGCCAGACCTGCACCCCCAGATACGCCAAATACGCGGCCCCCACCAGGCGCAGCGCATCAAACACGGCGGGGAATGCCTGTAGCAGCGCTCCCAGACCTGCGGCAGAGAGGCCCAGCATCAGCATCAGCGACGTCATGCAACCCGCCATGCTCACGACGGCCGTGCGCAGCCCCTGGCGCGCACTGGTGCTCATCACCAACAGCATATTGGGGCCTGGTGTAGCAGACACCACAAAGGTCATCATCACAAACAGCCACCAGGTTTGCAGGCTCATAGGGCGCTCCGTTTCAAAGTAAGTCAGTAGTGGGGTGGCAAGTCATCGCGCAAGTTGCGCGCCGCGGCTGGTTCGCTGGTCTGATGGCGCAGGTGCGTGAGCTCGCGGATCAGCAGGTCGATCTGTTCCTGTTGGCGAACAATGATTTTGTCGAACTGGTCCAGCGCATCTTCGGCAAAGCTGGCCTTGATTTCCAGTTCGGTGATGCGCTGCTCGGTGCGTTCTGAGGTATCCATGGGAGTATTGGACACTAGTCTTTCCCAAGCCTGATTTCTGTGGATTCATAGACAGCCATTTCTGGCGGCGTGCTGGCAAGCTTGGCTAGTGCAGTGGCAAATTCCCGCGAAGCGGGAACCAAAAAATGCGCCTGGAGTGATTCCCAGCTTGCCCACCGCTCTACGAAAACCAATCGATTGGGAGACTCCGCGCTGATGCTTACACCGTGCTCGATACATCCGGCCTCTGTGCGAGATCGCGCAACATGCGCCCGACTCACGCTCAGGGCCTCGTCGAGATTGCCATTCAATATGTTCACGCTGCCAAGTACGATGATCACGGGGTATTCCTCCAGTAGGGATGGATGGGCTAGATCCTAGTTCAGCTTGATTTTGGTGGCGTGGTGGCAAGCCCTGCAGCAGAGGGAAACTAGCCGCCATTGCTCCACTGCTCTCCGGCGTAAGTCGCTTCAGGAAGTTGATCGATAGCCTCCTGCGGACCCTCAATTTCCCAAATGTCCACGCAGCAACCGCAACCATGATTTTCTGAACGATGCGCAAGCTTGTGCTGCCAGCGGTCGAACCAAGCATCAATGGCCGCGACTTCAGTAGCTTCATCAAGCGAGACAACAACTGTAGCGCGAGGCATAGCTCCTGTATTCTCTAATCTTATGGTTTAGATCAATGGAACGGCTGCAAGGAACGTCCGCTTCAGCGGCATAGTTCAGGCGTCTACAGACTGATAGCCGACTTTTGCAGCACTTCATTGTGGGCATGCAGTTTTACGGAAGGATTAAGCCCTTCGATGATTGCTAACGACTTCATCGATGATGTTCCGGAATATGCGAACGACGAGATCAGCATTGAGACCGCTGTGTTGTGCCAGCTGCCGAAATCGAATTTGCTGTGCTGCCTCGCGCTGTGGATCAACGGCATCTAGTGTGTGAAGTGCTTTCAACTTGCCGATCTTTGACGTGACATGAAATCGGCTTGCCAATAATTGGACAATTTTTGCATCAATGTCGTCTACTTCGGCCCTAAGCGATTGGAGTTCTAGACTAGTCATATGAGTGGGGATTTTCTTGGTTGGCCGGGATTTTTTGTTCTGGCATCAATAGACTGGATGAGGTCTTTCAACATGCAGTTCTATCGTCGAAGCTAAGTCGCTAGTGGATGCCCAATAACCCGCCTAAGTGTTGGGACTAGGTTTCATTTTTTCCCATAAACCTGTTTCGCTTTACGAGACCTGCGCTGTGAAATAAGGTTTTGTAAAACGTCAACAAGTGGAGCTCCAAGCAACAACAATCCGGGTATACCAAAGAGAGCTACACGAAGGCCAAAAGCGATCGGCTCGTCCGCTTGCCGAACAGTGGTTTTAAAAATCCGTGATTGCGGTACGGCTTCTGAGACGCCTTTGGAGATTAGTGTGATGGCGAACCAGAGGCTTATTACTCCAAAAGAGATTGTCATCGCAGTTGATGCATAGCGACTCACTCGCGGGTACTTCCGGCGCGTGATAAACAGCAGGAGCGCCGATGGGGCCAATGCGAGAAAGGCGACGAGAACTATGTAGTCGAGCTTCATGAGGTCAAATGTAAGCTAGCTCTCTAAACTGCCTTCGACGGCTTAATCAGACTTGGGAATCACCCGTTTGGGTGAATATTTGAACGTCGGCTTCCGCCGCATATCTGCCGTCCAAACCCATTCAGAGCACTCGCCATGATTTAAAAATCAGCCCACTATTTGCCTTGTGTTTTTAGTGCATTTGCTAAAAATTTAATAGCAAATTGCATATATCCCACGCGGACTAGAGGTCTTATTGCTTCGCACCCATCTTCAACGCCGCTTCCTTGGACGCCTGCAGCGCAGCCGCATCTGGCACCTCAAGCGTTGGCCAACCCTGCAAGTGCTTTTGCGTCAGGTTGCACAGCGCCGTAATCCACTCCGGGTCGTCGTTCAGGCAGGGAATGTAGTGAAACTCCTTGCCGCCGGCGTGCATGAATGCTTCGCGGCCTTCCATGTTGATTTCTTCCAGCGTCTCCAGGCAATCGCTGCTGAAGCCGGGGCAGACTACGTCCACGCGTTTCACGCCGGCTTTGCCCATCGCGATGAGTGTGGGCTCGGTGTAGGGCTCCAGCCATTTGGCGCGACCCAGGCGGGACTGGAAGCTGACCTGGTACTGGTTCTTGTCCAGGTTCAGTGCTTCGGCCAGCAGGCGCGCGGTCTTGTGGCATTCGCAGTGGTACATATCGCCTAGCTGCAGCGTGCGTTCGGGCACACCGTGGAAGCTCATGAGTAATTTGTCGGGCCTGCCGTTCACCTTCCAGTGGCGCTGGATGCTGCTGGCCAGCGCGGCGATATAGCCCGCATCGTCGTGGTAACGGTTGATGAAGCGGAACTCGGGGATCGCACGCGTTTTGGCAGCCCAAGCGTAGACCGCGTCGCACAGGCTGGCCGTGGTGGTGGCGCTGTACTGCGGGTAGGCTGGCACCACCAGCACGCGGGTCACGCCCTCGGCCTTCATGGCGTCCAGTTGCGAGGCAATCGAGGTGCTGCCATACCGCATGGCCCAGCGCACCTTGACCTGGTGGTTGCGCTGGCCCAGCCAGCCTTGCAGCAATTTGGCTTGTTTTTCGGTCCACACCTTGAGCGGTGAGCCTTCTTTCGTCCATACGCTGGCGTATTTGGCGGCCGACTTGGCGGGGCGCGTGCGCAGGATGATGCCGTGCAGGATCAGCAGCCACAGCAGGCGGGGAATTTCCACCACGCGCGGGTCGCCCAGAAACTCGGCCAGGTAGCGGCGTACAGCCTGCGGTGTGGGCGCATCGGGTGTGCCCAGGTTGCACAAGAGCACGGCGGTGCGTGGCACCTGGCCATGGGTATAGGGAGGCTCGGGCTGAAAGGGGGAGGATAGAAGCATGCGGTATTCTCCCGCACCTATGCTGGCACTTTCTTCCATACGCGCAATCACCCTCGATCTGGACGACACTTTGTGGCCGATCTGGCCCTGCATAGAACGTGCGGAAAAGGTCTTGCATGCCTGGCTTGTGCAGTACGCGCCGGCCACCGCCACGCTGTATGCCGATCCGCACGAACGCCGCTCCATCCGCGAGGCCACCGAGATGCAGTGGGCCGCTCAGGCGCATGACCTGAGCGTGCTGCGCCGCGAATCCATCCGCCTGGCGCTGGACCGTGCTGGCGACGATACGGATTTGGCCGACCCCGCGTTCGACCTGTTCTTTGCCGAGCGCATGCGCGTTGAGCTGTTTGACGACGCGATTGCTACGTTGGAGTGGATGTCTGCGCGGTGGCCCATTTACGCCGTGTCCAACGGCAATGCCGACGTGCATGCCGTGGGTATTGGCGCGTATTTCAAGGGCAGTGTGAGCGCGCGCGATGTTGGGGTGGGCAAGCCCGATCCGCGCATTTTTCATGCGGCTGCCAAGGCGCTGGACCTGCCAACCGAAGCCATCCTGCATGTGGGGGATGACGCCGCGCTGGACGTGCTGGGTGCCTTGGGCGTGGGCATGCAGGCCGTGTGGGTGAACCGTGCCGAGCACCTGTGGAGCCACGCCCAGCATCCCCATGCCACGGTGGCCAGCCTCACGGAGTTGCGCGACCTGCTGACCAGCGGCTAAGCCGGGGCCGGCAACTGCGATAGACAGGGTTGAGTCGCGCCTCAGCGCCCGGGTTTCAGCGTCAGTGTGCTCTCGGTGTGCGCCTTGACGTCGTCTTCGTCCAGATGCTGTGGCACATAGACGCCGGCGGCATAGCGTTCGGCTTGGTCGGCGTAGTGTTTGTCAAACCGCACGCCGCTCTGCCCCACCGGGTTGATGCCTACGGACTGGCTGGCATCCGCAAAGTCGATCACGCGGCGTGTGGACGGCCCGTAGCTCACGGCCCACGGCGCAGGGCCAATGGGGTTGGACAGGTTGTTGGGCGTTTCGCGCCCACCAGGCACCGGGAACGGCCCTACATTGAACAGCCAGTCCAACGGCTTTTGCCGGCCTAGCGGGTGGTTATGGGTCAGCGTGTGGGTGGCACCCCAGCGCCAGTCCAGCAGGCTGGTGCCGTAGAGCCCTTGCAGGTGCTTGAGCGTGTTGGCCCAGGCAATGCGCACCGTCTCAAATCGGCTCTCGTGGGCTTTGGTATTGATGTTGTCCCACCAGGGGGAGTTGGCATCGGCGATCAGCAGCGGCAGGGCGGTATCCAGCGCCCGGGTTTTCAGCAGGTTCTTGAACTGCACTTCGCCCATCTCGTCTTCCATGGCGGCCTTGGCCACTTCGTACATCAGCTGCGTAAACAGCGTGGGCGCAATGCTGTCAACGGTGTAGTTGCCATCCCACTTGGTCAGCGGTTCCAGAAACGCCTTGTCGTTGGGGTCGGTCACCACGGCTTGCAATACCGGCAGCAGGTCCTTGAGGATACGCGGCCCGTAGCCGTTGCCCACATCCAGTTGCAGCGCCTCTGCGGCCTTGGTGTCCCAGCGCGTTTTGGGATTGCTCAGCGCGGCATCCAGGCGCTGGGCGCGGTCGGCCAGGTTGTAGTAGCCGGGCACGGGCACACCGCTGCTGGGTTTGGGCTGGTGGTTGGCGGACACGATGTAGCCGCGCGCCGGATTTTCTTCCTGCGGGTTGAAGGTGAAGGCGTAGAAGCCGGGCTTCTCGGCCTCGCCCTTGGCGGCGTCCAGGATGAAGGTGGGGTTCACGCCCACGGGGCGCTGTGGTAGCTTGGCCGCGGCCCACCAACCAATGTCGCCTTTGGCGTTGGCCCAGACAATGTTCAGACCCGGCGCATGGATTTTGCTGACCGCCTCGCGCGCCTTGTCGCGCGTGTCGGCGCGGTTCAGCTCGTAGAAGGCCTGGAGGATGGGGTTTTCGGTTTCCAGATACGCCCACCACATGGCCACCGGGGTGTCGCCCAGGCTGTCCTTGAAGGCGTCGTTGATGATGGGGCCGTGGGGCGAATGGCGCAGGGTGAGCGTCACTGGGGCCGCCCCTTTGACCGTGATGGTCTCCGTGCGCGTTTCCAAGTTCACCCACTGGTTGTTGTGCCAGACCTGCTGGGGGTTGTCGGGGTTCACCTTCTCGGCGATCAGGTCCATGTCGTCGTTCTGGAACATGGTCAGGCTCCAGCCAAAGTCCATGTTATGGCCCAGCAGGGCGGCCGGGCTCAGGGCCTGGAAGTGGCCGTACAGCTCCAAGTCAGGCGTACTCAGCTGCGCCTCGTACCAGACGCTGGGGGTGGAAAACGCAATGTGCGGGTCGCCGGCCAACAGGGGCTTGCCGCTGGCGGTGCGCTTACCCGAAATGGCCCAGGCGTTGCTGCCTTCCATCAGTGGCATGCTGGCCAGTTCCATGGCCTCTTGGCTGACCTGGGCGATGCGGTTCAGGCCTTTCCAGTCGTTGTCTTTCAGGGCCGCAACGGGGGCCAATACGCCTTCCGGATGCCAGTCGATGTCAAACACGCGCAGGTAGTCCGGCCCCAGCTTGTCGCGGATGAAGGTCATGGCCGGCTCGGTGCGAAACGCGGTGGCAAAGCTGTAAGCCAGGTAGCCCGACACGGCCAGCGTGTCCTCGGGCGTGAAGGGCGTATGCGGAATGCCCAGAATGTCGAATTCCACGGGCGAGCGGTTATGGTCCTGGTACTGGTTGACGCCGTCCAGGTAGGCCAGCAGGGCCTTGTTGGCCGGGGTGCTCATGTCCATGGCCGCGGCCTGGGTCTTGGCACGCTGGCGTATGCCCAGGGTGCGGAAGAGCTTGTCGGTATCCAGCAGCTTGGGGCCCAGGATCTCGGCCAGCTCGCCCTTGGCCAGGCGGCGCACCATCTCCATTTGGAACAGCCGGTCTTGCGCGTGCACATAGCCCAGCGCGCGGTACAGGTCGGTCTGGTTGGCGGCTTCGATATGGGGCACACCGCGTTCGTCGTAGCGCACCGTCACCTTGGCGCTTAGGTGGTCCAGCATCAGCGTGCCGCTGCGCACGGGCTGTTTTTTGTAGAGGTACCAGCTGCCCAGGGCCAACGCTGCGATCAGGAGCAGGGCGAACAAGCCGCCCACGATTTTCAGGATGAACTTCATGGCAGCTATGGTGCCATTAAATTGGCCCGCAGCGCCTTAAAAAATCCAGGGGTTTGCCGTTCGCACCCGGGCGCCCAGGCTGCGCAGCATCTCAGTCAGCCCCATGTGGGCGCGGTCAAAGTGCAGCAGGTCCGGGGGCAGGGCGTGCATGTGGAGCGTGGCGGCGCGCCGTGCGGCGGCATTGGGCTGGGGCGGTGGCGGCAACTGGCCAAAGTCGTACACCGTGCTTTGCAGTGGCAGGCATTGCCAGTCCTGCCAGCCCGCGAGGGCGGGCAGCAGCTCGGTCTCAAAGCGCTGCTGGTCCAGCGCAGGGTCAATCAGGTCCAGCGCCAGATAAGCCTCGCGCAGCGCCACCGTGTCCTTAGGCGCACGCAGTGCGGCCTTCCAGGCGATGGCAGCCTGATCGCAAAACCGTGGCGACAGCGTGCGCGTGCAGCCAAAGTCCAGCAGGCCCAGCCGGCCGTCGTCCAGAAACAGGTAGTTGCCCGCGTGTGGGTCGGCCTGCAGGCGCTGCAGGCCCCAGGCGCATTGCATGAAGGTGTCAAACAGCAGCTGGCCATAGTGGTCGCGCTGGGCCTGGCTGGGCTGGGTGGCCAACCACTCGGCCAGGTGCAGGCCGTGCAGGCGCTGCATGGTCAGCAACCGCGGGGTGGTGCGCGCCATGACCGGCTGTGGCACCACGAGGTGGGGGTGCTGCAAGTGCTGGGCAAACCATTTCAGTTGGCCGGCCTCATGCAGATAGTCCAGCTCCTGTGTCAGCGTCTGGGCGATGTTGTCCATCACGCGGGCCTGGATGTCGGCGTTCGGCAGCGCCTCGGGCCCCAGGCTGATGCCCTTGAGCAGCAGGCGCAGCATGGCCAGGTCGCTCTGGATAGTAGCGGCCATGCCGGGGTATTGCAGCTTCACGGCCACGGCCTCGCCGCTGTGCAGCGTGGCGGCATGCACCTGGCCCAGGCTGGCGGCGGCAAAGGCTTGCAGGTCAAACTCCGCAAACAGGGCCTCGGGGCTGTCGCCCAGTTCCTGGCGCAGCAGCTTGAGCACCAGCGCGCGGTTCAGGGGCGTGACCTGGTAGTGGGCGCGCGCCAGTTGCTGGCGCACGCCTTCGGGCAACAGGCCCAGCTCCATGCTCAGCAGCTGCGATGCCTTCAGCGCTGTGCCCTTGAGCTGGTTGAGTGCGGTGAAGGCAATGCGGCCCATCTTGGCCTCGTGCTCCACGCGCGCGGCCTCCTGGTCGGCCGCGCTGGCACTGCGCTGCACCAGCTTGGTTGCCGAGCGCGCCAGCTGCGTGGCGCCGGCCTGTGCGGCGGCGGCACCCACAATAGCGCCGCGCGCGAGCTTACTGGTGCGCGGCGCTTGCGGCATGCAAAGACTGGCGCAGCATGCGCGGCACGATGATGCGGTGGACCGGCCCCACCACGGCCATATAGGCCCGGCCCAGCGCGTTGTGGTTGTGCACCACGGTGCTGATGGACACCACGGGCTGCCCATCCTGTTGGTGCTTGCAGACCGACAGCTCCACGCGCAGGTGTTTGTCGTCATCGAAGAGGATGACTTCGGGCGCCGACAGGTAGCACAGGCTGAAGATGCCCGTGCGGTCGCCCACGGCGTAGTGGGCGGCGGGCTTGCTGTCCTGGGCCTGCAGCTTGACCTGCATGCGGCCCAGGTGCTTGAGTCCCACCAGACGCACGGCCTGGTTGCGCACCGACATCAAAAAGTCCATCCAGCCCGGCGTGCGGCCCATCACGGCCAGGTAGGTTTCCATGGCGCTGCTGGCGGGCTGTGGGTCGGCAAAGGTGTAGCAGTCGGCAAAGTCGGCGCCCGCGGTGCGCTGGGCGATCTGGCTGTGCGCGGGCAGCGGAGTTTCGGTGATCGTGGTGGTCATGGTGTTAGGGCGTTTGCAGGGTTTGGCGCGCGCGCTGCATCAGGTCCAGCCAGCCGCCGCCGGGTTGCATCAGGCGCGCCAGCTGGCTGCGCAGCATGAAGCCGCCTAGTTCGAGCAGCCGGTCCACCAGGCCGCTGCGCAGGGCCAGCGTCAGCACGCCCAGGCTCAGGTCGGTCATGCGCGTGGTGTCGGCAAAGCCGTCCGAGGTGTCGCGCAGCCAGAAGCCCACCACCGCGTACACATAGTCCGCCATCAGACTGGAGAGGCTGCCCTGAAAGCCGCAGGGCGGCATCTCGCCGCTGGTCTGCGCGGCCTCCAGCATCTCGGCAAACGCGGCCTGCAGCAGCGCCTTGCCGGGCAAGGAGCCGCTCAGCAGGGCCAGGGGCGTCTTGTTCAGCAGCTGATGGGCCAGGGCCACAAACTCGCGGTCGGGCAGCAGCGTTTCCAGCAGG
Source organism: Rhodoferax sp. GW821-FHT09E07 (assembly GCF_059416145.1). Taxonomy (NCBI): domain Bacteria; kingdom Pseudomonadati; phylum Pseudomonadota; class Betaproteobacteria; order Burkholderiales; family Comamonadaceae; genus Rhodoferax; species Rhodoferax sp. GW821-FHT09E07. Next base: position 248,479 of record NZ_JBWKOP010000004.1, on the reverse strand, counting down.
TGGTCCACCAGCAGCTGCATGCGCTCCTGCAAGGAGAATTTGTCCAGCCCCTTGGTCTTGTGCATGCGGGCCAGGGCATCGCCCACGGCCTGCTCAAAGTAGGCCAGCACCAGTTTCTCTTTGCTGGGGAAGTACTTGTAGATGGTGGCATCGCCCACGTCGGCCGCGCGGGCGATCTGCTTCATGGTGGTGCCGTCAAACCCGTGCTGGGTCATCAGGTCCACGGCCGTGCGGATTAGCAGGCGGTGGTTCTGGGCTTGTTGGGCTTTGGAGGTGCGCATGGTGGGGGGCTTTCAGGCAGTGCCGTCCCAGCGCGCATCGGCACGCAGGGCAGAGTAGGTCCAGATGCCGCCGGCCAGGTCGGCCAGGCCAAACAGCAGGATCATGGGGCTGCCCAGGCCGGAAAGGGCAAAGGCGGTGAATGCCAGGAAGACGACAAAGCGCGTGTAGACGGAGGCGACCAGAAACGGCTTGAACTCATGGCTGGCCGCCACCCAGGCGTACACGCCAATCATGAAGGCCACCAGCCCCACCACGCGAATCCACACCTCGGGTGTGGGCGGTATCTGCAGCAGGGATAGCAGCAGGTTGGGTACGGTGATGAGCACCGCACCGGCGAGGAACAGGTAGACGGCGAAGACCTTGGCGCTGAAGGCGGAGCTGGACATGGTGAATGCCTTTATGAAAACTAACTTTTCATAAATATAGCATTTACCGAAATTTAAAGATAGTTAGTTTCTTAAAAGCGTTGCGGCAGCCATGCCGCTGCGTACCGCACCTTCCAGTGTGGCGGGGTAGGGGCCGTCTACATAGTCGCCGCAGGCCCACAGGCCTGGCGCGATGGCCAGCGGTGGGCGCACCAAGCCCGGTGTGCAGGCGAAGGTGGCGCGTTTTTCCACCACGGTTTGCATTGGCGTGAGCGCCAGGCCCAATTGGGTTTGCGCCTGGGCCAGCACCTGGGCCTGCAGCACATCGCGTTCGCCCTCGCTGGCGCTGACCACAAAGGCCAGCAAGCCCTGGGGGCCGCCGAGCAGGCCGCGGTCGAACACAAACTGCGCGGGGTTCGCCGCGTCGCTGCGCAGCGCCAGCATGGGCTGGCTCAGGCGCGCTTGCGGGGCGTGGGCGTAGACGGTGGCAATGGCTTCAAACTGCAGCGCCTGCGTTGTGGTGGCCCGGGACCGCATGGCACTTGCTATGGTTTCAGGAGCTGCTTGCGCAGATTCCATGAGGGCTAAGGCGGCATTGGATGATGAAGTGGCCCAGAAGACGGCGTCAAAGGGCTGGCCGTTCACCAGCCAGCCCGTACCTGCTGATTGGGGCGTTAGCTGCGCCACGCGCGTGCCCAGTTGCACCACGCCGCCTTTTGCTTGGAGCCAGTCGGCCGCGGCCTGAGGGAAGAGGGCGCCCAGGTCGGCACGCGGCAGCAGCAGGTTGGAACTGCCGCGCCCGCCAAACAGCGAGTCGCGTAGCACGGTGAGGAAGACCTGGCCGCTGGCTCGGTCGGCAGGCGTGTTGAGTGCGGACACGCACAGCGGGTCGATCATGGTGGCCAGCACGGTGGGTGTCAGCGTGCGGCACAGGTCGGCTACGCTGGTCTGCGGGGCGCAGGCAAAGCCGCCCAGCTGCCAGCCGGTGGCGGCACGCAGCAGGCTCCACTTGTCGGCCCAGGTCCAGCCCTTGGCTGTTGCAATGCCGGCCAGCGCATCCAGCGGGCTGGGCCAGTCGGGCAGGGCCAGACCGTCACCATCGGGGAACAGCAGGGTGAGCGGCAGGCGCAAGAGCGTGGCCTCTGGGTCCACCCCCACGGTGCGCATGAGCTTCAGGGTTTCGCTGTAGGCGCCAATCAGGATGTGCTGGCCGTTGTCCAGCACCACGGGTGTACCGTCGGGCAAGGTGCCATTCAGGGCTCTGGCCCGCCCGCCGACTGCGCGGGCTGCTTCAAAAACGGTAGCGTGGTGGCCGGCTTGGGTGGCAGTGACCGCTGCGGCCATGCCGGCCCAGCCGGCGCCTACAACCGCGACCTTCACAACCTGCCCAAGGCTTGAACTTTCCACGCCAGCCACAGCTTGCGCAGCGGTGTGAGTGCGATGCGCTGGTGCAGCACCTGGAAGTTATCCGCCTCGATCTCGCGCAGCAGGGCGCGGTAGATGCTGGCCATCATCAGGCCGGGCTTTTGCGTACGGCGGTCGGCCGCAGGCAGCAGGGCCAGTGCTTCGTCGTACAGGCCTTGGGCGCGCTGGGCCTGGAATTTCATCAGCGCAGTGAAGCGGTCGGAGTAGCTGCGCTTCAAGATCTCGTGCGCCTTCACATCGAACTGTTGCAGCTCGTTGACCGGCAGGTAGATGCGCCCGCGCATGGCGTCTTCGCCCACGTCACGGATGATGTTGGTGAGCTGCAGGGCCTGGCCCAGCTTGTGGGCGTAGGCGGTGGTTTGCGGGTCGGTCTGGCCGAAGATGCGCGCCGCCACCTCGCCCACCACGCCCGCCACCAGGTGGCAGTAGCGCTGCAGGTTGGGGTAGTCCAGGTAGCGGGTCTGCTCCAGGTCCATCTGGCAGCCCTCGATGACGCCCAGCAGGTGGCGCGCCTCAATGCCGTAGGCGGCGGTGTGCGGCATCAACGCTTTCATCACCGGATGCACGGGGTTGCCGCCAAACGACTGGGCCACCTCGGTCTGCCACCAGGCCAGCTTGGTCGCGGCCACGCCGGCGTCCACCATCTCGTCCACCACGTCGTCCACCTCGCGGCAAAACGCATAGAACGCGGTGATGGCGGCGCGCCGCGGTGCGGGCAGAAACAGGAAGGCGTAATAAAAGCTACTGCCGCTGGCGGCGGCTTTGTCCTGGACGTATTGCTCTGGGGTCATGGCGGGGATTGTTACATCCCGCCACGCCCCTTACCGGAACTCCGAGGGTTTGAAGTAGTACTCGTCGGGGATGCTCATGAAGGCATCGGTGAGCAGCGGGTTGTCGATGGTGATGGTGGCGCGCTGGGCCAGCTTGGCGCGTTGCAGGGCGCGGCGCACCGACGGGTCGCTGGCCAGCAGCTTCTGGAACGCACCTTCGGCAAAAGCCCGTTTGAGGCCGGACAGAATCATCGCGTGCAGTTCGTCACCGTCGGACCGCAGGTAGAACAGGCGCGCAAAGCGGTAGACCAGCAGCACATGTGGATCCACCACCATGGAGGGGGCAAAGTCGCCGTACTGCTCCGAGAAGCCATACACCTCGTTCAGGCCCAGGGGCAAAAAGTCAAAGCGCTTGGCCTCCAGCATGGGAAACAGGGATTCCAGCGTGGGCCCTGTCACCACCGGGATGCCGGCGGCCTGCATGATGGCGTTGTTGGACCAGCCCAGGCCCTGGCCAGCGCGGTACCGGCGCAGCTGCGTGAGGTTGGCGATGCGCGCAAACTCGTTTTCCAGGCTGTAGTGGATCAGGCTGAGCCGGTAGCCCAAGAGGCCGCGGTCAATCGGGAAGTAGACCGCGTTGAAGGTTTTTTCAAACTCGGCGCCCGAGCCGAAGTCCGCCACATTGACCTCACCGCGGCGCAGCATGGCGCGGGCGCGTTCGTCGTTGACCGCAATCGGGTGCAGGCTCAGGGAATAAGGCTTGCCGCAGCGCTGCAGCGCCAGGTCCAGCACGCGGTAACCCAGGTTGTCGGTGCCATTGGCGTTGAGGTTGGGGTAGACCACGGCTACAGGCGACTGCGCACGCACGGCGCTGGCACCGCCCAGCGCCAAGCCAGCACCGGCAAGGTGCAGCAGGGAGCGGCGGGTCCAACGAACTGACGAAATCTCTTTTTTATTGACCGACGCAGACATGTCCCTTATTGGACCATGGCAGCGGCCCGAAACCCCGCAAAACTTCTAGGGGAAAGCCCGCGTTTGGCCACCAGGAAGTGGACCATTTGGTCAACTGCAATTTTGAAAAAATGGGCTCTAGCCCCCGTCGGTTCTGCAGTTGCAGCTATGAATTTGCTAGCGACCCATTCGCCACGCGCGCCACAGCATCAGCGGAAAGTCCCACGCGCGCAGCACCGGGCGCTGACCCAGCGTGCGGTAGTCCAGCGCCGCGATCTTGTCCAGAATGCGCAGCCCGCCTTGCACCACCAGGCGCAGCTCCCAGCCCGCGCGGCCCGGTAGGCGGTGCACCAGCGGCGCACCCTGCAGCATGGTAGCCCTCGCAGCGTCTGCGCTGGCAGCTATCAGTTTCGTAGCGGCATCGGTCTGGCGCTGTGCCAGCACATCGGACTGCGGCACGCCAAACTGCGCGCGTGCGGCGTCGCTCAGGTAGTAGCGGCCGCGGGGAATGTCGACGCTCAGGTCTTGCCAGAAGTTGATGAGCTGCAGCGCGGTGCAGATGGCATCGCTCTGCGCCAGGGCTTGCGCGTCATGCACGCCATACAGATGCAGCAGCAACCGGCCCACGGGGTTAGCGGAGCGGCGGCAGTAGTCCAGCAGCTCGGCCTCGTCGGCGTAGCCCGTGCGGTCGCGGGTCTTTTCAATGTCTTGTACAAACGCGTCCAGCAGGTCGTGCAGCAGTTGCACGGGCAGCGCGTGTGAGCGGATCGCCCCTTGCAGCGGGCCAAACACGCGGGGCCAGTCGGCAAAGGCGCTGCCGTCGTCGGCCGCCTGCTGCAGCGCCTGGCGGTAGGCCTGCAGGCTGGCCAGGCGCTGGGCGGGGCTGGCGTCGCCCTCGTCGGCAATGTCGTCCGCCGTGCGGGCGAAGTGGTAAATCGCCGTGATCGGCGCCCGCACATGGGGCGGGCACAGCCAGGACGCCACGGGAAAGTTCTCGTAATGGGCGATTGGCGGGGCGGCAGGGGCGGTAGGCATAGGGGGCGATTGTGCCCGTAGCGCTTTTTGCTTTACGCCGGCTTGACAAAGCTCAGTAGTTACCCTAAATTACTAACCAGTCGGTCATTAGTTGGTGGTTGAGCCTGGTTTCAGCTGCCTTTTTTCATTCCTCTCCCCACCTGCCACCATGCAACTCAAATCCTTTGCCACCGGGGCCTCGCTCATCGCAGCGGCGCTGGTTTTAACCGCGTGCTCCAAGCCCGCGCCCTCTGAAGAGCCGATCCGCGCGGTCAAGGTGGTCACGGTGGGCTTGGACAGCATCCAGTCCGGCGCTGAGTTCTCGGGCGAGGTACGGCCCCGCATCGAATCCCGCCTGGGATTCCGCGTCGCCGGCAAGCTGGTGCGCCGCCCCGTAGAGCTGGGTCAAACGGTGAAGGCCGGCCAGGTGCTGGCCCAGCTGGACCCCCAAGACTACAAGCTGGCCACCGAAGCCGCCCGCGCCCAAGTGGCCGCTGCCGCGACCAACCGCGATCTGGCGGCGGCCGACTTCAAGCGCTACAAGGAACTGCGCGACCAGAACTTCATCAGCGGTGCCGAACTGGAGCGCCGCGAAACCACGCTGAAAGCCGCCCAGGCCCAGCTCGACCAGGCCCAGGCCCAGTTGAACAGCCAGGGCAACCAGGCCGCATACACCACGCTGGTGGCAGACGTGTCGGGCGTGGTGACTGCCATTTCCGCCGAACCCGGCCAGGTGGTGACCGCCGGCACGCCGGTGGTGCAAATTGCCCAGGACGGCCCGCGCGACGTGGTGTTCGCGGTGCCGGAAGACAAAGTGGCACTGATCAAGGCCGGCTCCTCCGTCGACGTGCGGGTGTGGGCCAGCAAGACGACCGTCAAGGGCTTGGTGCGCGAAGTGGCGGCCAGTGCCGACCCGGTGACGCGCACGTTCACCGTAAAGGTGGGGCTGGACGCCAAGGATTCGCTGACGCTGGGCACCACGGTATCCGTCGTGCCGCAGGCGTTTGACCGCAGCGGCGTGCAAGTGGTCAAGCTGCCCACCAGTGCGCTCTACCAAAGTGGCAAATCCACCGCAGTGTGGGTGCTGGACACAGCCAGCATGACCGTGAAGCTGCAAACCATCACCGTGGCCACGGCCGATGGCAACGAGGTGGTGGTGGCCGACGGCCTGCAGCCCGGCACCCAGGTGGTCGTGGCAGGCGTGCACGTGCTGTCGCCTGGCCAGAAAGTTTCGCTTTACAAGGAAAAAGGTGCTGTGGCCCCCGTAGCTTCTGCGCCTGCAGCTCCTGAATCTGTAGCAACTGCCAACCCGGCAGCCAGCGCACCTGTCGCCAAGTGAGCTGCCCATGAACCTCGACGAACCCAAAAAAGGTTTCAACCTTTCCAAGTGGGCGCTGGACCACGCGGCGCTCACGCGCTACCTGATGATCGTGCTGCTGTTGCTGGGCGTGGCCTCCTACTTCCAGCTGGGGCAGGACGAAGACCCGCCCTTCACGTTCCGCGCCATGGTGGTCCGCACCTACTGGCCCGGCGCCACGGCGCAGCAGGTGGCCGAGCAGGTCACGGACAAGATTGAGCGCACGCTGCAAGAGGTGCCCTACGCCGACAAGATCCGTAGCTATTCCAAGCCCGGTGAGTCGCAGATCATTTTCCAGATCAAGGACTCCAGCAAACCCGCGGATGTGCCCAACGTCTGGTACAGCGTGCGCAAGAAGGTGGGCGACATCCGCGGCACCTTGCCCGGTGGCATACAGGGCCCGTTCTTCAACGACGACTTCGGTGATGTGTATGGCGTGATCTATGCGCTGGAGGCCGATGGCTTCAACTACGCCGAGCTCAAGACCTTTGCCGACGACGTGCGCCAGCGCCTGCTGCGCGTGCCCGATGTGGCCAAGGTGGAGCTGTTCGGTGCGCAGGACGAGAAGCTGTACATCGAAATCTCGCAAAAGCGCCTGGCCCAGCTGGGGCTGGACCTGAACCAGGTGTTGGCCCAGCTGGGGCAGCAAAACGCGGTGGAATCCGCCGGTGCGGTGCAAACCCCGCTGGACGTGGTGCAGGTACGTGTGGGTGGCCAGTTCAACCGCGTGGAAGAGCTGGAAGCCATGCCGATCCGCGGCGCATCCGGCAACCAGCTGCGCCTGAAGGACATTGCCACCATCAGCAAGGGCTATGTGGATCCGCCGTCGGTGAAGGTGCACCACCAGGGCAAGGAAGTGATTGCGCTGGGCGTGTCCATGACCAAGGGCGGCGACATCATTGCGCTGGGCCATTCGCTGGAGTCGGTGTTCACGGGGATTGAAAAAGACCTGCCCGCCGGCATCAAGCTGGTGCAACTGCAGGACCAGCCCAAGTCGGTGACCACCTCGGTGGGCGAGTTTGTGCATGTGCTGGTCGAGGCCGTGGTCATCGTGCTGGCCGTGAGCTTTATCGCGCTGGGTTTGCACAAGCGCCCCGGCAACAACCCGCTGTGGAAGCGCTGGATTCTGGACATCCGCCCCGGCCTGGTGGTGGGTATCACCATCCCGCTGGTGCTGGCCGTGACCTTCCTGGGTATGTATTACTGGGGCATTGGCCTGCACAAGATTTCGCTGGGCTCACTCATCATTGCACTGGGCCTGCTGGTGGACGACGCCATCATTGCGGTGGAAATGATGGTGCGCAAGATGGAGGAGGGCTACGACAAGGTACGTGCCGCCACGTTTGCGTATGAAGTGACTGCCATGCCCATGTTGACGGGCACCTTGATCACGGCCGTGGGCTTCCTGCCCATCGGCCTGGCCAAGTCCACCACGGGTGAATACACCTTTGCCATCTTCGCGGTGACGGTGCTGGCGCTGATCCTGAGCTGGTTTGTGTCGGTGTACTTTGTGCCCTACCTGGGGACCTTGTTGCTCAAGGAGCACAAGCACCATGCGGGTGAGGAGTCCGTCCACACCGAGCACTTTGACACGCCGTTCTACAACATCTTCCGCAAGACCGTGAACTGGTGCGTGCAGCACCGCTGGCTGACTATTGGCGCCACCATCCTGGTGTTTGCGCTGGGCATTGTCGGCATGGGCAAGGTGCAGCAGCAGTTCTTCCCGGACTCCAGCCGCCCCGAGGTGCTGGTGGACATCTGGTTCCCCGAAGGCACGTCTTTCGCGGCCAACCAGGAAGTAACCCAGCGCGTGGAAAAGCGCCTGATGCAGGAAGAGGGCGTCAATACCGTCAGCACCTGGATTGGTTCCGGCGTGCCGCGCTTCTACCTGCCGCTGGACCAGGTGTTCCCGCAGACCAACGTGTCGCAGCTCATCATTATTCCGAAGGATTTGAAGGTGCGCGAATCGTTGCGCGTGAAGCTGCCGGCGCTCTTGGCCACCGAGTTTCCCGAGGTGCGTGGCCGCGTGAAGCTGCTGCCTAACGGCCCCCCGGTGCCGTATCCCGTTCAGTTCCGTGTGGTCGGGGCCGATCCCCTGGCGCTGCGTGAGCGCGCCGACGAGGTGAAGGCCGTGATGCGTGCCAGCCCCAACACGCGTGGCGTGAACGACAACTGGAACGAGTCCGTCAAGGTGCTGCGCCTGGAAGTGGACCAGGCCAAGGCCCGCGCCCTGGGCGTGACCAGCCAGTCCATCGCCCAAGCGTCCAAGACCGTGCTGGCCGGTACCACCGTAGGTCAGTACCGCGAGGGTGACAAGCTCATCGACATCGTGCTGCGCCAGCCGCTGGACGAGCGCAACGCGATTACCGACATTGCCAACGCCTACCTGCCCACGGCCAGCGGCAAGTCGATTCCGCTCACACAGATCGCCAAGCCCGTGTTCACCTGGGAGCCCGGTGTGATGTGGCGCGAGAATCGCGACTACGCCATCACCGTGCAGGGCGACATTGTGGAAGGCCTGCAAGGCGCCACCGTGACGGCCGAACTGCTGCCCAAGCTCAAGGCACTGGAAACCCAGTGGCAAAAAGCGGGTTACCAGGGCTACGCCATCCAGGTGGCCGGTGCGGTGGAAGAGAGTTCCAAGGGCTCCTCGTCCATCGTGGCGGGCGTGCCGGTCATGTTGTTCCTGACCTTCACGCTGCTCATGCTGCAGTTGCAAAGCTTCAGCCGCGCGGTGCTGGTGTTTATCACCGGGCCGCTGGGTATTGCCGGTGTGGCGGGTGCGCTGTTGGTGCTGGGTCGTCCGTTTGGTTTCGTGGCCTTGCTAGGTGTGATCGCCCTCATGGGCATGATCCAGCGCAACTCGGTGATCCTGATCGACCAGATCGAGCAGGACCGTGCCAATGGCATCCCGGCCTGGGACGCGATTGTGGAGTCGGCCGTGCGGCGCCTGCGCCCCATCGTGCTGACCGCTGCGGCCGCTGTGCTGGCCATGATTCCGCTGTCACGCTCGGTGTTCTGGGGCCCCATGGCCGTGGCCATCATGGGCGGGCTGATCGTGGCCACCGTGCTGACTTTGCTGGCTTTGCCGGCCATGTACGCGGCTTGGTTCAGGGTCAAACGCGAGCCGGCAACGCCGGTCTGACGGAAGACGGTCTTTCCGCAGGTTAAAATAGCGGGTTGACCGATTTCAAATGGGGGGTCAGGGTCTTGCGGTGTGAGCCAGCAGGTACTCCCGGCCTCCCATTGTTGTTTTTTGCGCGGGTGGCGAAATTGGTAGACGCACCAGGTTTAGGTCCTGACGCTGGCAACAGTGTGGGGGTTCGAGTCCCCCCCCGCGCACCAACCTTTAACAGGCATCTTTGAGGGATGCCGCAGGTGAAAGTCCTGCCAAAACCACAATTAGGAGTTAGCCATGGCCGTTACTGTAGAAACTCTGGAAAAGCTGGAGCGCAAGATCACGTTGACCCTGCCCGTGGGTGTCATCCAGACTGAAGTGGACAGCCGTCTGCGCAAGCTGGCCCGTTCCGTGAAGATGGACGGTTTCCGTCCCGGCAAAGTGCCCATGAACGTGGTGACACAGCGCTACGGTTACTCCGTGCACTACGAAGTGATGAACGACAAGGTGGGCGAGGCCTTCGCCACCGCCGCCAACGAAGCCAAGCTGCGCGTGGCTGGCCAACCCAAGATTACCGAGAGCGAAACCGCTCCCGAAGGTCAAATGGCCTTTGACGCCATTTTCGAAGTGTTCCCTGAAGTCAAGATTGCCGACCTGGCCACTGCTGAAGTGGAAAAGCTGTCTGCCGAAGTGACCGACGAAGCCATCGACAAGACCATCGAAATCCTGCGCAAGCAGCGTCGCACCTTCGCCCAGCGTGCGCAAGGCACCGCTGCACAAGACAACGACCGCGTGACCGTGGACTTTGAAGGCAAGATCGACGGTGAAGTGTTCTCCGGCGGCAAGGCCGACGACTTCCAGTTCATCCTGGGCGATGGCCAGATGCTGAAGGAATTCGAAGATGCCACCCGTGGCATGAAGACTGGCGAAAGCAAGACCTTCCCCTTGGCCTTCCCCGCCGACTACCACGGCAAGGACGTGGCCGGCAAGACCGCCGACTTCCTGGTGACCCTGAAGAAGCTCGAAGCCGCCAATCTGCCGGCTGTGGATGGCGAACTGGCCAAGTCCCTGGGCATTGCCGAAGGTACCGTGGAAGCCCTGCGCGCCGACATCCGCAAGAACCTGGAACGTGAAGTCAAGCACCGCCTGCTGGCCCGCAACAAGCAAGCCGCCATGGACGCCTTGGTGGCCAAGGCCGAACTCGACCTGCCCAAGTCAAGTGTTCAAGCTGAACTGGACCGCATGATCGAAAACGCCCGTGCGGACCTGAAGCAACGCGGCATCAAGGACGCTGACAAGGCCCCCATTCCTGACGACATCTTCCGTCCCCAAGCCGAGCGCCGCGTGCGTCTGGGCCTGGTGGTGGCTGAGCTGGTGCGCGCCAATGATCTGGCTGCCAAGCCCGAACAGATCAAGGCTCACGTCGACGAGCTGGCTGCCAGCTACGAAAAGCCTGCTGACGTGGTTCGCTGGTACTTCGGCGACAACCGCCGCATGGCCGAAGTGGAAGCCATCGTGATCGAAAACAACGTAACCGACTTCGTTTTGGCCAAGGCCAAGGTGTCTGACAAATCCATCTCGTTTGACGAGCTGATGGGCCAGAACTAAGCACCTGCGCACCCGGGGTGCTTGGCACGCCGGTACAGAAATGGGGCTTGCGCAGGACTTGCAGTCCAGCGGTCAAGCCCCATTTGCATGGAGGCTACGGTTTTTCGGTACAGTTACCCCTTCAATTTGGAGAGCTTATGAACGTGAAATATGGAATGTCCGGCGCAATGGAAACCCAGGCCCTGGGCATGGTTCCTATGGTCATCGAGCAGTCGGGCCGCGGTGAGCGCTCCTACGACATTTACTCGCGCCTGCTCAAAGAGCGCGTGATCTTCCTTGTCGGTCCGGTCAACGACCAGACGGCCAACCTGGTGGTGGCACAGCTGTTGTTTCTGGAGAGCGAAAACCCCGACAAGGACATTTCGTTCTATATCAACTCGCCCGGCGGCTCGGTGAGCGCAGGCATGGCGATTTATGACACCATGAACTTCATCAAGCCCGACGTGTCCACACTGTGCACCGGCATGGCGGCCAGCATGGGGGCATTCTTGTTGGCTGCTGGTGCCAAGGGCAAGCGCTTCTCGCTGCCCAATTCCAAGGTCATGATTCACCAGCCTTTGGGTGGTACCCAAGGGCAGGCTACGGAAATCGAGATCCACGCCCGTGAGATTTTGAAGACCCGCGAACAGTTGAACAAAATCTTGGCCGAGCGCACCGGCCAGCCGCTGGAAAAGATCGAGCGCGACACCGAGCGTGACTATTACCTGTCTGCTGACGAAGCCAAAGAGTACGGCTTGGTGGATCAGGTGATTGCCAAGCGCCCCTGAACGGACTTCCGAAAGCGTCCTCCAACGGTGTCTTTCTGATGGAAAGGCACCGTTTTTATTTGGTTATCATTGGTTAACTTAGCGGAAAAGGCAGACTTCACATGGCCGAGAAAAAAGGCTCAACCAGCGAAAAAACCTTGTATTGCTCTTTCTGCGGCAAGAGTCAGCACGAGGTCAAGAAGCTGATCGCTGGCCCGTCGGTGTTTGTGTGCGACGAGTGCATCGAACTCTGCAACGAAATCATTCGCGACGAGCTGCCAGCGACCACCGAGAACAAGGACGGTCGCAGCGACCTGCCTACGCCGTCCGACATCAAGGCCAATCTGGACAACTACGTCATCGGACAAGAGCCAGCCAAACGCACCTTGGCCGTGGCGGTCTACAACCACTACAAGCGCCTCAAGCACAAGGAAAAGGCGAAGAAGGACGATGTGGAACTGGCCAAGAGCAATATCCTGCTCATCGGTCCCACGGGTTCAGGCAAGACCTTGCTGGCGCAGACGCTGGCGCGCATGCTCGACGTGCCGTTTGTGATGGCCGATGCCACGACGCTGACCGAGGCCGGCTATGTGGGTGAAGACGTGGAAAACATCGTCCTGAAGCTGCTGCAAAGCTGCAACTACGATGTGGACCGCGCCCAGCGTGGCATTGTTTACATCGACGAAATCGACAAGATTTCCCGCAAGTCTGACAACCCTTCCATCACACGCGACGTGTCGGGTGAGGGCGTACAACAGGCGTTGCTCAAGCTCATCGAAGGCACCATGGCCAGCGTGCCACCGCAAGGTGGGCGCAAGCATCCCAACCAAGACTTTGTGCAGATCGACACGACCAACATCCTGTTCATCTGCGGTGGCGCTTTTGCAGGACTGGAAAAGGTCATCGAGAGCCGTACCGAGTCTTCAGGCATTGGCTTTGGTGCTGCGGTCAAGAGCAAGCAGCAGCGCGCGCTGACCGAGGTGTTCAAGGAAGTAGAGCCTGAAGACCTGATCAAGTTCGGTCTGATTCCTGAACTTGTGGGTCGAATGCCCGTGGTGGCGACGTTGGCAGAGCTGACGGAAGACGCCCTGGTGCAGATCCTGACCGAACCCAAGAACGCACTGGTCAAGCAGTACGCCAAGTTGTTGGCGATGGAAGGTGCCGAACTGGAGATTCGCCCAGCCGCCCTGAAAGCCATCGCCAAGCGGGCGCTGGTTCGCAAGACTGGTGCACGGGGATTGCGCTCCATTCTGGAGCAGTCCCTGATCGACACCATGTACGAGTTGCCCAATGCGGTCAACGTCGAGAAGGTGGTGGTTGATGAGTCCACCATTGAAGAAAACAAGCCTCCTTTGCTGGTTTACCGCGAATCAGCCAAGAAGGCCTGATTGCCACCCGCCCAATGACCAGATTTACACGGTTTTTGGGTGGGTTCAACGGAACTTCTGTCCCAATCTGCTGCCGATAATGGCAGTGCGCTTGAATTTCGGGCATCCCGGTCCATATTCAACAGGTAACAAAAAGGTTCCCCATGTCTGGCCACACACCCCTGCCTGCTACCCCCCTTGATTTGCCACTGTTGCCCCTGCGTGACGTGGTGGTTTTTCCCCACATGGTGATCCCGCTCTTTGTGGGCCGCCCCAAGAGCATTAAGGCGCTTGAAGCCGCCATGGAGGCCGAGCGTCGCATCATGCTTGTGGCCCAAAAGGCTGCCGCCAAGGATGATCCGGTGGTCTCCGACATGTTCGACGTGGGTTGCGTGTCCACTATCCTACAAATGCTCAAGCTGCCCGATGGCACCGTGAAGGTGTTGGTGGAAGGCCACCAGCGTGCGCGCGTGAACGAGATCGTGGAGGGCGAGCAGCATTTCACGGCCAATGTCACGCCCATCGAAATTCCTGACGACAGCAGCGACAAGGCCCGCAAGATCGCCAGCGAAGTGGAGGCCCTGCGCCGCGCGGTGATGCAGCAGTTTGACCAGTACGTCAAACTCAACAAGAAGATCCCACCGGAAATTCTGACTTCGATTTCCAGCATCGACGATGCTGGCCGCCTGGCCGATACTATCGCGGCCCACCTGCCGTTGAAACTCGACAGCAAGCAGGCCGTGCTGAGCCTTCCTGAGGTCAAGGACCGCCTGGAAAACCTGTTCGAGCAAATCGAACGCGAAGTCGACATCCTGAATGTGGACAAGAAAATCCGTGGCCGTGTAAAGCGTCAAATGGAAAAGAACCAGCGCGACTTCTATTTGAACGAGCAGGTCAAGGCCATCCAGAAAGAACTGGGTGAGGGTGAAGACGGCGCCGATATCGAAGAGATCGAGAAAAAGATAAAGGCCGCCAAGATGCCCAAGGAGGCCTTGAAGAAGGCCGAGGCCGAACTCAAGAAGCTCAAGCTCATGTCCCCCATGTCGGCCGAAGCTACCGTGGTGCGCAACTATATCGAAGTGTTGACCGGCTTGCCCTGGACTGCCAAGACCAAGATCAAGCACAACCTTGTGAATGCCGAAAATGTGCTCAACGAAGACCACTACGGCCTAGACAAGGTCAAGGACCGTATCTTGGAATATCTTGCTGTGCAGCAGCGCGTAGACAAGGTGAAGGCGCCCATTCTCTGCCTGGTAGGCCCCCCTGGTGTGGGCAAGACCTCGTTGGGTCAATCCATTGCGAAAGCGACGGGGCGCAAGTACGTGCGCATGGCCTTGGGTGGCATGCGTGACGAGGCCGAGATTCGTGGTCATCGCCGTACCTACATCGGTGCCATGCCTGGGAAGGTGCTGCAAAGCCTGTCCAAGGTTGGTACCCGCAATCCGTTGTTCCTGCTGGATGAAATCGACAAGCTTGGAACGGATTTCCGCGGCGACCCCAGCAGTGCGCTGCTGGAGGTGTTGGACCCCGAGCAGAACCACAAGTTTGGCGACCACTATGTGGAGGTGGACTACGACCTGAGCGACGTGATGTTCGTGGCCACTAGCAATTCGATGAACATTCCGCCCGCACTGCTGGACCGTATGGAAGTGATTCGCCTCTCGGGTTACACCGAAGACGAAAAAACCAATATCGCCATCACCTACCTGCTACCCAAGCAGATGAAGAACAATGGCGTGAAGGCCACTGAGTTGTCTATTTCCGAAGGTGCTGTGCGCGATATCGTGCGCTACTACACCCGCGAGGCCGGTGTGCGTTCGCTGGAGCGTGAACTGTCCAAAATCTGCCGCAAGGTGGTGAAGGGGCTGTTGCTCAAGAAAATGCAAGGCCAGGTACAGGTTACCGTGGACAACCTCAATGAATTCCTGGGCGTGCGCAAGTACACCTATGGCCGTGCAGAAGAGCAGAATCAGGTCGGCCAAGTGGTTGGTCTGGCCTGGACCGAGGTGGGTGGCGATCTGTTGACCATCGAAGCTGCACTCACGCCTGGTAAGGGCATCATCACGCGCACCGGTTCGCTGGGCGATGTGATGAAGGAGTCCGTGGAAGCTGCTCGCACTGTAGTGCGCAGCCGTTCGCGTCGCCTGGGTATTAGAGACGAGGTGTTCGAGAAGAAGGACATTCACATCCACGTGCCTGATGGTGCAACGCCCAAAGACGGTCCGAGTGCCGGTGCAGCTATGGCAACAGCTTTTGTTTCCGCGTTGACCGGCATTCCCGTGCGCGGTGACGTGGCGATGACCGGTGAAATTACCCTGCGTGGTGAGATCACGGAAATTGGCGGGCTTAAAGAGAAGCTGCTGGCCGCGTTGCGCGGTGGTATCAAGACCGTACTCATTCCTGAGCAAAATGCCAAGGACCTGCAGGACATTCCAGAGAACGTCAAAAACGGTCTGGAGATCGTGCCTGTGCGCTGGATTGATCAGGTGCTGGAGCTTGCGCTGGAGAGTCATCCTGTGCCTCTGAGCGAAGAAGATGCGTTGCCTACGGCAGCTGTTGCAAGCATCGCGCCTGCGGCTCAGATGGATGACCCGGTCAAACATTGAGTGTTGATACTTTTTGGGTTCAACTGGACTTGGGCCCGAAAAGTAGGCTATAATTTGAGGCTTGAAACGCGGGAATAGCTCAGTTGGTAGAGCGCAACCTTGCCAAGGTTGAGGTCGAGAGTTCGAGACTCTTTTCCCGCTCCAAAATTCGTGCTGGAGCATCGTTTTCAGTGCATTGCCAGTTCATGCGGGAATAGCTCAGTTGGTAGAGCGCAACCTTGCCAAGGTTGAGGTCGAGAGTTCGAGACTCTTTTCCCGCTCCAGTTTAAAAAATGGAAGTCTTGACTTCCATTTTTTTATTCAAGTGGCGCGGTAGCAAAGCGGTTATGCCCCGGATTGCAAATCCGGTTAGTCCGGTTCGACTCCGGACCGCGCCTCCAGATTTATCTGGTTCAAACGCCTCGTCAACGTCAGTTGCCGGGGCGTTTTGTTTGACAATAGGCTTACGTGCCCGAGTGGTGAAATAGGTAGACACATCGGACTTAAAATCCGCCGCTTCGTGAATAACGGGCGTACCGGTTCGATTCCGGTCTCGGGCACCAATTCAACATATACCTATGTCCAATTACAACGCCCCCTTCGAAATTCACGTGCACGGCCAGGTGCTGTTGCGAGACGATGTGACATTTGCGAACCTGCAGGACGCGCTCAAGCCCCTGTGGAAATATGCGGGTGCGAAGTCCTTGGCCGATGGTGCCAAGAGCAGCTACGAAGACGAACCCGGTATCCAGCTCGATGCGCACGATCACGTGCTGCAAATGTGCTGGACCGTGCCGGGCGATGAGGACTTTCGCCAGACGCTGGATGAGGTCTGCATGAACCTCAACGAACTGGCCAACGCGGGCGCTGCGATTGAAATCACGTTTTACGACACCGAGTTTGATGAGGAAGAGGGACCGACCGGGTCCCAGTCGCGCGATGATTTTGTAATGCTGTTTGTGGGCCCCAATCCCGCGGCCATCATGCAGGTGCAACGTGACCTGCTGGTGCAGGACGTCATCAACCTCATGGAGCGCCATTTCGATGGCGCCGAACTCGGCGGTGTGGTGGCGGAAGTGGACAAGCTGTTTGCGCAGCGTTTCGATGATCTGGTGAATTCACTGGAGATAGGCAAGCCTCCGCGTGGCTCTGGCGGCGGTTTGGGGGGCGGTCACGGTGGTGGTAGAAAACCGCGCCACTTGCATTAAAGGGCAAACCATACTGTGGTCTGGTGTAAGGGTGTCCTATACTGGTTTCCGTGTATGGCGCACTTGTATTTCGCCTCAATGATCGTTGGTGATTCTCCAGACCTCCATGCTTAAAAAAATTGGCGTTGACCAGCTGACTGTTGGCATGCATCTCAAGGAGTTCTGTGGCTCCTGGATGGAACATCCCTTCTGGCGCTCCGGCTTCGTGATCACCGATCCGAAAGACATCAAGACCATCCTGGCCAGCAGCATCAAGGAAGTCTGGATTGACAGCAGCAAGGGCCTGGATGTGCCGGCGGGTCAATCTGTGGTGACCGAGTCCGAATCGGAGGAGCAAGTAGACGCCGAGTTGCGCCAAGCGGTGTCATCCCAGCGCGAGGTGGCGCCGGTCTCCGTAGAGGTCGAGATCCAGCGGGCTGCGAAGATCTGTTACCAGTCCAAGCAAGCCGTGATTTCCATGTTCCAGGAAGCCCGCATGGGCAAGACGGTTGACGCGGGCGGCGCCAAGCAGATGGTTGAGGAGATTACCGACTCGGTAACCCGCAATCCTGGCGCCCTGATTAGCTTGGCGCGACTCAAGACCGCTGACGACTACACCTACATGCACTCGGTAGCGGTTTGCGCCATGATGGTGTCACTGGCCAAGCAACTGGGGCTGGACGAGGCGCAAACTCGCTCTGCGGGCTTGGCTGGCCTGCTGCATGATTTGGGCAAGGCAGCCATGCCCATGGAGGTGTTGAACAAGCCGGGCAAATTGACCGATGCCGAGTTTTCCATCATCAAGACCCATCCTGAAAAGGGCTATCGCCTGCTGCAAGGAGGCAAAGACGTGGACCCTATGGTGATGGATGTATGTCTGCACCACCATGAAAAGACGGATGGTTCGGGTTACCCCAAAGGGCTGAAGGGCGACGAGATCAGCCTGTTTGCCAAGATGGGCGCGGTGTGCGATGTGTATGACGCCATCACCTCCAACCGGCCTTACAAAACGGGTTGGGATCCTGCGGAGTCGCTGCGAAAGATGGCGGAATGGTCCAATGGCCACTTTGATGCGAAAGTGTTCCAGGCCTTTGTGAAGAGCTTGGGCATTTACCCGATCGGTTCGCTGGTGCAACTGAGCTCGGGACGCTTGGGTGTGGTGGTAGAGCAGACGGCCAAATCACTCACCACGCCCTGCGTGAAGGTGTTTTTCTCGACCAAGTCCAACATGCGTATCGTGCCGGAGCTGGTCGATTTGTCGCGCCCCGGCAGCACCGAAAAAATTGCCAGCCGTGAAGACCCCGCCAAATGGCGGTTTGCAGATTTGAACGAACTTTGGTCTGGCCTGCCACAGGCGCCCTGGTAGCCGTCTAGCCCCCGTAGTTATTGAGCAAGCAGCTATCAAAAAAAGAGCAAGTGTTTATGGCACTTGCTCTTTTTTGCTTTAGCAGCCTCGGGTAATGGGCATCTCGACAGGTTTGGGATTCAGCGCGTATTTGCCGAGTTCCAGTTTGGCAATCGCATTGCGGTGCACTTCGTCCGGACCGTCGGCGAAACGCAGCGTGCGCGCCTGGGTGTAGCTGTAGGCCAACGGGAAGTCGTCGGACATGCCGCCGCCGCCGTGCACCTGCATGGCCCAATCAATCACCTGGCAGGCCATGCTCGGTGCCACCACCTTGATCATGGCGATTTCGTTTTTGGCAAACTTGTTGCCCGCAATGTCCATCATCCAGGCCGCCTTGAGCGTGAGCAGGCGGGCCATGTCGATTTTGCAGCGGGCCTCGGCAATGCGCTCCTGCGTCACGGTTTGCGCGGCAATGGGTTTGCCGAATGCTACGCGGCTGGAGGCGCGCTTGCACATCAGCTCCAGCGCACGCTCGGCCAGGCCGATGAGGCGCATGCAGTGGTGGATACGCCCGGGGCCGAGGCGGCCTTGGGCGATCTCAAAGCCGCGGCCTTCACCCAGCAGGATGTTGTCGATTGGCACGCGCACGTTCTCGAACCGCATTTCCATGTGACCGTGGGGGGCGTCGTCATAGCCAAACACGGTGAGTGGGCGCACCACGGTGATGCCTTTGGTGTCCGCCGGCACCAGCACCATGCTTTGTTGTGAGTGGCGGGGTGCTTCAGGATCGGTTTTGCCCATGGTGATGTAGACGGCGCAGCGTGGGTCACCCGCACCGGAAATCCACCACTTGCTGCCATTGATCACGTACTCGTCGCCTTGGCGCTCGATGCGGGTGGCGATGTTGGTGGCATCGCTGGAGGCCACATCGGGCTCGGTCATGGCGAAGGCTGAGCGGATCTTGCCTTCGAGCAGTGGCTTGAGCCAGCGTGCTTTGTTCTCAGCCGAGCCGTAGCGGGCGATAGTTTCCATGTTGCCGGTGTCGGGGGCCGAGCAGTTGAAGACTTCGCTGGACCACATCACGCGGCCCATGATTTCGGCCAGCGGCGCGTATTCCTGATTGGTCAGGCCAGCGCCGTGATAGCCCGAAGCCTCAGCACTGTCCACGGGCAAAAACAGGTTCCACAGGCCGGCAGCCTGGGCCTTGGGTTTGAGATTTTCGATGGTTTGCAGCGGGGTCCAGCGTTTGCCGGCAGCCGTGTTGGCGGTGATCTCCGCGTGGTACGAAGCCTCATTGGGGTAAATGTGGTCGTCCATGAACTTGAGCAAGCGCGCCTGCAGTTCTTTGGTCTTGGGGGAGTAGTCGAAATCCATGGAGTCTCCGGTGGGGATTGAGGGCGGTAGGGCGTATTGGGGGTAAGAAGAGACGCAATCAGGCCTGGCAAGCAAACTTCCAAGCCATCTGGGCCAATGGGCGGGCACCCGCGGCCGAGCTGACTGCCTGGGCGCTGGATGCCGTGCCGGCTTCCACACGCTTGGCAATGCCTTGCAGGATGGCCGCGATACGGAACATGTTGTAGGCCATGTAGAAGTTCCAATCCGCCTTCAGCTGGGCGGGCTCGGCTAGCCCGGTGCGGTCGCAGTACATGCGGATGTAGTCGTCTTCACTGGGAATGCCCAGCGCTGCAAAGTCCAGCCCGCCAATGCCGCGGAAGGCGCCCGGGGGAATGTGCCAGGCCATGCAGTGGTAGCTGAAGTCGGCCAGCGGGTGGCCCAGCGTGGAAAGCTCCCAGTCCAGTACCGCGCGCACTTTGGGTTCGCTGCTGTCAAACATCAGGTTGTCCAGTCGGTAATCGCCATGCACGATACTGACCATGCTGTCGTCACGCGCCATGGCAGGAATGTTCTTCGGCAGCCATTCCATGAGTTGGTCCATCTCCGGGATGGGTTGGGTGATGGAGGCGACGTACTGCTTGCTCCAGCGGCCGATTTGGCGCTCGAAGTAGTTGCCGGGCTTGCCATAGGCGGCCAGGCCGCGCTCGGCAAACTTCACAGTGTGCAGCGCCGATATCACGCGGTTCATCTCGTTGTAGATGGCACCGCGCTCCTGCGGGTTCATGCCGGGCAGGGACTGGTCCCAGAGCACGCGGCCTTGCATGAACTCCATGACATAGAAGGCGCGGCCGATGATGGATTCGTCTTCGCACAGGCAGTGCATTTGCGGCACCGGCACATCGGTGCCGTGCAGGCCCTGCATCACCGCAAATTCACGCTCCACCGCATGGGCTGAGGGGAGCAGCTTGGCCACAGGGCCGGGCTTGGCGCGCATCACATAGCTCTTGCTTGGTGTGTTGAGTTTGTAGGTGGGGTTAGATTGCCCACCCTTGAACATCTCCACCTGCAGTGGACCGGCGTAGCCCGGCAGGTAGGCTTGCAGCCACCTGTCCAGTGCGGCCAGGTCAAACGCGTGCTGGCCCGAGACCGAACGGGTGCCTACAAAGTGGTCGAAGTCGCTCATGCAGTGGTGGTGTGGGTGAGATGAAAAGAATCAGACGTCGGCGTCAATGATGTGCATCAGCGCGGCGCGGTCGCGTATCACCAGGCCACCCGGTTCGATGCGGATCACTTCCTCCCGCTCCATGGCCTTGAGTTCCTGGTTCACGCGCTGGCGCGATGCGCCCAGCAACTGGGCCAGTTCTTCTTGTGCCAGCTGCAGGCCAATGCGCACCTCGCTGCCATCGCTGAGCGAGGGCACGCCGTAACTGCGCACTAGGTGCAGCAGTTGCTTGGCCAACCGGGCACGCAGAGGCAGGGTGTTGAGGTCTTCCACCAAGCCGTAGAGTTGGCGAATGCGCCGCGCGTGCAGGCGCAGCATGGCTTCGTACAGCTCCACATGGTTGGCCAGAATTTTGCGGAAGTCGGCTTTGGCCACGCAGAGAATCGTCGTGTCCCCATGTGCGTAGGCGTCGTGGGTGCGGCGGTCCCCGTCGAAGATCGCCACATCGCCAAACCAGATGCCCGGCTCCACATAGGTCAGCGTGATCTGCTTGCCCGAAATGGAGGTGGAGCTCACACGCACCGCACCGCGGGCGCAGGCAATCCATTCCTCGGGCGGTTCGCCGCGCGCCGCAATCAGCTCGCCGTCTTTGTAACGTTTGACGTAGGCGCATCGAAGAATGTCGTGTTTGAGGGAAGGTGATAGGGATGAAAACCAGCGCCCCGCATTGATTGCGGAACGTTCATCAATAGTAAGAATGGGTTCGTCCATGGCCTGTCTTTTGTGTGACTTGCAGAAGGGAAATCGCGCTCACATTGTCACCCCCGGGACCGCGAGCAGTACCGGGGGTTGTCACCAGTGCGTCTGGCGCAGTGCCTACTCTTCTTCGTGCAGCAGGCTCAGGCCAATGGCGCCGCGGCGGCGCAACCA
This sequence comes from Rhodoferax sp. GW821-FHT09E07, assembly GCF_059416145.1. Classification (NCBI taxonomy): domain Bacteria; kingdom Pseudomonadati; phylum Pseudomonadota; class Betaproteobacteria; order Burkholderiales; family Comamonadaceae; genus Rhodoferax; species Rhodoferax sp. GW821-FHT09E07. The sequence goes on along the minus strand of NZ_JBWKOP010000004.1, from coordinate 226,932 downwards.
AGGGCTGGGGCGGTAGCGCGTGTCGCCATACACCGTCTGCATGTTGAACAGCACCTCGAGCACATTGGTGGGGCCGCACAGATTGCCCAGTGCCAGCGGGCCCGTGGGGTAACCCAGGCCCAGCGTGACCGCGGTCTCCAGATCCTTGGGGCTGCAGATGCCTTGTTGGCAAATGTCACTGGCAATGTTCACGATGTTGGCCACCACGCGCTGCGTGACAAAGCCGCCGCTGTCACGCACCACGCTCACGGCCTTGCCATCGCGTGCAAACAGGGCGTGTGCGGCATCGCGCATGTCGGTGCGCGTGGCCGGGTTGGTAGCCAGCACGCGGCGTTTGGTTGCCGCGTCGTCCATCAGCATGTCGATGCCCACTGTGCGCGCCGGGTCCAGCCGCTCCACCACGGCTACCGTGGTGATGTCAAAGCCCAGCGGCGCGACCAGCGTCAGTGCGATGGGCGAGGGCGATTGACCGGTTTCGATCTTCGCGCCCAGATTTTTCAGCAGCATGAGCAGCTCCATGCGGCGCGATGCGCGGGGCGACAGCCACACGGGCGGCATCTCGGCGACCACGGGCACCGGAGGTTCGTCGGGCACGACTGCTTTTCCGTCCATGTAAGGGTAGAAGCCTTCACCCGCCTTGCGGCCTGTCAGGCCACCAGCTAGGCGTTGTGCGGTTATCACGCTGGGGCGGTAGCGTGGTTCCTCGTAATACTGGTGATAGATGGACTCCATCACAGGATGCGACACGTCCAGCCCGGTCAGGTCCATGAGCTCAAACGGGCCGAGCTTAAAACCCACCTGGTCGCGCAAGATGCGGTCGATGGTGGCGAAATCGGCCACGCCCTCGGACGCAATGCGCAGCGCCTCCGTGCCGTAGCCACGGCCGGCGTGATTGACGATGAAGCCCGGTGTGTCCTGTGCCAGCACGGGCGTATGGCCCAGGTCTTTGGCGTACTGCCGCAGGGCCTGCACCACGGCAGGGGCCGTCTTGATGCCCGGAATGACCTCCACCACTTTCATCAGCGGCACTGGGTTGAAGAAATGAAAACCTGCCAACTGCGCGGGCCGCTGCAGCCCAGCCGCCAACGCGGTGATGGAGAGTGACGAGGTATTGCTGGCCAGCACAGTGGACGGCGCAGTGCAAGCCTCCAGCGCTTGCAGCAGTTGGGTCTTGGCGTCCAACCGCTCCACCACAGCTTCCACAATCAGGTCGCAATGCGCCAAGTCGCGCAACTCGGACGCTACTCGGACGCGTGCGGTGAACGTGTCTACGTCTTCGGGTTGGATGCGCTGTTTGGCCGCCAGGCCCTGCCACTGCATGTGCAATTGCTGCCAAGCGGCCTGGGCCGCTTCGGGGCTCAGGTCAAACAGTAGCACTGTGCTGCCGGCTTGCGCCGCGATTTGCGCAATGCCGCGCCCCATGGCGCCTGCGCCAACAATGCCGATATGAAGAAAGTGTGGGTTCATGCAGCAATTATCTGGCTGCAGCCGTGAGGAAACACCCCCAAGTTGTCACCCAAACGATAGCTTTGGCCTCGAATCGGATATGCGAGAATTGTTCTTATCAATGAAGCCTGTCTTTAAAGTGAAAACAAGCGTTGCGGCAGTGTTGCTGCTGTGCGCCGCCATGGGTAGCAGCGCCCTGACGCTGGGCCGCGCGCGTGGGGCCGCCATTTTTGGTCAGCCCCTGGAACTCACGGTTCCGGTGCAGCTCGCGGCGGATGAAGACAGTGCCGGCCTGTGTTTTGAAGCCGATGTGTACTACGGCGAAAACCGGCAAGAATCCGGCCGGGTGACCGTGGCCAATGATATGCCCGCCAACGGGCAGCCCATGGTGCTGCGCATTGCCTCGCGCCTGCCCGTGGATGAGCCCGTGGTTACTTTGTATGTGCGGTCGGTCTGTGGCGTGAAGGCCTCCCGAAAGTACGTGCTGCTGGCCGACCTGGTATCGGAGCCGGCTGCTTCCGCGGCCGCAGCCAATCCCGTGCGGCCCAGTGTGCCCGCCGCCTTGCCGCCCGTGGCCGCTGTTGCACCGGATGGCAAATCGGCCGACGCGGGCCTGTCCGCCAAGCCTGGCAAAGCATCTTCGACACCGCGCGCTGCCACCGGATCTGGCAAGGTCACCAAGTCAACTTCAGCGCCAGCAGTGGCAGCTGTCCCTAAATCATCCGGCAGTTCGCGTGCGCGCCTCAAACTGGCCCCACTGGATTTGTCGCAAGACTGGGACCCCAACCTCAAGACATCGCCTGATCTCATCAGTTCGCCCACCGAAGACGCCGACAAACGCATGGCCGCAGTCGCCTTGTGGCGTTCCTTGAACCTGACACCCGAAGAGGTGCTGCGCGATGCTGCGCGGTTGCAGGGGCTGGAACAAAACGTGCAAAAACTCAGTGACCTGACGGCACAAAACCAACGCCAGATGCAGACGCTGTTGGCGCGGCTGGAGAAGGCTGACGCACAAAAGTACGCCAATCCCTTGGTGTACAGCCTTGTGGTGGCTTTGTTCGTTTTGGCCGGTCTGCTGGTATGGGGCTGGCGCCGTTGGCGCGATGCCGATGCAGGCGCTCCGTGGTGGCGCGGTGAAGCCACAGCGCAGGAGCCTGTGCCCGCCCACGAGTCTGTGGCAGTCAGTGTAGACACCGGACCCTTGCCCGCGACCCAGCAAGAGCCGCCGAAGCGGCCAGAACTGCGCACCCAGCCACGGGCACCCACGGTCCAGGCGCTGGCCTCGGTCGATATTGATTTGCACCTGGACGATATGTTGCCATCTGCCGCGGCACCGATCAGCCGCTCGGGCTCCGTGTCGCGGACACCGGCTTACGACAGAACACCTTCCCGCATGGCGGGTCTGCGCGATTTCCATTCCAGCATGTCAGGCAGCTTGCGTTCGATCAATACCCAGGAAGTACTCGACGTGCGCCAGCAGGCTGAGTTTTTCATGACGCTGGGGCAGTATGACGACGCTATTGCATTGTTGGAAAACAGCATCCACGACAGTGTCGAATCCAACCCCCTGGTCTACCTGGATCTGCTGAAGGCGCTGCACACGCTGAGCCGCAAAGAGGCTTTTGACCGTTATCGCGACGAGTTCAACGCTGTGTTTACAGGCCAGGTGCCTGTGTATGCCCAGTTCAGCCAACCAGGGCGTGGCTTGGATGCCTACCCGGAGTTGTGTGGCCATATTGCTTCGTTGTGGCCCAGCAAGGCGGCCATGGAGTTCATTGAGAAATGCATGGTGCGTGAGGCCAATACGGCTGCGGTGGTCAATTTTGACCTTGAAGCATTTCGCGAATTGCTGCTGCTGCACGCAGTGCTCACACGTTTGTCGGAAACGTCGGAGAGCGCCATGACGCCCTTCAGCGCTGTCAAGGCCGCCGCATCAGAAGCATCGGAAACCGATGCGGCCCCTGTTGCGGCGGTACCCATGGAGGTGGATTTCGAGATATCCGGTATTGAGGCACCCAGCCATAACCTGATTGAGTTCGATAAGCCGGACATATCGGTGACGCCCCCAGCTCCCGACACGCGCCCCTGAGGCGCCAAGCCGGCGTCAGCCGTATCTGGCTTTAGCGGCGCACTTGCAGCGCGCCGGGGTTGATGATGTTGGACGGCGTGCCCTTGATGAAGTTAACCACGTTGTCAAACGCCGCACCAAAGTACATCTCGTAGCTGTCTTGTTCCACATAACCGATGTGCGGGGTGCAAATGCAGTTTTCCAGGCGCAGCAGGGCGTGACCCTGCAAAATCGGTTCGGTTTCAAACACGTCAATTGCCGCCATGCCAGGGCGTCCCCGGTTCAGGCCGCCAATGAGCGCGTCAGTCTCAATGAGTTCGGCCCGCGAGGTGTTGACCAGCAGCGAGGTGCTCTTCATGCAGGCCAGGTCGGCTGTGGTCACCAAGCCGCGTGTACTGTCACTCAGGCGCAGATGCAGCGTGAGTACATCGCTCTCCGAGAAAAAAGCCTGGCGATCGGACGCCGCGGCATAACCATCCTGTGTCGCCTTCTCGCGCGACGCCTCGCTGCCCCAGACCAGGACTTGCATGCCAAAAGCTTTGCCGTACCCGGCAATGAGTTGCCCTATGCGGCCGTAGCCCCAGATGCCCAGCGTCTTGCCCTGCAGCACATTGCCCAAGCCAAAGTTGGCAGGCATGGAACCAGCTTTGAGTCCGGACTGTTGCCAGGCACCATGCTTGAGGTTGCCAATGTACTGGGGCAGCCGGCGCATGGCGGCCATGATGAGGGCCCAGGTGAGTTCGGCGGGCGCGACGGGAGAACCTATGCCTTCGGCCACTGCAATGCCGCGTTCGGTACAGGCCTGCACATCAATGTGGGAGCCCGCACGTCCGGTCTGGGCGATCAGCTTGAGTTTGGGGAGTTTTTCGATCAGTGAGCGCGTGATATGGGTGCGTTCCCGGATCAGCACGATGACATCCGCGTCCTTGAGCCGGATCGAGAGCTGGCCCATGCCTTTGACGGTGTTGGTGTAGACCTTGGCGGGGTACGCCTCCAATTTGGCCGAGCAATTAAGTTTGCGTACGGCATCCTGATAGTCGTCCAAGATCACAATATTCATGCGCCCCATTGTGCCTCGTCGGCAGGGGCGTTTTGGCCCGCCACCCCGCAGGAAACCGCTGCGCGGTGTTCAGGCGGCTTCGCAGGCGGCCAGACGGTCCAGCTCGGCGCACACATCGGCCATCCGGCCCGAGATCACCATGCGGCCCACATCAGAACGGGGCTGTCCGCTTTCCATCACGCGGACCACGCGCAAGGGCTTGGGGTGGTGCACATTTAGGCCTCTAGCCCCCGTGGAGCCTGCGCAAGGCACTGCAAAATTAGGAGCAACACGGCGCTCGACCGGTCGCGGCACTGTGTAGCTGGGCAACTGGTGTGGGGCTGAAGGCAGCAACCAGGCCAAGAGGTGGCGCAAGGTGGCCAGAAAGTCGGGTTTCATCACGAGGGCGGTGTTCATGGTGGGTGCTTTCTGTCTGCGTTACATCAACATGGTGTTACGAATCAGGCCAACGGCCAGGCCTTCGATCTCGAACGGCTCGCCGGGTTCGACCACGATGGTCTGGTAGTCCGGGTTTTCGGGGTGCAGTTCGATCAGGTGCTTGTTGCGGCGAAAGCGTTTGACGGTGACTTCCTCACCCAGGCGGGCCACGACAATCTGGCCGTTCTTGGCGTCCTTGGTGGCTTGCACAGCCAGCAGGTCACCGTCCATGATGCCGGCGTCGCGCATGGACATGCCGCGCACTTTGAGCAGGTAGTCGGGCTGGCGCTGAAAAAGGCTGTTTTCCACGTAATAGGTCTGGTCCACATGCTCCTGGGCCAGGATGGGTGAGCCAGCGGCCACACGGCCAATCAGGGGAAGCGCCAGCTGGGCCAAGCCGGGCAGGGGCAGGGCGAACTGCTTCATGCGCGACTCTTGCATGGAGCGCAGCACGTCACCTTTCAGGCGGATGCCGCGGGAGGTACCGCTGACCAGTTCGATCACGCCTTTGCGGGCCAGGGCCTGCAAATGCTCTTCTGCGGCGTTGGCAGACTTGAAGCCCAGCTCGGTGGCGATTTCCGCCCGGGTAGGGGGGGCACCGGTGCGCGCAATGGCGCCTTGGATCAGATCCAGAATTTGCTGTTGGCGGGCGGTGAGTTTGGGACTTTCAAGCATACTGACTCCTTCATGTTGGGTCGGCGCTGGCTGTGTGTCTGTACACACTGTTTTCTCATCCAGTAACTGTATTTTTAACCAGTTTTTTGATTAATGCAAGTGGGGTGGTGATGTATGGGTAAAAAAGTAGTGGTTTTGGGCACTGGCGGCACGATCGCGGGCCGCGCGGAACGGGGCTCGGACAATGTGGGCTACAAGGCTGGTCAGGTGGGCGTGCAGTCATTGCTGCAGGACATTGCGCCGCTGCAGGATGCTTTGCAGGGACGGGTGCTGGTAGCCGAGCAGGTGGCGCAGGTGGACAGCAAGGACATGGGCTTTGCGGTGTGGACGGTACTGGCGCAGCGCTGTGCCCAGTATCTGCAGGACTCGGAAGTGGAGGCGGTGCTGGTTACCCATGGCACCGACACGCTGGAAGAGACTGCTTTTTTTCTTGAGCAAGTGCTGCCCCCCGCCTTGTTGCAGGCCAAACCGCTGGTGATGACCTGTGCCATGCGTCCCGCGTCCGCCCTGACGCCTGATGGACCGCAGAACGTGCTGGATGCGGTGGCCGTGGCGCTGGAGAACGTGGCGCGAGGTGTGCTGGTGGTGTGCGCGGGGTCAGTGCACGGCGCGCGCCAGGTGCAGAAGAGCCATACCTACCGCGTGGATGCCTTTGACTCCGGCGACGCCGGGCCCTTGGCTGTGGTGGAAGAGGGGCGGGTGCGCTGGTTCGGGGTGCCAAGCCCTGCCTCTGCGCTGCACGTGGTGGATCTGCAGGCCTTGGCCCAAGCCGTCTGGCCGCGGGTGGAGATCATCATGAATTACGCCGGCGCCTCTGGCGCCATGGTGCGCAGCTTGGCCCAGCCTGACGGTGCCTTGCCGCCCCTGCGTGGTCTGGTGGTAGCAGGTACCGGCAATGGCACGCTGCATGTGGACCTGGAGGCTGCCTTGCTGGAAGCGCAAGCCCAGGGCGTGCAGGTGGTGCGCGCGAGCCGCTGTGCACGTGGCCAGGTGGTCGCGGGCGAGGCCACCGCAGCTTTGCCCCATTCGAAGGGCCTGTCTGCCGTGAAGGCGCGCATTGCATTGATGCTGGAGCTGATGGCGTAAAAAAAGCCGCTGATGCGGCTTTTTGGGGCGGTGCCAGTAGAGCGTTTACTTGGTCAGCGCCTCAAACACCCGGCTGGTGATGGCATCCACATCGCCCATGCCGCTGATGGCACGGTACTTGGGGGCGGATGCAGGATCCTTGGCAGCCCAGCTGGAGTAGTACTCCACCAAGGGGCGGGTCTGGGCGCTGTACACATCCAAGCGCTTCTTCACGGTTTCTTCCTTGTCGTCGTCGCGCTGGATCAGGGGCTCGCCGGTCACATCGTCCTTGCCTTCCACCTTGGGTGGGTTGAACTTGACGTGGTACGTGCGGCCCGAGGCGGGGTGCGAGCGGCGGCCGCTCATGCGCTCGATGATGGCGTCAAACGGAACATCGATTTCCACCACATAGTCCAGTGCCACACCGGCAGCCTTCATGGCATCGGCTTGGGGGATCGTGCGGGGGAAGCCATCGAACAGGAAGCCCTTGGCACAATCGGGCTGGGCGATGCGTTCCTTGACCAGGTTGATGATCAGGTCGTCACTGACCAGGCCGCCGGATTTCATGACGGCATCGGCCTGCAAGCCCAGCGGCGTGCCGGCCTTGACGGCGGCGCGCAACATGTCGCCGGTCGAAATCTGCGGAATTCCGTACTTTTGACAAATGAAGGTGGCTTGCGTGCCTTTGCCAGCGCCAGGCGCGCCCAACAGAATCAGTCTCATGGATAACCTCGGATAGAACAAAAACCTTTGGCGCTTGTTTGGCACCGTGCTGGTGCATTTTTTCTTGCGCGCGTGTAGCTCTGGAGAATAGCACGGGCTGCCCCGCGCTTAACTTACAGCTTGGGGGCCAGCCCGGCGAGGATGGCGCGTACGCGCGCCAGGTCTTCGGGCGTATCCACGCCGGGGCCGGGTGCATGTTCGCTCACGTGCACCGCGATGCGGTGGCCATGCCACAGTGCCCGCAGCTGCTCCAGCGCTTCCACCACCTCTATGGGGGCTTGCGGCAGGCGCGGGAACTCGCGCAGGAAACCCACGCGATACGAGTAAATGCCGATGTGGCGCAGGGGCGCAGGAGAGGGCAGGCTGGCGATGCCGTTGGCAAAGCCGTCGCGCCACCAACTGATGGGCGCACGGCTGAAGTACAGCGCCAGGTGATGGGCGTCATGCACCACTTTCACCACATTGGGGTTGGCAAAGTCGGCCACCTCGGTGATCGCGTGGGCGGCGGTGCCCATGCTGGCCTGTGGCGTGGCTTGCAGCAGGGCTGCCACGGCCTGCACCAGGTCGGGGTCCATAAGGGGTTCATCGCCCTGCACATTCACCACAATGTCTTCGTCGGACAGGCCCAAAATGTCGCAGGCCTCGGCCAGGCGGTCACTGCCCGAAGGGTGGTCTTCTCGGGTCAGGATGGCTTGTACGCCGTGGGCGGCGCAGGCCTGCAGGATAGATTCGCTGTCGGCAGCCACGACCACGCGGCTGGCTTGGGGCACGCCATCGCGGACCCGCTGGGCAACGCGTACCACCATGGGTACGCCGCCCAGGTCGGCCAAGGGCTTGTTGGGCAGACGGGTGGAGGCCAGGCGGGCCGGAATCAGAACAGTAAAGCTCATGGGCAGCGCTTACAGGCCCAGCTCGGAATCGCTGAGCACACGGGCTTCGTTCTCCAGCAAGATGGGGATGCCGTCGCGTACCGGGTAAGCCAGACGGGCGCTGCGCGAAATCAATTCCTGCTTTTCGCGGTCATAGTCCAGTGGCCCCTTGGTCACGGGGCAAACGAGCAATTCAAGAAGTCTTGTGTCCATGGGGTGATGATAGCGGCGGCACCAGCGGCCGCAGACACTGGTCCAGGTGGGTGTAAAAGTCGGCGGGCATGGTTTGCAGCAGGGGTACAGCCAGTGCGTCTGGCGCGCTTTGCCACAACTTTACGGCATCCTTTTCGGTGCAAATCAGCTGGTAGCCCCCGTCGATATTGCGCGAGAAGCTATCAAAATCATAGTGATCCGGCAGCGCCAAGGTCTTGGCGATCGGCAGGCCTGCAGCTTGCAGCATCGCGAAGAAGACTTCGGGGCGTGCGATGCCGGCCACGGCCATCAGAGGTGCCGCGCCGGGCGCTCGGAGGGTCTGGAGGGCCATCGCTTCGCTTCGGGCATTCACCGCGTGGTCGGCTAGTGCCCGCTGGGCCTGCCAGCCCGCCAGGTTGGAAGGGCCTGTTTTCAGCACCAGCAGGCGCGCATTGTCTTGCCCCACGGCGGCCAACGCCTGGCGCGGCCAGGGCTGGCGCAGCGGGCCGGCCGGCAGCAGCCAGCCATTGCCGGTGCCACGCGCGTCGAACACGCAAACCTCCACATCCCTGTACAGCGCATAGTGCTGCAAGCCGTCGTCACAGACGATGAGCTGGGTGTGCGGGTGGCGGGCCAGCAGGGCAGATGCCGCAGCATGGCGGTCACGTCCCACAAACACGGGCACGCCGGTTTTGCGGCGCAGCAGCAGGGGCTCGTCGCCCACGGACTCTGGCGCAGAGTCGGGCAACACCTCCTGGCATGCGTTGGAGCTGCGGCCATAGCCGCGCGACACCACACCCACGTCCAAGCCCTGGGCCTGCCAATGGGCGACGAGGGCCAGCACGGTCGGGGTTTTACCGGCGCCACCAGTGATCGCGTTGCCCACGACCACCACGGGCACAGGCAGGCGCCGGGAGGTTTTGAGGCCCCAGTGGTAGAAGCACCAGCGCAGCGCCACCAGGCTGCGGTACAGCAGGGAGAGCGGGAAGAGGGCGCAGGCCAACGCGCCGCGGCCGGCCCAAGCCCGCAGCAGGGCTTTTTCCAGGCCTGCGCCCATGGGGCTTATTTGCCGCCCGCCTGGGCGGAGGACTGGGTGGCGAAAGTGATCTGGTTCAGGCCCGCGCGGCGTGCTGCTTCCATGACGGTGACGACGGCTTGGTGCTTGGCACTGGCGTCGGCGCTGATGATGACCACGGTGTCCTTGCCGGCCTTGGCGTTCTCGGTGAGCGCAATCGCCAGGCTTTCCAGGCTGCGGCCGGCCAGTGGGTTGCGGTTGACGGTGTAGGCACCATCCGCGCTGACCATCACGATGAGTTCCTTGGGGTAGTCGCGCTGGGCGTCGGCGTCGGCCACGGGCAGTTTGAGCTGCAGTTCGGTGAACTTGCTGTAGGTGGTGGAGAGCATCAGGAAGATGAGCACCACCAGCAGCACGTCAATGAAAGGGATCAGGTTGATTTCCGGCTCTTCGTGGCGGCGGGGGCGAAAGTTCATGGCAGTCGGCTTGGCGTTGGCGCGCTTACTTGCGCATGGCTTTCAGGTGGCGCGCCAGGTGTTCGGCGGCCAACTCCAGCGTCAGCAGATAGGCATCGACCCGGCCGCGGAAGTAGCGCCAGAAAATCAGCGACGGAATCGCCACGATCAGACCAAACGCCGTGTTGTACAGCGCAATGGAAATGCCGTGTGCCAGTTGTGCGGGATTGCCGCCGCTTGCGCCGCCTGGGGCTTGCGAACCGAAAATCTCGATCATGCCCACCACGGTGCCAAACAGGCCCATGAGCGGGGCGGCCGAGGCGATGGTCGCCAAGGCGGCAAGGTAATGTTCCAGCCGCTGCGTGACTACGCGGCCGGCGCCTTCCATGGTGGCGCGCAGGTCGTCGTCGGAGCAATGCGGGTTGCTGTTCACGGCGCGCAGGCCGCTTGCCAACACCTCGCCCAAGGCGGAGTTCTTTTCCAGCTGGGTCACCACATCGGGCGCTGGCAGGCTTGTGCGGGTCACGCTCAGCACTTCTTCCAACAGCCGCGGGGGCGCCACCTTGGCAACTTTGAGGCTGATGAAACGTTCAATGACGATGGCCAGGGCCAGAATGGAGCATGCAATCAGCGGCCAAATGGGCCAACCAGCGGCTTGTATGATGGAAAACAAAAGGTGAACTCCGCGCAGTTGAAAAGCTGGCCGATTATGGCGTACCGCAAGACACCAACCGCCCACAATTCTTGTGGATAACTTTGTGTAAAACCACACCTGTCTGTGGCTGCGAGCCGCGCCAATGCGTGTTTTTGACACATTGATGACAAATGCAGCAGAAAAATACCCAATGAATTCAATGGCTTACAACGTAGCGCCGTGCTTCTCACAGGGGGGCGCCGTGCTTGTGGCTCCCCTCCCTGGGGTGTGGAGCAGTTATGCGCGCGCCGCCTGGGGCGTGCGCCATGCTTGACACCACATCGCATGCCCCCGCGGCACCCGGGCGGCGCGTCTGGCAGGTCGCAGCCCTGTGCCAGGCGCTGGCAGACACGCTGAATGCGCGGTTTAACCCGGTGCGTGTGAGTGGCGAAATTGCCAGCTTCACGCGGGCCACCAGCGGCCACTGCTATTTCTCGCTGAAAGACCCGAACGCGCAGTTGCGCTGCGCCATGTTCAAGCGCGCCGCCAGCCAGCTGGACTTCCAGCCCCGTGAGGGCGAGTTGGTGGAGGTGACAGGCCGGCTGGATGTGTACGGTCCGCGCGGCGATTTGCAATTGATTGTGGAGAGCATGAGCCGCCAGGGGCAGGGCAATCTGTTCGAGCAGTTCATGCGGCTGAAGGCACAGCTGGACGCGCAAGGTCTGTTTGACGCCGCCCGCAAGCGCCCCTTGCCCGCCCTGCCGCAGCGCCTGGGTGTAGTCACCTCTCTGGGTGCCGCAGCGCTGCACGATGTGGTGACCGCGCTGCGACGGCGTGCGCCGCATCTGCCGGTGCTGGTGGCGCCGGCGGCGGTGCAGGGCGCGGCAGCGCCTGCCGAGCTGGTGCGCGCGCTAGAGTCGTTGTACGCCTATGTGGACGACCGAGGGCAGGGCGTGGATGTGATTCTGCTGGTGCGTGGCGGAGGCGCCATTGAAGACCTCTGGTCCTTCAACGACGAACAACTGGCCCACGCCATTGCACGTAGCCCGGTGCCCGTGGTGGTGGGGGTGGGGCATGAAACCGACTTCACCATTGCCGACTTTGTGGCCGACCTGCGCGCACCCACACCTACAGCCGCGGCTGAACTGGTGTGCCCGCCCACGCAGGCCCTGGAAGGTCTGCTGGATCAGGCGCAGGACCGCATGCAGGCGGCGCTGGAGCGCTATGCCGACCGCCAGGCACAGCGTCTGGATGTGGTGGCCTCGCGTCTGGGGCGGCCCTCGTCCTTGGTCGCGCAGCGCCAGGCGGCCTTGGTGGCGGCTCACCAGCGCATGCGCCAAGCCATGCGCAGCGATTTGCAGTGGAAACAGTCACAGTGGATGCAACACCAGCAGCATTGGCAGCCCACAGCCCAGCGTGCGTTGCACGCCCTGCAGGAGCGCACCACGCGGGCTGATTTGCGCCTGGGCCTGCTAGACCCCACGTTGGTGCTGCGCCGTGGTTATGCCTGGTTGCAAGACGCCAAGGGGAATGCGGTAACTTCGGTTGCGCAGGCGCAGGCTGGAGATGCACTGCGCGCTTCCCTTGTCGACGGTACGGTTGATCTCAGTGTTGTCGATTCGACGCCCAATTAGTTTCTACAATTCACTTTCACCCCGCTAACCAACCAAGAGGATTTCATGGAACATACCTTGCCCGCCTTGCCCTACGCGATTGACGCACTGGCTCCCGCCTACTCCAAAGAAACATTGGAATTCCACCACGGCAAGCATCACAACGCCTATGTGGTCAACCTCAACAACCTGCAAAAGGGCACCGAGTTTGAAAGCATGTCCCTGGAAGAAATCATCAAGAAGTCCAGCGGCGGTATCTACAACAACTCGGCCCAGATCTGGAACCACACCTTCTTCTGGAACTGCATGAAGCCGGCCGGCGGCGGTGAGCCCACTGGTGCCCTGGCTGCAGCCATCAATGCCAAATGGGGCAGCTACGCTGCGTTCAAGGAAGCTTTCGTGAAGTCTGCAGTGGGCAACTTTGGCTCCGGCTGGACCTGGCTGGTGAAGAAGCCCGATGGCTCCGTGGACATCGTCAATACCGGCGCCGCCGGCACGCCGCTGACCACCGCCGACAAGGCTCTGCTGACGGTGGACGTGTGGGAACACGCCTACTACATCGACTACCGCAACCTGCGCCCCAAGTTCGTGGAAACCTTCCTGGACAAGCTGGTGAACTGGGGCTTTGCCGAAGCCAATTTCGCCTGAGGCGGTTTTGCTTTTTGCACAAAGGGCTCGAAGGGTAACCTTCGGGCCCTTTTTGTTTACCGGTCGGGAGGATGCAAAAAAAATTTCCTCCAATGGTTTTAAATTTCACAAAATGAAATTTTGTGGAAAAAAAGCGGGTTTGGGTCAGACCGCTGAAAGCACAATCACGCACTATCCGACGAGTAAGGTTTGCAAACCCAGCAGGCCAGCGGCAATTGCCCTATCAATTTTTGGAGACAAAAGATGAGTACCCAACAACCCACGATCATCTATACCCTGACCGACGAGGCCCCGCGCTTGGCCACGGCGTCCTTTTTGCCCATCGTGCGCGCCTTTGCCGCGCCCGCCGGCATCAACTTCGCGGAGGCCGACATTTCGGTGGCTGCGCGTGTTCTGGGCGAGTTTCCTGAAAACCTGACAGAAAGCCAAAAGCTGCCCAACACCTTGGCCGAGCTCGGCAAAAAGACATTGCAGGCCGACGCCAACATCATCAAGCTGCCCAACATCAGCGCCTCGGTGGGTCAGTTGCAGGCCTGTATCAAGGAACTGCAGTCCAAGGGCTACGCCATTCCGGACTACCCCGAAGCTCCCAAGACCGACGAAGAAAAGGCCATCCGCGCTCGCTACGCCCGCTGCATTGGCTCGGCTGTGAACCCCGTGCTGCGCGAAGGCAACTCCGACCGCCGTGCCCCCAAGGCGGTGAAGGAGTACGCCCGCAAGAATCCGCATAGCATGGCCGAGTGGAGCCAGGCCTCGCGTTCGCACGTGTCGCACATGCATGCCGGCGATTTCTACCATGGCGAAAAGTCCATCACGCTGGACCGTGCCCGCGACGTCAAGATGGAACTGATCACCAAGAGCGGCCAGACCATCGTGCTCAAGCCCAAGGTGTCGCTGCTGGACCGTGAGGTCATCGATAGCATGTTCATGAGCAAGAAGGCGCTGCTGGAGTTCTACGAGAAGGAAATCGAAGACGCGCGCAAGACCGGCGTGATGTTCTCTCTGCACGTGAAGGCCACCATGATGAAGGTGTCGCACCCCATCGTGTTTGGCCACTGCGTCAAGATCTTCTACAAGGAAGCATTTGAAAAACACGGCGCCTTGTTCAAAGAGCTGGGCGTGAACGTGAACAACGGCATGGCCGACCTCTACACCAAGATTGCCACGCTGCCGCAAAGCAAGCAAGACGAGATCAAGCGCGACCTGCACGCCTGCCACGAGCACCGCCCCGAGCTGGCCATGGTGGACTCTGCCAAGGGCATCACCAATTTCCACTCGCCCAATGACATCATCGTAGACGCGTCCATGCCCGCCATGATCCGCAACGGCGGCAAGATGTGGGATGCCAACGGCCGCCTGAAGGACGTGAAGGCCGTGATGCCCGAATCCACCTTTGCCCGCATTTACCAGGAGATGATCAACTTCTGCAAATGGCACGGCAACTTCGATCCCAAGACCATGGGCACCGTGCCCAACGTGGGTTTGATGGCCCAGCAGGCGGAGGAGTACGGCTCGCATGACAAGACCTTCGAGATCTCGGAAGACGGCGTCGCCAACATCACTGACCTGGCCACCGGCGAAGTGCTGCTGAGCCAGAACGTGGAAGCGGGTGATATCTGGCGCATGTGCCAGGTCAAGGATGCCGCGATCCGCGACTGGGTCAAGCTGGCCGTCAACCGTGCCCGCAACTCCGGCATGCCCGTAGTGTTCTGGCTGGATGCCTACCGTCCTCACGAAGCCCAGCTCATCACCAAGGTGAAGATGTACCTCCATGAACACGACACCACGGGTCTGGATATCCAGATCATGAGTCAGGTGCGTGCCATGCGCTACACGCTGGAGCGCGTGATCCGCGGCCAGGACACCATCAGCGCTACCGGCAACATCCTGCGTGACTACCTGACCGACCTGTTCCCCATCATGGAACTTGGTACCTCGGCCAAGATGCTGTCCATCGTGCCCTTGATGGCCGGTGGCGGCATGTACGAAACCGGTGCCGGCGGTTCTGCACCCAAGCACGTGCAGCAGTTGGTGGAGGAGAACCATCTGCGCTGGGATTCCCTGGGCGAGTTCCTGGCGCTGGCGGTGTCTCTGGAGGATCTAGGCTTGAAGACTGGCAACGCCAAGGCCAAAGTGCTGGCGAAGACGCTGGACTTGGCAACCGGCAAGCTGCTGGACAACAACAAGAATCCTTCGCCCAAGACGGGTCAGCTCGACAACCGTGGAAGCCAGTTCTACTTGGCGCTCTACTGGGCTCAGGAATTGGCAGCGCAAACCGACGATGTGGCCCTGGCCAAGCAATTCGCGCCCCTGGCCAAGCAATTGACCGACAACGAGCAAACCATCGTGGCTGAATTGGCTGCTGTGCAGGGCCAACCAGCCGACATCGGTGGCTACTACCTGCCTGACGTTGCCAAGCTGGATGCCATCATGCGCCCCAGCGCCACGCTGAACAAGGCACTCGCGTCGGTGAAAGCCTGAAGGCACAGAGCAGGCATCAAGCCTGCAATGTAAAAACATAAGGGCGATCCAGACAGCTGTCTGGATCGCCCTTATTTCATTGGGACACGCGGCTTATTTGAACGGAACGCCCGCCAGCTTGCTACCCGCTTTGATGCCACGCTTGGTAAACCAGCCCTGGTTCATCTCCAGCACATAGCGCACTGGCTTCATGGCGCAGTGGGTGTCCGTGGTCAACGGCTTCATGTCCGCCAAGTTGACGATGGTGCCGTCGTCAGCCACAAAGGCGGCCGTCAGCGGTAGCAGTGTGTTCTTCATCCAGAAGCACAGGCCGGACGGTTGCTCAAAGACAAACAGCATGCCTTCCTGCTGGGGCATTTCCTTGCGAAACATCAGGCCTGTCGTACGCTGTTCCGGCGCCTGGGCAACCTGGGCATCAATCTGGTAGATGCCAGCTGTGATCTGAACACGCGGCAAATTGAGTTGGGGGCTGTCCTGCGCCAGGATCGGGCCTGCTAGCGTGAGAGCGATGGGAAATAGAAGAGCTGCAAAGGGTTTCATGCGGTGTTCGTTTGTGGTTGGGGGGACCAGACAGCCCGTGGATTGTCTGCCATCCGTGTAAAGGGCTGTTTAATTTACAACTAAAATTCTTCGGACCAGTTTCAAACATGAGACTGCAGCCCCTACATCGCACCGAATACGGAGTCCTGTTTTCATGTACCAGCACATCAAGGTGCCTGCAGAAGGCCAAAAAATCACTCTCAATGCCGATATGACATTGAATGTGCCGGACCAGCCCATCATCCCCTATATCGAAGGTGACGGCACGGGCCTGGATATCACGCCCGTGATGCTCAAGGTGGTGGATGCCGCAGTGGCCAAGGCCTACGGTGGCACGCGAAAAATCCAGTGGATGGAGGTGTATGCGGGCGAAAAATCCACCAGAATTTACGGCCCCGATGTGTGGTTGCCCAAAGAAACACTGGACGTGGTGCGTGAGTACGTGGTGTCGATCAAGGGGCCTCTCACCACACCCGTGGGCGGGGGCATTCGCTCGCTGAACGTGGCGCTACGCCAGGAACTCGACTTGTATGTTTGCCTGCGCCCCATCCAGTATTTCAAGGGAGTTCCCAGCCCGCTGAAGGAGCCCGAAAAGACCAATATGGTCATCTTCCGTGAAAACTCTGAGGATATTTACGCGGGCATTGAATTTGAGGCGGAGTCTGACAAGGCCCAAAAGCTGATCAAGTTCTTGCAAGACGAGTTCGGCGTCAAGAAAATCCGCTTTCCCAATACCTCAGGTATCGGCATCAAGCCAGTGTCTCGTGAGGGAACCGAGCGCTTGGTGCGCAAAGCCATCCAGTACGCCATCGACAACGACAAGCCCAATGTGACCATTGTCCATAAGGGCAACATCATGAAGTTTACCGAGGGGGGCTTCCGCGACTGGGCCTATGCGTTGGCGCAAAAGGAATTTGGTGCCGAGTTGATCGATGGCGGCCCCTGGTGCAGGTTCAAAAACCCGAAGTCGGGCAAGGACATCATCGTCAAGGACAGCATTGCGGATGCATTTTTGCAGCAAATCCTGCTGCGTCCCGTGGAGTACAGCGTGGTGGCCACGCTGAACCTCAATGGTGATTACATCTCCGACGCGTTGGCGGCCCAAGTGGGTGGAATTGGTATTGCCCCTGGCGCTAACCTGTCTGATACGGTGGCCATGTTCGAAGCCACGCACGGTACGGCCCCCAAATATGCCGGCAAGGACTATGTGAACCCAGGTTCCGAAATTCTGTCGGCCGAAATGATGTTGCGCCACATGGGCTGGAAGGAAGCGGCAGACCTGATCATTCGTTCGATCGAGAAGTCCATCGCCAGCAAAAAAGTGACCTATGACTTTGCCAGATTGATGGACGGCGCGAATCAGGTGAGCTGCTCAGGTTTCGGACAGGTCATGATCGACAATATGTAAACAGGCACCGGGCTGTCCCCGCGCAGACCCGCCTGAACCCGTGAACCGCTGCGGCGCTTTTGGCCTTGTGGCGGTTTTTTCTTTTGACGCTTGAAATTGCTGCAACTGCCTCCAAGTCCTCTTCATCGAGCAGGGCGGTCTGGTGCTCTATAGAATCTTTTGCATGGCTACCAACAACCCTTCCAAACCGGTTATTTCAACCCCACCACCCGCGGACGGCGCAGGCTCTGTGGTTTTGGAGCGGTTAACGCAGCGCGTGCAGCCGCCCTCGATGTACCAGGTGGTCATGCTCAACGACGACTACACCCCTATGGAGTTCGTAGTCGTGGTGCTTCAAGAGTTTTTCAGCAAAGACCTGGAGGCAGCCACCCAAATCATGCTGAAGATCCATCTGGATGGGCGCGGTGTTTGCGGGGTCTATTCCAAGGACGTTGCAGCGACCAAGGTGGATCAGGTGCTGGAAGCTGCGCACAAGGCGGGGCATCCGCTGCAATGCGTGTGCGAGCCAGTCGATTTTTAGGGTAATAGGCTTTTAAGACCAAACGTCAGCCCAAAACGGATTACAGTTATTCAACACAGCAAGGCGAAAAAGGAATTCACATGATTGCCCAAGAATTGGAAGTCAGCCTGCACATGGCGTTTGTGGAAGCGCGGCAGCAGCGACATGAGTTCATCACCGTAGAGCACTTGCTGCTGGCACTGCTGGACAACCCCAGTGCCGCTGAAGTGCTGCGTGCCTGCGCGGCCAATATTGACGACCTGCGCAAATCGCTCAGCAACTTTATCAAGGACAACACGCCACAGGTGGCGGGCACCGATGAGGTGGACACGCAACCTACGCTGGGCTTTCAACGTGTGATCCAGCGGGCGATCATGCATGTCCAGTCCACGGGCAGTGGCAAAAAAGAAGTCACCGGCGCCAACGTGCTGGTCGCGATTTTTGGCGAAAAGGATTCGCACGCGGTCTATTACTTGCACCAGCAGGGTGTAACGCGCCTGGATGTCGTGAACTTTATTGCCCATGGCATCAAGAAGAGCGACCCACCCGAAGCCACCAAGTCCAGCGAGAACCCTGCGGAAGCGGAAGAAGGTAGTTCTGAAAAGAGCGAGAAGGCTTCTCCGCTGGAGCAGTACACCCAAAACCTGAACCAGATGGCCAAGGATGGGAAGATTGATCCGCTGATAGGTCGCGAATACGAAGTGGAACGGGTCATTCAGATCCTGTGCCGCCGCCGCAAGAACAACCCACTACTGGTGGGTGAGGCCGGCGTAGGAAAGACGGCTATCGCGGAGGGCCTGGCTTGGCGCATCTCGCAAAACGACGTGCCAGAAATTCTGGCTGAATCGGTGGTGTATTCCCTGGACATGGGCGCGCTGCTGGCTGGTACCAAATACCGCGGTGACTTTGAGCAGCGCCTGAAGGGCGTACTCAAGGCGCTCAAGGACAAGCCCAATGCGGTGTTGTTCATCGACGAAATCCACACGCTGATCGGTGCGGGCGCTGCCTCGGGCGGTACGTTGGATGCATCCAACCTGCTCAAGCCCAGCCTGAGTTCGGGTCAGCTGAAGTGCATTGGCGCGACCACGTTCACCGAGTACCGTGGCATTTTCGAAAAAGATGCTGCGCTCTCTCGCCGCTTCCAGAAGGTGGATGTGGTGGAGCCCACCATCGACCAGACCGTGGAAATTCTCAAGGGTCTGAAGTCGCGCTTTGAAGAGCACCACAACGTGAAGTACGCCGTGGCGGCCTTGCAGGCAGCTGCGGAATTGAGCGCCAAGTACATCAACGACCGCCACCTGCCCGACAAGGCGATTGATGTGATCGATGAGGCTGGTGCGGCCCAACGCATTCTGGCGCCGAGCAAGCGCAAGAAGACCATCACCAAAACGGAGGTGGAAGACATCGTGGCAAAGATTGCGCGGATTCCCCCGGCCAATGTGTCGAATGACGACCGCGGCAAGCTGAAAACGCTGGAGCGAGACCTCAAGAGCGTAGTGTTTGGCCAAGACAAGGCGCTGGATGTATTGGCATCCGCGGTCAAGATGGCGCGTTCTGGCCTGGGCAAGGGCGACAAGCCCATCGGTTCGTTCCTGTTCAGCGGCCCCACGGGCGTGGGCAAGACCGAGGCTGCCAAGCAGCTGGCCTACATCATGGGCATTGAGCTGATCCGCTTTGACATGAGCGAGTACATGGAGCGCCATGCGGTGAGCCGCCTGATTGGTGCGCCTCCCGGTTATGTGGGTTTCGACCAAGGTGGTCTGCTCACCGAAGCGGTGACCAAGAAGCCGCACGCGGTGCTGCTGCTGGACGAAATTGAAAAGGCCCATCCGGACATTTTCAATGTGCTGCTGCAGGTTATGGACCATGGCTCGTTGACGGACAACAACGGCCGCAAGGCAGACTTCCGCAACATCATCATCATCATGACGACGAACGCGGGTGCCGAGACCATGAACAAGGCGACCATCGGTTTCACCAACCCGCGTGAGGCGGGCGATGAAATGATGGACATCAAACGCCTGTTCACACCCGAGTTCCGCAACCGCCTCGACGCCATTGTGGGCTTCAAGGCACTGGACGAAGTGGTGATCCTGCGTGTGGTGGACAAGTTCTTGCTGCAGTTGGAAACCCAGTTGGCCGAGAAGAAGGTCGACGTCACCTTTACCGACAAGCTGCGCAAACACTTGGCGAAGAAGGGCTTTGATCCTCTCATGGGTGCACGCCCCATGCAGCGTCTGATCCAGGACACGATTCGCCGGGCTCTGGCGGACGAACTACTGTTTGGTCGTCTGGTGGATGGTGGTCGCCTGACGGTGGATCTGGACGACCAGGAAGACGGCAAGGCCGAAGTGGTTTTGGATATCCAGCCATTGCCCAAGAAAGAGGGCAAGTCCAAGCCCGAGGAAGCGACTGCGGGCTGAGTCCGCCGTGCCTCCGGTCTCAGTTCTGCATGAACTGGGACCGGATGGTTTCCACCCGATTGCGGTTGACGCCCCAATCGCCGTGTCCAATGCGGCTGGCAGAGCGAACGTGTATCACCTTCGCGGTGTCGTCCAGCCAAAACTCCACGTCATCAGTAAATCCAAGCCAGCGTGTGCTGCTTTGCGCATACAGATATTGCGTTGACTCCGTG
This sequence comes from Rhodoferax sp. GW821-FHT09E07, assembly GCF_059416145.1. NCBI lineage: Bacteria > Pseudomonadati > Pseudomonadota > Betaproteobacteria > Burkholderiales > Comamonadaceae > Rhodoferax > Rhodoferax sp. GW821-FHT09E07. Next base: position 206,489 of record NZ_JBWKOP010000004.1, on the reverse strand, counting down.
ACGACGACGGTACCCGTCGTGTTTCTCAAAATGCTGGCAAGCTTGCGCATGGCCACCGCGCCATCGCCTGCATACGCCAAGGGCGCGATATTGGCGTAAGCCAGTTGCGGGTGGCCGGGGTACAAGCTGGACTGGCTGCTGACGCTGTTGGGCGTTGGCGACGGTGGTTTGAGTCGGCCTGCTTTTACCCCGAGATCATTTGGCGCCGTACCTGCCAAAAAGCCCAATTGCCCCGCAGCGAACAGCGAGGCTGCCAGGACAGATGCGGTCATCGCAAGCAGACGCAGAGTTTTCATGGCTTCATCCTAGTATTGGAAGCCCGTGCAGTCCATCGGTTTCTCATCTCCCACCCGGTGCGCATGGACCGGAAAGATAATGCTGGCTGACCACGCGGTACTGTTGTCTGCAGGTGACCAGAATTTCCAGCTTTCTTCGTCTGAGCCCATGTGGTTCAAGCGAAATTCATTTTTAACGACACAGGGGTATTCATAGTGAAGTGGGACAGTGTTCAGGGTTGGTTGGCCGTTGCAGGCATGGGGTTGTTATTGGCGGGATGTGCTTCTGCGCCTGTGGTGGAAAAGAGTCCGGTACCCGTAGTCAGTGTGCCGCCGATTGAGGGTGCTCCGCCGGTGGTGGCGAAGTTGCCGCCGCGGATTGGCCTGGCTCTGGGCGGTGGTGCGGCCCGTGGATTTGCCCATGTGGGGGTGATTCAGGTGCTGGAAGAAAACGGCATACGCCCGGTTCTGGTAACTGGTACATCCGCCGGCAGTCTCGTCGCGGCCATCTATGCCAGCGGCAAGACGGGTGCGCAGCTGCAACGTGTGGCGGAAACCATGGAGGAGGCCGCTATTACCGACTGGACCTTGCCCATCTTCAGCCGTGGCATGTTGCGCGGCGAAGCGCTAGCCCGTTATGTGAATAGCCAGGTGGGTTCGCGCCTGATTGAGGATCTGCCTATGCCACTGGGTATCGTGGCCACCGACCTGAATACCGGCAAAGACATGGTGTTTCAGCGCGGTGATACCGGTACGGCCGTGCGTGCCTCCAGTGCCGTACCCGCCGTATTCCAGCCAGTCCGAATTTCGGGGCATGACTACGTGGATGGCGGGCTGGTGTCGCCCGTGCCAGTGCGGGCGGCGCGCAAGATGGGGGCCGAACTGGTGATTGCCGTGGATATCTCCAGCATGCCTGAGGGCAGTCTTACGGGTGGGACACTGGAAATCCTGCTCCAGACCTTTTCCATCATGGGCAAAAGCATCAACAACTTTGAACTGCGTGATGCCGACATCGTCGTGCGCCCAGCACTCATGGGCGTCAGCAGCGCTGATTTTGGTGCCCGAAAACGCTCCATCGAGGCGGGGCGCCAGGCCATGCTGCGGCTCATGCCGGATTTGAAAGCGGCAATTGCAGCGCGTATGCGCTGATAAGCAATTTGCGATGGGCCAAAAAAAAGGCCCCGTCTTGCAACGAGGCCTTGAAGGGATCCCTGAACCTGAAGGTTTCGAAAGGACCCGAGGAGACAACCGGTGGAAACAAACTTTGTTTCCGTTGACTGAATTATCTCAGGGTTTTCCCTTGGTAGCTAGGGAAAAGACTCAAATTTTTGAAAAAACTTTGAGCCCTTGCCTGAATTAACGCTTTTTGGCAGCAGCCTTGGTGGCGTTGGTCGCGGTAGCGGCCACGGCATTGAAGTTGGCTTCGGCCACATCGGTAGCTTGCTTCACAGCCTTTTGAACGGATTCGAGAGCGTTGTTGGCGGCAGCCACCGAGCTCTTCAGAATTGCCACGGCGGCTTCGGAACCGGCAGGCGCGTTCTTGGCAGCGCTGTCAACCAGGCCAGCAAATTTCTTTTGTGCGTCAGCAGCTTGGCTTTCCACGGTCTTGGTCAGCTCGGCGCTGGCGCCGGAGGCGATGTCGTACAGGTGGCGGCTGTAAGCAGCAGTCTTTTCAGCCAGAGGCTGCAGCAGGCCGGATTGCAGAGCCAGCAGTTCTTGGGCGTCTTTCACGCTCAGGATAGACTGGGTGTGGCCAGCGACTTCGGACAGGGCGGCCTTGGAAGCAGTCAGGTTCAGTTCAACGATTTTTTCCACGCCTTCGAAGGCCTTGTTGGTCAGACCAAACAGGGTTTCGATGTTGGCTTTGTGGGAAGCGATTACTTGTTCAACGGTCAGCATGTTCATTCTCCAGTAGTTAAGGTAAAAATCACTATCTGCTCCGTAACCTGGCCCTGAGGCTCGCTTATGTTGCAGTGCAGCATGGAGTGAATTGTAGCGATGCTGCACTGCAATGCAAGCATTATTTGTTGCAGTGCAGCAAATTAGATGCAAAGGCCTAGACGCGCAGCAATTCATGCGGGTGTCACACGGGTATGCGAGGTCCGCGAGCTGGGGTCTTGGCGCTGGCAAAATGGTTGCATGGACCACGCCAATCTCGCCAAACCCCAACCCGAGCCGCGCAGCGCCTACAGGGCCTTTCGCACTATTGCCACCCGCTGGTCTGACAACGACGTGTATGGCCACGTGAACAACGTCGTGTACTACAGCTGGTTCGACACCACGGTGAATGCCTATCTGATCGAGCAGGGTGTGCTGAACATCCATGGGGGCAGCACCATAGGCCTGGTGGTAGAGACGCAGTGCAACTACTTTGCCTCGCTGGCGTTTCCGCAAACGGTACACGCTGGCATTCGCGTGGCCAAGCTGGGAACGTCGAGCGTGCGCTACGAGGTGGGTATCTTTGGCGATGGGGAGCTGACCGCCGCCAAGGGCCACTTCATCCACGTGTATGTAGACCAGGTGACCCGCAAGCCCGTGGCACTGCCAACCGAACTCAAAAAAGTACTGGAGACCCTTATATGAACGCTGCTGTGGTGGACCATGCCATTACCTCGCGCATGTCGGTGCGGGCTTTTACCGCCCAGCCAGTGGCGCGGGCCGACATTGAGGCCATTCTGCAGGTAGCCAGCCGTGCGCCCAGTGGCACCAATTGCCAGCCCTGGAAGGTGTATGTGTTGCAGGGGGCCAGCCGCGATGGGCTAGTGGAGCAGGTGTGCGCCGCGCATGATTCCATCCGAGCCAACCCTGCCTTGGCTGCGGACTACCAGGAAGCCTATGACTACTACCCCGCGCAGTGGGTGAGTCCCTATATTGACCGCCGCCGGGAGAATGGCTGGGGCCTGTATGGCTTGCTGGGCATAGGCAAGGCGGACAAGGACAAGATGCACGCCCAGCACCAGCGCAACTTCCGCTTCTTTGACGCGCCGGTGGGCCTGATGTTCACCGTGGACAAGGCCATGGGGCGTGGCTCGCTGGTGGACTACGGGGCGTTTTTGCAGAACATCATGGTGGCGGCGCGCGGGCGCGGGCTGCATACCTGTCCGCAGGCGGCCTGGAATGGTTTTGCCAAGATCATCCTGCCGCACATCGGCGCGGGCGAGGGGGAAATGCTGGTGTGTGGCATGTCGCTGGGCTATGCGGACCCGGATTCGCCCGTGAACGACTTCCACACCCCGCGGGTACCCGTGGCGGATTTCACCCACTGGCTGGACTAAACGGCCCATATTTATAAGAAAATGGGCGCTGTCCCCCGCAGATGCTGCGCGACAAGCTCCTAAAAACATAGCAAATCACCGCCCCTTGCCAGGGGACGCTGTCACACCATGATCATCACCAGCCTTCTGGACACGGACCTCTACAAGTTCACCATGATGCAGGTGGTGCTGCACCAATTCCCCGGTGCACAGGTGGAGTACCGCTTCAAATGCCGCAACCCTGGCGTCAACCTGGCGGTGCACGCGGCGGAGATTCGCGAGGAAATTCGCTCGTTGTGCGGTCTGCATTTCCAGGACAGCGAGCTGGCATACCTGCGTTCACTGCGCTTTATCAAAAGCGACTTTGTGGACTTTCTGGGCCTGTTCAAGCTCAACGAGAAGTACATCACCGTCACTCCGCTGCCTACCGGCGAGTTGGAGATCGTGATCGAAGGCCCCTGGCTGCACACCATCCTGTTTGAGATTCCGGTGCTGGCCATCGTCAACGAGGTGTATTTCCGCAACACCCAGCAGGTGCCGGATTTTGTGGAAGGGCGCAAGCGACTGGACACCAAGATTGCCGAGCTGCGGGCCGACGGCCTGACCGAGCTAAAGATTGCCGACTACGGCACACGCCGCCGCTTCTCGCGCGCCTGGCATGACGAGGTGCTGCGCGTGCTGACCGCCAAGCTGGGCACCCTGCAAAGCCCGGGCCAAGCCAAGGGCCAGCCGGGGCAACTGGCGGGCACCAGCAATGTGCTCTTTGCCATGAAGCTGGGGCTGATTCCATTGGGCACCATGGCGCACGAGTACCTGCAGGCCTCGCAGGCGCTGGGCCCCCGGTTGCGCGACAGCCAGATTTTTTCGTTCGAATCGTGGGCACGCGAATACCGTGGTGACCTGGGCATTGCGCTCAGCGATGTGTATGGCATGGACGCCTTCCTGCGCGACTTTGACATGTACTTCTGCAAGCTGTTTGACGGCGCCCGCCACGACAGCGGCGACCCCTTCACCTGGGGTGAGCGCATGCTGGAGCACTACAGCCGCAACCGCGTGGACCCGCGCACCAAGACGCTGATCTTCAGCGACGGCCTGACCGTGCCGCGCACCATTGCGCTGTACCAACAATTCCGCGGACGTTGCCAGCTCGCGTTTGGCATTGGCACCAACCTGACCAATGACCTGGGTTACGAGCCCTTGCAAATTGTCATCAAGATGGTGCGCTGCAACGGCCAGCCCGTGGCCAAGCTGTCGGATACTCCCTCCAAGAATATGTGTGATGATGAAAAGTACCTGGCCTATCTACGCCAGGTGTTCCAGATCGCCACGCCTGCCTGAGCGGCCACTGCCACAGGCCTGTAGCAACCACCTTTCGTACCGCCATGACCTTGCCCCGCATCCTTGTCACTCGCGCCATTTACCCGGATGTGCTGGCGCACCTGAGCCAGCATTTCGAGGTCGAATCCAACCAGGCGGACGAGGCTTGGGATGCCGCCACGCTGATCGCCAAGCTGCAGGGCAAAGTGGGAGTGCTGACCACTGGCGGTGAACGCATTGACACGGCCTTGTTGGCGGCGTGCCCTGGGCTGAAGATCTGCGCCAACATGGCCGTGGGCTTCAACAACTTTGACGTTCCCGCCATGACTGCTGCGGGCGTGCAGGGCACCAACGCCCCCGATGTGCTGACCGAAACCACGGCAGACTTTGGCTTTGCGTTGCTGATGGCCACAGCCCGCCGCCTGACCGAGAGCGAACACTACCTGCGCGCTGGCCAGTGGCAGCGCTGGCGCTACGACATGTTTTGTGGCTCTGACATCCATGGCTCCACGATGGGCATCATTGGCATGGGCCGCATTGGCCAGGCCATCGCCCGCCGTGGTGCGCTGGGCTTTGGCATGCAGGTGATTTACCACAACCGCAGCCGCCTGGAAGCCGCCACCGAGGCCGCCTGTGGTGCCCGCTACGTGGACAAGGACACGCTGCTGCAGACCGCCGACCACGTGGTGCTGGTGGTGCCGTACTCTGCGGCCTCGCACCACACCATTGGCGCGGCGGAACTGGCCCAGATGAAACCTACCGCCACGCTGATCAACATTGCGCGTGGCGGCATCGTGGACGATGCCGCCCTGGCCGTGGCCCTGCGCGAGCGGCGCATTGCCGCGGCGGGGCTGGACGTGTTTGAAGGCGAGCCCAGCGTGCATCCCGATTTGCTCACCGTGCCCAACGTGGTGCTGACCCCGCACATTGCCAGTGCCACCGAGCGCACACGCCGCGCCATGGCCAAGCTGGCGGCAGACAACCTGGTGGCCTTTCTATTGCAGGGCACGCCCCTGACGCCGGTGAACACGGTGCCTCGTACGGTGGTGGCACCGTGAGCAGTTGGCGCGCCCTCTGGCTGGGTGAGCCTGGCGCTGCAGCTGCTGCGCCCGATGCGCAAGGCATGGCCGGCATAGGTGCCGTGGCCCGTGGTTTCAACGCGACCATCTTCATGACCTGCGGGCTGGTGGTGGTGGTGGCCTATGTGTTGGGCCTGTTCTCGGACGCGCCCAACCTGGTCACCATGGCGGTGTTGGTGGTGATGGCGGCGCTGGTGCAGGTGTTTCTGGTACGCGGCTGGGTGCGGTCCAGCTCGGTGGTGGTGCTGTTGCTGCTGTTCACGGGCGTGTTCTCGTCCATGGTGCGCTTTGGCACCATCAACATTGCGCAGGCCGCGCTGGCGGGAATTCCGCTGATTTACTGCGTGGTGATTCTGGGGGAGCGCGCGGGGCTGGCGCTGTTGCTGATGTCGGCGGTGGGCAGCGGGTGGATCACCTGGGCGCAGGTGCATGGCACGCTCAAGCCCTCGGCGCCCACCATTCCCGCGGCGCAGTGGGTCATCTTGTCCATGGGCTTTGTGGTGGCCTACCGCATGGCGGTGCTCATCAAGCGGCATTTGCTGGACACCTCGCAGCGCGTCAACGCGGCGCAAAAGATGTTGCTGGACGAGCGCGAGGCCAGCAACGCCCGTGTGCTGAAGGCGCTTTCAGAGTTGGAGCGCCAGCGCTATGTGATTGACCAGCATGCCATCGTGAGCATCATGGACCTCAACGGCCTGCTGATCTACGGCAACCAGAAGTTTGTGGAAGTCACTGGTTATGTGCCTCAAGAGTTTTTGGGCAAGCACTACCGCATGATGGATTCGGGGCAGCACGGGGAGCGCTTTTTTGCGGACCTGATTCACACCATCTCGCAGGGCAAAGTGTGGCGCTCGGAGCTCTGCAACCGCGCCAAGGACGGCAGGCTGTACTGGCTGGACACCACGGTGGCCGCCTTCATGAACAGCGACGGCACGCCGCGCGAGTACATCACCGTGAGCACCGACATCACCCAGCTGCGCCAAGCCGAGCAGTCGGCCCACGCGGCCAGCCGCGCGAAGTCCGAGTTTTTGGCCAATATGAGCCATGAAATCCGTACCCCCATGAACGGCGTGGTGGGCATGGTGGACATCTTGCGCGCGACCGAGCTCACGCGCGAACAGCGCCGCATGGTCAGCACCATCCACGATTCGTCCATCGCACTGCTGCAGATCCTCAACGACATCCTGGACTTCTCCAAGATCGAGGCCGACAAGCTGGAAGTGGAGGCGATGCCCACCCACCTGCGCGAGTTGGTAGAGGGTGTGGCCCAGTTGATGGTGACCATCTCCGCGGGCAAGGACATTGATCTGTCGGTACTGGTGGACCCGGACCTGCCCGAATGGGTGTGGGTGGACCCCACGCGCATGCGCCAAGTGCTCTACAACCTGCTCGGCAACGCGCTCAAGTTCACCCCTGGGCGTCCGGAGCGCCGGGGCAATGTGCGCCTGTACGTGCGCGCCGCGCAGCAGACGCAGGGACCGTCCACGCTGGAGTTCAGCGTGATGGACAACGGCATTGGCATGGGACCCGAGCTGGTGGAGCACCTGTTTGAGGCGTTTACGCAGGCTGACGTGGGCACGGCACGCCAGTACGGAGGGACTGGCCTGGGCCTGTCCATCAGCCGCCGGCTGGTGGAGATGATGCACGGGCGCATCTTGGTGCACAGCACCTTGGGAGAAGGATCCATCTTCACTGTGCTGCTGCCGCTCTACGTGGCCACGCCCGAAAATGCGCCCCCGCGCACCCTGAGTCTGGCGGGCGTGCAAGTGATGTTGGTGACCGACGACACGGACTGCGCCCAGGTGCTGCCCGGCCATTTGCGCGCGGCAGGCGCCGTAGTGCAGACCGCACTGAACCCGCAACAGGCACAAGCTTGGCAAGCCAAGGTGATAGGCCCCGCAGTGCTGGTGCTGGATGTGGACATGCCCTGGGACGAGTCGAGCGACCTGTGGAGCCAGAGCACCACCGGGCGCGGCGTGGTGCGGCTGGTGCGACAAAACCAGAGCAGCGTGCCGGGCCGCTCGGTCACCGTGTGCGCGCGGCCGCTGCAGGTCAATGAACTGTGGCGCGGTGTGGCCTTGGCCTGCGGCCGCCTGAGCGTGCCGGCCATGGTGCCGGTGCATGAGCTGACCGAGAAGGTGGCGGTTACCGTGCCGTCCGTGCAGAAGGCGCGTGACGAGGGCCGCCTCATCCTGCTGGTGGAAGACAACGAAACCAACCGCGATGTGATGCTGGAGCAGCTGCGCATCCTGGGCTATGCGGCCGAATGCGCGCCCGACGGCGCCACCGCGCTGAAGATGTGGGTGGCCGGGCGCTACGGTCTGATGCTGACCGACTGCCACATGCCGCAGATGGATGGCTTTGCACTGACCGAGGCGATCCGCCAGGCGGAAGACCCGGACGAACACATGCCCATCGTGGCCGTCACAGCCAATGCCATGGACGGCGAGCTGCAGCATTGCCTGGAGCGCGGCATGGACGACTATCTGACCAAGCCCCTGCGCCTGAGTGAGCTGGGCGCCATGCTGCTCAAGTGGCTGCCGCGCGACAGCATGTCCGGTGAGCAGTTGCCCCAGTGGGATGGCATGGCGTTGAGCCGCATGGTCGGCGAAAACCCCACCATGCACCGCCGCCTGTTGGACCGTTACCTCACCACCACCACCGAGCAGATGGCCGAGCTGGAGGTGCTGCGGGCTGCGGGTGATCTGAAAGGGTTGGGCGCGCTGGGGCACAAGCTCAAATCCTCGTCCCGCACGGTGGGCGCCATGCAGCTGGGCGCGCTGTGTCAGGCGCTGGAGTCGCTGGCGCGCGAAGGGCAGACGGTGCAGGCGCTGGAGCAGGTGGCCGCCATCCAGCAGGCGTTTGCCGAGGTGGAGCCGCTGCTGCAAGGCAGTTAGTTTGCTACGAATTCAGGAGCTGCTTGTGCAGATTCCACGGGGGCTGGAGCCCTCTTTTGTATATAACGGAGAGTGAGGGCGGGATGCAAGGGCCGGAGTGGGTGTTGGTGGGGTTGGCGGTGGTGCAACTGGGGTTGCTGGCCTATGGGCTGATGCAGCGCGGGCGCCCGGTGCCCCCCACGCAGCAGCAGGAGGCCCAGCGCCAGGAGCTGCTGGCGCTGGTCAAGGCCACTAGCGAGCGGCTGGAGCGCGAGCTGCGCCGCGAGGTGACCGAGTCAGCCCGCGACGGACGCCAAGAGCTGTCGCACAACCTGGCCTTGTTTCAGAAGGCGTTGGTGGAGCAAAGCGGGGAGGCCACGCGCACCCAGAACACCCAGATCGACGCCTTTGGCCAGCAGCTGGCCTTGCTGCAAAAAACGCTGTCCGACACGCTGACGAACCAGCTGTCCAGCCTGAGTGAATCCAACGCTCGGCGCATGAACGAGGTGCGCGAGACGCTGGAGAAACAACTCGCGCAACTGCAAACCACCAACGCCGCCAAGCTCGACGAGATGCGCGCCACGGTGGACGAGAAGCTGCAGACCACGCTGCAGGCACGCCTGGGCGAGAGCTTCAAGCAGGTGGCCGAGCGCCTGGAGCAGGTGCACAAGGGGCTGGGCGAAATGCAAACCTTGGCGCAGGGCGTGGGCGACCTCAAGCACCTGCTGACCAACGTGAAAACCCGCGGCATCTTCGGCGAGGCCCAACTGGCCAGCCTGTTGGAGCAGGTGTTTGTGCCCGACCAGTACGCGGTGCAAGTGCCCACGCGCCCGGGGAGCAAGAACGTGGTCGACTTCGCCATCAAGCTGCCGGGCAAATCGGACGACGGCACGCCGTTGTGGTTGCCGATCGACGCCAAGTTTCCCAATGAGGACTACGAGCGCCTGCTGGATGCCCAGGCCCGTGCCGATGTGCTGGGCACCGAGGTAGCCGGCAAGGCGCTGGAAATGCGCATCCGCCTGGAGGCCAAATCGATTGCCGAGAAGTACGTGGAGCCGCCGTACACCACCGACTTCGCCATTTTGTTTTTGCCCACCGAGGGCTTGTATGCCGAGGTGCTGCGCCGTCCCGGCCTGATGGAAAGTCTGCAGCGCGACCACCGCATCACGTTGGCCGGGCCCACCACACTGCTGGCCATGTTGAGCTCGCTGCAGATGGGCTTCCGCACGCTGGCGCTGGAGAAGCGCTCCAGCGAGGTGTGGCAGGTGCTGGGCGCCGTCAAGACAGAGTTTGGCAAGTTTGGCGATGTGCTGGCCAAGGTCAAGGCGCAGACCCAGACCGTGCTCAATACGCTGGACAGCGCTGAGACCCGCAGCCGCGCCATGGGCCGTGCGCTGAAAAAAGTGGATGCCTTGCCAGAATCGCAGGCCCAGGCCTTGCTGCCCGCTGACCGCGACTTTGACCGCGACGCGGACACCGGGGGCCTATGAGTCCTGCTGCGGCGGATGTTGGCGAACCCGGTAGGGGCGAAAGCGCCTGGGGCCTGCTGCGCCTGGTGGCGGGCCAGGTATGCCTGCACGCCAGCATGGCCGGCATGCGCATGGCCGCCCCGCTGTGGGCGCTGCAACAAGGCTATGGCGCCCTGGCCGTGGGTTTTCTGCTGGCGTTGTTTTCCCTCACCCAGGTGTTTCTGGCGCTGCCTGCGGGACGTTATGCGGACCGGCACGGCCTGCGCCGTCCCGTGGCGCTGGGTATTGGGGTGGCTATGTCCGGTGCGGCGCTGGCGGCGCTGATGCCGCAGTTCGCCGTGCTGTGTGTCACCGCGTTGTGCATGGGGGGGGCTACTGGCACGGCCAATATTGCACTGCAGCGCCACGTAGGCCGCGCTGCACGCGGGGCCGAAGATCTGCGCCGCGTGTTCAGTTGGCTGTCCATTGGTCCTGCGGTGTCCAACTTTTTGGGGCCGGTGTGCGTGGGCTTGCTGATTGACCACGCGGGCGTATGGATGGGCGGGCAGGCGGCTGACCACAACGGTTTTGTGGCGGCCTTTGCTCTGACGGCGCTGGTGCCGGCCCTGGCCTGGTTGTGCGTGCGCCACACGCCCGAATTGCCGTCTGCGCCGACGGCTGAGGGTGGGCATCCCAGTGTGTGGCCGCTATTGCGCGAGCCGCTGATGCGCCGCCTGCTGCTGGTGAACTGGCTGCTCTCGAGCTGCTGGGATGTACACACCTTCGTTGTTCCCGTGATTGGCCACGAGCGCGGGTTCAGTGCCTCGGTCATCGGTACCATCCTGGGCGCATTTGCGGTGGCTGCCGCATCAGTGCGCGTGTTGCTGCCCCTGCTGGCGGCCCACCTGCGCGAGTGGGCGGTGGTCACGGGAGCCATGGTGGTCACGGCGCTGTTGTTCGGGGTCTACCCCTTCATGCCTACGGCTTGGGCCATGGGCCTGTGCTCGGTGTTGCTGGGGCTGACCTTGGGCTCGGTGCAGCCCATGATCATGAGCACGCTGCACCAGATCACACCCCACGCGCTGCACGGCCAGGCCATTGCACTGCGGCTCATGAGCCTGAACCTGTCCAGCGTCCTCATGCCCATGCTGTTTGGCACGGCGGGCGTGGTGGTGGGCGTGTCGGTGGTCTTCTGGACCGTAGGCACGCTGGTGGGGCTGGGTGCCCACGCGGCCTGGCGGTTGCGACCCGCCTGAGCTTTGCCCCTTACAGCGGCAGTGCGTAGAACGTGCGGATGATGTCCCAGGCTTCCTGCGGGTCGTCGGTGTAATGGAACAGGTTCAGGTCTTCGGGTGAGATCGCGCCTTCTTCCACCAGCACGTCCATGTTGATCAGGCGCTTCCAGTAGTCGGTGCCAAACAGCACGATAGGTACGGGTTTGGCCTTGCGCGTCTGCACCAGGGTGATGACTTCGAACAGCTCGTCCAGTGTGCCAAACCCACCTGGAAAGGCCACCAGCGCTTTGGCGCGCATCATGAAATGCATCTTGCGCGTGGCGAAGTAGTGGAACTTGAAGCTCAGTGACGGCGTGACATATGGGTTCGCCTTTTGCTCGTGGGGCAGGGCGATGTTCAGGCCCGGTGTGGGGGCGCCCATCTCGAACGCGCCGCGGTTGGCCGCTTCCATGATGCCGGGGCCGCCACCGGTGCAGATGAACAGGCGGTCTTTGAGGGGCTTGCGCGCGCTGTAGCCGGCGACCAGGCGGGCAAACAGGCGGGCGTTGTCGTAGTGCTTGGCATTGCGCACATGGCGCTCGGCCAGGGCCAGCTGCTTGCTGTCGCCACTGGCCTTGGCGGCCTCCAGCGCCGCATGGGCATCTTCGGGGGCCGGAAAACGTGCACTGCCAAACACCACTACGGTGTTCTCCACGCCTTGCGCCGCTTGGTCCAGGTCGGGTTTGAGCATCTCCAACTGGATGCGCATGCCACGGGTCTCGCGGCGCAGCAGAAATTCGGGATCGGCAAACGCCAGACGGTAGGCGTCGGCCTCCAGCATATTGCCCAGGTCGGCGTGGGCCTGCAGGTCAGACCAGGCATTGGCCAGGCGGGCTACATTGAGGTTTTGGGTATTTTCCATGGGCGCATTGTCGTCCGAATTCAGGGCGGTTTGGCGCACCGATAATTTGTCGCTTGTCTTGCGCAAGTTCGCCATGCCACCAGAACCTTTGAACCCTTCGCCACCGCCGACTGCCCCCTTGTCTGCTGCAGAACGCCTGCGCCATTGGTTGCAGGCATTCTGGCCTGCGCCCGTGATGATCGACACGCGCGAACGCTGGCGCTCAGTGCTGGGGGCGCTGGTGGGGGTAGGGCTCACCGCCCTGCTCAGCCACTGGCTGCTGGGAAGCCAGCCTGGGAGCATCTGGATGCTGGCACCTATGGGGGCTAGTGCGGTGCTGGTGTTTGCGGTACCCGCCAGTCCTTTAGCCCAGCCCTGGGCGGTGCTGGGTGGCAATGGCGTTTCGGCACTGGTGGGCATCGCTTGTGCCCGCTGGATCGACCCTCCGGTATTGGCCGCATCGCTGGCCGTTCCCCTTGCCATCCTGATGATGCTGCGGCTGCGCTGTCTGCACCCGCCCGGTGGCGCCATGGCCTTGTCGGCGGTGCTGAGCCACTGGGTAGGCGTCAATGTAGCTTGGGGGCCGCTGGCAGTGAATGCCGCTGTGATGATTCTTGCAGGCGTGGCCTACAACAGCTGGACCGGTCGCCCCTATCCCCACGTGCAACAGCGTGCCCCGGGGCCGGCGTCGGATGCACAGGGCCGCTTCACGGCCGGTGACTTGGACGCCGCGCTGGCCCACTACAACCAGATTCTGGACGTAAGCCGCGACGATCTGGAAAACCTGCTGCAGCATGCCGAGATGGCCGCCTACCGGCGCAATCTGGGAGCCCTGCTGTGTGCCGATGTGATGTCCCCAAGCCCGGTAGCTGTGCAGTTCGGTACGCCGCTGCACGAGGCCTGGGCACTGATTCACCAGCACGGCATCAAGGCCCTGCCGGTGGTGGACCGTGTGCGGCGCATCGTGGGTATCGTCACCGTGGCCGACTTCATGCGGCATGTGGGGCTGGCGCAGGCGGATGGTTTGGGGCAGCGCCTGCGGGACTTCATCCGCCCCTCGGGCAAGGTGAGCGCCGACAAGCCAGAGGCGGTTGGCCAGATCATGACCCGCCAGGTGCGTGTGGCCAGCGCACACCGTCCGCTGATAGAGCTGGTGCCTCTGTTCTCCGAGGGCGGTCACCACCATATTCCCATCATCGACGCCGAGTCGCGTCTGGTCGGCATCATCACGCAGTCGGACCTGGTGCGCGCCTTGTACCGCGCGGTGCGGGTGAACGGCTAGGACTACGTTGGCAGCAACAAAAAAGGCTCCCGAAGGAGCCTTTTTTATCAGCGGCGTGGATTAGACGCGCTTGCGGCAACGCGGCTGGTCAGACGCGTTTACGGTATTCACCAGTGCGGGTGTCGATTTCGACCTTGTCGCCTTGGGCCACGAAGATTGGCACGCCGATTTCGAAGCCGGTGGCGATCTTGGCAGGCTTCAGAACCTTGCCGGAGGTGTCGCCCTTGACGGCGGGTTCGGTCCAGGTGATTTCACGTTCCACACTGGTAGGCAGTTCCACGGAGATGGCCTTGCCTTCGTAGAACACCACTTCGGCGGTCATGCCGTCTTCCAGGTAGTTCAGGGAGTCGCCCATGTTTTCGGATTCGACTTCGTACTGGTTGTAGTCCGCGTCCATCCAGACATACAGGGGGTCGGCGAAGTAGGAATAGGTGCAGTCCTTCTTGTCCAGAATGATCTGGTCGATCTTGTCGTCGGCCTTGAACACGACTTCGGTACCGAAGTTGGCGATCAGGCTCTTGAGCTTCATGCGCACGGTGGCAGAGTTGCGGCCGCCGCGGCTGTATTCGGTTTTCAGGACGACCATGGGGTCTTTGCCGTGCATGATCACGTTGCCGGCGCGGATTTCTTGAGCGATTTTCATAGGGTTGCAGGAACGAATGTCGCGTGGAGCGACTGTAGGCCGCAGTCTGCGGCGGGGCATGACTTGCCCCAAAACTCAGGCGGCAAATTCAGCAAAGCCTGAGATTTTATCTTTTTTTCTGCACGAAATTGGTGAGCCGGGTGGTCAGGTCTTCCATGTGCAGCAGACCGGTGCGCCAAGCGCCAGCGGTAGCCTGCCATTCCGCCAGGGGCAGGGCGCGCCAATCCGGCGTGGGCTGGCTCGGCGTTGCCGGGTCCGCCAAGCCGTTCCAGGCCTGGTGTGCGTGCCGCAAAGTGGCCGGCGCCTGCATCAAGTCCAGCAGCGCGTTCAGTTTCTCTGCGTGGGCGCCATCGTCCTGCGGGTAGATCTGCCAGAGCCAAGGTTTGCCAGCCCACATGGCGCGCACCAGCGAGTCTTCGCCGCGCACCAGGTTTAGGTCACAGGTCCATAGCAGTTCGTCAAATTCGGTCTGGGTCAGCGGCTCCAAGGGGTGCAGCGTGAGCGATCCGGTGACCGTGGCGGGCAGCCCCGATTTCGCCAGCGCCGCCTGCACCGCACGCTGGGCCCGGCCCGGGGTGATCAGCAGCAGCGTAGGCGTGGCGCCCTGCGCCAGCCCTTGCAGCAGGGCCGCCAATGCGGGCGGCTCGTAGCAAAACAGCGAGACCAGGCGTTGACCCTGCCAGTCAATTCGGTGCTGCGCCAGCCAGTTCCGGCGTGCCTCAGCGTCAAAGGCAGCCTGGCGCGCCAGGTAGTCCGTCTCACGCAGCAGCCCGCCGGTGCGGGCGGTGAAGCCGGGGTAGTAAAAATGCTTGGTCCAGCCTTTGGCCGGGCCCTGCGTCACGGGCGAGGGCAGGGCGTGGCAGCGTTCCACATAGGCCTCGGCAGACAGGTACTCCAGATTGATCCACACCGGAGGTTTATGGAGATTTTGGCCGTTAGCCCTCGTATACATTGCGCGAACAGCTATGAATTCAGGAGCAATCTCGCAGCCAAAGCCTTCGATCCACACGTCTGCGGGGGGTAGTTCTTGCAGCACAGCGGGGTTCTGCGCATCCGCCCAGTCGCGCACCTGCACGCCGGGCCAGTTGCCCTCCAACGCGCCGGGCGCCATCCAGGCCAGGGCGCTGGCATCGTCCACCCACAAGCGCACCGTGTGGCCGCCGCGGGCCAGATCGGCGCACAGGCGCCAGCACACGCCGATGTCGCCAAAGTTGTCGATGACTTTGCAGAAAATATCCCATTGCATGGCGGCTATTGTCCATGTGCGGCCCGAGCCCCCGAGGAGCAAGCACAATAGCGTCCCATGTCTGAAGACTCCTCCGCAGAAACCCATTCCGACGCGCTGCTGCGCGAAGTGGCGGCCCTGCCGTCATTGCCTGGGGTGTACCGCTACTTTGATGCGGACGACCAGCTGCTGTATGTGGGCAAGGCCATCAGCCTGAAGAAGCGGGTCAGCAGCTATTTCCAGAAGGACCATGGCGGCACGCGCATCGGCCACATGGTCAGCAAGATTGTGCGCATGGAGACCACGGTGGTGCGCTCCGAGGCCGAGGCGTTGCTGCTAGAAAACAACCTCATCAAGACGTTGAACCCGAAATACAACATTCTGTTTCGGGACGACAAGAGCTACCCCTACCTGAAGATGACCGGCACGCCGTCGGTGCCGAAAAATCTGGCGCCCGCCGAGCCGGGCGCCAAGCCCCGGCCCCCGCAGCCCGTGGAGTTTGCCCGCGTGTCGTACTACCGCGGTGGCGTGGAGAAGAAACACCGCTACTTCGGCCCATACCCCAGCGCCTGGGCGGTGAAAGAAGCCATCCTGCTGATGCAGAAGGTGTTTCGCCTGCGCACCTGCGAAGACCCGGTGTTCAGCAACCGCACACGACCCTGTTTGCTGTACCAGATCAAGCGCTGCTCCGCGCCCTGTGTGGGCCACATCAGCCCGGGCGACTATGCGCAGGACGTGGCCAACGCCGAGCGCTTTTTGCGCGGCGAGGCGCAGGACGTGATGCGGGGCCTGGAGGCCCGCATGATGGCGCACGCCGATAAACTGGAATTCGAGCAAGCCGCCGAGCTGCGAAACCAGGTGGCGGCGCTGTCCAATGTGTTGCACCAGCAGTCGGTGGACAACGTGTCGGACCGCGATGTGGACATCCTGGCCGTGAAGGTACAGGGTGGCAAGGCCTGCGTGAATCTGGCCATGGTGCGTGGCGGTCGCCATCTGGGCGATCGCCCCTACTTCCCCGTGCATGTGGAAGACGCCACAGTCATGGGCGAGGCCGACGACACCGAGGTGAAGAAGTCTGTAGAGGCCCAGGTACTGGAAGCGTTTTTGGCGCAGCACTATATCGACGTGCCCATGCCCGGCGCCCTGGTGGTCAGCGAGCCCGTGAGCAAGGGCCTGTTGCAGGCGCTGTCAGAGCAAACCGGTATCAAGGTCACCGCCGTGCACCAGCCACGCGAGCAACGCCGCGCCTGGCTGGACATGGCGCAGACCAATGCCGCGCTGCAACTGGCCCGTCTGCTGGCCGAAGAAGGGTCACAACAGGCCCGCACGCGTGCGTTGGCTGATGCGCTGGACCTGGCGCTGGATGACCTGGATGCGCTGCGCATTGAATGCTTCGACATCTCGCACACGGCGGGCGAGGCCACGCAGGCGTCCTGCGTCGTGTTCCAGCACCACAAGATGCAGAACAGCGAATACCGCCGCTTCAATATTGATGGCATCACCGGTGGTGACGATTACGCCGCCATGCGCCAGGTGCTGACGCGCCGCTACAGCAAGCTGGCCGAGGCGCTGCGCGAAGCCAAGCACCAGGGCACGACGCCCAGCGGCACGGCACGTCTGCCCGACTTGGTGCTGGTGGACGGCGGCAAGGGCCAGGTCGCCATGGCGCGCGAGGTGTTCGAGAGCCTGGGGCTGGACCTGTCGCTCATCGTGGGCGTGGAGAAGGGCGAGGGCCGCAAGGTGGGACTGGAGGAGTTGGTGTTTGCCGATGGCCGCGAGAAGGTCTACCTGGGTGCGGACTCAGCCGCACTCATGCTGGTTGCGCAGATCCGCGACGAGGCGCACCGCTTTGCCATCACCGGCATGCGTGCCGCGCGTGCCAAGGTGCGCACGGGCGGCGGCAAGCTCGAAGAAATTCCGGGTATCGGCCCCAAGCGCCGCGCCAAACTGCTGCAGCGCTTTGGCGGCGTGCGCGGCGTGGCCCTGGCCAGCGCGCAGGACATTGCCACGGTGGATGGCATATCGCGAGAACTGGCCGATGAAATCTACCGTGCGCTGCATTAGCCGTGCCACAATCCCGCCATGTTTATGACCATCCCCACCCTCATGACCTGGACGCGAATCTTCGCGATTCCCCTCATCGTGGGCGTCTTCTATTTGCCCGAGTCCATGGCTTCGGTCTACGAAAAAAATCTGGTCGCCACCATCATGTTCGTGGTGTTTGCGCTGACTGACTGGTTGGATGGCTACCTGGCGCGCAAGCTGAACCAGACCTCGTCGTTTGGCGCATTCCTGGACCCGGTGGCCGACAAATTTCTGGTGTGTGCCTGTGTACTGGTGCTGGTGCACCTGCAGCGGGCCGACGTGTTTGTGGCGCTCATCATCATTGGCCGCGAGATCGCCATCTCGGCCCTGCGCGAGTGGATGGCACAGATTGGTGCATCGCGCAGCGTGGCTGTTCACATGATTGGCAAGGTCAAGACGGTGGTGCAAATGGTTGCCATCCCCTTCCTTTTGTTCGACGGTCTGCTGTTCGGGATCGTCAACACCCACCTGTGGGGCGTGTGGCTGATCTGGGCTGCAGCGGTGCTGACGGTGTGGTCCATGGTGTATTACCTGCAAAAAGCCGTACCTGAGATTCGTGCTCGTACCAAGTAGCCTTACACAGACCTTGCGCCCCGAAGCGGTGCGCTGAATTCACCACAATCTGTTGCATTTGCGACAGTCCAGCCCAGCAGAAAAAACTTCCCGTTGCCGGGCAGTTTTTCAAAAAATTGCGTCTAGAATTCGCCTCCGCGCTGTCGCAATGTTGCACGGCATATTGACACGGTATTGGCCCGTGGCTTTAATGCAATGCGGCAGTCACTACTGCTACCGCTGAAGGCCGTTTTGTTTTGGGTCGTGTTGCATTGCATGCCACCACCCATAGAACGCGGTACAACAAAATTTTGAAGAGACAATCGATTAACTCGCTTCCGTACAAGGGGTCTTTGTGAATAAAACTGAACTGATTGAGCACATTGCAAAACATGCCGATATCTCCAAGGCCGCTGCTACGCGCGCGCTGGAGTCCACCATCGGTGCAGTGAAGACCACCTTGAAAAAAGGCGGCACTGTTTCCCTGGTGGGTTTTGGTACTTTTGCAGTGGGCAAACGTGCTGCTCGCACGGGTCGCAATCCACGTACCGGCGCTGCGATTAAAATCAAGGCTGCCAAAGTTCCAAAGTTCCGTCCAGGCAAAGCATTGAAAGATGCCCTGAACTAAAATTAGGTTTATGTTTGGGTGATTAGCTCAGTTGGTAGAGCGTCTGCCTTACACGCAGAATGTCGGCGGTTCGAGCCCGTCATCACCCACCACCACACCCAGCAAAGGCGAACACAATTGTTCGCCTTTTTTGTTGTATTCATGGAGAGTTAGCGCATGTTCGATTTTGTCCGCAAGTACACCAAGGTGATTGCCATACCTTTGTTCTTGCTCATCATCCTGGCGTTTGTCATGGTGGGTGTGGATGGTTACAAAGGCATGAGCCGGGGGGCTACGGTGGCCACCATTGGCAGTGCCAAGGTCACCCAGGAAGAGTGGGACTTTGCCCACAAGAATGAAGTCGACCGTTTGCGTGCCTCTGTGCCCAATGTGGACCCCAAATTGCTGGATTCCCCAGAGGCCCGTTACGCCACGCTTGAGCGTCTGGTACGCGAGCGCGTGATGGCTGCAGCTGTCAAGGATGCCCACTTCACCACCTCGGATGCCCGCCTGGCCCGGGAACTGCAGCAGAACCCCACCATTGCCGGTTTGCGCAAGCCGGATGGCACGATGGATATTGAGCGCTACCGCCAGTTGGCCGCCAGCCAGGGTTTGACCCCCGAAGGTCTGGAGGCCCGCGTGCGCAGTGACCTGACCCTGATGCAGGTGGAGTCCGGCATCTCGTCCACCGCTTTCTCCGCGAATGCGGTGGCTGATCTGGCTCTCAACGCTTTCTTCGAGCGCCGTGAAGTACAGATTGCCCGCTTTGTCCCCGCAGACTTTGCCAGCAAGGTCAACCCGTCAGACGCCGACATCGAGGCTTTCTACCAGGCCAATGCGCCTTTGTTCCAGTCGACTGAGTCTGCCAACATTGAGTATGTGGTGTTGGATGTGGATGCCATCAAGAAGACCGTGTCCGTGAACGAGGCCGACCTGAAGTCCTACTATGAACAAAACGCCAGCCGCTTGAGCAGTAAGGAAGAGCGTCGCGCCAGCCACATCCTGATCAACGCACCCAAGTCCATGCCGGAGGCAGAGCGTCAAAAGGCCAAGGAAAAGGCCCAGGCACTGCTGGAGCAGGCGCGCAAGGCCCCCGCCACGTTTGCCGACCTGGCCATGAAGAACTCACAAGATGCGGGCTCGGCCCCCCGCGGTGGCGATCTGGATTTCTTTGCCCGTGGCTCCATGGTCAAGCCCTTTGAAGAGGCCGTGTTTACCATGAAGAAGGGCGACATCAGCGATCTGGTGGAGTCTGACTTTGGCTTTCACATCATCAAGCTCACCGACGTGAAGGCGCCCAAGCAACCCAGCTTTGAGGAATTGCGTGTCAATCTGGAGAGCGAGCTGCGTGTGCAGCAAGCGCAGCGCAAGTTTGCGGAGGTTGCCGAGTCTTTCACCAATGGGGTGTACGAACAGTCGGATAGCTTGAAGCCCATCGCCGAGCGCCTGAAGCTGGAAGTCAAGACTGCGGACAATGTGCAGCGCGCGCCGGCTGCCGGCGTTAAGGGGGTGCTGGCGAATCCCAAACTGTTGGCCGCCATCTTCAGCCCCGACTCCGTGGAGAAGAAACGCAACACCGAAGCCATTGAAACCGGCTCCAGCCAACTGACCGCAGCCCGTGTGGTGAGCTATAGCCCCGCACGCACTTTGCCGTTGGCGGAAGTGCGCGCCCAGGTGCGCGAGCGTTTGGTCGCCAGCCGCTCCCAGGAACTGGCTAAAAAAGAAGGTGCTGACAAATTGGCCGCTTGGCAGGCCGCACCGTCCAGCGCAAGCTTTCCTGCCGCGGTGACGGTGTCGCGGGAACCGGGCCAGCCGGTGCAGGGCACCTTGCTGGACGCGGCGCTGCGGGCGGACCCAGCCAAGCTGCCTGCTATCGTCGGCGTGGACCTGGGCGCCCAGGGTTATGCGGTGGTCAAGGTCAACAAGGTGCTGCCGCGAAACCCCGTGACCGAGGCCGTGACCAAACAAGAGCGCAATCAATACGCCCAGTGGATGGCCAATGCGGAAAGCCAGGCCTATTACCAGACCCTGAAAGACCGATTCAAAGTGCAGATCAAGGTGCCTGTCCCGGCACGCAGCGGATTGGCGTCCGCAATTGCGGAATAAGCCGTTTTATCGGGTTATAATCATGCGCTTACGGTGGCTGTAGCTCAGTTGGTAGAGTCCAGGATTGTGATTCCTGTTGTCGTGGGTTCGAGCCCCATCAGCCACCCCAAAATATAAAAAACCCTGCATTCGAAAGAATGCAGGGTTTTTTTATGCGTGTTGCGGGCATCCAGTGCGCTTTAGCCCTTCATTTTCGGGGTGCTTACCCCGGTTGATGGAACTTTGGTTCCGGCCTTCCGTTCCTATACTGAGCCTGGGCTGGTAGCGTGCATCCGCGCACCGGTCTGAAACAGGTCGTTGGACGGAGCAAAAAAATGGTTGAAGACAGCATCTTTTTCAAGACGATTGATTCGGCATTTCCGAATATCGGAAAGAAGATCAAATTGTTCTGGGGACACCCGGAGTTTGTGGCGTTGATGCACGAACTTCAACACGACACCAGCGAGCGGCCGCGTGCGGGCTTTCCCGCCGACGTGCTTATGGCCATTCACGAGTTGTCGAATGACCATGACGCCATCTACCCACATCTGGCACGCAAAGACGCCAATCTCTGGAATCTTTGACGCGTCATGACCGTCGTGGCCTAGTTCACCATCACCAGCTTGCCCATCACACCGCGCGAGCCCATGTGGGCGTAAGCGGCCTTGAGCTCGGCCATAGGCATGGTGCGGTCGATGACCGGCTTGATCTTGCCCTGGCCGTACCACTGGGCCAGCTCGCCCATCATGGCGGCATTGGCCTTGGGTTCCTTTTTCGCAAAATCACCCCAGAACACGCCGACGATGGACGCGCCCTTGAGCAGCGCCAGGTTGAAGGGCAGGGCGGGGATAGGGCCGGACGCAAAGCCCACCACCAGGTAGCGGCCACGCCACGCGATGGAGCGGAAGGCGGGCTCGGCAAAGTCGCCACCCACGGGGTCATAGATCACGTCCGGGCCTTTGCCATCGGTCAGGGCCTTCAACGCGTCACGCAGGTTCTCGGTGGAGTAGTTGATCGTGGCATCGGCGCCAATCTTCTTGCACAGGTCGCATTTCTCTTGGGTAGAGGCTGCCGCAATCACCTTGGCGCCCATGGCTTTAGCGATCTGGATGGCCGATGTGCCCACGCCGCCCGCCGCGCCCAGCACGAGCACGGTCTCTCCAGCCTTGAGCTGGGCACGGTCCACCAGCGCGTGATAGGACGTGGCGTAAATCATGATGAAGGCTGCTGCATCCACCATAGGGACGCCGGGGGGTAGCGGCATGCACAGGGCTGCAGGGGCGAGGGTGTGGGTGCCAAAGCCGCCAGTGCCGCTCAGGCAGGCCACGGGCTGGCCGACCTTGAGATGCGTGACGCCTTCGCCTACCGCCTGCACGATGCCCGCGTATTCGGAGCCCGGTACAAAGGGCAGGGCGGGCTTCATCTGGTACTTGTTTTGCACGATCAGGATGTCAGGAAAATTCAGACTGGCCGCCTTGATTTCCAGTAGCACCTCTCCGGCTTTGGGCTCCGGCGTGGGCAGTTCTTTCCAAGTCAGGGCGTCGATGCCGGTGGGGTTTTCGCAAAGCCAAGCGTGCATGGGGGAGTCTCCAAAAATAGTGGGCAAATCATAGGCCTCGCCCCATGGGGAAAATGTCTCTCGGGCGACCAGGGTTGCCCCCCCCACCTACAATGGCCAGACACTTCCCATGCATATGAAAATCCTGATTTCCAACGACGACGGCTACCAGGCCCCCGGCATCGTGGCGCTGTATGACGCACTCAAAGACATCGCACAGGTGGAGGTGGTGGCCCCAGAGCACAACAACAGCGCCAAGTCCAACGCGTTGACCCTGCATTCGCCACTGTATGTGCACCGCGCAGCTAATGGTTTTCGCTACGTGAATGGCACTCCTGCCGATTGTGTGCACATCGCGCTGACGGGCCTGCTGGACTACCGGCCAGATCTCGTGGTCTCGGGCATCAACAATGGCGCCAACATGGGGGACGACACAATTTACTCCGGTACCGTGGGCGCCGCCATGGAAGGCTTCTTGTTTGGCATACCCGCCATTGCTTTCTCGCAGGTCGAGAAGGACTGGGTGCACTTGGCCTCCGCGGCCCAAAAAGCGCGCGAACTGGTGCTCTCCATGCAGCAGCAACAGCTCATCACGTCCACGCCCTGGCTGCTCAATGTGAACATTCCCAACCTGCCGTTTGACGAGATCGGCAGCATGAAGCTGTGCCGCCTGGGCAAGCGCCATGCAGCTGAAAAAGTGATTCAGCAACAAAGCCCGCGTGGTGAAACCATGTATTGGATTGGTGCGGCCGGTCCCGTGAAAGACGACGCCGAAGGCACCGACTTCCATGCAACGGCCCAAGGCCATGTGGCCATCACGCCCTTGAAGGTGGACCTCACCGACCACGACAACTTGGGCTACTGGGCGCAAACGGCCTCCCGGCTGGCAACCCAGCCTGCAACCGTATGAAGCAACGGCCCTCGTTTCCCGCCCGGCTGGACGCCACGCTGGCGAAGACCCGGCCCAACCCGCATGGTGCGGTGGCCGTCAACGCCGTGCCCGCCGCCAAGCTGGTGTCAAAGGGTGTGGCCCAGGCCACACCGGACAAGTCCGCAGGCTTGTCTTCCGCCCGTGGCAAGGCTTCCAACGCTATGCCACCAGCGCCCCAAGGGCATGGCATGGATTCGCAGGCGGTGCGCCAGCGCATGGTGCAAAAGCTGGCGAGGCAGGGCGTGACCGACCCGCTGGTACTGGGCGCCATGGGTGCAATCGAGCGCCACCGGTTTGTAGACAGCGCACTGGTGAACCAGGCCTACGAAGACACCAG
Organism: Rhodoferax sp. GW821-FHT09E07; assembly: GCF_059416145.1. Lineage (NCBI taxonomy): Bacteria > Pseudomonadati > Pseudomonadota > Betaproteobacteria > Burkholderiales > Comamonadaceae > Rhodoferax > Rhodoferax sp. GW821-FHT09E07. Next base: position 182,820 of record NZ_JBWKOP010000004.1, on the reverse strand, counting down.
CCTGCCGATTGGCCTGGGGCAAACGATTTCCAAGCCTGGCGTGGTCTCCCGCATGATCGAGCTGCTGCGCAACGGTGCCACGGGCCGTGTGGGCCGGGTGCTGGAGATTGGCACGGGATGTGGCTATCAGGCGGCTGTCTTGAGTCTGGTCGCCGACGAGGTTTACAGCATCGAGCGTCTGCGTGGCCTGCACGACAAGGCGCGTGAAAACCTGCGCCATCTGCGTCTGCCCAATGTGCATTTGCTGTTTGGCGATGGCATGGCCGGGTATGCCAAGGGCGCACCCTATGCGGCCATCATCGCTGCGGCGGGCGGCGAAGCTGTGCCCCAAGCCTGGGTGGATCAGCTCGCGGTTGGCGGCCGATTGGTCGCCCCCGTGGTCGCCTCTGGCCCTGGCGGCGGGCAGGCCTTGCTTGTGTTGGACAAGACCCCACAAGGCGTACGCCAAACCCTGTTGGAGGCCGTGCATTTTGTCCCTCTAAAATCAGGCGTTGCCTAAAGGGAAATCAAATTATGTTCGGTGTGCGTTGTTTGGGTGTTGTGGCTGTGGGTACCGCGGTGCTGGTGTTGGCCGGATGCGGCTCTACGGCCGTGAACCATGCGCCCGTGGAAGACCGCAATGCTGCGGGTTCCAAGCCAGTGGCCGTTGCCCCTGCGGTCAAGCAGCCTCCCGGCTTTGAGAACGCGGGCAAGGCTGGCTACTACACCATCAAGCCTGGCGACACGCTGATCCGCATTGGCCTGGAAACCGGCCAGAGCCACAAGGACATCGCCCGCTGGAATGCGCTGGAGAACCCCAACAAGATCGAAGTGGGCCAGGTGATCCGTGTTGTCCCACCGGTGGCGGGGGAGACAGCCGTAGCGACTGCCAAACCCGTGGCCGCCCCTGTCGCCACGACCACGGCCCTGCCTGCCTCGACACCGGCCACTGCGCCGGCGGCTGCCTCCTCGTCCGCCGCGCCTGCACCCGCCGCCTCTGCGGCTGCGGCAACCAAGCCTGCGGCCCCCACACCCGCACCCGCTTCGGGCGGTGACGATGACGTGGCCTGGATCTGGCCTGGCAGCGGCGCGGTGCTGGCTGGATTTGACGAAGTGAAGAACAAGGGCCTGGACATTGGCGGCAACGCAGGCGACCCCGTGCTGGCCGCTGGCGAAGGCAAGGTGGTGTACGCCGGTGCTGGCCTGCGCGGCTACGGCAACCTGATCATCCTCAAGCACAACAACACCTACCTCACCGCCTATGCCCACAACCAGACCCTGCTGGTCAAGGAAGACCAGACGGTGAAGAAGGGCCAGAAGATTGCCGAGATGGGCAACAGCGACGCCGACCGCGTGAAGCTGCACTTTGAAGTGCGCCGGCAAGGTAAGCCGGTGGACCCGGCCAAGTACCTGCCCGCCAGATAGCAGGCTGCCATGAAAAAGCCCCTCAACGCTCACTCCATCGACAGCACGGTCGGTCAGCGTAGTGCGGGGCAGGGTTTGGAGTTGAATATGGCTCTATCCCCCATAGATGCTGCGCCAATAGCTCCTGAAATCATAGCGACTGCAGAGCTGGAACGCCTCGCTCGCGAGGTGCAGCCCGGCGATGAGTCGGCCGATGCGCTGGCCATTTACCTGCGCGGCGTGCGCCGCACCACGCTGTTCACCCCCGAAGAAGAATTTGCCACCGCTACCCGCGCCCGCGCGGGTGACTTTGCGGCGCGGCAAAGCATGATCGAGCACAACCTGCGCCTGGTGGTCAGCATCGCCAAGGGCTACACGGGGCGCGGTGTGCCCATGTCGGACCTGATCGAGGAGGGCAACCTGGGGCTCATGCACGCCATCGACAAGTTCGAGCCCGAGCGGGGCTTTCGCTTCTCCACCTACGCCACCTGGTGGATACGCCAGTCGGTAGACCGTGCGCTGATGTACCAGGGCCGGGCCGTGCGCCTGCCGGTGAACGTGGTGCGCGAGGTGCAGCAGGTGCTGCGCGCACGCCGGGCGCTGGAGAACGATGCTGCGCTGGTGGCCAGTCGGCCGGAGGGCATACGCGCGGAAGACATTGCTGCCCTGCTGGGGCGCGAGGCCTCCGACATCGTGGATTTGCTCGCCATGGCCGAGGCACCGCGCTCGCTGGATGCCCAGCTGGACCCGTCGGGCGATGAGCATTCGCTGGGCGACAGCCTGGTGGACGAACTGGCGCTGGACCCCGAGGATTCTGCCCAAGCGCATGAGGTGGACATGTTGCTGGAGAGCTGGATTGCCACGCTCTCGCCGCGCGAGCGCGAGGTGCTGGAGGGCCGCTTTGGCCTGCATGACCGCGAGCCCGAAACGCTGGACGTGATCAGCAGCCGGCTGGGCCTGACGCGCGAGCGTGTGCGCCAGGTGCAGAATGAAGCCTTGTTCAAGCTCAAACGCCACCTGGCACGCCGCGGCATCAAGCGCGAATTTCTTATGTAGCCTGTGGCTCGTGCGGGGCGGGCGAAAAATTGTCCCTTCTCCGACCTGAGACAATTGGGGCATGAGCGACGCAATTTCCCCGGACACCCATTCTCCCCTTTCCCCCGACACCCCTACTGAACCCGCGCTGCCCGAAGGCTGGCTGCGCGTCAAATCCCTGGATCTGGAGGCCCAGGGCGTGGCCCACCGACCCGATGGCAAGGTGGTGTTCATTGATGGTGCGCTGCCCTTCGAAGTGGTGAGCGCCCAGATCCACCGCAGCAAAAGCAGCTTCGAAAAAGGCACGCTGACCGAAATCCACCAGGAATCGTCCCAGCGCGTGCGCCCGGCCTGTCCGCACTTTGGCCTGCACGAAGGTGCCTGTGGCGGTTGCAAGATGCAGCATTTGCATGTGAGCGCCCAGGTGGCGGTCAAGCAGCGCGTGCTGGAGGACAACCTCTGGCACATCGGCAAGGTCAAGCCCGACAACATCCTGCGCCCCATCGAAGGCCCGGCCTGGGGCTACCGCTACCGCGCGCGCCTGTCGGTGCGCCATGTGCGCAAAAAGGGCCAGGTGCTGATTGGCTTCCATGAGCGCAAGAGCCGCTATGTGGCCGACATGAAAGAGTGCCATGTGCTGGCGCCGCATGTGAGCGCCATGCTGGTACCGCTGCGCCGCCTGATCGAGTCCATGGACGCGGTGGAGACGCTGGCCCAGATCGAACTGGCCATGGGCGATATGGCGCCCACCGCGGGCGCCAATGGCGGCGCCGGCGAGGTGATTGCGATGGTGCTGCGCCACCTGGAGCCGCTCTCGGACGCTGACCTGAACCGCCTGCGCCAGTTCGCAGCGGCCAATCCCGGCCTGCAATGGTGGCTGCAGCCCAAGGGGCCAGAGACCATCCACCGTCTGGACGAGCTGCCTGGCCACGAAACGGGCCAACTGGCCTACCAACTGCCCGACTTTGGCATCACGATGCCGTTTCGCCCCACCGATTTCACCCAGGTGAACCCGCACATCAACCGCGTGCTGGTGTCGCGCGCGCTGGGCCTGCTGGCGGTGCAGAAGACCGAGCGCGTGATCGACTGGTTCTGCGGCCTGGGCAACTTCACGCTGCCGTTGGCCACGCAGGCGCGTGAAGTGCTGGGAGTGGAGGGAGCCGAGTCACTGGTGGCGCGCTCGCGCGAAAACCTGAAGCTCAATATGGCGGCAGCTTCAGAGAAAAATGAGCCTCTAGCCCCCGTCAAACCTGCGCTTGCAGCTACTAAATTTGTAGCGCGTAACCTGTTTGAAATGACGCCGGAGCTATTGATTGGCGATGGCGCCGCTGATAAATGGCTGGTAGACCCACCCCGTGAAGGCGCGTTCTCCCTGGTGCAGGCGCTGGCCGCCTTGCACCAACAGCCCGAGCTGCGCAAGGGCTGGACGCCGCCACGGCGCATTGTCTACGTGAGCTGCAACCCTGCCACGCTGGCGCGTGACGCGGGCGTGCTGGTGCAGGAAGCGGGTTACCGCTGCACCAAGGGTGGGGTGGTCAACATGTTCCCTCACACGGCGCACGTGGAGAGCATTGCTGTGTTTGAGCTGGAAGCGCCCGCAGCGTGAACGCCTAGTGGGCCGCAGCCTTGTCGGTGGCTTTGGCTGCTGACTTGGCCTTGGGCTTGGCCTTGCCGTCCTCGGCAGACTTGTCATCCTTGGGCTCGGTGATGACCTCTTCCTCGGTTCCGGCCGGTTTGATTCCTTTGGGAACGACGCCTTCGATCTTGTTGTCCCGCATGTACTGGTCCATGTCCTTCCAGCCCGCAAATACCGCGGCCTTGGAGGCTTTTTCGTTCATGGCGTAGCAGTCTTCCAGACTGCGCAGACCATGCCGGCATGCGCCGCCTATGGCCTTGGCATCGGCCTCGCGCTGCGCCACACGCGGGTCGGCCAGCAGGGTCTCCAAATCGCAGCCCGACAGGAGAAAGGCAAGGGTCAGGAGCAGGGGACGTAGGGTCATGAAGGCTGGAGATGGTGTGGGTCTTTTATCGGCAGATTTTGGCGGGTATTGAGCTTCGTCGGCTCCACTCCCAAAGAAAAAGGCCCCGAAGGGCCTTTTTTACCGGTGCAACGGACGCTTAGTCGCGTTCGCCACCAAAGATGCCGAGCAGGGCCAACAGGTTCTGGAACACGTTGATGATGTCCAGGTACAGGGCCAGGGTGGCGCTGATGTAGTTGGTCTCGCCGCCGTCGATGATGCGCTTGATGTCGTACAGCATCCAGGCGCTGAAAATGCCGATGGCGGCCATGGACAGGGCCATCATGCCGGCGCTGGAGCCGACAAACACGTTGATCAGGCCGCCCACCAGCAACACGATGGTGCCGACAAACAGCCACTTGCCCATGCCGGACAGGTCACGCTTGATGACGGTGGCCATGCTGGCCATGAAGAAAAACACGCCAGCGGTGCCGCCAAAGGCCGTCATGATCAGTTGCGCGCCATTGCGGAAACCCAGCGTGTGCTGGATCAGCGGCGACATCATCATGCCCATGAAGAAGGTGAAACCCAGCAGCACGGGCACGCCGGCCGCGGAGTTCTTGGTCTTTTCAATGGCGAAAATGAAGCCGAAGGCCACGGCCATGAACAGGATCAGGCCCAGGAAGCCCTGGAAGAGGGGAGCAAGGTTCAGGGCCACGCCGATCCAGGCGCCCAGCACGGTGGGCACCAGGCTCAGCGACAGGAGCCAGTAGGTGTTGCGCAGCACTTTGTTGCGCTGTGCGTTGGCTGCACCATAGCCCAGGCTTTGGCCCATGGTGGTTGTGCGATCGGTCATAAAGATCCTCCAGAAAAACTGCAATGTGCAGATGCGGTCATTCTAGGGTTTAACAAGGGCCAGCACCTGGATTTGGCGCATATTGGCCGGGTTTTATGCAGGGCTGTTATGCCTTGCACGCGTTCAAAACGGCCCGCGCAAACGGTATGCTCAGGGTTTTCACCCATCTGCAGAGAGTGCACACCATGAAAACCAAGTCTGTCCTGGAATTTGCCGACATCAAAGCCATCGCTGCCGCGGCCGAGGCCGAAGCGCTGAAAAACAACTGGGCGGTGAGCATTGCCATCGTGGACGATGGCGGCCATTTGCTGTCGTACCAGCGCCTGGACGGCGCCGCGCCCATCTCGGCCCATATTGCCCCCGCCAAGGCCCGCACGGCTGCCCTGGGCCGTCGGGAGAGCAAAGCCTATGAGGACATGATCAACGGTGGCCGCGTGTCTTTCCTGAGCGCCCCGGATCTGGACGGCATGCTCGAAGGTGGCGTGCCCATCCTGAAAGATGGTCAGTGCCTGGGCGCGGTGGGCGTGAGCGGGGTGAAGTCCAGCGAAGATGCGCAGATTGCCAAGGCCGGTATTGCTGCCATCGGCCTGTAATCCGTCGATTGCTACCAAAACCACAGCTGCCAGCGCCCGTTTTACGGGGGGCTGGCAGCTATTTTTATGTCTATTTGGTGAGAATGAGCTTGCCCGACTTGGTGCTTTGCAGGCGGTAGCGCTGGCCGTTGTGCTCGATCTCGATGGCTTGGCGCGTGCCCAGCAACTCGCTGGATTGCAGCACGCCCTGTGGAGACGGCGCGGCTGTTTGCGGTGCACTGCTGGGCAGGTTGGGGGAGGAAGGCGGCAGGGCGGCGTCAGGCATAGGAGAAATTCCTGCGGATCAGTTGCTGCCAGCGGTACTGGCGGTGCCGGTAAAAGTACCAAGCGAACAACCAGACGACGGGTGTGAGCAGGCCGGCACGGATCTCCACCTGGTCGGTGTAGTCGCAGCCCTCTTCGGCTGCCGTGATGAAGATGCGGTGGTCCCAACGCTGGATCAGCGTGCCCGAGCCGTTGTCACGCAGCTCCACCGAAAACTTGCCAGCGTTGGCGGAATGGTCCTGGCCCGAGATACGCACCATCTGGTAGCCCATGGGAACCAGTCCCAGCAGGTGCATCGCCACCTTGTACTCGCGCTCCTCCCACCGCGCCGGCAAAGTGGCGGGGTCCACGGGTGTGAAGTGCACCAGCGGCTGGGCGATGTGCATGAGCAGGCGCGTGGTCTTGACCTCGTCAAAACAACGCTCTGCGGAGCAGGCAAACCGGGTTTTCAGCACGAGCAACATGGCGGTGGCCGTCAGTTCTTCGGTTCGGTGATGAAACCGATCTTGCGCAGGCCGGCCTGTTGTGCCGCGGCCATGGCCTGGGCTACAAACTCGTAGCGCACGGCCTTGTCGCCGCGGATGTGCAGCTCGGGCTGGGGATCCTTGGCAGCCTCGGCCTGCAGCACGGCGGGCAGGGTGTCGGCAGCCACGGCGCTCTGGTTCAGGAAGTAGCTGCCCTGGGCATCCACACTGAGTTGCAGGGTTTCGGGCTTGGTGGTTTGCGGCTGGCTGGTGGCCGTGGGTAATTCCACATTCACGGCGTGTTTCATCACCGGCACGGTGATGATGAAGATGATGAGCAGCACCAGCATCACGTCCACCAGGGGCGTCATGTTGATTTCGTTCATCACCTCGGAATCACCGTCCGAGGTCGCGTCTTGCATTCCGAAGGCCATGGCGCTTACGCTTTCTTCATGGCAACGACCTTGCCATCGACATTGCTGGTGCCCACACGGGCGCCGGTCACAAAGTAGGCGTGCAGGTCATGCGCAAAGCGGTTGAGTTTGGTGAGAATGGACTTGTTGCCGCGCACCAGGGCGTTGTAGCCCAGCACGGCGGGAATGGCCACGGCCAGGCCCAGTGCCGTCATGATCAGCGCCTCGCCAATGGGGCCTGCCACCTTGTCAATGGTGGCGGAACCAGCAGCGCCAATGCCCATCAGCGCATGGTAAATGCCCCAGACGGTACCGAACAAACCCACAAACGGGGCGGTGGAACCGACGGACGCCAGGATGGCCAGGCCGCTCTGGAAGCGGGCAGTGCTGTCGTCAATGCTGTTGCGCAAGGCACGGCTGATCCAGTCGCTGATGTCCAGTGCGTCATGCAGTTGGGTCTGTGCATGGCGGTGGTGGGCGGTGGCTTCCTGGCCCGCTTGCGCCAGTTGTACAAAGGGGTTGCCGTCTTGCTGGCCCAGCGCCTTCATGCCGGTGCTGAAGTCTTCGCTATGCCAGAAGGTTTCGGTGCGCTGACCCAAGGATTTGTACTTGAAGATGTCCAGCGCCTTGATGAGGATCACGATCCAGGATGACAGAGACATGACCAGCAAGAGCAGGGCGACCGATTTGGTCACCCAGTCGCCTTGGGTCCAGAGGGTGATGAGTCCGAGTTGCGATTCCATTGATTACTCCACAAAAAATGATTTCTGAATTACTGCAGTACCCAGTTCACGGGCACGTCAAACCACATGGCCTCGGCCACGCCGCCGCGTTTGCCAGGCACGTAGCGCCATTTCATGACCGTTGCCAGGGCGGCCTGGTCCAGACGGTCAAAGCCGCTGGACGTTTTGATGGTGGGTTGAGAGGCTTGGCCGTCGGTGCCAATCAACACGCGGATCACCACCTTGCCTGTTTCGTGCAGGCGCTTGCTCATGGCCGGGTAGGCCGGCTTGGGGTTATTCAGGTAGTCCGCATCGCTGGAGGGCGGCTCCACCTTGGGCGGTGCAGGAGGCGACGGTGGCGCATTGGAGCTGTTACCCGTGTTGGTGCTGGCCGGAGCCGCCGCCGCTGCAGTAGGGGCTGCTTCAGAGGGCGCGGGCGCATTGGCCGACGGGGCGAGCGCTAGAGGCGTGGTCGCAGGCTGCTGTGCCACCGCCGACGTAGGCGTGGGCAATGTCGGCTTGGGCGTAGGCGTTTTGACCTGGGCTTTGGGCTGCTGCAGCGGCTGAGGCTTTTGCTCAGGGGCTGGTGGCGACATCATTTCCACCAGAATTTCCGCGGGCACGACGGCCTCGGCCACGCGGCGCAGCAGACCGGTCTGCAGGGCCCACAGCACGGCTACGTGAAACAGGATCACGCCGATGACGATGGTGGTGTTGCGGCTTACGGCGGGCACGGTGTTGGAAGAGCGCAGGGCAGAGGTAGACATTATTTGGGAAGGCGTCAAAACGGCAATGGGGCGGTCACGGTGCATGCCACTCAGGTGTCTGCCCACATCCGCAGCAGGTTGTGGTACACGCCCGTCAGCGCCGTGGTCTCATCCGACTCCCCCAGGCGCCGGCGCAGGCCGAGCAGGTTCATGTCCAGCTCGTACAGGGTACGCCGTTGCTCGTCGCTGCGCACCATGCTTTCTATCCAGAAAAAACAGGCCATGCGGTAGCCGCGGGTGACCGGCTTCACCTGGTGCAGGCTGGTACTGGGGTACAGCACGATATGGCCGGCAGGCAGCTTGACCGATTGTTCGCCGTAGGTGTCGGCAATACATAGCTCACCCCCGTCGTAGTCTTCCGGGTTGGAGAGGAATACCGTGCACGACACGTCAGTGCGCACGCGCTCGCCAGTGCCCGGTGTGTAGCGTACGGAGCCATCAATGTGGTTGCCGTAAAAGTTGCTCTCTCCGCCATAGCGGTTCAGGCGCGGTGGGAACACTTTCTTGGGGAGGGTGGCCGAGAAAAACATGGGGCTGCGGTCCAGCGCACGCAACACCATCGCGCGGATGGTGCGCGCCGCTTCGCAGTCGTGGTCCAGCTGTTCATTGTTCTTCACCTGCTTGGCCTGTTCCCCAGCCCCCGCTCGTCCATCCACCCACGGGGCGGTGGCCAGCAGGGCTTGGGCTTGGGCAATTTCCTCGGGTGTCAGGATGTTGGGCAGGTGCAAGAGCATGGCGGCAGCTAGCTGAAGTGAAAGGGTTAGAACTTGATGTTCATCGTTGCCTGGATGTTGCGGCCCGCGCCGGGAACATAGAAGGCGGTGTACAGCGCGTCGGCATAGAGCTTGTCCAGTGCATTGGTCACGTTGACCTTGAGCACATAGCGCTCGCTGAATTTGTATTCACCCATCAGGTCCAGAGTGGCGTAGGCAGGTGCCATGAAACCCGGATTGCGGTTGGGTGCCTGTTCGCCGCGGAAGTTGATACCGGCGCCCGCGCGAAACTCCGGCGTGAATTGGTAGGTGGTCCACACCGTGCCGCTGTGGATAGGGGTCAGCGATGGGCGTTCCCCCTCGCGCTCTCCCGCCGTGGCGGTGGGGGCTGCAATGTCGATCATGGCATCGGGCATCCACATGTAGGAGCCATAAATCTCCCACTTGGGTGTCAGCATGCCGGACGCATCAATTTCCAGGCCGCTGGTGTGGCGCTTGCCGGACAGCAAGAAGGCGGTGGCCGCCGAATCCGGGTCGGTGTTGCGCTCGTTGTACTTGGTGCTCTGGAAAATCGCCAGGCGGGTGGTGTAGCGCTTGTCTGCAGAGTCCAGTTTGGCGCCAATCTCAATGTTGCGGCTTTGCTCAGGCGGCGTATTGGCGCTGTTGGCACTGTAGGAGTAGGTGTCGGCCGACGTGTTGAACGACGTGCCCCATGAGAAATGGAAGGAGCTCAGTTCGTTGGGCTGGTACAGCACGCCCACGCGTTGGCTCCAGTCGCCGATAGTTTGCTCATACCGGTTGGTCATTCGCCCAGCGGTGTTGTAGGTTGCGTAGTTGCCCCGCATGCGGTCAAAACGCAGCCCCCCCAGAACTTTCCAGTACTCGGCCACTTGCACCAGGTCCATGCCATACAGCCCCAGGTTGTCGGCCTGGAATCCACTGGATCGGGTAATGGTGCGTGCACCTTCGTCGATCCATGCGCCATCGTTGGGCGTACCCACCAACGTGGATGGACGTGTGGGGCCGCCCGATGCGGCGAACACATCCTTGTTTTCTTGCGCAAAGTCCACGCCTGCAAACAGCTCGTGCTTGACGCCCAGCGCAGAAAACTTTTTGGTGTAGTCGGATTGCGCGTACACGCCGTCCAAATTCTGGATTTTGTTTTGCGCTCCGCGGGTCAGCACGCTGGCATCGGAGAAGGTGTTCACCGCTGTGCCGCCGTTGATTAGGGTGGCGCGTTGGTCACGTGTGTAGACACCGCGGCGCACTGAGGTCTTCAGTTCGCTGTCGTCTTCAAATCGGTGTGTGTGGCTGGCCGTCAGATAGTCGGCCGTGCCCTTGTTGTAGTCGCTGGCCATGCCGTAGTAGGTATTGGGCGCGATACGTTCGTTGATGGTGCTGGTGGAGGTTGCCGCGGCAGCCGTCGGTTTGATCCATCGGATGCCGTAGTTGATGCCATTGTCATTGCGCAGCGTGTAGAGCCCCAGGGAGAATTCGTCGGCGGTGCCGATGCCAAAACGGTAGTTGGCGGCAAGCCCCTTTTTGTCAATTTTGGTGCCGGCGCCGTTGCTGTCCGCCTTGGTGGCCATGGCGTTGATGCGCAGGCCCTGATCTTCGCCGGTCTTGATATTGAAATCACCGGTAACGCGGCGGTAGTTGTAGCTGCCCAACGTGGTGCTGACTTCGTTCTCGTCGATGGCCCGGGCCTGCTTGCTGGACTGGTTGATGGCGCCGCCGGTAGACCCCCGGCCGAACAGCATGGAAGCGGAGCCACGCAGCACCTCGATACGGTCGCTGTTGAAGGTGTCGCGCTCGTAGAAAGCCGGGTCTCGCATGCCGTCTACAAAGATGTCCCCCGTGGTTGCCAGCGAAAAACCGCGTAAGCGAATGTCTTCTTCACCGCCTTCAGCTGCCTGAAAAGTCACGCCCGCGGTGTTGTGCAGCACGTCTTTCAGGGTGTCCAGGTTGCGGTCATCAATCAGTTTCTCGGTCACCACGGTGATGGACTGGGGGATGTCCCGCAGGTCCTGCTTGCCCTTGCCGATGGAAGTGGTGGTGGCGCGTACCGAATCTTTGCCTTGGGCTTCTTCGGCTTTTTCCGTGATGGTGACGGGTTTGAGGGTTTTGACTTCTGCGTCGTTGGCCTGCTGGGCCATGGCACCCATGGAGCCTGCAAGCAGCATGGCGCCCAGTGGCAGTAGCGGGGCGGACGGGATAGCGTCGGGATGGGTCGTTGGTGCAAGTTGTGGCATAGCGCTGAGTCGTCTGGGTGGAGGGCTGGCTGGCTATGTCAGGTGCGTCCAAGAAGGCGGCCTGATGTGGCTTGCTGGAAAATTAACAAGATGCAAACAAGAAGCGTTCCTGTCTGCGGTCAAAAAAAGAAACTGCTTACCGGTGCATGGACAAGGTCACAGGCATCCATGCCTGCGTTGCCAAGCTGGCTTGGGCGTGGCACTGGTCGATGACCTCGCGGGCGCAGTCTTCGCAGCGTCCGCACTGGGAGGCAACGCCCAGTTCAAACTGGATGTCGTCAAACCCTTTTCCCTCGCTGGCGTGCAGAGCAATCTCTTTTTCTGTCACGCGGCGGCACACGCAAACAATCATGGTGAATCACTCAGTTGCTGAATTTCGATGGTTGAATTCTAAATGAGAATCCATCGCATTTGTATTCAGTGTAAAGAAATATGTCACTTTTTTTCTTGCTTCTGTGAAATCGGCCACGGCAAGCTGGCCCCATTGCCTGTGGGAGTGGGTGATACTGCGCACAGTCGTTGTATGTCATTGGAGTCACCATGAAGCCGCCCGCTATAAGGGGGACGTGGGGCGAAGGCGGGCGTTGGCTGGGGGCCTCGTTGGCCGGATGTGTCCTGCTGATCGCTGCCAGCGCCGCACACGCCCAGGCGCAGACCGGGCTGGTCCTGGGAACCTCACGCCCTGACAACAGTTATGTGGGCCGCCTGTTGCGCCGCACCTACCAGGAGTTGTTCAGCCGGCTGGGCGTTCCGCTGGAAATTCGCACCACACCTTCTGCGCGTCTCAGCATGGAACTGGCATCGGACCGCATCGATGGTGACCTCGCGCGCCCGCTGGCCTTCGCCGAAAGCCAGCCAGGCTTGGTGAGAGCGGATGAGCAGATCCTTTCCATCGGATTCGCGCTGTGGGCGGTCAATCCCAAGTACTCCTTGCAGCGGCTGGACCAATTGGCAGACACCGGCTGGTCGGTGAACTTTACGCGCGGGGTGGTGGAATGCGAGCGGCTGCTGCAAACCCTGTTGCCCGCCAGCCGTGTCGTGGATGTCACTACCACCATCAATGCCCTGAATCTCTTGCACCACGGGCGCAACGAACTTCACTGCGGCATTGACTTGGCCGTGCTGTCGGACGCCAGTAGCCCGGAGTTAAGCGGCCTGCCACCACCACTCAAGGTAATCAGCATCGGTGAGCCGTTGCCGCTGTACTTTTATCTGCAGCGCAAACATGCGGCTTTGCTGCCGCAGATTGAAGCCACGCTGAGAAAAATGAAGGCCGAAGGCTTGCTGGAGCAATACCGCAGGGAGGCCATGGCGGAGTTCAAACTCCTGCCCGCGTCCAAGCCGGCGGCTTCAAACCGTTGAGAATGAAATGGGGCTTTGGCCCCCGTTGTCATTGCGCGTGCAGCTACTAAAAATGTAGCAATGTGGCGTGGTTGTCCCACGGCGTGTGCAGGCTGTAGCGCTGCGGCTGGGGTGCGCTGCCGCGGTACAACAGGGCAGCCTGGTCCCCGCCGACCACCCAACGTCCTGCGTCGGTGGCCAGTGCCCCTGCGCCGGGCAGTGCCTGCCTTTGCAGGTCGCGGCCTTGGTGGGTCCAAGACACCAACCACCCCGCATGGGGCGCGCTGACCCAGAAGCGGTCAGCCGCGTAGCAGACGTCGCCCGCATAGCCATCCCAAACCACAGGTGCTCCGGTGGCTGCATCCCAGGGGACGGAGCGCAGTTGCTCGCCTTCCAGCAGCGCCAGCGCCGGGGCTTGGGTACGCGCTGCGGGATCTGCATGTTCGGCCTGCACGGCCACCGCCACCGTGCCATTGGGGGCCATGGCCAGGTGGCGCAGGCTCAGAAAGGAGTCCGCCAGCCGGTACTGCGCCAGCACTGCGCCCGTGGTTGCATCCAGCCGCGTGAGGTTGGGCTCCATGCGGCCCACGTTGAGCTTGCGTCGCCCGGTTTCGGGCAGGTTCAGGATGCCGCCATTGGCCACCAGCAGTGTGCCGGCAGGCTCCAGCAGCAGGGCATGGGGGCCAATGCCGCCACTGTGAAATTCACGCAGCTTTTCCAGGCTCTGCAGATCGCGCTCGGCAATCAGGCCCTGGCCGCTTTCAGCATCGGTCTCGGTGGTGAAAAATGTTTTGCCGCTGGCGGACAGCGCGGCATGGCCGCCCAGGTAGCGGTCGTCTTCCATGGTGTGCCACTGCAGGGCCCGGCCATGCTGCACGTCCATGCGCATCAGGTATTCGCCGGGACGGCGTGCCAGCACTAGCGCCTGCTGCGCAGCGCTGCGGTCACCGGGTACCCGCAGCAACTGGTGCGCGCGCGCGGGCAGGGCGATGCCGCGTGGCGCTTGGCCAGGCGTCCACACGCCGGCCCAGGACTGCTCACCGCGCATCCACGCCGTGAGCACGCGGGGCTGCGCTGCCGGGGCGGCCTGGCTGTCCCAGGCTGTGGCACCCAGACCCAGCAAAGCCGCCTGGGCCAGCAGGCTGCGGCGTGTGGGTTGGTGGTGCAAGGGCTCAGTCACCATCGGCGTCGGTAAATCCCATGCTGATGTGCAGCACAGTGTCAGCCAGGCCGCTGAGGAACTGCGAGAGCTGGGCCAGCGCCTGCTGCGCTGTGCGCAGCGATGCGGTGTTGTCGGGCCGCGCATGCGCACCGCTGCGCAGGGCGGCGAGCATCAGGCGTTGCAGTTGGCGGCTGGGCTGGGGTGTGTCGTTGCCCAGCAGCAGGCCTTGCAAGCTGCCGGCTACGGGCCAGTCGGGTCGGGCGGCCTGTGCGGCGGCGGATCCGACCAAAAAGGCCTGCACGCCCTGAAGCTGGGCCTGCCAGGCAGCCGTGGTTTGCCCGCTGACGCCGCGTACCCACACAGACACTTCCTTGCCCCGCGTATCGGGCACCATTTTCTTGATGCGCAGTTGGTCCAATCCACCCACGGCCTGGCCATACCATTCGCCATACAGCGTGCTGGCTTCTTCCTCGCTGCGCGGTGCCGCAGCCATGGCGCGGTAGCCGTCCAGCAGGACGGTGCATTCGTTGAGCACATGCTGTGCCAGCAGCCGGGCGTAGTGCTGGTTGGATGGGTTGGCGGGCACGCGCCAGAAGATCCACTCCAGCGCGGGCAGTCCGCGGGCGGCGCTGCCCACGGATTCAATCTGCTCTTGCGTCAGTGGGGTGGCTGCATTGGCATCCAGCTGGCGCTGGATCTGCGCCGGGCGAGTGGGCCAGAAGTCGATGAAGCGCGCAGCGCGCCGTTCCAGCAGCGGGCCCACGGCCACGGCCGCCAGACGCTCCCAGTGCAGCATGGTCTGCACCCACAGCGGTTGCTGCGCTTGCCAGTGCGTGACCGGGGTGGCCAGCGATGCGTGCAGCGCCGTGGCGCTTTGCTGCAGGGCTTCGGCTACGGAGATGTAGTGGTCCTGCAGCAGTGCCAGCACCCGCTGGCGCGCCGACAGAAAGGGGCCGGTGCTGGCGGACGTACCTGCGAAAAGGTCAAACGAGGTTTGATCTGCTACGCTTTTAGGAGCTGCTCGCGCAATATCCATGGGGGCTAGCAAGCCCAAAGGTATACAGGCGAGAAGGGCACGTCGTTTCACAGGGACTCCACAAAGGCCACCAGTGCCTGACGGTCTCGGGCGTTGAGCTGCAGCACGCGCTGTTTGGCATGCTGCGCTTCGCCACCGTGCCAGAGGATGGCTTCGAGCACGCCGTTGGCGCGCCCGTCATGCAACAGGCGGCGGTGGCCGTTCACGTCGTGCACCAGGCCCACGCCCCACAGCGGCGGGGTTTTCCATTGCCGGCCGTTGGCGGCAAAGTCGGGGCGTCCATCGGCCAGGTCCGGACCCATGTCGTGCAGCAGCAGGTCGGTGTAAGGCCAGATCTTGAGCCCTTGCACTTTGGGGCTGGACAGGCGCGGGAACGGCGTCTCCCCCGTGGTGTAGCTGGGGCGGTGGCAGGCGCTGCATTGGGCTTGGGCAAACAGGGCCTGGCCGCGCTGCACGTTCACGTCGTTCACATTGCGCCGCGCAGCGGGTGCCAGTGTGGACTCGTAGAAGATCACGTCCGACAGCGTGCGGTCATCAATTTCGGGCGCTTTGCCCTGGGCGCCGCGTGGTGCGGCCAGGCAGTCTTTCTGCGCGGGGGTGCAGGCCTCGTCGGGGTGCTGGGTGGAGGTGATGCCCATGTCGCCCAGAAACGCGCCGGCCGTCTGGCTTGCAATGCTGGCCTGGTTGGCTTTCCAGCCAAAACGGCCCACGCGCATGCTCTGGGCAAAGTCGTCCCACACATGGTTGGGTTGGCCTTTCACTGGGCCTGGTGCACCGGCCTGCGCGGCAGCGTTGGCCAGGATCTCGGATTCGGGAATGGCTTCCAGCAGCCCCACGCCGGCCATCTGCGGTGCGATGCGTGGGCTGAGCATGGCGCCAGCCGCCAGTGGGCCATAGGCCAGGTTGGTCAGGCTGTAGATCGGTTTGCGCAGGGTGTAGGCCGTGCCGTCGGCAAACTTGCCTTGCAAGTTCTGGTAGCGGATGCGCACTTGGCCTTCGGGCTGCACGCCCTGGATGGCGGCGTTGTTGAGCTGGTCGCCATACACCGGGTCAGACACCACACCGCCGTGCGCTCCCACGCCGGGGATGGACAGGCGTATGAGCAGCGCCACCGGCGGCTCGCTCAGGCCTTTGCGGAAGTCGGGTGGGGCACCGCGGCCGTCTTGCACGTGGCAACCGCCGCAGGAGCGGGCGATGAAGTGTGGCCCCAGGCCATCACGCGCCGTGGTGGAGGCGGGCGCCTCCACCCAATTGCGACGGAAGAAGGAATTGCCCACGGCGAAGCGTGCACGCTCGTTGTCGTCCAGCGTGGGAAGGGGCATTGAAAAGGCGTTGCGCCCGGTCGCAAAGGCCGTGGCCTCGCCGGCGGTGAGCTCACCCTGAACCGCGCCGGAGAGATCGGCATCGGTGTGGCCCCAGAGTGGCCATGCCAGTGCGGCCAAGGCGCCCGCAGCTGTCAGCGCCAGGCCAACTTTCTCACGGGCCCGCATCACTTGGTCTGTGCCAGTTTGGTGATGCCCAGTGCCGCGGCGGCTTCGGTGATGTCTTTGGACTGTTGCACCAGACTGTCGATGGTTTTTTGCACGCGGATGCGGCCCGGAGCATTCTTGTCGCCCACAATTTCGCGGTCAAACGGAGCCTGGATGGCGTTGGCATTGGCCACGCTTTGGGCGATTTGCTGGCTCACCTTGTCGGCCAGTGCGGCGTCTTTCGCTGCTACCAAGTCCTTGATCGAAGGACCGAGCAGCGTGCTGCCGTCCAGGCGCGTGTAGCTGCCCAGCCAGACGTTCTGAATGCCCTGGGCATTCGCCACCACGTCGCGGTGGGTGTTGTCCGAGAAGCAGGAGTGTTCGTCTTCCTTGTCCTGCGTATTCATGGCCACTTCCAGTCGCTCGCCGGCCAGTTCGCCGCGCGACAACGAGCCCATGCCCACGATCATCTTGCGCACGGACTGGATGCCGCCTTGCTCAAATTTGGCACGGTAGTTTTTGGCGCCCGGTTGCCAGGCTTTGACCAGGTAGCTCAGGTCGTCAATCAACAGTTCTGTGACGGTGGTGAGGTAGGCGCGACGGCGGTCGGCGTTGGGGGCCTTGCCGTTCACATAGTCTTCAAACGAGCGGTCACCGGGGCCGGTTTCGCTCACGTCCTGGCCCCACAGCAGGAATTCGATGGCGTGCCATCCAGCTGCGATGTTCTCTTCGCCACCGCGTTCGTTCAGCTTGGTCAGTGTGGCCTTGTTGATCTTGATCTTGGGGTTGTTGACGATGCCTGACGCGGGCTTGCCCACCACGCGGTCAATGTAGGACTCGTCCAGTGGCCAGGAATTCAGGCGGCCTTCGGGGCCCTTGTCGTCGTCAATGGGGCCGCTGTAGAAGCGGAAGGCCTCGGTCTGGCCATAAAACTCGCGCGCGGCCAGCCAGGCTTTTCTCGCGTCTTCCAAGCCTTGCGCGGAAGGCGAAGCCGCAAAGGCGTTGATGGCCTTTTGCAGGGCTTGTGCGCTGGTCAGCACATCACTGTAGTTGGCGAACACCAGGGTGGCGTAATGCTGCACCACAGCCTTGGGCTCGGTGGTCTGGGCCTGGGCGGACACGCCCAACAACATGGCGGCGCTGAGCAGGCTGGCCTGGAGGAACTGACGCTTGTGCATGAAAGCCTTTCAATAGTGCAAAGTGATCGTGGCCCACATAATAATGCAAATCGTTCTCATTTGTGATGCAAAAAAAGCCAGCGAATGCTGGCTGTGTGGTGAGAGAGAGGACGCGACTTGGGACTTAGGACAACTCGCCCATCTGGCTTTGCAGGTAGTTCTGCAGGCCTACTTTGCCGATCAGATCGATCTGGGTTTCCAGGAAGTCGATATGTTCTTCGGTGTCGTCCAGGATCTTTTGCAGCAGGTCGCGGGACACGTAGTCGCGCACCGATTCGCAATGGGCAATGCCGGCTTTGATGGAGGCTTGCGCGCCGACTTCCGCCTTCAGGTCGCAGGTCAGGCACTCCGGGACATCTTCACCCACCAGTATCTTGGCCATGTCCTGCAGGTTGGGCAGGCCGTCGAGCATGAAGATGCGATCCATCAGCATGTCGGCGTGCTTCATTTCGCCAATCGACTCGGAATATTCCTTCTTGGCGAGCTTCTCCAAACCCCAGTGCTTGTACATGCGGTAGTGCAGGAAATACTGGTTGATGGCGGTGAGTTCGTTCTTCAGTTGGGCCTGCAAATGGCCAATGACTTGTGCGTCGCCTTTCATGGGGAACTCCTTTGAATCAAACCGCCATTATGGCCAGCGCAGCGGGGCAATCCAACGTCTTGCGCTGAAGGCGTGGAGATAAATTCCATGGAATCCAAATGGTTTTGCAAATGAGAATGATTCGCATATACTGAAATCAATGCGAAATGCACGCAGCACCCCACAAGGACCCAAGGAGACGCCATGCCAAGCACCCCTGTCACACCCCACACCACGGAGGAATACACCATGCCCTGTGCCGAAGCCTTGCTGGCTGGCACGCTGGCGCTGATGACTGGCCACGTGCAAGCCTGCTGTGGCGCACACCGAGAGGCGATGGTGGTCAAGATCGTTTCCAACCTCACGGCCTTGGCCGAAGACCCCATGCTGTCGCCCGGTTTCAAGACCTTGCTGTGGTCCTTGCGCGGCCGTTGGTTGGACCATAGCCAGGGCAACGTGCAAGCCCCGTTGCCCAGCGCAGAGCGCGGCCTGTGGCACAGCAGTCCGCAGGTGGTGCAGTGAACAACATACCAGCCATTTGGATGAAATGATGCCTGTAGCCCCCGTCAACCATGCGCAAGCAGCTATTGAAAAGATAGCATTTGGAGGTCCGTCCATGTCTGCCAGTGCACACAGCCATGGTAGCTTTTGCCACCACGAGACCGCCGCGGCTCCCCCCCAGGGGTCTCGGCGCAAACGCCTGTGGGACCTGGGGCATCAGTGCCATTGCCCCTTGGTTGGGGTGAGCTTGCCCATCGACGTGCTGCGTCGGCTGGTCAACAAGGCTCTGGGCGGCAGTGCCGTGGCCAACGACTACGAGGTGCATGCCGGCGCAGTGTCCGAATGCGCGCGACGCTCCAAGCTGTCCGAGCTGATGCAGGCAGAGCTGGACATCCGCTACGCACGCGAGATTCTCTGGTTCAAGACCGCCAAGAGCCCGCTGGCCGTGGCCGATCTCTGGATCAAGTCGCTCAAGGCGGGTGATGTGGCAGGTGCCTTTTGGGCCGCCCTGACGCATCCGCGTTGCGACATGGCGCTGCAGGAAGCCATGTGCAGGGATTTGCACATGTTCCAGCACCAGGCAGGCGCAGGCGTGCGGCTGGAGATGGCGCGCTTCAACGCGCTGGCGGAAGAAAATGCCGTGCTGACGCGCGAGCTGGGCAAAGTGCAGGAGCGCATCACGCGGGTGATGGCGCAGAAGACGGCCGACATTGAGCGTCTGCAGGGCGAACTGCTGCAAGCCCGGGCGGATGCCATCACCAAAGACAGCCGCATCAGTTTCCTGTCGCAAGATCTGGGAGCCCTGCAGGCGTCCATTCCCGATCTGGAAGACAAGCAACGTCTGCAGCGGCGTGTGGACCAAATGGCCCAGCGCCAGACCGAACTGGAGGAGCAAAACGCGGAGCTGCGACGCAAGCTCGCGATGGCGGAGAAGGCTGCCGTGCCGCGTGAAGCTGCCGCCATCCCGGAGGAAGGGGCGCTAGCCCGTGTGCAGGCCATGCCGATACAACTGCACCAAAAGATGGTGCTGTGTGTGGGCGGGCGCAGCGGCAACATTGCCAACTACCGTGATGTGGTCGAGCGCGTGGGCGGCCGCTTTGCCCACCACGATGGGGGTGTAGAAGACAACGCCTCGGTGCTGGACGCCAATCTGGCGGCCGCAGACTTGGTGATTTGCCAGACGGGTTGCATCAGCCACAACGCTTACTGGCGCGTGAAGGATTTTTGCAAGCGCACCGGCAAGCGTTGTGTGTTCGTGGAGAACCCGAGTGCGTCGTCTTTGGAACGCGGGTTGGCGCTATCCGAGGGGGTGGTTCCGTAGCCTGCTTTGCCACCAGACAAACACCGGCGCCCCCACGATCTCCAGTACCGTAAAGCCCACAAACGGCAGCAGCGGCACGCCCACCGCCAGCAACGAGACCAACCGTCCCACACCGCCCAAAAAAATCATCAGCCAGACCGCACGGAACAGCGCGGTCTGGCTCGCGATGCGCGGCACCAGCCACCACACACAGAGGCCCAGGCCCAGCCATACGCCGCCCAGAAAGCGCATATTGCTGTCCAGCGTCGCATCGCGTGGCAGGGCCAGCTTTGCGTACAGCGGGTCGCTCAATCCCATCATGCTGATCAGGCCGGTGAGCACGGGCACCGCGCCCAGCAGGGCTGTTGTGACTTGCAATTGGCGTAGGCTCATGGTTGCACCTGTGTCCACGTGGCCAGCAGGCCTGCCGCAAACAGTACGCAGGCCAGCGCAATGCCACGCCGCGGAATACTGAACCAGTAGCGCCGCGCCAGCGCCAGGTAGGCCAGCAGCGTGCCCATGCCCAGCGCCTGCAAGAACACCGACTGCTGCAACAGCGCTATGTGTTGCGTAGCCAGGTAGCCATACACCAGCCCAAACAGCATGGCGCCCAGGCTGTGGCTGGCGTTAAAGCCCTTCACCGCTAGCCATACCGTGGTCTCGCGCGTCAGCACCGGGTGTGTGGCCTGCATGGCCAGTGCGGTGGCTGCGTCGCGCGGGTGCAACTTGCTGCCATGGAAGGTGTAGAGCAGGTGAACGCTCCCCAGCAGTCCCACCACAGTGGCGCCGGAGGCAAAGAGCAGGGCGGCGAGCTGCATGGCGGGGGCCTTTTTAAAATTTATCTTTACAAGAGAAAGATTTGCGCGATGTTGCACGTATATCTTTCGCATGTCAAGATCGAGCCATGCCTCCCGCCAAGAAGACCCCAAAACCACCCCCCAAGCCCTACCACCATGGCAACCTGCGTGAAACCCTGCTGGTTGCCGCTGATACGGTGTTGGCCGAGCGCGGGGCCCAGGGCCTCACGCTGCGCGATGTGGCCAAGGCTGCGGGCGTGTCCCACGCCGCGCCGTACCACCACTTCGCCAGCCTAAATGACTTGCTGGCTGCCGTGGCCGAGCGCGCGTTTGGCCTGCTGGCCCAGGCGTTGGAGCAGGCCGCCACCGAGCCCGACACGGCCGAGCGCATGCTCAAAATCAACGATGCCTATGTGGCCTGCGCGTTGGCGCGGCCGGCCCAGTTCCGCCTCATGTTTGGCCCGCTGCTCGCGCGCAAGCAGGACTACCCCAATTTCAAGGTGGCGGCCGAACGCGCCTTTGGTGTGGTGCTGGCCGCCGCCAGCGCACACGATCCACAGCGGGGCCCCGAACTCGCGCTGACCGGTTGGAGCCTGGCCCACGGGCTGAGCAACCTGCTGATCGATGGCGCGCTGGAAGGGTTGCCGATTGCGGTGGGGCCGCCCGAAGGGCTGGCGCGGCAACTGGCGGTGCGGGCCTTGGGTGCAATGGGAGCCACGGCATGATCAAGCATTACTTGCAAACCGCCTTCCGCTGGCAGCGTGGCCGCCAGGGCACGGGCTACGACAAGATGCTGCTGCTCACCGCGCGCTGGCCGCTGCCGTTTGACAGCTACCTGATCCGCTACCCCGAGGGTTCGGAGATCCCGCCGCACACCGACCCGGTGCAGGCCGGGCGCCACTACCGCCTCAATATCGTGCTCAAGTCGCCGCGCTCGGGTGGTGAATTTGTCTGCGCCACGCCGATTTACGCCAGCCGCCGCATCAAGCTGTTTCGGCCCGATGCCTGTGAACACAGCGTGACCCGTGTGGTGGGCGGCAGCCGCTACGTGCTGTCGTTGGGCTGGGTGCTGAAGGCGCAGGCCCGATAATCGGGGCATGTCATCCCCCAAAGTGCTATTCGGCTTTCACGCCGTGGGCGTGCGCCTGAAGACCGCCCCCAAATCCATCATCGAAATCTTCTACGAGCCCACGCGCCGCGACGCGCGGATGCGCCAGTTCCTGGAGAAAGTGGCCGAGGCCGGTATTCGCCTGGTCGAGGCTGATGGCATGCGCTTGGCCAAGATTGCTGGCAGCCATGGCCACCAGGGCGTGGCCGCCCGAGTGCAAGAGATCAAGCAGGTCCATTCACTGGACGAGCTGCTCGAAAACCTGGAAGCCTCCAATGCCAATCTGCCGCCGGCTGAACGCACCAACCCGCTCATCCTGGTGCTGGACGGTGTGACCGACCCGCACAACCTGGGTGCCTGTTTGCGCGTGGCCGATGGCGCAGGCGCGCATTGCGTCATCGCCCCGAAAGACCACGCAGCGGGTATCAACGCCACTGTGGCCAAGGTGGCCAGCGGTGCGGCTGAGACCGTGCCGTATTTCATGGTGACCAACCTGGCGCGCACGCTCAATGAGCTCAAGGAACGCAACATCTGGATCATTGGCACCAGCGACCAGGCGACCAGCAACCTCTACCAGGCCGACCTCAAAGGCCCCGTGGCCCTAGTGCTGGGTGCGGAGGGCGATGGCATGCGCCAGCTCACCGCCAAGACCTGCGACCAGCTCGTCAGCATCCCCATGCAGGGCGCGGTGGAAAGCCTGAATGTGTCGGTGGCCAGTGGCGTGTGTCTGTACGAGGCGCTGCGCCAGCGCACTGCTGCCTCGAAGTAAATGGGATCTCGGGGTGCGGTGGTGATTGCTACAAAATCAGGAGCTTCCAGCGCAATATTGACGGGGGCTACAGCCAATTTTATCTGGGTGTTCTGCACCCAGGCATGGCTGTAGTTGGCTGCGAGGAGTTTGCGTGACCAAGACCAAGAAGACTTCCGCAAGCCGCGTCGAACTGCAGGAGATGGCGGAAGCTTTGCGCCATGCGGTCAGTGACTTTGTGCGCCATGTCAGGGCGCAGGTGGACGAGCCCACTTCTGCGCAGAGCGAGACCTTGGTATATCTGGATCGCAGGGGCCCCATCAGTGTCGCGGCACTTGCAGAGATGCGCGGGGTCAAACATCAGAGCATGCGGCTGGTCATCGCCGGCCTTGAGGCCGCAGGGCTCGTGTCACGAGAGCCCGACCCCCGCGACGCGCGCAGTCAACTGGTCACCCTGACCGCATCAGGGCAGTCGGTATTGGAGTCTGCACGGGATGCCCGTTCGCAATGGCTTGCCGACATTTTGGATACCAAGCTTGCGGATTCCGAACGGGAGATTCTTCGTTCGGCCATTCCGGTTTTGCGAAAGATTGCGGGCAAAGACGCGGCTGGGGAGTGATCAGCCAGCCCGGAGCGCAGCCACCACGCCGGCAAGGTTGTTCGCGCCCCAGTGCTCCAGGTAGCGCCCCTCTCGCAAGCGAACGATATCGATCACGTCGATAGAGACCGTGCGGCCCGTGGGAGCCACACCAAAGAATGTGCCCGAGTGAACGCCAGAGATCGTCTTGCGCGTGGTGACCTTGTCGGCTTCCGCCAGTTGATCAAGGATGCGCACCTGCAAATTTGCCAAGGCCGGTCGCAAGACATTCTCAAACGTGTTCCACATGCTTTCCGGGCCAGCAGGTGCACCTTCTGGTGCAGAGCGGTTGATGAACTCTGGGTCCATCAGCGCCTCAAATGCGGCGCGGCTTCCTTGTTCAATGACTTCCACATTGAAGCGGCGGACCGCTGCCTTCATGTCTTCCAGTGTTGTGTCCATGGCGCGTAATCCTTCATTGCTGTTCAGATCTCAAATTTGTGAATTATATACAGCCGAACTGTATATATGAATGCGTACGGTCTTGGGTTGTGGAGCACTGCCAGCCCTGGCGGACAGCGAAAACATTCGCAATGTTCGCTGTCACCCGCGTTACGCCAACACGCCGCAGCATCGCGACGCGCACCTAAGATGCATCTTCTTTTCTGCAAGGGAACATGATGAACATGCGGTTTGACAACAAGGTGGTGTTGGTCACGGGCGGCGGTGGCGGCATTGGCAGGGCCAGCGCATTGGCCTTTGCCAATGCAGGTGCCAAAGTGGCAGTGACCGACCGGGATGTGCAAGCGGGGCAGGAAACCGCCGCTCAGGTCCAGGCGTTGGGCCTGGAGGCCATCTTTATCCAGGCAGATGTGACGCAAGCCGTCCAGGTAGAGGCCATGGTGGCGCAAGTGGTCGCGCATTTTGGACGGCTGGATTGTGCGTTCAACAACGCGGGCATTGAGGAAGAACACATGCGCCTGGCCGACTGCGAGGAAGCCACCTTCGACCGCATCATGGGTGTCAACGTCAAGGGCGTCTGGTTGTGCATGAAGTACCAGGTAGCACAGATGCTGAAGCAGGGCGGCGGTGCCATCGTGAACACTGCCTCCGTGGCGGGCCTGGTCGGTGCACCCAAAATGTCTGCCTACAGCGCAAGCAAGCACGCGGTTATCGGTCTCACCAAATCGGTTGCCGTGGAGTACGGGCGAAAGGGTATCCGCGTGAATGCTGTGTGCCCGGGTGTTATCCGCACCGTCATGTTCGAGCGCGCGGTGCAGGCCGATCCCAAGGTGGCCACCACGGTGGCGGGGGCGCATCCCATCGGCCGTATTGGTGAGGCGGACGAGGTTGCGGCCGCGGTGCTATGGCTCAGCTCGGACGCGGCCAGCTTTGTGACTGGCCATGCGCACACGGTGGATGGTGGCCTGACTTCCATATGAGTATGAAGCTGGAGTGGCGCGTATTCCGGTCTGACTGACCATCTCCTGCGGAATTCCGTGAGCACTATTTGATGGCTACCGGAATTTCGATGTTGCGATCACATATTTACCAGGCTGCTTCGGGCCAGAAGCGCACGCCCGCGAATGGCTGCTTTTGAGTGGTCAAATCGTATTTTCACACCGCGTGGTTCCCGCTTTTAAATTCACTCGAACGGGGGATAGGCAATGCCTTGAGTGACCTTCAAAATTGCAGTAGGAACGATTGACGCTTCTGGCGCGTGCAAAGGCAATGAAACTTAAATGGACCGGAATATTATTTTCCACTCTGATTTTCTTCGGAGCGACGCTACAGTTATTTGGCATTGCTCTAATGGTTAGTGTGCTGGCTAGATTTACGTTCAATGGAAATCATTTATTTTCATATGATTTGTTTTTATCCGCCACCGTAGGTGTTTTGACGTTTTTACTATCCATCATTCAGTTGGCTGCATTCGTATTTCAGAGAAGATTTAATATCTATCAGAAATCCTTAAAAACTGCCCCCATTCTTTTGCTTATTACGATTCTGCAAATTTCTCATCTGTCTGAAGTATCCAACAACGACTTCAATCTGATGATGCTGCTTCTCTGTCTGCCTCTGGCTCTTGTATTTTTGTGCATTCAGGCGGATTGGTTGAAATCAAATCTTCAACAGAGGCCGAAATTCATTCAGTCGATAGACTCATCCTTAATCAAACCACTGGCTGCAATATTTTTTGCTCCTGTTTTAATATTTTTTCTTTTGTTTTATACATTTATCTCAACAATTTATTTTTGAAATGGTTGAGCGAATTTGGCCTTCTTAAACAATATCGAGAAGTTGCCTTTGCAATTGCATTCATACCTCCAGCAATACTCTCATCACTTATGGTATTTTTTGTTTCAAGAAAACTGTATGGAAGGTATGCCGCTATCGTGCAGTTTTTGCTTGTTTCCGGAGTGGCTTTGCTCCTGACGCTGATTGGGTATGACTTGACTTACATGGGTTTCTCAACATCCTTCTTGGCGGCGGGTTTTGTTCTGCTGGCTAAATACGTTGGTGACATTGCCCCTGACGTTTCAGGAGCTTCTCGACACCGCTTTTAAAGAGATTTTTCTAGGCAGCGCAAGTGCGCTGCAATCCGTGAGAATCGGGTCGACTCTTGACGGATGGTGCAGATGCGGGGGCGCTGCTCTAAACCAATTCACGGGGACCGATAGTCGTCCTTCAGAACGGCCCGGGCCAGCGACTGCTCAAGGTGTTTGATGCTGTGTTTGTCACCATCAGACCTGAAAACAAAATACTCGCCGTGGCTGTTGATGGCATGGATGGTCAGCACATAGCTTGTGCTTTCACCGTGACTGCTGTCCCTAAGTTCGCGCACAACTTGCGCTTCATTTCCGGCAAATGAGTATTTGGGATCACCGCTATCCATTCGCACGCTGGTAAATTGTTGTCTAGCGATTGATAGACGGCGATTCCCGGAAGGCAGTTTTATTCGGAGTGCCCAAAGCGCAATCATGGCGACGACGTTTAGCCCCAGAAAGACTGGATTGACGTAGGTCTCGGCGTTCATGCGGGTAGCCGGCGCTTCTTTCCTCTAGATCCAGCCCATCCATCCCGCAATCGCCCCGGCGCCCAGCATCCACAGAATATGGAGGCGGGTCTTCCATACAAGGTAGGTGCTGACGGCGGTAACGGCCCAGAGGGCCAGGTGGTGGGCGTCGGCTTTGTGGTTGGCGGCCAAAATCCAGCCGGTGGCGACTAGCAGGGCGATCACCAGCGGGGCCATGCCTTGTTTGAAGGCACGTACGGCGCGCAACTCGCGGTTGCGGTGGCCCCAGCGCGCTGCGGTGAAGGTGAGTAGGGAGCTGGGCAGCATGATGCCGACCATCGATATCAACACGCCCAGCAGCGCCAGGGCTATGCCGTGCCAGCCTGCACCCAGGCCGCCACCTGCGTTGAGACCAATGTTCCAGCCCAGCAGGGGCACAAACAGGATGTTGGGGCCCGGCGCGGCCTGGGCGAGCGCTATGCTGTTGCTGAACTGCTCGTCGTCCAGCCAGGCTTGTTGCACCACCAGAAAGCGCTGCATGTCGGGCGCGGTAGTAATGGCGCCGCCCACCGCCAGCAGCGAGAGCGTGCCAAAGTGCAGCAGCAGTTCCAGCCACTGGCTGGCGTGCATGGTGATGCTCATGGGGCCTCCTTCTTGTCGGCCCGCTTGCCCAGGCAGACATAGGCCCACAGGCCGCCCAGACCGCCTAAGCCCAGCAGCACCCAAGCCAGTGGCACGCGCAGCAGGGCCACGGCCACAAAGGTTGCGGCCATCAGCCCCATGCAGGCCGCCAGACCCATGACATTGCTTTTGAGCGCAGGTACCAGGCGCAGCCCGGCGGCGATGATGAGTCCGGCGGCCACCGCTCCCATGCCACGTAGTGCGCCCTGGGCCTGCGGGTTATCGGCCACGCCGGCAAAGGCTGCGGCCATGACCAGCACCAAGACCAGTGGAACGCACAGCATGCCGGCTACGCCCGCAATGGCGCCGCGCCAGCCAAAGTAGCGGTCACCCAGCATCAGCGAGAGGTTCACCACATTCGGCCCGGGAAGGATCTGCGCCACGGCCCAGTCCTCCACAAACTCTTCGGCGGTGAGCCATTTCTTGCGCTCCACCAGTTCGCGCTGGGCAATGGCCAGCACGCCACCAAAGCCCTGTAGGGCCAGCAGCGAGAAGGAGATGAACAGGTCCGTTTTGGAGCGCGGGGCGGGGCGGTGCGTGGAGGCGGGTGTGCTGGGCGACATGCAGGCGATTCAGGCGGGCTGCCCCACCACAGTGAACTGGTCGCTATTGTCGCGCAGCCACTGTTGCGACCGAGTGGTGTCCTGCTGGCGGGGGTGAAAATCTTCGCGCAGGTAGGCGCGCCACAGCGCCCGGTTGCTGGAGATGATGCCCGCCTTGCCAAACAGGAACCGTCCTGCGCTGCGCCAGGTGCCCCAGCGGAACAACGCGCCGTCGTGCCAAAGGTTGCGGATGGTTTGGCGCGTTACATCGGCAAAGAAGGTCATGGTGATGTAGCGAAACAGGCGCAGGCGCCACTCGTGGTTGCCGCCTATGGCCTGGTACATATCAAACGCGGTGCTGCAGTGTTCGGACTCTTCGGCGCTGTGCCACAGCCACAGGGTTTTCAGGCGGTCCTCGCTGCCCGCCAGTGCCTCGGGGTGGGCCAGCATCCAGTCGGCAAAGATGGCGGTCAGGTGTTCGGTGGCCGCGGTGGCGGCCACGTGGATGCGCACATCGCGGTGCGCATTGGCTTGCAGGCGTTTGGCGGCGCGGCGCTCCAGCGCGTTGTCAAAACCCTGCTGTTCCAGATGCCCATTGAACAGCGCGTGGATGCGGCGGTGTGTGGCCTCTTGGCCCACAAAGCCCTGCACCTCGGCCGCAAAGCGCGCACGCTGGTCCTCGGGCAGGGTCTTCAGGCCGGCGCGCACCGAGTCCATGAAGTACTGCTCACCCAGCGGAAAGCTCATGGACAGCGCGTTGAAAAAGGCCGAACGAAAGGCGTCGCCCCCGTTCCAGCGCACGGCAAAGGGCGTGCTCAGGTCAATCAGCAGTTTGCGAACCACGAGGTGGGTCATGCGGAGGCTCCGGGTGAAGAAGGGTGCAGGCCGTGCAGCTGGGCCAGCAGCCATTGGATCACGGTCGCGTCGGTGCACAGCTGCACATGGCCCACGCCGTCAAACACCGTGGGCGTGATGCCGGGCAGGGTCTGTGCGCGCTGGGGGTAGACGATGTTGTCTTGCGGGGTAATGGCAATGCGCAGCAGGCCGCGCAGCTCTGCGGATTCGGAGGCGGCCAAGTCCTGCAACCAGGCGCTGTTCCAGTCCATCTGCCGGCCATTGGGGGTGCGCGGGTGCGCATCGATCTGCGTGCCCGCGTGCGGTGTGCCCAGCGTGATAACGCGCGCCACCCGGGCCGTACCGTGGGCGCGCATCCAGGCACGGATGGCCAGGCCGCCCATGCTGTGGCCCACCAGCAGCACCTGGTCTGTGCCCGCATGCTGGCGCAACGCCTGTACCGCGGCCTCCACGATGGGGGCGTAGTCATCGATGGAGGTAAACACTGGCTCCAGATTCACCGCCAACATTGCGTGGCCCTGGGCGCGCAGCTGCGTGGCCACGGGGTCCCACAGCCGGTGGTTGCACAGGTAACCATGCACCAGCACCACAGGCAGCTGGGGCGTGCCGCCCGTGGCGGGCAGTACGGCAGGGGCTTGCACGGTCCAGGGCTGGCGCAGCACAAAGGTCTGGAACTCGGCCACCGTCTCACCCAACCAGGCACTCCACCAGTGCGCCGCAGGCTCACCCGCCGCGCGGGACTTTAGGGCCGACACCAGGTTCACCCCCACCAGCGTGGCGCAGGGCAGGGCGATAGCCCCCAGAAGCAGCCACACCGCCCCGCCATACGACCGCGACGCTGCCCAACCCAACAGGGCGCCCAGCGCCATTTGGGTGAACAGAATGCGGCGTAGCAGGCGGGCGAGCATGGACGTGGGGTCAGTACTGAGGTTGGTGACGGCGGATGGCGGCTTTCACATCATCGCTCAGCGCAAAGCCCGAGCCATACTGCGCGGCCAGTTCGGCGGCCCGTGCCTCAAACGCCTCTATACCCATGCCATAAATGAACTGCATGGCGCCACCGGTCCAGGCCGGAAAGCCGATGCCGAAGATGGAGCCAATGTTGGCGTCGTGCACGCTGGTCAGCACGTTTTCGCTCAGGCAGCGCGCGGTCTCCACCGCCTGGCGGTAGAGCAGGCGGTCTTTCAGGTCGGTGATGGTCCATGGCGCATCCGGCTTCTCAAACAGCCCTTTGAGGTCAGGCCACAGAAACTTCTTGGCGCCTTTCTCGGTGGGGTACTCATAGAAGCCCGCGCCGCCAGCGCGTCCGGGGCGCTCATGTTTGCGCACCATCTGCTCCACCACCAGTTCGCCCGGTGTGGCCACATAGGTCTTGCCCTCGGCCTCAAAGTCTTTGCGGGTCTGCTCCATCACATGCATGCTCAGCGTGAGCGTCGTTTCGTCCAGCACGGCCAGCGGGCCCACGGGCATGCCGCACTGGATGCCGGCGTTCTCGATGGCGGCAGCGGGAATGCCTTCGCCCAGCATGGCCGCGCCTTCCATCACAAAGGTGCCGAATACGCGGCTGGTGAAGAAGCCGCGCGAGTCGTTCACCACGATGGGGAACTTGCCCAGGGCCTGCACATAGTCGTAGGCGCGGGCCACGGTTTCGTCATCCGTCTGTTTGCCCTTGATGATTTCCACCAGCTTCATCTTGTCCACCGGGCTGAAGAAGTGGATGCCGATGAACTTGCTGGCGTCGCGGCTGGCCGTGGCCAGGCCGGTGATGGGCAGGGTGGAGGTGTTGGAAGCGAAGAAGCCGCCGGGCGCCAGCAGGGGCTCGGCCTCTTGCGTCACGCGGGCTTTCAGCTCGCGGTTCTCGAACACGGCTTCGATGATGAGGTCGCAGCCCTGCAGGTCGGCCGTGCTGCCGGTGGGGTGGATCAGGTCGAGGATGGCCTGTTGCGCCTCGGGCTTCATGCGGCCCTTGTCCACGCGGCCCTGGGTGATTTTGGCGCTGTAGCTCTTGCCCAGGTCGGCCTTCTCCTGGCTCAAGTCCTTCAGCACCGTGGCAATGCCTTTGCTCGCCTGGCTGTAGGCAATGCCCGCGCCCATCATGCCCGCGCCCAGCAGGCCCACCTTGGCGGGCTTGAAGCGTGGCACGCCGGCCGGGCGGCTCTGGCCGCTCTTGATGGCGTTGAGGTTGAAGAAGAAGGTGTTGATCATGGCCTTGGCCTGCGGGCCGGACATGAGCTTGGCCAGGTACCGGCTCTCGATGCGCAGCGCGGTCTCTATATCGACCTGCAGGCCTTCCACCATGCAGGCGATGATGGCCTCGGGCGCGGGGTAGAGGCCGCGCGTCTGCTTCTTGATGACGGCCGGCGCCACCGGCAGCATCTGCGCCACGGCCGGGTTGCTGGGCAGGCCGCCGGGCACCTTGTAGCCCTTGGCTTCCCAGGGGTGTTGGGCGTTGGGGTTGGCGGCAATCCAGGCCAGGGCCTTCGTCTTCATTTCTGCCGCCGCGTCGGGGCCGGACGCCACCAGCTCATGCACCAGGCCCAGGCTCTTGGCCTGGCTGGGGCTGAAGGTCTTGCCCTCCACCAGGTAGGGCTGCGCGCCCATCAGGCCCAGGTGGCGCGTCATCTTGGTCACGCCGCTGGCGCCGGGCAGCAGGCCCAGCGTCACCTCAGGCAGGCCAAACTGGGTCTTCTTGTCGTCCACGGCAATGCGGTAATGGCCCACCAGCGCCACCTCCCAGCCGCCGCCCAGCGCCGTGCCGTTGAGCAGGCTGACCACGGGCTTGCCCAGGGTCTCGATGGTGCGGAAGTTCTTTTTGACGCGCTCGATTTCTTCAAAGATGCGCGGCGCGTCCGCCGGGGTCAGGCGCATGGCGGCCTTGAGGTCGGCCCCAGCGAAGAAGGTGGTTTTTGCCGACGCCAGCAAGATACCGGTGATGCTGTCCTTGTCCTGCAGCACGCGGGCGGCCACGGCGTCCATGTCTTCCTGCCACTGCAGGCACATGGTGTTGACGGGGGAGTCTGGTTCGTCAAAGGTGATGGTGGCGATACCGTTGTCCAGGGAATAGCGGATGGTTTTCATGGAAGGTTCCTGCTATGAATTGAGGAGCTGCTTGCGCAATGGATACGGGGGCTGGAGGCCTAAAAGGTTTCAAAGTCGCTCGACAATGGTCGCAATGCCCATGCCGCCGCCCACGCACAGCGTGGCCAGGCCGTAGCGCAGCTTGCGGCGGTGCAGCTCATCAATCAGCGTGCCCAGAATCATGGCGCCCGTGGCACCCAGCGGGTGGCCCATGGCGATGGCGCCGCCGTTCACGTTCACCTTGTCGTGCGGCACCTTCATCTCTTTCATGAAGCGCATCACCACCGCGGCAAAGGCCTCGTTCACTTCAAACAGGTCAATGTCATCCACGCTGAGGCCTGCCTTGGCCAGCGCCTTGCGCGTGGCGGGCATGGGGCCGGTGAGCATGATGGTGGGGTCGGCACCGCTGAGCGCCGTGGCCACAATGCGGGCGCGCGGTGTGAGGTTGTGCGCCTTGGCCGCGGCCTCGTTGCCCACCAGCACGGCTGCGGCGCCGTCCACAATGCCCGAGGAGTTGCCCGCGTGGTGCACATGGTGGATGCGCTCCACCTGCGGGTAACGGGTCAGCGCCACGGCATCAAAGCCCATGCCGCCCATGTCGGCAAACGCGGGTTTGAGCCCGGCCAGGCCTTCCAGCGTGGTGCCGGGTTTGATGAATTCGTCGCGCGCCAGAATGGTCTGGCCCAGAGCGTCCTTCACGGGCCGTACGGACGCATCAAAGTAGCCCGCCGCCTGCGCCTTGGTGGCGCGGCGTTGTGATTCGAGCGCGTAGGCGTCCACATCGGCGCGGGTGAAGCCTTCCAGCGTGGCGATCAGGTCCGCACCAATGCCTTGGGGCACAAACAGGGTTTGCGAATTGGTTTCGGGGTCCATGGCCCAGGCGCCACCGTCGGAGCCTATCGGCACGCGGCTCATGCTCTCCACGCCACCGGCCACCACCAAGTCTTCCCAGCCGGAGCGCACCTTTTGCGCCGCCATGTTCACGGCCTCCAGGCCGGAGGCGCAGAAGCGGTTGATCTGCACGCCGGCCGCCTGGAAGTCCCAGCCCGCTTTGAGCGCGGCCACCTTGGGAATCACGGCGCCCTGGTCGCCCACGGGGGACACCACACCCATCACTACGTCATCCACGCGCGAGGTATCAAAGCCGTGGCGCTGCTGCAGGTCGGTCAGCAGACCGGCCAAGAGCGTGACGGGTTTGACCTCGTGCAGGCTGCCGTCTTTCTTGCCCTTGCCGCGCGGGGTGCGGATGGCGTCAAACACAAATGCTTCGCTCATGGGGTGTCTCCTCGGGTTGTTCGGGCGCAGGGCAGGGCAAGGCCTGTCGTTCTGGACTGAATTGCAGTATATTCTTTTTACCAAGCAAATGCTTTGTAAAAATAATGTCACATGACCCGAGGAAACCCCATGATTGAACGCACCCTGTTTTCCCCCGACCACGAGTCTTTCCGCGACAGCTTTCGCCGCTTCATGGAGAAAGAGATTGCGCCCTTCCACGCCGAATGGGAAGAGCAGGGCTATGTGGACCGCGCCGTGTGGAACAAGGCTGGCGAGAACGGCTTTCTCTGCATGACCATGCCCGAGGAATATGGCGGCTCCCAGGCGGACAAGCTGTACTCGGTCATCCAGATGGAGGAACTGGCGCGCGGCGGCTTCACGGGCATTGGCTTCAGCCTGCACAGTGAGATCGTGGCGCCGTACATCCTGCACTACGGCACGCCCGAACAGAAAGCCAAGTACCTGCCCAAACTGGCCAGCGGAGAGATGGTGGGCGCCATTGCCATGAGCGAGCCCGCTGCGGGCTCGGACCTGCAGGGCATCAAGGCAACCGCTATCCAGCAACCAGATGGCAGCTACCTGCTCAACGGCAGCAAGACCTTCATCACCAACGGCTGGCATGCGGACCTGGTGGTCGTGGTCGCCAAGACCAACCCGGCTGCGGGCGGCAAGGGCACCAGCCTGCTGCTGGTGGAGCGCGGCATGCCGGGCTTCAGCGTGGGCCAGCGCCTCAAGAAGCTGGGCATGAAGGCGCAGGACACATCCGAGCTGTTCTTTGACAACGTGCGCGTGCCAGCCGACAACCTACTGGGCGGCAAGGCGTATGAGAACAAGGGCTTCATCTGCCTGATGGAGCAACTGCCCTGGGAGCGGCTGCAGATTTCCATCACTGCGGTGGCCGCGGCCCAGGCAGCTATTGACTGGACCGTGGACTATGTGAAAGAACGCAAGGTGTTTGGCCAACCGGTCGCCAGCTTCCAGAACACCCGATTCACCCTCGCCGAGCTGCAGACCCAGGTGCAGGTGGCGCGTGTGTTTGTCGATAAATGCTGCGAACTCGTGAACGTGGACAAGCTGGACACCGCTACCGCCAGCATGGCCAAGTACTGGACCACCGACCTGCAGTGCAAGGTGATGGACGAATGTGTGCAGCTGTTTGGCGGCTACGGCTACATGTGGGAATACCCCATCACTCGCGCCTACGCGGATGCACGCGTGCAACGCATCTACGGCGGCACCAACGAGATCATGAAAGAGGTGATCACGCGGTCCATGGGGCTGGGGGCCAAATAGGCCGACCCTTTAGCGCAACTCGGTTGCCCTCAGGCTCTGGCCTGCCTTTGGGCCTTTCTGGTTTCTGCGTCCGCATCCGCATCGGGGCGCAGGGCCTTGATGGCGCCGCCCAGACTGGCTCCGTCCATCATTTTGGTTTTGAGGTCGGCAAAGGGAATGCCGAGGTTTTTGCTGACATGGACCGCGGCGACAAACTGGCCCAGATTCTTGAATCCTTCCGAGGCCGCTTGCAGGTCCGTGCCGGGCGGCAGAAGCTTGCTGAGGTTGTCTGCGAGTTTCTTGTTCTGCGTCAGTTGTTGTGCCGGCGTCTTCTCTGTGCGAGCCACATGCTCAGTCTTGGCCTCTTTAGCTTCTTTCGCCTCTTTGGGCTCGGCCGCATGCGACTCGCTCAAGCCGCCACCGTTGCTGCTGCCTCCGCCGTGAGAGCCTCCGCCCCCACCGCCACCATGGGAACCACCCGCAGATTGGGCAGGCAGGCTCAGGGCCAAAAAGCTGGTGGCAAGCACCGCAGTCAAAAGCTGTTTTTTCATCGCGTATTCTCCAAAGACGTCCGGCGATTCTGGCCCTGTGCTGTCACAGCATACGTTTGAAAATGTAAGTATTGCAAGCGGTGAATGCGGCATTGCACCAGCCAAACCCCTGCGCCCGACGTGGTACGAACAACCCCGCTAGAGTGGTAATCGTTCAAGTGAGGCACACCCCATGCGCGCCAGTTTTTTAACAATTCTTTGCGTCTGTATCCTGAGTTGCCTGCCTCTGGCGGTGCAGGCGCAGACGACGCCCCAATCAGCCCCTGCCTGCCCGGCCTTGCTGCAGCACCAGTTTCCGCGCTTGCAGGACGACAGCCCGCAGAACCTGTGCCAATACGCTGGCAAGGTCGTGTTGGTGGTCAACACCGCCAGCTACTGCGGATTCACCAGCCAATACCAGGGCCTGGAAGCCCTATACGCCAAGTACGAAAAACGCGGCTTGGTGGTCCTGGGGTTTCCTTCCAATGACTTTGGCCAGCAGGAGCCGGGTTCCTCCAAAGAGATCGCCGACTTTTGCTTCAACACTTACGGGGTGAAATTTCCGATGTTCTCCAAATCGGTGGTCACCGGCAAGCAAAGAAATGCCCTGTATGCGGAGCTGGCCAAGGCCACCGGTAGCACGCCCCAGTGGAACTTTCACAAGTACCTGTTGGATCGCAGCGGCAGGGTCGTGGCCACCTACCCCAGCGAGGTGGAGCCGCAAAGCCCTAAGCTCATTGCGGCGCTGGAGCGTGCCTTGCAGTAGTGTGGTGGCCACGCTGTCGGATTCATGCTGAAAATGGCACCGGAGCCCCCCAGCCTTGGCACAACTTGCTAATATGGTCGCAACACTCGTGGGGAAGGCCAATGACACATGTACGGCAGCCTAGCAAATCCTTGACTCCGCCAACCCAGTCGCGCCCGCCGCGGCTGACGGTGTTCCAGCGAGAGTTGCAACGCCACATGAAGTGCAGCGCCCAGCAAGCCGCCTGGATGGACGCACTGGCCAGCCTGAGCAGTCCGTCCAAACTGGACCACTGACGCTGCTGGTGGACTGACTTCTGTTCTTTTCCTGGGAGGTCCTTATGGCTAAATCTCCGGTTGTTTTTTCCAAAGTGTTGCGGCATTGCCTGCTTTTCTTTGCGCTGGCACTGGGAGCCTTGGCTGTCCAAGCGCAGGCACTGAGTGCTAAGGACGAAAAACAGGTCCTCAGCGTCGTGCGCAGCCAGCTTGATGCCTTTGCGCAGGACGATGCAGACAAGGCCTTCTCGTATGCGGCCCCCAACATCCGACGCCTGATGGGCACGGCGGCCCATTTCATGGATATGGTTCGCAACCAGTATGAGGTGGTCTACCGCCCAGCCTCCGCCACTTTCCTGAAACCCGTGGGCGATGCGAGCGAGGCCATGCTCAAGGTGCAGCTGACCGAAGACGATGGCACACCCTGGATTGCCACTTACACGTTGCAGAAGCAGAAAAACAAGTCCTGGCGCATTACCGGGTGCGCTGTGAATCCTGCCACGGGTACCATGGTTTGACGGAGCTTCCACATGCGCATCCTTTCTCGCCGTTTTTTCAACCTAGTGCTGTGCTTCGCTGCCAGTGCTGTAGTTGCGCAGACTTCGTCTCCGCCGCAGCGCCTGCGTGGCACGGTGCAGCAGGCCGGGGCCACCTCGTTCACACTCGAGGAGCGCAATGGTGAGGTCATCGAGCTTGCGTTGTCCAAGGATTTGACCGTGTCAGAGGTGTACCCCATTGCGTTGTCGGATATCCAGCCCGGCAGCTTCATCGGTACGGCGGCTGTGCCACAGCCGGATGGCACACAGCGGGCGATTGCGGTGACCGTTTTCCCAGAAGCCGCCCGCGGCCTGGGCGAGGGCCACCGGCCCTTTGACCTGCAACCCCAAAGCACCATGACCAACGCCACGGTGGACCAAGTGGTGACCAGTGCGTCCGGTCGCACCCTGCAGGTGAAATACAAAGACGGAGAGAAGACCATCGTGGTGCCGCCCGAGGCCCCCGTTGTCACTTTCCGCCCCGGTGACCGTAGCCTGCTGGTGCCTGGTGCCAGCGTTTCGCTGTCCGCCCAGATGGTGGATGGCGTGCCCACTGCGTTGCGCATCAGCGCGGGGCGTAATGGATTCCAATTGCCGTATTAATCGGATATTCCGTGTGAGGCTGGGTTCAGAAGGCTACTTGCGTAGCAGGTAGGTGTCCATGATCCAACCATGCGCAGCACGGGCAGTCTGGCGCTGATCCAGGATTTTTTGACCAACATTCGCCAGCGGGCCGCTGATGCATATTTGGTTCGACATGCCCAGATAGGCGCCCCACCAGATGTGAATGCCCTTCGAGGGCAACTGCTGAAACGCACACTGGCCATCCAGCATCACCGCCACGGTGCTGGCGCCTACAGGCCAGCCATGGTCGCGCAGTCGGCGTCCCGTGGTGATGGTCACTGGGGCATTGATCTCATTCAGCGCAATGGCGTGGGCCGCGGTGAGCGCCTGCAGCGCCGTGATACCCGGCACCACCGAGACTCGCAGTGGCAGTTGTGTCGCCAGACGCTCGGCAATGCGCAGTGTGCTGTCATACAAGGACGGATCACCCCACACCAGCAAGGCCAAGCGCCCACCCTGCGGCAGATGTGCCTGGATGTGCGCCAGCCACACCTCTGCAATGGCATCGTGCCAGCGGTTCACGCCGCCTTGGTAGTCGGGGTCGGCGCTGTCGCGCACCGGCATGTCAAAACCTACCACGCGCGTGGCCGGGTTGGAAATCAACTGCGCACACAGGTTGGCGCGCAAATCGGCCAGGTCCGCCTTGTCTGCGCCCTTGCGTGGCAGCAGGATCAGGTCCGCCGCATTCAGTGCTGCCACGCCCTGGCGAGTGACGTGGTCCGGGTTGCCGGTGCCCATGCCCACCAGGCTCAGCTCGATCATGGCGTGCTGCCTTCGGGGAAGCGGGGGGCGGTGCCCACGGGGCGGTAACGCCGGTCGTAGTCGCCGGCATACAGGCGGCTGGTGGCAAAGTCCTGCGCGCCCAGGGTGCGGCCCACCAGAATGATCGCCGTGCGCTCCATGCCATCACCCACCGCGGCCTCCACCGTGGCCAGGGTGGCGCGCACCACGCGCTCGTCGGGCCAACTGGCACGCCACACCACGGCCACGGGGCAGTCGGCACCGTAGTGGGGGGTGAGCTCTTGCACCACGCGCTCTAGCACATGGATGGACAAGTGGATCGCCAGCACCGCCCCGGTCTGCGCGAAGTTGTGCAGGGACTCGGCCTCCGGCATGGCCGAGGCACGCCCCGAGGTGCGGGTCAGCACCACCGACTGACAGAGGCCTGGCAGGGTCAGCTCGGCTTCCAGCGTGGCGGCCGCCGCCGCGAACGAGGGCACGCCCGGCGTAACGCTGTAGGGAATGCCTTCTTCACGCAGGCAACGCAATTGCTCCCCCATGGCGGACCAGACCGATAGATCGCCCGAATGCAGGCGCGCCACATCGTGCCCTGCGGCGTGTGCTGCGCGAATCTCGTCAATGATTTGTTCCAAAGACAGCGGCGCGGTGTTGACGATACGGGCACCGGCGGGGCAATGCGCCAGAACGCCCTCGGGCACCAGGGAGCCCGCGTACAGGCACACCGGACTAGCAGCAATCAGGTCGCGGCCGCGCAGGGTCAGCAAGTCGGGGGCGCCGGGGCCGGCGCCAATGAAGTGAACAGTCATGGGGAGGTATTTTCAGGCAGCACGAATGCGATGGCCGCCGTGGCCAGGCGATCTGGCGACACGCAACGTGGCCCCCGCAGTTGCGCACCGGGGCTCGCGGCCGCCAGCGCAGAAGATTCGGCCAGGCTGTGCTCGCCATACCGTGCCGGCACATAGGCGCTGGTGTGGGCCGGCTGTGCGCGCAAAGCATCTGCAGGAATAGCCAGTACCGGCAGCCCCCACTCGGCGGCAAAGCGCACAAACGCTGGGGCTGTCGCCTTGTCCCAGGCCGTGGCCAGCGCGGTCAAGGTGATAGGCGCGTCCGTTTGCGCCAAGGCAAGCTCCAGAGCATGTTTCAACGACTCAGTAGTCGCCGCAGCACGAAACCCGAACCCGGCCACGCTCATGTCCAGCCCTTCACAACCGGGTGCTCCACTGCACCACCGGACGGCTAGGCTGCCAGCCGCGCATGCGCCCGAGCGGTGCAGCATGCGCTAGCTCGATGCGCAGCAGTTCGCCACCGTGCAGTGCATGCAGCTGCAGCAGTGCGGACTCGGTTTCCAGCGTCACGGCGTTGACCACCAGGCGGCAACCTTGCGGCACGATTGCGCGAAGTGCTTCGAACAGCGCCAAATCAAACCCGCCCCCCACAAACACCGCGTCGGGCTTGGGCAAGCTCTGCAGCGACTGTGAGGCAGGCCCATGCACCACCGTCAAAGCTGCAGCCACGCCAAATTGCTGTGCGTTGGCCTGGATATTGGCCACCCGTTCGGCATGCTGTTCCACAGCACTGGCCGTACCGCTGGCCAAGCACCACTCCACGGCCACCGAGCCGGAGCCCGAGCCCAGGTCCCACAGGTGTTCCCCTTGGCGTGGCGCCAGCGCGGCCAGCGTGATGGCTCGCACGGGGGATTTGGTGATCTGACCGTCGTGGGCAAAGTCGGCGTCGGGGCGGCCTGGTGTGCGCGCCATGCCAGTCAAGCCCGCCACCTCAACCGCGATGGCCACCGGTGCAGCCACGTCGGCAAACTGACAAGTCCGTGCCGTAGCCTCGCGCACGCGCTCACGCGAGCCGCCCAAGGCTTCCAATACCCAGACGCAGGAGTCCCCCGCGCCCAGATCCGTCAGCCACTGCGCATAGTCCGCGACTGCCGCGCCATCGCGCAGCAGGCAGACAAGCCGTTGACCTGTATGCAGCGCCTGTAGGGTGGTCGCGAACGGCGTGGCGTGTAGTCCAAAACAATGTGTGGTTTCCAGCGCCCAACCCAGCCGGGCAGCAGCCCAGGCGAAGGTGCTGGGGGCAGGAAACACCTGCCATTCATGGGCATCCAGGCGCTTGGCCAAGCTGCCACCGGCACCAAACCAAAACGGATCACCCGAGGCCAACACGACGACAGGCTGACCGCGCAGCGCCAGCACGGGGGCGATGTCAAACGGCACGGGCCAGGCGATACCGCGTTCCCCCACCTGCGCCAAGGCCAGGTGCCGGGGGCCACCGACCACATGCCGCGCGTTCGCCAGGGCCGAGCGGCTACCATCCGACAGACCATGCAGCCCATCCTCCCCCATGCCAATGATTGAAAGCCAGGGTTCAGCCATACCGCGTGTTCTCGTGTTGGGGGGCACCACCGAAGCCAGCCGTCTG
Organism: Rhodoferax sp. GW821-FHT09E07; assembly: GCF_059416145.1. Lineage (NCBI taxonomy): Bacteria > Pseudomonadati > Pseudomonadota > Betaproteobacteria > Burkholderiales > Comamonadaceae > Rhodoferax > Rhodoferax sp. GW821-FHT09E07. Next base: position 143,003 of record NZ_JBWKOP010000004.1, on the reverse strand, counting down.
GCCCAGGCCTTGGCAGATGCGCGGGTGGATGCCATTTTTTCCTACGCTGGCCGTACCGAATCGCCACTGCCGCAGCCGCTGCCCGTGCGGGTTGGTGGCTTTGGCGGGGTGGATGGTTTGCGTGCCTGGCTGCGGGAGCAGCGCATCAGCCATGTGGTGGACGCCACCCATCCCTTCGCCGCCCAAATGAGCCGCAACGCTGTTGATGCCTGTGCTGTGACCGGCATTCCGCTGTTGGCGCTTGAGCGCCCTGCTTGGCAGGCGCAGGCAGGCGACCGTTGGCAACAGGTGCCTGATATGGACTCCGCAGTGCGTGCGCTGCCCGAAGCTCCCGCCCGTGTTTTTCTTGCCATTGGCCGCCAACACTTGACGCCGTTTCTGGCCCTGCCGCAGCACTGGTTCTTGCTGCGCCTGGTGGATGCTTCGGTAGAGTTGCCATCCGAGCGCGGGCACATTGTTTTGGCCCGTGGCCCGTTTACCGTAGCCGACGATACCGCCTTGCTGCAGCAGCACCGCATCACGCACATCATGGCCAAAAACTCCGGCGGCAGCGGTGCCGAGGCCAAGCTCCGCGCGGCACGCGCCCTGGGCTTGCCCGTCATTTTGATCGACCGTCCCGCCATCCCGCCGCGCCCCACCGTGGCACGTGTCGACGAGGTGCTGCAGTGGATTGCGGGTCCTCATGGCAGCACCGGCCTGGCCACTGAACGCGGCGTGTAAACAAACCGTCCCACCCGCCGGGTCGCGCTATTGCCCACGATGACCACGGTGCGCATGTCGGCCATATCGGCACGGGCCTGCGCCAGGGTGACGGTGGCAATGCGCTCCTCAGGCGTGCTCACGGCCCGCGCAAAGGTGACGAGTCGGTCGGGGCCACACAGCTCCAGCAACACGGCGAGGATGCGCACAAAGGTGTCTGGGCGGCTGACGGAACGCGGGTTGTAAAAGGCCATCGCAAAGTCTGCACCAGCGGCAGCGCGCACGCGGGCTTCGATCAGGCTGGCGGGCTTGAGGTTGTCGCTGAGGTTGATGGCGCAAAAATCGTGCCCCAGAGGCGCGCCGGCCTTGGCAGCGGCTGCCAGCATGGCGGTGATGCCGGGGAGGACGCGGATGTCCAGTGCCTGCCACTGCGGTTGGCCTTCCAGTGCCTCGAACACGGCTGCCGCCATGGCAAACACACCGGGGTCGCCCGAGGACACCACCACCACCTTGTGGCCCGAGGCGGCCATTTGCAACGCTGCACGCGCCCGGTCCATCTCCACCCGGTTGTCCGAGGCATGCAGGGTGAGCCCCGGCCGAGGCGCAATGCGCGCCACGTAAGGGATGTAACCCACGATGTCGGTTGCCTCAGCCAGCACGGCGCTGACCTCGGGCGTTACCAACTGCTCGTCGCCCGGCCCCAGGCCGGCAATGCACAACCAGCCACTCATTCCTGCACCTCCGGGCGCCGGCCCTGGCCGTGTACCAGCACGATGGCGAAGTAAGGGCAGTCGTTGCCATCTACCTCGGCCAGCGGCAGCACGCGCTGGCCCGGCATGGTGCCGCGCTCTACCAACCAAGCCTGTTCCAATCGGCCCGTGGCTTGCAGCGCACGGCGCACGCGGGGCAGGTTGCGTCCAGTTTTCATGATGACCAGTGCGTCGGCCGACTGCATATGCCGCTCCAGCTCTGCGTCCGGCAGGGTGCCCATCAGCACGGTCATGACATCGTCGCCCCAGGTGATGGGCGTTTGTGTGGCCGACCAGCAGCCCACCATGCCAGGGATTCCGGGAATGACGTCGACCTTGGTGCGCCCCTGCAGGCGGGTGTACAGGTGCATGAAGGAACCATAGAAAAACGGGTCACCTTCGCACAGCACCAGTACGTCTTGGGTTTGTGCCAGCGCGGCCAGACGGCTGGCCCAGTTGTCGTAAAAGGTGGCCAGGCAGTGGATGTATTCGGGACTGTCAAAGGGCAGCTCGGTGGTGACCGGGTACTCCATCGGGTACTCCACCGCGTGGGGTGCCAGCATGCCCTCCACAATGCGCCGGGCCTGGCCGGGGCGGCCTTTTTTGCGGAAGTAGGCCACATGGCTGGCACCGCGGATGGCGCGGTCCGAGCGCACGCTCATCAGATCGGGGTCGCCAGGCCCCAGGCCGGCACAGACAATGCGGCCCATCAAATCTCCCTCCGGCTGGCCAGCGCGTTGATGGCCGCCACCGTGATGGCCGAGCCGCCCAGCCGGCCGCGCACCACCATGGACGGCACCGGTGGCGCCGCCATCAGCGCGGCCTTGGATTCAGCCGCGCCCACAAAGCCCACCGGGCAGGCAATGATGGCGGCAGGCCTTGGAGTATCGGGGTCTTGCAGCAGGTTCAGCAGGTGAAACAGCGCGGTGGGCGCATTGCCAATGGCGACCACGGCACCGGCCAGGTGCGGGCGCCACAGCTCTACTGCGGCCGCGCTGCGGGTGGTGCCCAGCGTTTGCGCCAGTACACGCACTTCAGGATCTTGCAAGGTGCAGATCACCGCGTTGTTGGCGGGCAGGCGGGTGCGGGTAATGCCTTCGCTCACCATGCGCACGTCACACAGAATCGGCGCACCGGCCTCCAGCGCGGCTCGGGTAGCCTGGGCCATGCCGGGCGTGAAGTGGATGTGCGATTCCAGGCCCACCATGCCGGCCGCGTGCACCATGCGCACTGCAGCCATTTCTTCCACGGCGTCAAAGCGGGCCAGGTCGGCCTCGGCGCGGATGATTGCAAAGGACTGCCGGTAGATGGTCTCGCCATCGGTTTCATAAAGGTGTCGCATGCGATTGCTGTTGTATCTGGGTGGCCAGTGCCGCCGGGGTCAGTCCCATCCAATCGGGTGGTGAGGCGGCACTTCCGTGTTGAATCAGGTTGTACCCGTTGGCAGTGGCTACCACTGTCAATGCAGCTGCGGGGTGGGCGCAGCCCTTGCTGCAGCCAGTTACATGCAGTGTCTTGCCAACTGGTAGGGAGGCCGCCAGTGCGCGGGCCAGGGGCCGGGTTGTGCCTGCTGCCTGCCCGCAACCAGGCGCGCCCGTGCAGGCGTGGATGCGCAAGCGCGGGTCGTCGGCGCGGGTGATGAGGTCTGGGAGGGCGGGGACGGCGTCCACGCCTTCCAACAGCACGCTGCGCCAGGGTGTCAGGCGCAGGGGCGCCAGCTCTGCCAACGCAGCCAGCGTGGTCGCGGGTAATTGTCCAAACTCCAGCGCCGCCAGATAGCCCTGCGGCACGCGGCCCAGTGGCTGCGGGTGCTGTGCGGCAGCTGGCACTGGTGTGGTGGTAAAGGGGTGCGGCAGCCGCTGGCTCGCGACCAGGGCCGACATGCGTTTGCGTGGGGTTGCGAGGCCACCAACTTCGACAAACCACTGAGCCAGTGCCATGGCAAGGGCAACTATGTCGTCCACATGCGCCAGCGCGCCGGTGGTGCTTCCATCGGCGTACACCAGAAAACCGGCATCGCAACGCTCCACGCGAATGTCGGCCGAGCTGGCGCGCAGGACCGGCGTATCTCCGATGTCGAGTGCAAAACCAAATTTCGCGGGGAGATCAGGGGCCTGGGGCGCATTCAGTGCCAGTGCCAAAGCGTTGGCCAGCTCGGTCGTACCGTCGCCGACTTGCCAGAAGGGAGCCAGCAACAGGTTGCGGCGCGACTCTGCCCGTATATCGGCATCTACCAGGTTCAATGCTTGCAGGCCTGACAGCAACGCCGGGTAGTCGATATCCGTGATGCCACGCAGTTGCAGATTGGCGCGGCCAGTGATCTCTACGGTGTCTTGCGCATAGTGGCTGGCCAGGGCTGCAATGCCACGGGCCTGGGTCTGTGTGAGTCGGCCCAGCTGCGGGCGGATCCGAACAACCCAGCCGTCTTCGGCCAACATAGGCTGCAGCGCGCCTGGGCACCAACCTTGAATACGCGGAAGGCTCATGGTGCTGGTGTCGGCAACCCATTTCGGGGGCGGCGGTTGCGGTGCTGTAAGGGTTTCAAAACCGTGCGAATGGGGTGCGAGCCTTCAAGTATCTCACTATCAAATTGCCATGCCCATGGTCATACCCCAGAAATAGAATGCAGACGACCGCCGCCTACTGGAGCCTATTGCCCGTGCCCGAACTTAGCAACCCCTTTGCCATCCGAATTTACTGGGAAGACACCGACGCCGGCGGCGTTGTCTTTTATGCCAACTACCTGAAATTTTTTGAGCGCGCCCGCACCGAATGGCTGCGTGCCGCAGGCGTGGGGCAGCAGGCCCTGCGTGAGGAAACGGGGGCGATGTTTGTCGTGGCGGAGGTGCAAATGCGCTACCTGGCGCCGGCAAAACTCGACGACCTGATTACCGTCAGCGTTCAGGTCGTGGAGCAGGGCGCGGCCAGCATGGTGCTGGAGCAGGAAGCCTGGCGTGGCGACACGCTGCTGGCGCTGGGCCGCATCCGCATTGGCTGCGTGCACGCAGAGACGCTCAAGCCGCGGCGCATTCCGCCGCAGGTGCTGGTGGCCGTGCCTACTGCATGAACCAGCCGTGACTCACGACGATGGACTGACCCGTCAGTGCATTGGAGTTGAAGCTGGCAAACAGCAAGGCCACCTCGGCCACGTCCTGCACGGTGGTGAATTCGCCATCCACGGTTTCCTTGAGCATCACTTTCTTGATGACATCGTCCTCGCTGATGCCCAAGGCCGCGGCCTGCTCGGGGATTTGTTTTTCGACCAGCGGCGTGCGCACAAAGCCGGGACAAATGACGTTGGCGCGGATCTTGTGCTTGCCGCCCTCTTTGGATACGGTCTTGCACAGGCCGATGAGTCCGTGCTTGGCCGTGACATAGGCGGACTTCAGGACCGACGCTTCCTTGGAGTGCACCGAGCCCATGTAGATGATGCTGCCGCCGTTGCCGGACTGCTGCATGTGCGGCATGACGGCCTTGGTGGTGAGGAAGGCGCCATCCAGGTGAATGGCCAGCATCTTCTTCCAGTCGGCAAACGGAAACTCTTCAATCGGGTGCACGATCTGGATGCCTGCATTGCTGACCAACACATCCACGCCTCCATAGGTTGCTACCACTTCCGCTACCGCGGCGTTCACCTGGTCTTCGTTGGTCACGTCCATGGCCACGGCCACTGCCGTACCGCCGGCCTGGGTAATCTCATCGGCGGTAGCCTGGGCTGCGTCTTTGTTCAAGTCTGCGATGACGACCTTGCCGCCTTCGCGGGCGTAGGTGAGGGCGATTTCCTTGCCAATGCCGCTGGCAGCGCCGGTAACGATGCAGACTTTGTTCTGGAGTTTCATGGGAGGGCTTTCAACAGAGTGGAGTAGAAAAAGGAGGCGTGGGGTCAGGCCAAGTAGTCGTGGACCACACTGCCCATACCCAGCGTCATATCGGACAGGATGTGGGTGCCCGAGAGCACCTCCAATACAGGCAGGCGGGCTACGGGGGCCAATGCATGGTGGGCCAGTTCCAGCGCGGCCGGGCCGGTCCAGGCACCCTTGACGGTCACATCTTCCAGGAAGTAGCGCACCAGTTCGCAGATGCGCGGGCTGCCGTCCACGTGGGGGATGATCTTGAGCAGGTAGTTGGGCGCCAGCATGCCTGCGCGCACCGCCGCGGTGTCCAGCGCGCGGTGTTTGTAGCCCATGGTGGCGGTGGCCACGCGCACCGAGCCATAGTCCAATGTGCCCAGCAGCGTGTCGGTTTCTACCACCATGCGCGGCGACGCCAGCTTTTTCGGGAAGCCCCACAGCTCGCGTCCCCCGGCAATGGGGGCTTCGTCATTCAGGTACATGGAGTGCACATAGCCACCGGCCACACCTTCAAAGCTGACCGGGATCACTTGCCCTGACTCGGTGTAATCGCCAAAGCCTGTGGAGTCGGGCATGCGGATGAACTCGTACTTGACGATGGGTTCGCTGATCTGCAGCGGTTCGGGCACCACCGCACGCAGTGCGTCCATATCGGTGCGGTAGGTGACAACCAGAAACTCGCGGTTGATGAAGCGGTAGGGGCCGGGTGGGAAGGCCGGGCTGGTTAGCGGCATCGCAAAGGCGTTGCGTTTCACATCGGCAATGTTCATTTGGGGGATCCTGCAGAAGGAGTGGCGTCAGAAGCCAAGTCAAACACGCGCACACCGGTGGCGTTGCGCTCGCGTCCGGTCCATCGCGGGTCGTGCAAGGTGTGGGCCATGTCGGCACGGCCGCTGTCCCAGTGTTCTTCCATGGACAGGCGGGAAAACTCGTAGTCCTTGGACTGGCTCTCGTAGTGCTTGCTGCGGTAAATCAGGTGCACCACATCCACACCACCTTCGCAGCGCAGGCGTGCCAGCGCGCGGGCGTCGGGGTCATGGCGCAGCTCAGGCGGCAGCTTGGCCAGCAGGCGCTGTGCGGCTTGGGCAATCACTTGGCGGTCCAGCTCCATGGTGGTGTTGAGCCGTGTGCGGCTGGAAAAGCGAATGTCCTTCTCGCGCTCTGTCACCTCGGGCAGCGTGGTGGGCAGGGCGCCCGTCGCTGCAAACAGGTCCACCTGGAATACCGTGCGCTGGTGCTTCTCTGCGGGTTGGTCCAGCACGTACTGCAGTGGGGTGTTGGACACCAGACCGCCGTCCCAGTAGTGTTCGCCATCAATTTCCACCGGCGCAAAGCCCGGGGGCAATGCGCCGCTGGCCATGATGTGGCGCATGTCGATGCGCTGCTTGGCCGAGTCAAAGTACTCAAAGTTGCCGGTGCGCACATTCACCGCGCCCACCGATAGCCGCACGGCACCGGTGTTGATCAAATCAAAGTCCACCAGGCGCTCCAGTGTCTGGCGCAGCGGTGTGGTGTCGTAGTAGCTGATGGCCTCCAGTGTGCCGCGGGGCTGCAGGGGTGCGGGCGGGAAGCGCGGCGCATAGAAGCCTGGCACGCCGAACAGCATCGCCTGGTTGGCACTGGTTTCGTTCAACAGTTCGCGCAGCGGTGCACTGGCCACGGTGGGCGGCGCCAGCGATGAGCTGACCAGTTCCCAGAACTCGCGCAGCCGCGCCACGCGCCGGGCCGGGGGATTGCCCGCAATCAGTGCCGAGTTAATGGCGCCAATCGAGATGCCTGCCATCCAGGTGGGTTCGCGGTAGACCTTGCTGAGTGCCTCAAACACGCCGGCCTGGTACGACCCCAGTGCCCCGCCGCCTTGCAGCACCAGGATGCACTCTTTGTCCAAATTCGATGTCATGTACGGTTGTTCGCTCTCAGGTTAGGTGTTCAGCCCATGGTGATGGCTGCACCGGCCAGTGTCAATGCGCAAAAGTGTGAACATTGGGTAAAGCTGCCGAACCGACGTATTTGCAAGAAATATGCCTGTCGCCCCCGTGAAATATGCACGAGCAGCTATAAATTCAGGAGCAAATGGCTGGCTCAGCGTTTGTGTTTCTCCGGCCGCAGCTGCCAGGCCGCCACCACGGCAATGGCGCACAGCGCCGCCAGCATGAGAAACGATTCATTGAATGCCGTGAGTCGCTCGGGGTTGGTGCTGGGGTGGGCCAGGGACTGGCCGTGTGCGGCCAGCCGCCACTCCAGCACGATGGCGCACACGCTGACCCCCACTGCGCCACCGACCATGCGCACAAAGTTGATGACGCTGGAACCCTGTGGAATGAGGTGCTTGGAGAGGCCGCGCATGGAGCCCAGGTTCAGCGACGGCAGGATGAAGCCCAGCCCGATGCGTCCCACCACCACCCAGCCCACAATGAATGCAATGGCTGTGCCCAGGCCCACGGTCACCATCAGCGCAAAGCCCAGCGCCAGCAACAGCAGGCCGATGCTGACCAGCAGGTGCGTGGGGTGTTTGTCGGCCAGGCGGCCCACCAGCGGAATGGTGATGGCCAGCGCGATCCCGGCGGGCAGCATGATGGTGCCCACGTGCGATGCCGACATGCCCAGCCCCATCTGCAGGTACACCGGCAACAGGTAGGTGGAGCCAAACAGCGCCGTGCCGTAGATGAAGGACACCAGGCTGCCCATGGCGAACTGCCGGTGGTTGAACAGCGCCAGGTTCATGAGCGGCGCCTGCTGATGGGGGCCCCGGTGGATGTGGCTCAGACGCCGCTGCCATTTGACAAACACCAGCAGCGCCAGCGCCGACGTGCCCAGCATCAGCGCCGAATGGGTGAAGCCCCCGCTGTGCAGCGAGACCAGCCCGTTGAGCAGGCACAGGGTGACAGCAGTGGCGAGGCCCAGGCCACGCCAGTCCAGCGTGGGCTTCCTGGCCTGGGTATCACCTTCGTTGGCGCTGGTGAAGGCGGGTATGAAGCGCCGCCCCATGTAGAGCGAGGCCAGGCAAAACGGAACCACCATGAAGAAGGTGGAGCGCCAGCCAAACCAGTCCACCAGCAGGCCGCCAATGCTGGGGCCAATGGCTGGCGCCAGCACCACGCCCATGCCAAACACGCCACTGGCACGTCCCTGTTCGTTGGAGCCAAAGGCATGCAGGATGATGATGGCGGGTATGGGTTGCACCACCCCCGAGGCCAGGCCCTCGGCCACGCGGGCCAGCAGCACCAGGTCAAAGTTGCGGCTGAAGCCACCTGCAATGCCCCCCGCCAACAGCAGCAGCATGGACCAGGCGTAAGTGCTGCGGTAGCCAAAGCGCGCTAGCAGCCAGGGCGTGGTCAGCATGGACACGGTCATGGCCACCATGAAGCCCGATGACACCCACTGCATGCGGTCCTGCCCCAGACCGAAGTAGTGGCTCATGTCCGGCACGGCCACATTGATGATGGTGGACGACATGATGGACGCCATGGTCCCAATCATCACGGACAAGAGCAGCAACCAGCGGTAGCGTTCTCCATGGCGGGCCTGCAGGCTGGCAAGGGTGTCGGTAGACGGCATAAGCCCATTTTGCCGGGTTTGTAGGACTGCGACTACCGCAGGTCGCGGCGCTGATCCCTAGCCAGTGAGACCGCGCGGCCCCATGCTTGGACCACTTCACCGCTGACCTTGCCCATCGGGCTTGGCATGCAGGTTTTTAGGATGAGTCTCCCATGTTGCGCCTGAGCTTCTCCATCGTGCTGAACTACAACATCACTCCGCCCGGATGTGATTTCATTTTCAATATCCATGCGGCGCAGACCGCCCACCAGGCGGTGGTGAGTGAGTTGCTCACAGTCAGCCAGCAGGTGACACCCAAGATGTACACCGATGCGGTGACCCACAACCGCTACCTGCGGCTCAAGGCCTTTGCCGGGCCCCTGACCGTGCGCTATGAAGCGGTGGTGGATCTGGCCCACCACGTGGCCCAGCCGCTGGAGGTGCCCGAGGTTCCGGTGGCCCAGTTGCCCGGTTCCGTGCTGCCTTACATCTACCCCAGCCGCTACTGCGAGTCGGATCGTCTGCACCGCCTGGCGGTCAAAGAGTTTGGCCACCTGCCCCAGGGCTATACCCGTGTGCAGGCCATTTGCAACTGGGTTACCCAACGCGTGGTGTTTCGCTCCAACACCTCCAACGGCAACACCACGGCGCTGGACACCCTGGTGGATGAAACCGGCGTGTGCCGCGACTTTGCCCACTTGATGATTGCGCTGTGCCGCGGCGTGAATATCCCCGCGCGCTTTGCCACCGGTATTGACTACGGCGCCGACCCCGCTTTGGGGCCTACCGATTTTCACGCCTATGTGGAAGCCTTTGTGGGCAACCGCTGGTACCTGTTCGATCCTTCCGGCACCGCCATCCCCATGGGCTTTGTGCGTTTTGCCACGGGGCGCGACGCAGCAGATTCCGCCTTTGCCACCATGTTTGGCGGCGTGCAGGGCACGGCACCCATCATGCAAATCCAGGCCATCCCCAACGCGCAAGGCGTGTTGGTGGTGCCCGAACACGTTCCCCACGCCCTGTCTACCGACGGGATTGCCAACTACCACTAGACGGGACCATCGGTCCCCCATTTACCGGAGAGAAGAAATGAAACCAACTACCACCACCCTGTTTGTCGTCTGCACCCTGGCCGTTTTGGCCAGCGTGGGCTGCGCCACCCGCACCCAAACTGCGGCCACTGCCAATGTGGCCGTGTCCCAAGCGGCGGTGGACAACGCGGCCGGCGCTGACGGCATGCAGTTTGCCCCGGCCGAGATGGCTGCTGCCCGCGAGAAATTGACGCTGGCCAACCAGGCCATGACCGCCAAGGACTACAAGACTGCCACAGCGCTGGCCACCGAGGCCCAGGCCGATGCCAAGCTGGCCCAGAGCAAGGCCAACTCCGCCAAAGCGCAGGCCGTGGCTGAGGCGTTGCAGGACGACATCCGCGTATTGCGCGAAGAGTTGGACCGGGCCAATGCGGTCAAGTAGTCCCCCATATCCCAAGGAGTTCCCCATGAAACATGCTTACCTGACCCCCATCGCTTTGGCGATGACCCTATTCCTCGGCGCCTGTGCGTCTGGCCCCACCAGCACCACCCAGCTGGAGAGTGCCCGCAACGACTATGCCCAAGTACAGCGCAACCCCAACGTGGGCAACTACGCACCCATGGAATTGCAGCAGGCCGGCATTGCCATGCAACAGGCCAACACGGCCGCAGACAAAGGAGAGAGCCTGGCCAAGGTGGACCAGCTGGCCTACCTGGCACAACAAAAAATTGCCATTACCCAAGAGGTGGTGAAGCAGAAGACAGCCGAGGCCGAAGTGGCCCGCACCGCCCGGGAGCGCGACCAGATGCAACTGAACCAACGCACCAACGAAGCCAACCAGGCCACAGCCAACGCGCAGCAGGCCCAGACGGCCGCGCAGATGGCGCAGCGTGACGCGGCAGATGCCCAGCGCAAGGCCGATGAAGCCCGTGCCGCCACCGCGGACGCCCAGGCTCGCGCAGCATTGCTGGAAAGCCAACTGGCAGAGCTGTCCACCAAGAAAACCGAGCGCGGCATGGTGATCACGTTGGGGGATGTGCTGTTTGGCAGCGACAAGGCCAACCTGACCGCAGGTGGCATGCGCAGTGCGCAAAAGTTGGCCGACGTGCTCAAGCAAAACCCCAGCCGCAATGTGCTGGTGGAAGGCTTCACCGACAGCACCGGGGCTGACGCCTACAACCAGCAATTGTCCGAGCGCCGCGGCATGACGGTGCGCGAGGCGCTGTTGCAGATGGGCATTGGTAGCGAGCGCATCAGTGTGCGCGGTTATGGCGAGGCCTATCCAGTTGCCGCCAACGACACCGCGGCCAGCCGCCAGCTGAACCGCCGCGTGGAGATTGTGTTGTCGGATGAGACCGGCAAGACCCCGCAACGTTGACCGTCACTGATACCGATTGCTATTGTTTTAATAGCTTCTGCCGCAGTTCCTACGGGAGCTGCGGCTATTTTTCCTGTGTAACCCACCAGATGCCCAGGCTTACCAGCACCAGGGCCACCAGGTATTTCCATTCCAGCAGCGATTCGCCCAGGAACAGCGCCGAAAGGCAGGCACCAAATACGGGTACCAAAAAGCTGTACACCGCCACGGTGCTCACGCGGTTGAACTTCAGCAGCACGCCCCAGAGCGCAAAGGCCACGGCCGACAGCAGGGCCATGTACGCCAACAGCAGGCTGGGCGCCAGGGTGAACGTGCCGGTATGCCCGCCAGCCATCCAGCCAATCAACACCAGCACTGCGCCGCCCGTGCCCAGTTGGTATCCCGTCATGACGACCGAGTCCATGGTTTGCGAGATGCGCTTGCCGTACAGCGAGGCAGCAGAGAGCACCAGGGCTGCCAGCACAATGAAACCTTCGCCCAGCAGTGTGAATTCACCCTCCGTCGCTCCGCCACCCAGCAGTCCGCCAATGTTCACGGCCAGCACCCCGAGAAAGCCCAGCGCGCAGCCCATCAGCTTGCGCAGGGTCAGTGTGTCGTTGTGGTACACAAAATGCGCCAGCAACACGCTAAAAAACACGCCTGAAGCATTGAGGATCGAGGCCTTCACCCCCGTGGTGTGGGCCAGGCCAATGTAGAAGAAGATGTACTGCAGCGTGGTCTGCAGTATCCCCAGCAGTGCAAGCTGTCCGGTTTGCAGGCGGTGCAACGCCAACGACCGGCCCGTGAGCCGCGCAAACACCAGAAGCAGCAGGCCCGCGCCTACAAAGCGGTAGCCCGCAAACAGCAGTTGGGCGGCCAGGTCGTTGCGGTGGATGGTGAGCAAGACATAGCCCTGCTTGATAGCCGGGTAGGCACTGCCCCAGAGCAGGCAGCACAGGCTGGCCAGCAAAAAGACGACGCGCGGTCGGGTGAAAAAAGGCGTAGGGGGTGACACGGGGCAGCGGTGGCGCCGTCAGGCGCCGGAGTTCGGGTTAGCGGGGTGGGTGCTGTGCCCGTAGGGCGGCAATCTGCGCGTCTTTTTCGCGCCAAAGTTGCTGCACCCATTGGGCGAAAGCTTCGCGGAACACAGGGTCTTGGCCATAGTCGCCACCCAGGAGCTGGGTAGGCACCGGGATGGAGCGAACGCGCACCACCACGCGCGGCAGCTGGCCGCAGAGGAAAGACCAGAATGTGGGCACACCGTCTGGGTAGACGATGGTCACGTCCAGGATGGACTGGAACTTGTCGCCCATGGCCTGCAGCGCCAGAGCCAGGCCACCGGCCTTGGGCTTGAGCAGGTGCTGGTAGGGCGACTGTTGCTGGGCATGCTTGGCGGTTGTGAAGCGGGTGCCTTCCAGAAAGTTCATCACGCTGGTGGGAATGAGGGCGAATTTCTCGCAGGCCCGGCGCGTGGTCTCTTGGTCCTTGCCGCGCATCTCGGGGTGTTTTTTCAGGTAGGCCTCGCTGTGCCGGCGCATGAAGGGAAACTCCAGTGCCCACCAGGCCAGGCCCATGATGGGCACCCAGATCAGCTGCTGCTTGAGGAAGAACTTGAGCAGCGGAATGCGCCGGTTCAGCAGGTGCTGCAGGGCAAAGATGTCCACCCAGGACTGGTGGTTGCTGCTCACCATGTACCAACTGTGGTGATCCAGGTCCTCCAAGCCGCGTACGTCCCAATCGGTGCGCTGGGTCAGCGCCATCCAGCCACTGTTGCAGCCAATCCAGCCTTCAGCGATGAACAACAGGATGGGGTCGATGGCCAGGCGTACGGCCCGAAACGGCAACACCAGTTTGACCAGTGCGAAAAACAGCAGAACAGGTACCCAGACCAGTATGTTGAGCGTGAGCAGCAACGCAGCAATCAGCCCCAGCAGGGGCGCAGGCAAAAAGTGCAGCATGGGGCTTTCAGGGTTGGTAGAAACACAGGGTGTTTCTACCGTTGGCCTTGGCTTGGTACATGGCCGTGTCGGCCTGCTTGAGCACGTCGTTGGGCACCATGTCCTCGCCTTGGAACAGTGTAATGCCGATGCTGGGGGTGGTGGTGTGCAGGTGGGCGTTGAGCAAGTAGGGGTCGTTCAGGCTGGCCAGAATCTTGTGGCCGACGGTGGTGGCATGCAGGCGGGCCTCTTCAACATCGGCGCTCAGGTCCTGTACCAGCACCACAAACTCATCACCGCCCAAGCGTGCCACGGTGTCTATCGCGCGAATGCTTTGCTGCAGGCGTCGCGCCACTTCCTGCAGCAGCAGGTCGCCTACGTCGTGGCCATGGGTGTCGTTCAACTGCTTGAACTGGTCCAGGTCCAGGAACATCAGCGCACCATGTTCCCCCTTGCGGTGGCTTGCGCCCAGGGCCTGCTGCAGGCGATCGGTGAGCAGGCGGCGGTTGGGCAGGCCGGTCAGCGTGTCATGGAAAGCCAGGTGGCGGATCGCCTCTTCGGAGTTCTTGCGTTCTGTGATGTCGCGCGCAATCGCGATAAAGCGCTCTTCTTCGCCAGGAACCGTGGGTTTGCGCACCACCGACAGTTCAAACCACAGCTTGCCTGCGGCCAACTCCAGGCTGTACTGCATGCCGTGCGAACGACCGTTGGCCTGGGCCTCACGCAGCGCGGCCATGCATGCGTCGGCCGCGTCTTTGGGGAGCACTTCATCCACGGCGCGGTTCAGTAGCACCTCGGGGGGGCGAGACAGCATGGCGACGTCGCGGCTGTGCACGGCGCGGTAGTGGCCGGTAGCGTTGAATTCGAACAGCAGGTCGGGCAGGGCCGTCAGCGTGGCCTGCAGCTCGGCCTGGGTGGCTTGCAACTCGGCTTCGGCCTGTTTGCGGCCCGAAATGTCCATCAGCGTGCCCACCATGCGCTGGGGCGCGCCGTCCTTGCTGAACTGCACCACCTTGCCGCGGCTGCTGAGCCAGATCCAGCGGCCATCCGTATGGCGCGCGCGGTATTCGGCCTGGTAGGCCGAAGAGCTACCGGTCAGGTGGCCGCGCATGGCCTGCATGGCGCTGCTCAGATCGTCCGGGTGTACCAGATGGCCCCAGGCGCGCCCAAACTCGCTTTCGCGCGGATCGCGCCCCAGCATCTGGCAGGAGCGTGCGTCCAGAAAATAGCCGCGCTCATTGGTCAAGTCGTGGTCCCAGCGGCCGAGGTCTGCACCCATGATGGCCAGCTCCAGCTGCTCGGTGGTATCGCGCAGCAGGGCTTCGGCCACCTTGCGCTCCTGAATGTTGCGGGACATGCCGAGCACGCCAATGACGTTGCCATCGTTGTCGCGCATGGGCGTTTTGGTCACCTCAAACAGATCGCCCTTGGGGTTGATGGTGGTGAAGGCGTTTTCCTCAAACGTGACCGAGCGGCCGGCCTGGATGGCCCAGCGGTCGCTGGCCAGAAAGGTCTCCGCCACCGACTCTTCCACCCAGTGCGCATCGCGCGTGCCGATGATGTCGGCGGGCGTGATGCCCAGGTGATTCGCAAAAGCGTCATTGCAGGTCAGGTAGACGCCATCAATGTCCTTGAGCCAGACCTGGTCGGGGATGGTTTGCAGCACGTTGCGCAGCAACGCCTCGCTCTTGCGCATGGCGGCCCTTGACGCGCGTTCACGCGTGATGTCCTCCATGGTGCCCTCGAAGTACAGCACTTCGCCGTCCTCTCCCAGCATCACGTGGGCGTGCTCGCGGACCCAGATGCGCTCGCCGGTTTTCAACCGGTACATCTCCGAGACAAAGTTGGTAACCTGGCCCTGGGACAGGATCAGTTCGGCAAACTTCTCGCGCCGTTGGGGGTGCACATAGGGGTCGCGGCCATGGTCTTGCAGGTGTTGCTGCATCTCCTCTTCGCTGCTGTAGCCGTTGAGGCGCAAAAAAGCCGCGTTGACTTTGAGCAGCTTGCCATCCACGCTGGAGCGATACGCCCCGATGGGCAGCTGCTCAAAGAGCGTGGAGGTTTCCCGCAGCGGCATGGCGTGTGGGGTAAGGTGCCGTGCTTACTTCAGGCTGCCCGACAGAAACTGCGCCAGGCGCTCACTCTTGGGGTTGGCCAGCACCTGGGCGGGGTTGCCTTCTTCCTCGACCAGGCCCTTGTGCAAAAAGATCAGGTGGTTGGCCACTTCACGGGCAAAACCCATCTCATGGGTCACAACCACCATGGTGCGGCCTTCCTGCGCTAGGTTCTTCATGACCTTGAGAACCTCGGACACCAGCTCGGGGTCCAGCGCACTGGTGGGCTCGTCGAACAACATGACTTCGGGTTCTACGGCCAGCGCACGGGCAATCGCCACGCGTTGCTGCTGGCCACCGCTCATGTGGGCGGGGTAGCGGTCCTCCACGTTGGACAGGCCCACCTTGGCCAGGTACTTGCGCGCGGTGTCCACGGCCTGGTCTTTGGGAATGCCCAGCACATGGACCGGGACCTCGATGATGTTTTGCAACACGGTCATGTGGGCCCAGAGGTTGAAGTGCTGGAACACCATGGCCAGACGCGTGCGCAGGCGCTGCAACTGCTTGGCGTCTTTGGCCACCAGTTCGCCTGTGGGGCCGGGCACCAGCACCAGCTCTTCACCTGCCACGTTGATGCGGCCCTGGTGCGGGCGTTCCAGCATGTTGATGCAGCGCAAAAACGTGCTCTTGCCCGAGCCGGAGCTGCCAATGATGCTGATCACATCGCCCGCATGGGCGGACAGGGACACGCCCTTGAGCACCTCATTGCTGCCAAAGCGCTTGTGGATGTTTTCAACCTGGAGTTTGAGAGGTTTGCTGGTCATTGCAGTGCAGGGTAAAGCGTTGGAGTGGGGCAGGGCGCTCAGGCGCCCAGCAGCTCCCCGGTTCGGAAAGGGATGGCGCCGGCGATCTTGCCGATTTCTGCGCCCGAGATGGCATAGCGGTCGCGTACCCGCGCGTAAAACACGCCGGCCACACCGGCCACCACGCGGTGGGTGGTGTTGGCAATGGGGTCGATGATCTCGGCGACCAGGTCGCCCACCTTCAGTGTCTGGCCCACATCGGCTGCGTAGACCACGACGCCGGGCACCGGGGTATTCAGGGTTTCGGAACCTGCCAGCGGCGTGGCATCACATCGGGCATCTGGAACCACCACCGGGCCTCCCGCAATGGCTCCGCTATGTTGCAGAAAGGCGAATACGGCCGCGGCGTCTTCGCGCGCCCAGGCGTGGGTGACATCGGCCTCACCCCGCAGCTCCACCGTGGTGCTGCAGCAACCCTGGGGCAGCGGAGCGCTGCGACCCGCGGATTTGAGGGCTTCGGCCAGCTGCCACCAGGCCCCGGACAGGCATTCGTCGAACGGACCGCCACCGGAGTTCTTGGCCAGCAGGATGGCACGGGCCTGGAGCAAATGGGCCAACGGTGCGAGTTGGGGCCAGCAGCTTTCCTCGGTGTAGAAATGCATCACGCCTTCGCAGTCGCAATGCAGGTCGATCACGTAGTCCGCGTCATGGGCCAATGCCAGCAGGGTGCGGCGCAGGCTTTGCAGCTCGGTGGCAGGC
This sequence comes from Rhodoferax sp. GW821-FHT09E07, assembly GCF_059416145.1. Lineage (NCBI taxonomy): Bacteria > Pseudomonadati > Pseudomonadota > Betaproteobacteria > Burkholderiales > Comamonadaceae > Rhodoferax > Rhodoferax sp. GW821-FHT09E07. The sequence goes on along the minus strand of NZ_JBWKOP010000004.1, from coordinate 126,225 downwards.
TTCCATGCCTTCAGGTACTGGCCCATGGCACGGCGCACCGCTGCCACATTGGCGGCCGGGTCGGCGCCCAGCGCGTCTTTCACCACCGGGAACACGGCCTGCGCCAGATCGGGGTAGTGGCGGTTGAAGTTTTCGGAGCTGTCCAGCTCGAAGCGGCCCATGGGCTTGTGGTCCACGCGCTGGGCCAGGCCAATCGGGTTGGCCACGGGCACCAGGATCACTTCGCCCACGATGGCGCCGGCCACCTCGGCCGCATCCAGGTGGGCGCGCAGGTGGTGGGCCACCAGCATGCCGGGGAGTTCTTCGGCATGCAGGCTGGCCTGGATGTAGACCTTGGGGCCTCGGCCCGGTGTGCCGTAGTGGAAGCTGCTGAGGCTGCGATGGCTGCCCAGGCTGTTGGAAAGCAGGGGGTGGTCGATGCGTTGCATGGCGTCTTAGTGCTTGCGGGGCGCGAGGTAGGCCAGGAATTGCTTTTCTGCCAGTCGGAAGATGCCGATCAGGCAGAACGATGCGACCAAGTAAATGGCCGCCGCGGCAATATAGGCTTCAAACGGCAGGTAATAGTCCGAGTAGACGCGGCTGGCCGCCGCAGTCACGTCCAGCATGCTGGGTACCGCACTGGCCAGGCTGGTGCTTTGCAGCATCATGACCACTTCGTTGCTGTACGCCGGCAAGGTGCGCCGCAGTGCGCTGGGCAGCACGATGTAGCGCATGACCTGGAACCGGCTCATGCCATACGCCTGGGCCGATTCGATTTCGCCCGCAGATGTTTCGCGAATGGCGCCGGCCAGCATTTCGGCCGTGTAGCCCGCGGTGTTCAGGCTGAAGGCCAGTAGCGCGCAGAAGAAGGGTTCCTTGAAATTCGTCCAGGGCCAGACATCGTCCCAGCGCGCCTGTATCCATTCCAGTTGGCCCAAGCCGTAATAAATCAGGTAGACCTGAATCAGCAGCGGCGTGCCGCGGATGACGTAGGTGTAGGCGCCGACGATCCAGCGCAGTGGGGCCCAGGGGCCGGTGAGCAGCAGCGCGAAGATCAGTGCCAATACGGCGCCAATGCCCAGCGAAGAGAACAGCAACCCTAGCGTGGTGAGAATGCCGGTGGTGTAGAGCTCCAGGTTCTGGGGCTCAAAAATTACATACCATTTCATAGCTCACCCCGCTTGGTGCCCAGGCTGTAGCGCGCATTGAGCTTGCGCAGTGCGTACAGCGAGATGGTGGTGTAGATCAGGAACAGGGCTGCGGTGAACAGGAAGAACGCAAATGGCGAGCGCGTGGCGGCACTGGCCTGTTTGGAGAGGTAGGTCATTTCCTTCAGGCCAATCAGGCTCACCAGCGCGGTGGACTTGATCAGGACCAGCCAGTTGTTCGTGAAGCCGGGGAGGGCGTAGCGCACCATTTGCGGCGTGGTGATGCGCACAAAGGTTCGCACTGGCCCCATGCCAAAGGCCCAGGCGGCTTCCATCTGGCCTTTGGGGATGGAAAGGATGGCGCCGCGGAAGGTTTCCGTCATGTAGGCGCCGTAAATGAAGCCCAGGGTGAGCACCCCTGCGGCAAAGGGATTGATATCGATGGTGGCTTTGCTGCCAGAAAGCTCCAGCAGATGGTTCAGGCCGATGGTGCCACCGTAAAACACCAGCAGCATGACGACCAGATCAGGCACCCCGCGGATGACGGTGGTGTAAGTTGAGGCAATGGACACCAGCACCGGGCGCCCCGAGAGTTTGGCCGCAGCGCCAAGCAGGCCCAGGATGATGGATACCAACAGGGCGCAAAGCGAGACGCCGACGGTCAGGACCGAGCCTTGCAGGATTGCGATGTAATAAGCATTCATGGAGGGGCTGGGGTAGCGTTTAACGCAACGGGGCGCAGAAACGCGCCCCGCTGGTTGAGCAATTACAAGATTTATTCGCCGTAAACGTCAATGTTGTACTTGGCAAAGTACTTGTCGTTCAGGGTCTTGTAGGTGCCGTTGCTGCGGATGGCCTTGATGGCGTCGTTCAGCTCGGCCTTGAGCTTGTCTTCACCCTTGCGCAGGGCGATGCCGGCGCCGTAGCCGTAGTACTTGGGGTCCTTCAGGTCAGGTCCGACCAACTGGTAGTTGGCGCCTTCGGGCTTGGACAGGAAACCACCGGTGACTTCCATGTAGTCGGCCACGGTACCGTCCAGGCGCCCCGACTTGATGTCCAGGTAAACCTGGTCTTGTGCTTCGTAGGAGTTCACGATCACGCCAGCGGGCTTCAAGTCGCCCAGTGCGTATTTTTCCTGGGTGGAACCCTTCAGAACACCAATCTTCTTGCCCTTGATGGAGGCGGGGTCGGTGTACTTGACGGTCTTCTTCAGCACGATGCGGCTGGGGGTGTTGTAGTACTTGTCGGTGAAGTCGACTTCCTTCAGGCGCTCGTCAGTGATGGACATGGAGCTGATGATGACGTCGTACTTCTTGGCGTTCAGACCGGGGATCATGCTGTCCCAGACTTGTTCCACGAACTCGCACTTGCGCTTGATTTGCTCGCACAGGGCGGATGCAATGTCCACGTCAAATCCGGTGGGCTTGCCGTCGGCGGACTTAAAGGTGAAGGGTTCGTAGGTGGGGTCGATGGCGACCTTCAACACGGCCTCTTCGGGCGCGGCCGCGGCAGCGGCGGGAGCCGACGCGGGAGCCGCAGGCGCTGCGGGCGCAGCTTCTTCTTTTTTGCCACAGGCGGCCAAAAGGGAGGTCACTGCCAGAGCCAGCAGGAGTTTCTTCATGGATAGATCCTTTGAAATACCGGAAACGCATTCCCGGCGGTTTGAAAATGTAAGAAAAATCATTCTACGGGCTAAGCACAGCAAATTTGATGCCGCCCCACACCAGTGCATTGGGGTTTTTACCGTGGAAAATCAGGCATTTGGCGCTTTCCGCTGGCGAACAGCTTGCAAAGTTCCGATTGCGCTTTGCCTCTCCCTGTCGCGCTTGTCCCTGCGGGTGCGTGAACAGGCACAAAACCTTACACTCTGGGGTTACCCCCGGATTGCCCATGAACGCCCCAGTCGACGTCTCCTTTTTCGCGCGCGCCGCCAAGCCGCTGTCCAGTTACCGCAAGTACTGGGCAGCCCGCTTTGGCACGGCCGGTTTCTTGCCGATGAGCCGCGCCGAGATGGACAAACTGGGCTGGGACAGCTGCGACGTCATTCTGGTGACCGGCGACGCCTATGTAGATCACCCCAGCTTTGGGATGGCCGTCATTGGCCGCATGCTGGAGGCCCAGGGTTTTCGGGTCGGCATCATTGCCCAGCCTGACTGGTCCAGCGCCGAAGCTTTCAAGGCCCTGGGCAAGCCCGATCTGTTCTGGGGCGTGACCAGTGGCAACATGGATTCCATGATCAACCGCTACACGGCGGACCGCAAAATCCGCAGTGATGATGCCTACACGCCGGGCGATGTGGGCGGCAAGCGCCCCGACCGCGCTGCCATCGTCTACAGCCAGCGTTGCCGCGAGGCCTACAAGGACGTGCCCATCATCCTGGGTGGTATCGAAGGCAGCCTGCGCCGTATTGCCCACTACGACTACTGGAGCGACAAGGTGCGCCGCAGCATCGTGGTGGACGCCAAGTGCGACCTGCTGCTGTACGGCAACGCCGAGCGCGCGATCGTCGAAATCGCCCATCGCCTGGCGGCCAAGGAGCCGGTGGAGCAGATCACCGATGTGCGTGGCACCGCTTTTGTGCGTCGGTCCGACGATGAGACTGGCAAGGGGTGGTTTGAGATCACCTCCACCACCGTGGACGAGCCGGGTCGTGTGGAAGCCCACATCAACCCCTACATGACCACCAGCGAGCAGGCCGCCGAAAACGGCGCCACCTGCGCCAAGGAAGACGAAGCCAAGGCCGTGGCGCAGGCTGCCGAGGCGGGTGGCGCTATGAATTCAGGAGCTGGTAGTGCAATACCGACGGGGGCTGTGACCATACAGCCCTTGAAGTTTGTGCCGAACCCTGCACTGCATGGCCTGGGCAAGTACAAGGTGCCACCGCGTGAGCGCTCGGTCATCCGCCTGCCCAGCTACGAGCAGGTGAAGAGCGACCCCATCCTCTACGCTCACGCCAACCGGGTGCTGCACCTGGAAACCAACCCCGGCAACGCGCGCGCGCTGGTACAGGCGCACGGCGAGGGCACCACGGCACGGGATGTCTGGATCAACCCGCCTCCCATCCCACTGACCACGGCGGAGATGGACATGGTGTTTGACCTGCCGTATGCGCGTGGCCCGCACCCCAGCTATGCCGACGAGAACGGCAGCCATGACGGTGCCACCAAGATTCCCGCCTGGGAAATGATCCGTTTCTCGGTGAACATCATGCGCGGCTGCTTTGGTGGCTGTACCTTCTGCTCGATCACCGAGCATGAGGGCCGCATCATCCAGAGCCGCTCGGAAGAGTCCATCATCAAGGAAGTCGAAGACATCCGCGACAAGGTGAAGGGCTTCACCGGCACCATCTCCGACCTGGGCGGCCCCACGGCCAATATGTACCGACTGGGCTGTCGCAGCCCCGAGATCGAGGCCGCTTGCCGCAAGCCCAGCTGCGTCTACCCCGGCATCTGCCAGAACCTGACCACCAACCACGACCCGCTGATCAAGATCTACCGCCGTGCGCGCGCCTTGAAGGGCATCAAGAAAATCCTGATTGGCTCCGGTCTGCGCTACGACCTGGCCGTGAAGAGCCCTGAGTACGTCAAGGAACTGGTACAGCACCATGTGGGTGGCTACCTCAAGATCGCCCCCGAGCACACCGAGCAGGGGCCGCTGACCAAGATGATGAAGCCCGGCATCGGCAGCTACGACAAGTTCAAGCAGCTGTTCGAGAAATTCAGCACTGAGGCGGGCAAAAAGCAGTTCCTGATTCCCTACTTCATTGCCGCCCACCCGGGCACGTCCGATGAAGACATGATGAACCTGGCCATCTGGCTGAAGAAGAACGGTTTTCGCGCCGACCAAGTGCAGACCTTCTACCCCAGCCCCATGGCCACCGCCACGGCCATGTACCACTCGGGCCGCAACACGCTCAAGCGCGTGCACCGCACCGCGCAGAGCGATGAAGAGACCGTGGACATCGTGCGCGGCGAGAAACGCCGCCGCCTGCACAAGGCCTTTCTGCGCTACCACGATCCCAACAACTGGCCGCTCCTGCGTGAGGCCCTCAAAGCCATGGGCCGCGCCGATCTGGTGGGCAATGGCAAGCACCATCTGATCCCCACCTTCCAGCCGTTGGTGGATGGCAGCTACCAAAGCGCGCGTAAGAAGAACTCCACCGTGGCACCGGCCAAGACGGCTGCGGCAGTGAAGCCGGTCAAGGGCCGCATGCTAACCCAGCACACAGGCTTGCCCCCGCGTGTGACCGGAGCGGCCAAGTCTAGCGCCCGGCTGCCGCGCAAGCCACGCTAGGCTCTTGTAAGCCCAAAAGGCCGCTAGCCCCCATGCGATCTGCGCGAGCAGCTATTCAATTCATAGCAATCTGCATGCTGGGCTGGCTGCTCGGTAGTGTTGGCGCCGTGGCCGCAGAGGGGGCGGATGGCACTTGCCCGCCTGCCGCCCAGCCGCTGAATGACACGCTGTTCCAAGCCGCCGCAGCCCAAGCCCAAGACCACGGCCTGCTGTGGCGGGTGAGCAAGGGCGGCCACAACTCCTACCTCTACGGCACCTTGCATGTGGGACGTGCTGAATGGATGGCGGCGGGCCCCTTGTTGCGGGAGGCACTGCAAGCCACCGACACACTCGCGCTGGAACTGGATCCGTTGAATGCCGATGTGCAGCGCGAGATGGCGGCAGGCATGGCGCGGGTGAAGCTGCGGCCCTTGACCGCGGCGCTGCGGGCGCGGCTGTTACGCCAATTGCAGGCCCAGTGTCTGCCGACCCAGGACGTGGACACGACGCCGGCCGAAATGCAGCTTATTACCCTGTCCGCCTTGGCGGGGCGGCGCGACGGGCTGGACCCCACCTATGGCTCTGAGGTGTTGCTGTCCCTGGTGGCGCGCAGCATGGCCCGCCCTGTGGTGTCGCTGGAAACCGTGCAGGAGCAAATGCACGCTTTGCTGGCCCGCAACGCTGCTGAAGCCACCGCTGTGGTCCGTGAGGGGCTGGATGACCTGGAGTCCGACCGTTTGCGCAAGATGCTGTTGCGCACTGTGCAGGTCTGGGATACGGCCGATTTCGATGCGCTCTCCCGCTACAGCGAATGGTGCGAGTGTGCCAGCACGCCCAATGAAAAGGAGCAGATGCGCCGCCTGCTGGATGACCGCAATCCCGGCCTCGCGCAGCGTGTGGACGCCTTGCACATGGGGGGTAAAAAGCTGCTGGTGGCGGTGGGCAGTTTGCACATGGCGGGGCCGCAAGGGCTGCCGGCCTTGCTGGCTGCGCGGGGCTACCAAGTCGAACGGCTACGCTAAATCGAGGCTTGCGTATCGGTAACTCGCAACAAAAGCGGTTACAAATTGGGGTTTGGAGGCAGTGCAGGGGTATTGATTAAGTAAAACGCCTTGAGAATGCACTAAGCTGTTCGTCAACAAGAGACAAAGCGGCGGCACCCCGGTGCCGACCCCCACACCATGACGCTGCAAGACCACGACCTGTCCGCACTGATGCGGGCAGAGCACCCCGATCCTTTTGGCGTATTGGGCATGCATTCCCGTCCCGACGGCTTGGCGCTCAACGCCCTGTTGCCGGGTGCCACTGCGGTGGATCTGGTGGACAAAACCACGGGGCTGGTGCGTGCTGCACTGGCGCGTCAAGCAGGCACCGATGTGTTTGGCGTGTTGCTGGAGGCCGGCCTAGCGCCCTTTGCCTATCTGCTGCGCGTGCAGTGGGCTGATGGCCCGGAGCAACTGATCGAAGACCCCTACAACTTTCCTCTGGTGCTGCAAGACCTGGACCTGTGGCTCTTGGCAGAGGGCACGCACCAGCGCCCGTTTGAGTGCCTGGGCGCACACCTGGTTTGCATCAACGGCGTGTCGGGGGCCAGCTTTGCCGTGTGGGCACCGAATGCCCGCCGTGTCTCGGTGGTGGGCTCGTTCAACCAGTGGGATGGCCGGCGTCACCCCATGCGCTTGCGGCGCGAGTGTGGCGTGTGGGAAATTTTCATCCCCGACGTCGCCCAAGGCGATCTCTACAAGTTTGAAATCCTCGGCGCACGCGGCCAGATCGCCGTCAAGGCCGATCCCTTTGCCTTTCACGCCCAGCTGCGGCCCGACACCGCCAGCGTGGTCTATCCGCTGCCACCGCGCTTGCCCATGCGCGCGGACCGCGCGGCAGCCAATGCATTCGACAAGCCCATCAGCATTTATGAGGTGCACCTGGGCTCCTGGCGCAAGGCCGATGGCTGGCGCTGGCTCAGCTACCGCGAACTCGCCGACACGTTGGTGCCATACGCTAAGGAAATGGGCTTTACCCACCTGGAGTTGCTGCCTGTCAGCGAGCACCCGTTTGACGGCTCCTGGGGCTACCAGCCGCTGGGCCTGTTTGCGCCTACGTCGCGCTTTGGCTCACCCGAAGACTTCAAGTTCTTTGTGGACGCTGCGCATGCCGCCGGTCTGGGCGTGATTCTGGACTGGGTGCCCGCGCACTTCCCCAGTGACGCACATGGCCTGGCCGAGTTTGACGGCACCCACCTGTACGAATACGCCGACCCCAAGGAAGGCTTTCACCAGGACTGGAACACGCTGATCTACAACTTTGGCCGCACCGAGGTGCGCAACTTCCTGGTCGGCAACGCGCTGTACTGGCTGGAACGCTATGGCATCGACGGCCTGCGCGTGGACGCCGTGGCCTCCATGCTGTACCGCGATTACAGCCGAGAGGAAGGGCAGTGGATTCCCAACAAACACGGCGGGCGCGAGAACCTGGAGGCGATTGAGTTTTTGCGCCGCATGAACCACACTGTGGGCACCGAGCGGCCCGGCGCCATCACGTTGGCCGAAGAGTCCACCGCCTTCCCCGGCGTGAGCCGCCCGCCCAGCGCAGACCTGCAAAGCGGCGGCCTGGGCTTTCACTACAAATGGAACATGGGCTGGATGCACGACACGCTGAAGTACGCGTCGCTGGACCCGGTGCACCGCCGGCACCACCACAACCAGCTCACCTTCGGGCTGATGTACGCCTTCACGGAAAACTTTGTGTTGCCGCTCTCACATGACGAAGTGGTCCACGGCAAGGGCTCGCTGCTGGGCAAGATGCCGGGCGACGAGTGGCAGCGCTTTGCCAACCTGCGCGCGCTCTACGGTTTCATGTGGGCCTACCCGGGCAAGAAGCTGTTGTTCATGGGCGGGGAACTCGCACAACCGACCGAATGGGCCGATGGGACAGAACTCTCCTGGCCGCTGGAACAGCAGCCTGCCCACCAGGGCGTGCAGCGCCTGGTGCGCGACCTGAACCGGGTGTACCAGGCCTTCCCGGCGTTGCACCAGCAGGACGTGCAAAGTGATGGGTTCGACTGGATCGCCCATGAGGATGCGACCCAGTCGGTCGTGGCATTTGTGCGCCATGGTCAAAAGGGCGAGAGCGCCGTTGTGGTGTGCAACTTCACGCCCCTGCCGCGCTATGGGTATCGTATTGGCATGCCCAGCGCAGGTACCTGGCGAGAACTGATCAACACCGACAACGTGGTGTACGGTGGCAGCGGTGTGGGCAATGGCGAATTGAGCACCGATGCGGTTGCCGCCCATCACCGCGCGCAGTCCGTGGTACTGACCTTACCGCCATTGGCATGCCTTGTGCTCACCCGGGTGACCCCTTAAACGACCTCGCGGATCCAGTCGGTCATGACCTTGCAACCCGGCCACATGCAACCCTTGGGCGCACAGTTGCGCGACCTGGGCGTGAACTTTTGCCTGGCGGCACCCAACGCGCAAGCCGTGGAGCTGTGTTTGTTTGACACCAGTGCCACGCGGGAGGTGCAACGCCTGCCCATGCAAGGCCCGGTCGATGGCCTGTGGCATGGTTTTTTGCCTGGTGCCGAGGCGGGCCTGGTTTACGGCTGGCGTGTGCATGCCCCCTGGAGCCCTGCGCACGGCCAGCGTTTTAACCCCGCCAAATTGCTGCTGGACCCGGCAGCACGTGAGGTGGTGGGCCGCTACGATGGCGACGATATCCACCTGGGCCATGTGCCCGGCAACCCCAACCAGCAGGATACGCGCGACAACGCCGCCACTGCGCTCAAGGCCCGGGTTGTTCGCGATCTTCCGCCTGTGCAGGGGCGGGTGCAGGTGGACCCCGCGCAGCGTGTGCTCTACGAGCTGCACCTGAAGGGCTTCACCGCCTTGCACCCGGATGTGCCAGCCGCCTTGCGGGGTAGCTATGCAGGCCTGGCGCATCCCGCAGCGATCGCGCATTTGCGCAGCCTGGGTGTCACCACCGTGAGCCTGATGCCCGTGGCACACCGTGCGGACGAAGTGCGGCTGATCCGCTTGGGCCTGTCCAACTACTGGGGCTACAGCCCGATTGCCTGGAATGCCCCGGAACACCGCTACTGGAGCGGAACCCAGGGCACCAGCCCGCGCAGCGAATTTCGCGCGCTGGTGGATGCGCTGCACGCCGCAGGGCTGGAGGTCATTCTGGATGTGGTCTACAACCACACGGGCGAAACCGATGAGCTCGGCCCGACCCTCAGCCTGCGCGGCATTGATAACGCGACCTACTACCACCTGGACAGCAGCAACCCCGCGCTGTACGCCAACTGGACCGGTTGCGGCAACTGCCTGAACCTGAGCCACCCGCTGGTGTTGCGCACCGTGATGGACAGCCTGCGTGGCTGGGTGCAGGAGTTTGGTGTGGACGGTTTCCGCTTTGACCTTGCGCCGGTAATGGCACGCGCGGGCGCCGACCGTGGGCATCGCTTCGAGGCCAACGCCCCATTCCTCATGGCGGTGGCCCAAGACCCGGTGCTTCGCGACCGGCTCATGGTGGCCGAGCCCTGGGATATCGGCCCCGGCGGTTACCAGCTGGGTGCGTTTCCGGCCGGGTGGCTGGAGTGGAACGACCGCTTTCGCGATACCCAGCGCAGCGCGTGGCTGCAGCACGGCGCCAGCCGCGCTGATCTGGCCAACCGCCTGGCCGGCTCGGTGGATGCTTTCAACCCCATGCGGCGCGCAGCGCACAGCAGCGTGAATCTGGTGACCGCGCACGACGGCTTTACGCTGATGGACCTGGTGAGCTACGCCGAGCGCCACAACGAGGCCAATGGCGAGCACAACCGCGATGGCCATGGCCACAACCTGAGTGTGAACAATGGCGTGGAAGGCCCCAGCGATGACCCACAGGTGCAGGTACTGCGCGCCCGTCAACAGCGCGTGCTGCTGGCCGGCCTGCTCTGGTCGCTGGGCACCCCCATGCTGTTGGCCGGTGATGAGCTGGGCCACAGCCAGGGCGGCAACAACAACGCGTACTGCCAGGACAACCCCACGACCTGGCTGCATTGGGACCGGGCGGATAGCAGCCTGACGGCCTTTGTGGCGCAGGTGTTGGCGTTGCGGCGCGCACTTCCTTTGTTGCACAGCAAGGCCTGGTGGCGCAGCAGCGCCGACCATGGTCCGCAGCACGCACCGGTAGCGCAATGGTGGGCGCCACATGGCGAGGTTCTCAGCGCGTCGGATTGGCACCACCCGCAGGAGCGCGCTCTGGTGTTGCACCTGCTTCCTGCGCCGACTCCAGCCGCTGCGCTGCCACCCGCCGCCTGCCTGCTGTTGCTCAACCCGACCGCTGACAGCATGGAGTTCGCTCTGCCCGTGCCGCCTGCCGGGACCCGCTGGCGCCTGCGTTTGGAAACCCATGCCGGCACCGCACCGGATATGGCCTTGCCACTGCGGGTGCAAGTGCCAGCCCAGAGTCTTTGGTTGGCCAGCGCCGCTGTTCCTTAACCCGTTTTGTTACTACGTCCCAACGACCTATGTCCATCATCACCTTGCCCACCACGCCGTTTGACGGCCAACGCCCCGGTACCTCGGGGTTGCGCAAAAAAGTGACTGTGTTCCAGCAGCCGCGCTATCTGGAGAACTTCGTGCAGGCGTTGTTTGACGTACTGCCCGATGCCGCAGGCCTGACCCTGGTGGTGGGGGGGGACGGACGTTTTTACAACCGCGTTGCGATCCAGACCATTCTGCGCATGGCGGCGGCCAAGGGCTACGCCCGCGTGCTGGTAGGGCAAGGCGGCATTCTGTCCACGCCGGCGGTGAGTGCCGTGATCCGTAAGCACGGCGCCAGCGGTGGCATCGTGCTGTCGGCCAGCCACAACCCCGGCGGGCCTGATGGCGACTTCGGCATCAAATACAACGTGGCCAATGGCGGACCGGCACCCGAGAAGGTGACTGAAGCAGTCTATGCGCGCACCCAGCAGGTCACCCAACTCCATACCACCGACACGCAGGATGTGGCGCTGGATGCTTTGGGCGTCAGCCAGCTCGAAGGTACTGAGATTGTGGTGATCGACCCCGTGGCGGACTATGCCGAAGTGATGCGCGGCCTGTTTGACTTTGCGGCCATTCGCACACTGTTTGCGGGTGGTTTCCGGTTGCGCTACGACGCTATGTGGGCCGTGGGTGGACCGTATGCCAAGGCATTGCTGGAGGGCGAGCTGGGTGCGCCTGCCGGCACCGTGGTGAATGCCGAGCCGCTGGAAGACTTTGGTGGCCTGCACCCCGACCCCAACCCGGTGAATGCCGAAGACCTGATCGCCCACCTGTTTGCCGACAACGCGCCCGACATGGGGGCCGCGAGTGACGGTGATGCAGACCGCAACATGGTGGTGGGCCGCAAGTTTGTTGTGTCGCCGTCCGACAGCCTGGCGGTGCTGGCGGCGCATGCCACCCAGGTGCCCGGCTACAAGGCAGGTCTGGCCGGTGTTGCGCGCTCCATGCCCACCAGCACTGCGGTAGATCGCGTGGCCAAGGCGTTGGGTATCCCGTGTTTTGAGACGCCCACAGGCTGGAAGTTTTTTGGCAACCTCATGGATGCGGGCAAGGTCACGCTGTGCGGCGAGGAGAGCTACGGCACGGGCTCCAGCCACGTGCGTGAAAAAGATGGCCTGTGGGCCGTGCTGTTCTGGCTCAACCTGGTAGCCACCACAGGCCAGACCGTGGAGCAGCTGGTGCGTGCGCTGTGGCAGCAGCATGGCCGCTGTGTCTATTCGCGCCACGACTACGAGGCCATTCCCACCGACAAGGCCGATGCGCTGATGCGCGAGCTGCGTGCGGTCCTGCCCGCGCTGGGCGGCACCACGGTGGCCGGCTTGCCCATCGCCTTTGCAGATGACTTTGCCTACACCGACCCCGTGGACGGCAGCGTGAGCCAGAAGCAGGGCGTGCGCGTGGTGCTGACCGACGGCTCGCGCGTGGTGTTCCGCCTCTCGGGCACCGGCACGGAAGGCGCCACCTTGCGGATCTATCTGGAGCGCCACGAACCCAATCCTGCCCGCCAGGACCTGCCTGCACAAGAGGCCTTGCAGCCGCTAGTGGCACTGGCCGAAACCGTGGCCAAAGTCCGGGCCTTCACCGGCATGGACCACCCGACCGTGATGACCTGAGATACACCGATACCCACTTTCCCCACTAAAAATGAACAGGAGACAAACATGAACACAACGGAGACCCAACGCAGCCTGGTGCAGCAAGAGCGCCATATGCAGCCCCACATGCTGGTACGTCGCACCATCGCCCTGGTGCTGGCCGGAGGCCGTGGTTCACGCCTCAAGCAGCTGACCGACCGCCGTGCCAAACCCGCGGTGTACTTTGGCGGCAAGTTCCGGATCGTCGACTTCGCGCTGTCCAACTGCGTGAACTCCGGCATTCGCCGCATTGGCGTGATCACCCAGTACAAGTCGCACTCGCTGTTGCGCCACCTGCAGCGCGGCTGGAGTTTTCTGCGTGCCGAGCTGAACGAGATGGTGGACCTGCTGCCTGCGCAGCAGCGCGTGGACGAGGAGCACTGGTACCGCGGCACGGCCGATGCCATTTACCAGAATCTGGACATCATCCAGAGCAGCAAACCCGAGTACGTGGTGGTGCTCGCCGGCGACCACGTCTACAAGATGGACTACTCGCTGATGCTCAAGGACCATGTGGACAGCGGCGCAGGCTGCACCGTGGGCTGCATTGAAGTGCCACGCGCCGAAGCGAGCGCATTCGGTGTGATGGCCGTGGACGATACCCGCAAGATCACCGAGTTCGTGGAAAAACCGGCCGATCCGCCCCCCATGCCTGGCAACGATGCCGTGTCCTTGGCCAGCATGGGCATCTACATCTTCGATTCCAAATACCTCTACGACCTGCTGGAAGACGACATTGCCAATCCCAACTCCAGCCACGACTTTGGCAAGGACGTGATCCCGCGCGTGGTGCGCGAGGGCAGGGCGATTGCCCATCCGTTCTCGATGTCCTGTGTGTCATCCACCCCCGACGCGATTCCCTACTGGCGCGATGTCGGGACCATTGATGCGTTCTGGGAGGCCAACCTCGATCTGGCGTCCGTCACCCCCGAGCTGGACATTTATGACACTAACTGGCCCATCTGGACCAGCCAGCGCCAGCTGCCCCCGGCCAAGTTTGTGCAGGACGCCGATGGCAAACACGGCCAGGCCATCAACACCATGGTGTCGGGCGGCTGCATTGTGTCGGGCTCCATCGTGAGCAACTCGGTACTGTTCAGCAGCGTGCGCGTGCACTCCTTCTGCGTCATCGACCAGGCCGTGTTGCTGCCCGAGGTGACCATTGGCCGCGGTTGCCGCCTGAGTCGCGTGGTGGTGGACCGCGGTTGCACCGTGCCAGAAGGGCTGGTGATCGGCGAAGATCCGGTGGCCGATGCCGCACGCTTCGAGCGCACCGAAAATGGCGTGGTCCTGGTCACCAAGGACATGCTGAACCGCCTGCCGGCACCCTGATTCCCCACCACCGCATCCACACCTCCAAAATGCCCTCATCCATGCGCATCCTGCAAGTCAGTGCCGAGATTTTTCCGCTGCTCAAAACCGGAGGGCTGGCCGACATTGCCGGGGCGCTGCCTGCGGCCTTGCAAGAGGCTGGATGTGATGTGCGCGTGATGCTGCCGGGCTTTCCGGCCATCTGCGCAGGGCTGGATGGGTCGGTGCCTGTGGGTAGCTTTGCCATGCCCTGGGGCGAGCGCGTGGAGGTGGTCTACGGCACGCTGCCCGCGCTGGCGCGTGAGGGCCGCACGCTGGGCGCCTATGTGCTCATCGCTCCCGGTCTGTACGACCGGCCGGGCAACCCCTACGAAGATGCGAACAAGCAGGCCTATGGCGACAACCACCGGCGCTTTGCGGCGCTGGGTCTGGCGGCAGCCCATGTGGTGCACGGCCTGGATGCACAGTGGCGCCCCCAATTGGTGCACAGCCATGACTGGCACGCTGCGCTGGCTCCGGCCAGCCTGGCGCTCTGGAATGAAGGCCGCGGCCCGCACGTGCCTTCGGTCTACACCGTGCACAATCTGGCCTACCAGGGCGTGTTTGGACCTGAACATTTTGGCGACCTGGGCCTGCCCGGGCGCGCCTTCCATGTGCATGGCATGGAGTTCCACGGCCAGCTCTCGTTCATGAAAGCGGGGCTGTTTTATGCCAACCACATCACCACCGTCAGCCCCACGTATGCCCGGGAGATCCAGGGGGCGGAGCAGGGCTGCGGGCTGGACGGCCTGCTGCGTGCACGCAACCAGCACCTGAGCGGCATCCTGAACGCGGTGGACGACAGCGTGTGGAACCCAGCCACCGATGCGCTGATTGCCCACCCGTATGACGCCCGCCGCATGGCTGGCAAGGCACAGAACAAGGCGGTGCTCCAGGCCGAAATGGGCCTCGCGCTGGAGCCCGATGCGCCGCTGTTTGCGGTGGTGAGTCGCCTGACCGAGCAGAAAGGCCTGCCACTGGTGCTGGCCGCGGTGGACGAGATCGTCACGCGGGGTGGCCAGCTGCTGGTGCTGGGCAGTGGGGAGACCGGGTTGGAGCAGGCCTTTGTGGCCCAGGCCAGGACCCACGCAGGCCGGGTGGCGGTCAAGCTCGGCTATGACGAGACCTTTGCTCACCGCATCTTTGCGGGCAGCGATGTGACGCTGGTGCCCTCGCGTTTTGAGCCCTGCGGCTTGACCCAGATGTACGGCCTGAAATACGGCAGCCTGCCGCTGGTGCGCCGGGTCGGTGGCTTGGCCGACACCGTGGTGGACTCTGACCTGGAAACCCTGGAAGACCGCAGCGCCACTGGTTTTGTATTTGACGATTTTGATGAAACCCAGTACCGCCGCGCGGTGCGTCGGGCCTTCGCGCTGTACCACCGCAAGGCCGAATGGAGCCGCGTGCGCCAGACCGGCATGAAGCTTGCCTTCGACTGGACTACCGCCGCCGGGCACTACACCGCGCTGTACCAACAGCTGATCCACGTATGACCAACTCGACGCCCACCCCCGTGAATTTTGAATTTGACGCGCCCGGCCGCGACCTCGAATCCCTCAAGCGCTCCATTGCCAACAAGCTGATGTTCGTGGTCGGCAAAGACCCGCAGGCCGCACGCCCCGAAGACTGGCTGCACGCCGCCGCCTACGCCGTGCGCGACCAGCTGGTGGAGCGCTGGATGACCACCACGCGCGCCCAGTACGCACAGGACGCCAAGCGCGTCTACTACCTCAGCATGGAATTTCTGATTGGCCGCACCTTCAGCAACGCCATGCTGGCCGTGGGCCTGCGCGAGCGGGTCAAGCAGGCTCTGGCCGACTTTGGTGTGGACATCGACGCGGTGACCGAGCTGGAGCCCGACGCGGCACTGGGCAATGGTGGCCTGGGTCGCCTGGCCGCGTGTTTTCTCGACTCCATGGCCACGCTCAACATTCCGGGCTTTGGCTACGGCATCCGTTACGACTACGGCATGTTCCGCCAGACCATTGTGGACGGCCGGCAGGTGGAGGTGCCCGACTACTGGCTCACCCACGGCAACCCCTGGGAGTTCCCGCGTCCCGAGGTGACCTACCGCGTGCAGTTTGGCGGCCATGTGGTGAAGGAGGGTGACGCCTACAAATGGGTGGACAGCCACGATGTGCAGGCCATGGCCTACGACACCATCATCCCCGGCTATGCCACCAAGGCCACCAATACGCTGCGCCTGTGGTCGGCCAAGGCCACGCAGGAGATTGACCTGGGTGCCTTCAACCGTGGCAATTACTTTGCGGCGGTGGAGACCAAGAACCACTCCGAGAACGTGTCTCGCGTGCTCTATCCGGACGACTCCACGCCCTCGGGCCGCGAGCTGCGCTTGCACCAGGAGTACTTCTTCTGCAGCGCCAGCGTGCAGGATCTGCTGCGCCGCTATCTGCGCACCCACACGGGCTTTGAGAACCTGCCCAACAAGGTCAGCATCCACCTCAACGACACCCACCCGGTGTTGGCCATTCCCGAGCTCATGCGCCTGCTGCTGGACGAACACCACCTGCCCTGGGCCGATGCCTGGCGCCTGTGCCAGGGCGTGTTCAGCTACACCAACCACACCCTCATGCACGAGGCGCTGGAGACCTGGCCCGTGGAGATGATGGGCCGCATCCTGCCGCGCCACCTGCAGATCATTTACGACATCAACGCCCAGTTCCTGGCCCAGATTTCCCAGCGTGGCGGCAGTGCCGAACTGCTGCGCAAGGTCAGCCTGGTGGACGAGGGCGGCGAGCGCCGCGTGCGCATGGCCTACCTGGCCGTGGTGACCAGCCACTCGGTCAACGGCGTGTCGGCGCTGCACTCCGAGCTCATGAAGGAAAGCATCTTTCTGGACTTTGCCAACCTCTGGCCCGATCGTTTCAACAACAAGACCAATGGCATCACGCCACGCCGCTGGCTGGCGCAGGCCAACCCGGCGCTGTCCGCCGTGCTGGACAAGCAGGTGGGCACCGGCTGGCGCCGGGACCTCACGCAGCTCAGTGGCCTGAACGGCGTGTTGACTAGCCCCAAGGTGATCGAGGCCTTTCAGGGCGCCAAGCTCGCCAACAAGGAGCGCCTGGCCGCCTGGGTGCAGGCCCATATGGGCCTGACCATCCCCACCGATGCGTTGTACGACGTGCAGGTCAAGCGCATCCACGAGTACAAGCGCCAGCTGCTCAATGTGCTGCATGTGGTCACGCGCTATTTGCGCATCATCAACCACCCCGGCAGCGTGACCGTGCCCCGCGTGGTGGTATTTGCAGGCAAGGCCGCATCGGCCTACCACATGGCCAAGCAGATCATCCACCTGATCAACAACGTGGCCAGCGTGGTGAACAACGACCCGCGTGTGGGCCATCTGCTCAAGGTGGTGTTCATCCCCAACTACAGCGTGAGCCTGGCCGAGCGCATCATCCCTGCGGCCGATTTGTCCGAGCAAATTTCCACCGCGGGCACTGAGGCGTCCGGCACCGGCAACATGAAGTTTGCCCTGAATGGCGCACTCACCATCGGCACGCTGGACGGTGCCAACGTCGAGATCCTGGAAAACGTGGGCGCCGACAACATTTTCATCTTCGGCATGACCACGCCGCAGGTGGCCGCCACGCGCGCCGCTGGCTACCAGCCGCGCGCTATTGCAGAGGGCAACGCCGAGCTCACCGCGGTGCTGGAGGCTATCCGGGATGGCCTCTTCAGCCCCGACGAGCCGGGGCGCTTCCAGGCGATCTATGACTTGCTGGTAAATTGGGGCGACCATTACCTGCTGTTGGCCGATTACGCAGCCTACATCGCCGCCCAGGAGCAGGTGGATGTGGCTTACCAGAACCGTGATGCCTGGACCGTCAAGGCCCTGCGCAATGTGGCGGCCATGGGCCCGTTTTCTTCGGACAGGACGATTGGGGAGTACGCAGACAAGATTTGGCGCAGCAAGCCGCTGGAGCTGGCCTCATAGGGCCGCGACAGCGCTGCCGACGCCGAACGGCGCAACGCATAACCGGGGCCCCGCGTTGGGGGACACCATGTTGAACAATGGCAGAGGCAGTCATGTCGGGGGGCCGTGGGCCCTTGTGCTGGCGTTGGTATGTGCGTTAGGGCAGCCACTGGGGGCATGGGCCGCCGACGCCTGTGACAAGCTGGTAGTCACCGGCAACCCCGAGTACCCGCCCTACCTGTGGCGCGACCCCACCGATGACACGCGTCTGGTCGGCGCCAATGCCGACCTGATGCAATTGCTGGCCAAGGAAATGGGGGTCAGCATCGAGATGAAATATGTGGGCAATTGGGCGCGCGTGCAGGAGGTGGTGCGCAGTGGCCGCGCCGACATGATTGCCGGCGCCTTCTACACGCTGCCACGGCTGGAGTACATGGATTACTTCTACCCGGCGTTTCGTGAGACACGATCGGTCATCTGGGTGCAGGCGAGCAAGCCCATCAAGTACCGGAAGTGGAGCGACCTGCAGGGTCTCAAGGGGGTGACCGTGATCAACAACAGCTTTGGTGAAAGCTTTGACCGCTATGCCAAAGAGTCACTGACCATTGACAGTGTCGCCAGTCTGGAAAATGCCCTGAAGGTGCTGCAGGCCGGGCGCGTGGACTACCTGGTTTACGAGGAAGACCCCGGCCTGGCCTATGCCGCCAAGATGGAAATCACTGGCCTGCGCACCGTGTCACCGTCCATCAGCAACGAGAGCCTGTATGTGACGCTGTCGCACAAATCCCCCTGCAACACCGGCGAGTTTCGTGGCCGGGTGTCCCGCGCGCTCTACACCTTGCAAAAGCAGGGCGTGATGAACAAACTGATTGAGGCAAACATTCAGCTCTGGCGCAAGCAGGCAGGCAAGTAAGCTTCTTGAGGAAAAAGGCCTTTAGCCCCCGTGGAATGTGCGCTAGCAGCTATTGAAACCATAGCGCTTTGAACGTATCCCGGAACACCCAAGCCCCCACGCCAGCCAGGTTGCCCACTACCGTCAGCCAGTACATCGCCTGAAAACTGGCCTTGCTGGTCTTGTGCCGCAACACACGCTGCGCCACCCGCGCTGCGGGCCAGCCGCCCAGCAGGCTGAGCAGGTGCAGCGTGTTTTCCGGGGTGCGCCACTGGCCGGTGCGGGCGGCGTGCTTGTCGCGCGCGTAGAGCGCGAAGGTCAGCAGGTTGAGGACGGCCCAGGCGGCAACGAGCCACAGGGCCATGGGAATTAGCCGGCCAGTGCCACGTAGACGTTCTGCACGTCGTCGTTGCCGTCGATGGCGGCCAGGAAGGCTTCCACTTCTTCCAGTGCTTCGGCGCTCAGGCTGCTGGGGTCCACCGGGTTCTTGGCTTTGTAGCCCAGCTTGGCGGACAGCACGTTGAAGCCGAAGTTGGGCAGGGCGCGGCTCACCAGGTCCAGGTCGGTGGGGTCGGTATAAAAGACGGTGTTGCCTTCTTCGTCGCCGGGCTCAAAGTCTTGGGCACCCGCTTCGATGGCGGCGACTTCGGGGTCGGAGTCTGCTGCGGTGGGCGCGGCTTCGATCATGCCCAGGTGGTTGAAGTCCCATGCCACGGAGCCGCTGGTGCCCAACTGGCCCTTGCGGAACAGCACGCGCATCTCAGGCGCAGTGCGCTTCACGTTGTCGGTCAGGCATTCCACCATTACGGCCACCTGGTGCGGGGCAAAGCCTTCGTAGATCACGTGCTCATAGTGCACCACTTCACCGGTCAGGCCAGCGCCCTTTTTGATGGCGCGGTCCAGTGTGTCCTTGGGCATGGAGACCTTGCGGGCCTGCTCCACCACCAGGCGCAGCTTGGCGTTGGCGGCCGGGTCGGCACCGCCGCGTGCGGCCACGGTAATTTCTTTCACCAGCTTGGTAAACAGCCGGCCCTTGGCATCGGCCACCAGGGCCTTGCCCTTTGCTTTCCATTGCGCGCCCATAGCGAATCTTTCTGAGTTGGATGGCGGATTTTACTTGGCGGCCTGGGCCGCGATGGCGTCTTTGGCGCTGCGGCGCCATTGCTCAAAGCGCAGTTCCACCTGGGTGTGGAAGGCGTAGCTGGCCACCAGGCTCAGCACCCAGCTGGCGGCGATGAAGACCAGCGCCCATTCAGCATCGTCCAGCTCTAGCTCGGCCCAGAGCGCATTGGCCAACAGCAGCACCGAGAAGTGCACCAGAAACAGCGCGTACGAGGTGCGGCTCAGGCGGCCCACCCAGCGGTCCACCGCGCGGGGCAGGGCCAGGCGATAGCTGCCAAAGGTGGCCAGCACGGCCGAGACGCTGAGGGCCAGCGCAATGCGTGAGCGGAAGTCCACCACCAGGGAGGCCAGGCCCGCGCTTAGCGTCGTCAGGTACAGGCCCAGTGCCATCACACCATGGCGCGCCCGTAGGCCGCCCCACCAGGCCAGTGCGCCCAGGCCATAGGCGCCAAAGAAGTAGGGCGCCCAGGCGTCCAGCGAGGCATCCATGTTGAACCAGGTGAGCGAGGCCACGGCCAGCGCCGCCACCAGACCCAGGCTCAACAGGCGCTGGCCGCGGCCCAGCCACAGCAGCAGCGCGATCATGGCGTAGAGCTGAAAGTCGATCGCCACATACCAGACGCCGGCGGAAAGCGATTCCACGTCCAGCACACTGTGCAGCAGACTGGCGTGGGCCGCCAGTTGTGCCAGGCTGGGCGCGGCGGGCACCAGGTCGCCGTCCAGATGGGGGCGGGCAATGGCCGCACACAGGATGGTCAGGCCCAGCGCGGCGGCGAACGGCACCACCAGGCGCAGGTAGCGCTGGCCCAGCGCCTGCAACACGCTGGGCGCGCGGCGCACGGTGAACGCCATGCCGCGTGCGGCCAGGTAGCCGGCCACGACAAGAAACACCTGTACGGCAATGCGCGCGTCGTCAAACAGCCACTCGCTGGCCGTAGGGGCTACTTCGGCCGCGGCATCGGACAGCGGGCCGTAGGCTGAAAAGTGGTGCAACACGATGCACTGGGCGGCAACGACTTTAAGGATGTCGATCAGGCGAAACTGGGGGGAGGGGGCGCGGGCGGCAGTCATCAAACAAAAAGAGGCCGGCCTGTTTCAGGCCAGCGTGTACAGCGGTATGTCTTTGGAAAGGGCCAGCGCATCCAGTTGCTGGCGGGTTTTGCCAGCCAGAAAGGCGGCGATGGCTGCGTGCGCCTCGGGGGCGAACAGGGCCAGAAGCCCCGATTGTCGCAGACCCGCCTCGGCACCCAGTGCGGCGGCAAAGTGGGGTTCCAGCGCGGCCAGGGCCACGCGGCCGTCTTTGCAGGGGTAGACCCGGTAACCCGCGTGGCCCCCACCCACGGCGGCACCCGGCGTGGTGAGGCCCCAGCTGCGCGGCAGGGCCAGGTAGCCGGCGGCGTCGGACAGTGCCACTTCCAGGTAGGTGCCCTTGCCTTTTTGCAGCTGGTGCAGTCGGGCCTGCAACACGGCCTCGGACGCCATGAGGGAGCCGCCCATGTCGGCGTACAGCGTGGGCGGCAGGTCCAGCCCGGTCACCAGACCGTTTTCGGCCAGGTAGGTCAGGTCGTGACCGGGCTCCTCGGCGCGCGCGCCGGGGGCGCCGACGATGGCCACGACCGAGAGCTCGGGGTACTGTTTGCGCAGCAACTTCCACTCCAGCCCGAGCTTCTTGAGCGCGGAGGGGCGAAATGAGGTGAGCAGCACATCGGTGCGGGCCAGTTCCTTGTGCAGGGTTTTCTGGCCGGCCTCGGTCTTGAGGTCGGCGCTGGCGATCTTCATGCCCGCGTGCAACGTGGCATAAGCCTTGGGGTTGTAGGCGCCCATGGGATCGCCCTGCGGCGGCTCCAGCTTCACGCAACTGGCGCCCATGGCGTGGCAGCGCATCAGCGCGGCTGGTCCCGGCAGGTTCAACGCCAAGCTGAGGATGCGCACGCCCTTGAGTTGACGCAGCAGTTGGGCGGCGGTGGCGGGTTTGGAAGCGCTGGTAGTCATGGTGCGTGCTATCAAAAGTGAAGCTGCTCGCGCATATTTTACGAGGGCTAGAAGCCTATTTGTTATGCAGCTGTCGCCAGTTGGACTGCCCATGGCTTGAGCCAGGCGATGGCGTCTTCCTCTGGCTGGGTGGTCTCCATGGCGTCCAGCACGCAGATCTCACCCACGCGCTGGGCGCCCAGGTCGCGCAGGCGTTCGTCAAACTGTTTGCCACCGCCCATGAAGCTGTCGCCATAGCTGCTGTCGCACAGCGCCACCAGGCCAAAGCGCACATGGCCCAGGTATTTGGCCTGGGCATCCAGTGAGTGGAACAGCGCTTGCGCGTTGTCGGGCACATCGCCGCTGCCGGTGGTGCTGGTGCAGACAATGAAGGCACCGGGCTGGTCAAAGATGCTGATATCCAGCCCGTCCATGGGCAGTACGGTGATCTGGGCCGCAATGTCATCGGCGGCCAGTTGCAGGGCCTGGGCCACAGCGCTGGCGTTGCCATGCACGGTGCCCACAAGAATGGTGATTTGCATAGGGGTTCTCGGAGGGTGGCGCCGATGATAGGGGCAATAATGGAGCACCTATTCTTGCCAGGTGCACCCGTGACCACAGACCAGCTCGGTTTTGACTTTTTGCCCGATTTGCCCACGCTGCCCAGCACCAAGCCGGCAGCCAAAAAGCGTGCGTCCAGTGCCGCCGCCAAGGCGCCGGCCACGGCCCGCGCAGCGCCCACTGTCGTGGCAGAGGCCCTGCCCGCCGTGCAGGCTTCGCCGCTGGACGCAGAGGCTGCGGCCCGCCTGCTCGAAGCCCACCCCGACTACCGTGTGCAGCGCCGCCTGGTGCCCCGGCTGAACTGGCCCACGGCGCAGGGCGCGGTCAAGCGCATTCTGGTGCTGGACACGGAGACCACGGGCCTGGATCAGGCCCGCGAAAAAATCATTGAACTGGCGTTGTTGCGCGTGGACGTGGACACCGCCACCGGCCTGCCTGTGGGGCCGGTGCAGGTGTATGACGGGCTGGAAGACCCGGGCAAGCCGATCCCGGCCGACGTGGTGAAGATCACCGGCATCACCGATGCCGACGTGCAGGGCCAGGCACTGGACCTGGACCGTGTGGCGACGCTGCTGGACGGGGTGGATGTGGTCATTGCCCACAACGCGGGCTTTGACCGGCCGTTTGTGGAGAGCCGCTTGCCGCAGTTCGCCAAGGTGGCATGGTCTTGCTCGTTTGCCGACATTGATTGGAAGGCCCAGGGCCGCGGCTCTGCCAAGCTGGAGAGCCTGGCACAGGAGCTGGGGTTGTTTTACGACGCCCACCGCGCCGAAATGGACTGCCACGCGCTCTTGGCCGTGCTGGCCGTGCCGCTGCCGCATGCCCCCCACACGGGCCTGGCCCAGCTGCTGGAGGCCGCCAACCACCCCAGCTACCGCCTGAGCGCCACCAATGCGCCGTTTGATGCCAAAGACCTGCTGAAGGCGCGCGGCTACCGCTGGAACGCGGACCAGCGCGTCTGGGCCACGCGCCTGGCCGACGACGCGGCGCTGCATGCTGAATTCGACTGGCTGCGCGAACATGTCTACAACCATCGTCACGCTGCAGTGCAGATCGAGAAAATGGACGCGCTGACCAAGTACTCCAACCGCGGCGGCGTGGTGGTGCACCAGCAACTGTGAACGGTCCTTTGGCGGAGGTACCCCATGCTGACCACCTACCAGGGAAGTTGCCACTGCGGTGCAGTGCGCTTTGAGGCCGACCTGGACTTGACCGCGGCCACCTACCGCTGCAACTGCTCCATCTGCAGCCGCACCCGTTTTTGGCACGCGGTGGTGCGACCCGGCGCGTTTCGACTGCTGGCGGGCGAGGGGGCGTTGACCGAGTACCTGTTCAACACCCGGCTCAACCAGCACTACTTTTGCCGCCATTGCGGCGTACGTGCCCATGGTGTGGGCAACACGCCCGAAGGACACCAGATTTACAGTGTGAACCTGGGGTGCTTGGAAGGCGTCAGCCCGCAGACCCTGGCCGCTGCGCCCGTGGTTTTTATTGACGGTCTGCATGACAAGGCTTCGGCACCCGCCATCACCAGTTACCTGTAGGTCGTTGTATGCAAGCCCCCGGTTCATCCACCATCACCCTGATGGTTTTGCTCCCGTTGATCGTCTGGCGCGTGTACTCGCGCTTTCGCCGCTTGGTGGGGCGGCAGCGCCTGTCCAAGGTGCGGCCCTGGGTCACACTGGTGATTTTTCCGCTGCTGTTTGTCATCCTGGCCTTGGCGGCCCACGCGCACCCGGAGCGCCTGTGGTGGCTGGCCGCCGGGGTGGCCGGCGGCGTGCTGCTGGGGCGCTTCGGCTTGGGGCGGACGCGGTTTGAACCAACGTCCACGGGACTGTTTTACACGCCCAATGCGCACCTGGGCATTGCGCTGTCACTGCTGTTTGTGGCGCGCATCGCCTACCGTCTGGTGGAGGTTTACGGCATGCAGGCCAGTGGGTCGCACGGCCTGGATGACTTTGCCCGCAGCCCGCTCACGCTGGCGGTGTTCGGGCTGCTGGGTGCGTACTACGTCACCTATGCCATCGGTCTGGTGCGTTGGCGCTGGGCGGTGCTGCGGGCCAAACGGGAGCGGGAAGCACGGCAGGTCTGAGGCCCAGAATGTGTCGGCATGTAACTTGCATTCCCTGTCAACCATAAGGTATGACATGGGTAATCAATGGCGGTCTTCGTTGGCGCTCTTCTGGACTTAGCCCCAAAGTTGGGCATTTCTGTTCCCCTGCGGGCCAAGCTGCGCACGGATACCGACCACGCGTCTGCCGTGGAGGCCACCGCGGGGTTTGGTCTGTGGTGGCATGACGTGCACAGCGGGCAGGTCTTGCTGTCCAGCCACGCGGCAACCCTCCTGGATGTGCAGGGGCGTCACCACAAGAACCTGGACGAGTGCCTGATCCACGTGGTGCCCGATGATGCGGCCCGGCTGGCGGCGCTGCTGTCGGACAAGACTGCGCCCTGTACCGGGAGTATGGAGGTGCGCGTGCTCAGTGCGGCCGAAGGTATGCGCTGGCTGCGTATTTCTACGCTGCCCGCTGATGCGCAGCACCCACAATTGGTCAATGGCATGCTGCAGGACATCAGCCCCGTCAAACATGCGGCAGTGCGCGAGCGCCTGGGCTTTGAGCTGACCGAGTACCTCGTGGGCAGCCATGCGCTGGGTGACGCCATTGACAACGCCATTCAGCTGATCTGCAAAAACCTGGGCTGGGAGTGGGGCGCCTACTGGGCCATGGAGGAGTCGGGTCTGGTGCAGCCGCACCTGTCCTGTAAAAACTTTTGGCACCCTGCGGACTACGACCTGGCGGAGTTTTCGCAAGCCAGCACCAGCCTGTTCATGCAGGCTGGGCAGGGCCTGGTGGGGCGGGTCTGGGAAAGTGGCGAGGCGCAGTGGGTGGAGAGCATGGGCAACGACCCGCGTTTTCTGCGCCATGCCAGTGCCCGCGCCTGTGGCCTGTGGTCGGGCTATGTGTTTCCAGTGACCTACGTGTCGGACGATGGCGTGCACCACCGCCCGGGCGTGCTGGAGTTCTACAGCAGCCTGTCGCGCCAGCCAGAGGCCCAGTTGCCCAAGCTCTCCAAGACCATTGGCGCCCTGATCGCCCAAACCGCGGGGCGCCTGGAAAAGGAAGCGGAAATTCGCCACATGGCACAGGTGGACGAGCTCACCGAGCTGGCCAATCGCGGGCACTTTTATGCGCTGCTGGACCGTCGCTGTGCGCGAGCGGCCAGGGCCAATACCGGGTTCGGGCTGATGTATATCGACCTGGATCGCTTCAAGCCCATCAACGATGCGTTTGGCCATGAAGCAGGCAATGTGGTCTTGCGCGGGTTTGCGGCCCGGCTCAAGCAGGTGGCACCTGATGACGCCGTGGTGGGGCGCTTGGGGGGGGACGAGTTTGCGGTGCTGGTGCCCTGCCGCAACGATGCCGATCTGGCCCGCATTGCCGAAGAGATTCTGGAGGCCGCCCGTACGCCCTTCGAGTACGAGGGCATCGAGCTCACGGTGTCGGCCAGTGTAGGCATCAGCCGCTTTCCCGACAACGGCCTGACCAGCCCGGAGTTGCTACGCAGCGCCGATGCGGCGATGTACCGCGTGAAGCAAAACGGCCGCAACAACAGCGATGTCTTCTCCAACAGCAGCCCCAATTTGCTGGCGCAGCAGCAGGCCACCATTGCCCGGCGGCTGGCCATTGAGACGGAGCTGCACCATGCGCTGCAGGACAACGCCCTGTTCCTGGCTTACCAGCCGATTTTCGACATTGCCTCGGGCCGCATGCATGCAGTGGAAGCGCTGGTGCGCTGGCGCCGCCAGGACGGCACGCTGGTGTCGCCGGACTTGTTCATCCCCATTGCCGAGCAGAGCCACCTGATTGTGGAGATTGACCAATGGGTGATGGCGCAGGCCTGTCGCGACCTGGCCACGTTGCGTGGGGCGGGCTTTGCGGGGCTCAAGGTGCACGTGAACATGGCGGCCACCGAATTTGCCAACAGCGCCTTGCCCGAAAACTTGCGCCAGCTCACGGCGTCGTTGGGGGTAGACCCCAGCAGCATTTCGCTGGAGCTGACCGAGGGCATGCTGATGCAGCACCCCGAGCAGGTGGTGCGCGTGATGCATGACCTGCGCAAGCTGGGCTTCGAGATCAGCCTGGACGACTTTGGCATGGGGCATTCCTCACTGTCCATGCTGAAGAACCTGCCCATTTCCTCAATGAAGGTGGACCGCTCGTTTGTGCGGGACCTGCCAACCCAGGAACGGGACCGTGCCATTGTTACGACCATTGTCGACCTGGGCCAGCACATGCGGCTTGACGTGATAGCCGAAGGCGTGGAGACGCTGCCCCAGTTGAAGGTGCTGCGGCAGGCCGGCTGCACGCTGATCCAGGGTTTTTTGCTGAGCCGACCGCTGAGTCTGCAAGACCTGTTGCTGCAGTTTCCTGAAGGAAAAAGCCCTACATTTTTTTGCTAGGGTATTCAGGCAAAAGCGTCGGCCAGCGACCCCCGGGGAATTACTTCTTCATTTCGTCCTTGGCCATTTCGTCTTTAGCCATCGCGTCTTTTTCCATGCCATCTTTCTTCATGGCGTCCTTCTTCATGGGGGCTTTTTTGCAGTCTTTGCCCATGGCGTCTTTGCTCATGCAGTCTTTGGTCATGCCATCTTTGCCCATGGCGTCCTTCTTCATTTCGTCGGCAGCCATGGCGCCCGTAGTGGCCAGCAGCATGAATGCAGAGAGGAGGGTGGCAGTCAGTTTTTTCATGGTAATTCCCGTAAAAGTGTGGAGAGTGGTGTGGCAGAAGTGCCGGTGTTTGGACGTACCTGAGCCGAGCTCAGCTACCTCCGAACCAGTTGTACCCTTGGTCTTCCCAGTAGCCGCCAGGGTAGGTGTTGGTGACGAAAATCGCTTGAATGTGTTTGGGGTTTTTGTAGCCCAGCTTGGTGGGAATCCGTAGCTTCATGGGAAAGCCGTACTTGGGTGGCAGGGGTTGGCCGTCGTAGGTCAAGGCCAAGGTGGTTTGCGGGTGCAACGCTGTAGCCATGTCAATGCTGGTGAAGTAATCGTCCGAGCACTTGAAGCCCACGTACTTGGCGCTCAGGTCGGCCCCCACGCGGCGCAGAAAACTGCCAAACGACACACCACCCCATTTGCCGATGGCACTCCAGCCCTCTACACAGATATGGCGGGTCACCTGTTCAATCTGGGGCATGGCCTGCAGCTCTGGCAGTGACCATTTGCGTTTGTCGGCCACCAGGCCGGTGACTTCCAGGCGGAACGCGCCGCCGTCAATGTCTTGCACCTCGTCTTCGCTGTAAAAGGCGTTGAACGGAAAGGGCCGCGTGATCATCGAGTCCGGGTAGGTGGGGGCCAGTCGATTGGGGTCAAACAGCCAGCCCTGCACCTCATCGTTCATGCGGGAAATGCGGGTCAGCGCGGTTTCGACACTGCTGTCATCCACCAGGGTGCAGCCGGTCAGCATGGACAGCCCGCCGAGCGTGAGCGAGCGGCGCAGGAAGTTGCGTCGGCCCGATTGCATATCGGGGTTGGCGTAGGCAAGGCGGGCCACGGCGTCTTGCAATACGGCGGGGCCGTCGATGTCCAGGCGCTTGGGGGTTCGGATGTTCATGATGTTTCTCAGCGGCCGCGGACCATATAGACCAGGGTGCGCGGTACCAGTGCGACCATGACCAGGTGAATGACAACAAAGCCAACCAGTGTGGCCATGGCTGCGAAATGCACAAGGCGCGCGCCTTCGTAGCCGCCCAGCAGGAACCGCAGCAATGGAAACTGCACGGATTTCCAAAGCACCAGGCCTGAGAGCACCAACAAGACGCTGTCCAACATCACAAACAGATAGGCCACGCGCTGCACCGCGTTGTAGTGGCGTGGGTCCGCGTGCGTCAGGCGGCCGCGCAGGGCAGCCTGCACGTCGGTTATCAGGGCTTTGCGGGAGACCGGAAGGAAACGGTTGCCAAGGCGCCGGGTGGCGAGGTTCAGTACCAGGTAGGCCAGGCCGTTGATGCCCAGCACCCACATGGCAGCAAAGTGCCACAGCAACGCACCACCTAGCCAGCCCCCCAGCGTGATCTCTTTGGGGAAGACGAAGCCCAGGAAGGCGGTTGCGTTGTAAATCTTCCAGCCGCTCATCACCAGTACCACCACGGCAAGGGCGTTGATCCAGTGCATGACGCGTAGCCAAGCAGGATGGACGGGGGGCGTTTTGGTTTGCATGGGCGTTAGTCACGCACTCCGCGCCGTTCTTACAAAAATCCTGTATTTATTTTTGTGAAGGTGTTTTCACCCGTTCGGGGGATGGGCAAATCCGTTGCGTTTTTTTAGACTTCCTGCTTCAGGGAGAGAAAGCGTGAACAAAAAACAAATCAAAGCCAAGGTGGATGCCTTGCTGACCGCCGGTGTGGGAAAAACGGCCGTGTTCCGGCTGCTGTCCGGGCACGGTGTGCGCGACAGCGTGCTGGCGCACTACATCGCATCGCATGTGGATGTTGCCGAGGTGGACGAGCATGCCGACAAGGTGGACCGCCTGCTGTGGGTCATGTATGCCCAGGCGCTGCTGGGGCTGTGGATCGGTTGGGGTATGGCTGCCGCGTGGGGGCCGGGTGGCAAGGCGTTTGCGCTGCTGCTGTGTGCGGGGCTACCCCTGTTCTTTGCCTGGGGTTTTTACAAAAACCTCGCAGGGTTTTACAACGCCTACCTGCTGCTACAGGTGGCGCAGTTGCCCAAGGCATTCAAGGACTTCAACACCGACCCCGTCGTTACCCTAGTGGCGGTGGCCATCAACGTTGCGGTGCTCGCCTATGTCTGGTACGTGCGCTACAAACTGTTCCCGGACTTTCTGGTGTTCTCACCCAAAAAGCAGTCCGGCAAGTATGTGTTTGTAACGTAAAAGGCTTCTAGCCCCCGTGAAATATGCGCTTGCAGCTACATATTCCATAGCAATTCACGGCAGTTCGCGCGCCATGCCCTGCGTCAATGACAGGGTCTTTGCGGCCTCGCGCAGGTGTTCGCGCACATCGGCCATGTCAGGGCCAATGTGCCGGTCGATGCGTCGGATGTAGGGGCAGGTGAGGGTGGCCAGGGCCGTGTTGTCCGGGCCCAGGATGGGGAAGGAAATGTCCACCACCCCCAATGTTTGCGCGCTGTTGCGTTCCA
Organism: Rhodoferax sp. GW821-FHT09E07; assembly: GCF_059416145.1. Lineage (NCBI taxonomy): Bacteria > Pseudomonadati > Pseudomonadota > Betaproteobacteria > Burkholderiales > Comamonadaceae > Rhodoferax > Rhodoferax sp. GW821-FHT09E07. The sequence continues at coordinate 96,668 of NZ_JBWKOP010000004.1, read as the reverse complement.
GGTATCCGCGTCGGCGCACGTCGGACAGGGTGGCCTGCAAGTTTTCCTCGGTGATGGGAACTTCGCCGTCCAGCGGCGTGTGTTCGGCGAGCATGCGACGGTAGCTCCCTTCGTCCGCATAGGCCAGTAGCAAATGGCCCGAGGCCGTGTCCAGCAGGCCCACACGCGCACCGCGTTGCACCGCAAAGCTCCAGCCGCTGGGGCTGTTGATCTGTGCGCTGATCAGCACGTTGCCCCGGTCGTACACCCCCATGTGGCATGACTGCTCGGCCTTGCGCGCGAAGTCATCCATGATGGGCAGCGCCTGGTTGATCAGGCGGCTCAAGGGTGGATGCATATTGGCCAATGCAAAGAGTTTCAGGCTCAGCGCGTAGCGGTCACCCGACGGATTGCGCATGACGTACTGGCGCGCCACCAGCCGCTCCAGCATGCGGTAGATCTCGCTGGCGCTGCGGTCCATCTCCTTCACGATTTCGGCGCGCGTCAGACCATGCGGTTGCGTGGCCAGCAATTCCAGAATGTCCAGCCCCTTGTCGAGCGCGGGTGCGCGGTAGCGCTCGTCCCCGGCCAGCAGGTCTTGCGGTTCTTCGGTCTTGGGGCGGCGGCCGCGGGGCTTGGGTTCTGGCGTGGTCATGGGGTGGGCGCTTTCGTTCTTGGGTTTTTATAGCAGAGCCTCCGTGGCCTAGGGTAAGTACTAGGCGTTGCGGCAGCAAACATGCCTATCATTCTGCTTCATACATGAATTGTTTATTCATATTTGAATTATTAAACCGGAGTCAGCAGCATGGGTCAAGGGCGTTTGCAAGGTAAAACAGTGCTCATCACGGCGGCGGCCCAAGGTATCGGCCGGGCCAGTGCGCTGGCCTGTGCGGCCGAGGGCGCCCGCGTGATCGCCACCGACATCAACCAATCCTTTCTGGATAGCCTGGCCGCTGAGCACAGCGGCATTCAGGTGGAGCTGCTGGATGTGCGCAGCGACGCCGCAGTGGCAGCCCTGGCCGCCCGTACCCCGGCATTGGACGCCTTGTTCAACTGTGCAGGCATGGTTGCCAACGGCAGTGTGCTGGAGTGCACGGAGGCTGATTGGGACCTGAGCTTCGAGCTGAACGTGAAAAGCATGTTTCGCATGACACGCGCCTTTTTGCCCGCCATGCTGGCCAAGGCGGAAACTACAGGTGGCAGCGTGTCCATCATCAACATGGCTTCCATGGCGTCCAGCATCAAAGGCTTTGCCAACCGCTGCGCCTATGGCGCCACCAAGGCCGCAGTCATTGGCCTCACCAAATCGCTGGCGGCCGACTATGTGAAGACCGGCCTGCGCGCCAATGCGTTGTGCCCCGGCACGGTCGATACGCCGTCGCTGCGCGGGCGCATTGCCAGTGCGGCTGATCCCGTGCAGGCCGAAAAAGACTTCGTTGCGCGCCAGCCGATGGGACGCCTGGCCTCGGTGTCCGACATCACGCCCATGGTGGTGTACCTGGCCAGTGACGAATCACGCTTTGTCACCGGGCAGACTCTGCTGGTAGACGGTGGTGTCACCATCTGAGCGTCGCAACACACAAGGCCTGATCGTGACCCCACTGGTTTCCCTACAAAACCTCAGTAAATCGTTCCCTGGCGTGAAGGCGCTGGACGGTGTGCGCTTTGACCTGATGCCGGGCGAGGTGCATGCCCTGATGGGCGAGAACGGCGCGGGCAAGTCCACGCTGATGAAAATCCTGGCTGGCGTCTACCGCAAGGACAGTGGCGAGGTGCTGCTGGATGGCAAGCCGGTGGAGATCGAGAGTCCGGCCCACGCACAGTCGCTGGCCATCGGCATCATCCACCAGGAGTTGCATCTGATGGGCCACCTGACGGCCGCACAAAACATCTATCTGGGGCGTGAGCCGCGCAAACTGGGAGGCCTGTTTCTGGACGAAGACCAGCTCAACCGCGACGCACAGGCCCTGTTTGACCGCATGCACCTGGCGCTGGCCCCCACCACGCCGATTGGCGAGCTGACAGTGGCGCGCCAGCAGATGGTGGAGATCGCCAAGGCGCTGTCGCACAAGTCGCGCGTGCTCATCATGGACGAGCCCACTGCCGCACTGAACAACGCCGAGATTGAAGACCTGTTTCGCATCATCCGCCAGCTGAAAGAGGAAGGCGTTGGCATTGTCTACATCTCGCACAAGATGGACGAGATCCAGCGCATTGCCGACCGCATCACGGTGATGCGCGATGGCACCTACATTGCCACCGTGCCTGCTACAACACCCATGTCCGACGTGATCGCCATGATGGTAGGCCGTAAGCTGGAGCAGACCGAGAAGACGATTCCCGATACCTCGGCTAATGAGGTGCTGCTGGAGGTGCGTGGCCTGAACCGGGGGCGTGCCATCCGCGATGTGAACTTCAGCGTGCGCCGCGGCGAGATTCTGGGTTTTGCCGGTCTCATGGGCGCGGGCCGCACCGAGGTGGCGCGGGCCGTGTTTGGCGCAGACCCGGTGGAGTCGGGCGAAGTGCGCGTGCGCGGACAGGTCATTCGGCTCACTTCACCGGAGGACGCCGTGCAGGCCGGTATTGGCTACCTGTCAGAAGACCGCAAACACTTTGGCTTGGCCACGGGCATGGACGTCGAGTCCAACATCACGCTGCCCAGTCTGAAGCGCTGGTTGAAGTGGGGCGTGTTCCTGAACCGCCCGGCCATTCGCACCATCTCGCAGCAGATGGTGGAGAAGCTGCGCATCAAGACGCCAACGCTGACACAAACCGCCAAGCTGCTGTCCGGTGGCAACCAGCAAAAGGTAGTGATCGCCAAGTGGCTGGTGCAGGACTGCGAGGTACTGATTTTTGACGAACCCACACGCGGTATCGACGTGGGTGCCAAGAGCGAAATCTACAAGCTGCTCAACGACCTGGCTTCTCAGGGTCGGGCCATTGTGGTCATCTCCAGTGAACTGCCTGAAGTGCTGCAACTGAGCCACCGTGTGCTCGTGATGTGCGAAGGCCGTATCACCGGGGAAGTGCGCGGCGACGAGGCCACGCAAGAGCAGCTCATGGCCCTGGCCACGCGGCGCGAGACGGACAACCCCGCGGCCGTTGTGCACTGACATTCATAAAAACACCAAGGTAACTCTTCCATGTCTGAATCGAACTCTCCCTCCTGGCTGGCGCGCTTGTCTGGCGGCCAGACCAAGCAAAAACTGCTGGCCTTCGCCAGTCTGATTGCACTGATCGTGGTGTTCACCGTCCTCAAGCCCGATGCCTTCATGACGCAGGACAACATCATCGGCATCCTGCAATCCACCACGGTCATTGGCGTGCTGGCCATTGCCAGTACCTTTGTCATCATTACTTCGGGTATTGACCTGTCGGTCGGTGTGCTCATGACCTTCTGCGCTGTGATGGCGGGCGTATTCATGGTGAATTTGGGGATGCCCATGCCCCTGGGCGTTGTGTGTGCACTGGCTATGGGGGCGTTGTCGGGCTGTGTTTCTGGCCTGGCGATCACCAAACTCAAGGTACCTCCCTTCATCGCCACGCTGGGCATGATGATGTTGCTCAAGGGCTTGTCCCTGCTGATTACCCACACCCGGCCCATCTACTTCAATGATGTGGAGGGGTTTGACCAGATTTCTCTGGGCTCGCTGATCGGCGATCTCATTCCTGCGCTACCCATCCCCAATGGGGTCCTCATCATGTTTGTGGTGGCGGTGGTTTGTGCGGTGGTGCTGAACAAGACGGCGCTAGGCCGCTACACCTTCGCGCTGGGCAGCAACGAAGAAGCGGTTCGCCTTTCGGGTGTGAATGTGGACCGGTGGAAAGTCATCATCTACACCTTTGCAGGTGGCATTTGTGGCGTCTCGGGGTTGTTGATTGCATCGCGGTTGAACTCCGCACAGCCCGCACTGGGCCAGGGTTACGAGCTGGATGCCATCGCCGCCGTGGTGATCGGCGGCACGTCGCTCAGCGGTGGGGTGGGCACGATTCTGGGAACCATCATTGGCGCTTTCATCATGAGCGTACTGATCAATGGCTTGCGCATCATGTCGGTCGCCCAAGAGTGGCAGATGGTGCTCACCGGACTCATCATCATTTTGGCGGTCTACACCGACAACCTGCGCCGCAACAAGAAATAAGGAGACCGCACCACGCCCCATGCCCGACGCCTACTTTTTCGATTTCTCTCTCGCTTTTTTTCGTGATTCCGTGTGACATAACTTTTTCTAACAGGAGACAACCCATGAACGCAAAACGACAACTACTGGCCCTGACTGCTGGCCTGGCCTTGGCTGGTTTTTCCAGCTTCGCAACGGCCCAGGAGGTCTACATTCCCCTGATCTCCAAGGGCTTCCAGCACCAGTTCTGGCAAGCTGTGAAGCAGGGCGCTGACCAAGCCGCCAAGGACTACAAGGTGAAGGTCACCTTCGAAGGCCCAGAAACCGAACAGCAAGTGGACAAGCAGATCGACATGCTGTCTGCGGCCATGGCCAAGAAGCCAGCTGCCATTGGCTTTGCTGCGCTGGACAGCAAGGCGTCCATTCCTCTGCTGAAGAAGGCGCAAGCGGCCAAAATCCCGGTGATCGCATTCGACTCGGGCGTGGACAGTGACATTCCAGTGACCACAGCGACTACGAACAACGTGGCTGCTGCTGCTCTGGCTGCAGACAAGATGGCCGAGAAAATTGGTGGCGAAGGTGAAGTGGCCGTGATCGCCCATGACCAGACCAGCCGCACCGGTGTGGACCGCCGCGACGGATTCCTGAACCAGATCAAGGCCAAATACCCCAAGATCAAGGTGGTGGATGTGCAGTACGGTGGCGACCAGCTGAAGTCTGCTGAAATTGCCAAAGCCTTGCTGCAGGCACACCCCCAGCTCAAAGGTATTTTTGGTACCAATGAACCCGGAGCCATCGGTGCCGGCAAAGGTATCAAGGAAGCCAAGAAGACGGGCTTGGTCATCATCGGCTTCGATTCCGGCAAGGCGCAAAAGGACATGATCAACGACGGCACTATTGCAGGCTCCATCACCCAAAACCCTGTGGGCATTGGCTACAAGACGGTAGAGGCTGCGGTGAAGGCTCTTAAGGGTGAGGCGCTGCCCAAGATCATCGACACCGGCTTCTACTACTACGACAAGAGCAATATGAAGGACGCCAAGATTGCGGCCGTTCTTTACGATTGAAATGCACCCCTGAGCGGCTGCGCCGCTCCTCCCTCTCTCGCCTGCGGCGGGAGGGGGGCGCACCCAGCGGCCTGGTAGAGCCCAGTTCCGCGGGTGCCCTGATTTTGTTGACTGAAAAGGAAAGACTGTGAAATTAGTACGCTACGGATTGCCAGGTCAGGAGAAGCCCGGTGTGTTGGATGCCCAAGGCCGCGTGCGCGACCTGTCGGGACAGATTGCCGATGTGGCCGGGGCTGCACTGCTGCCCGAGAGCCTGGGGCGTTTGCGTGGCGTGAACACTGAGAGCCTGCCCCTGGTGGCGGGTACTCCGCAGAAAGACTTGCGCCTGGGTGCCTGTGTGGGCAGCGTGGGCAAGTTCATCTGCATTGGATTGAACTACTCGGACCACGCGGCCGAGAGTGGCATGCAGGTGCCGCCCGAGCCCGTGGTCTTCAACAAATGGACCAGCGCCATCGTCGGCCCCGATGACCAGGTGGAGATTCCGCGCGGCTCGGTCAAGACCGATTGGGAAGTGGAGTTGGGCGTGGTCATTGGCAAGGGCGGCCGCTACATCGCGCAAGCCGACGCGCTGTCCCACGTGGCGGGCTATTGCGTAGTGAACGATGTGTCCGAGCGCGAATACCAGCTGGACCGCAGCGGCACCTGGGACAAGGGCAAGGGCTGTGACACCTTCGGCCCCACCGGTCCTTGGCTGGTCACCGCCGATGAGGTGCCCGACCCACAAGCCCTCAAGATGTGGCTGGAGGTAGATGGCAAGCGCTATCAGAATGGAAGCACTTCCACCATGGTCTACGGGGTCCAATTTCTCATTGCCTACCTCAGCAAGTTCATGAGCCTGCAGCCGGGCGATGTGATTTCCACCGGAACCCCGCCCGGTGTGGGCATGGGCCAGAAGCCACCGGTGTACCTGCGCGCGGGCCAGACCATTCACCTGGGCATCGATGGCCTGGGGACCCAAACCCAAAAGACCGTACAGGCCTGATATGACCAAAGTCACCAACATGCGCGTCGTCGACGTGCGCTTCCCCACGTCCCAACATCTGGATGGTTCGGACGCCATGAACCCGGACCCGGACTATTCCGCGGCCTATGTGATTCTGGAGACCGACCAGCCTGGCAATGAAGGCCACGGCCTGACCTTTACCATTGGCCGCGGCAACGAAATCTGCTGCGCCGCCATCGAAGCCATGCGCCACCTGGTGGTGGGCCTGGACATGGCCTGGGTGGCCGAGGATATGGGGCGCTTCTGGCGTTACATCACCTCGGACAGCCAACTGCGCTGGATTGGTCCGGACAAGGGCGCCATTCACCTGGCTACGGGCGCCGTGGTCAACGCCGTGTGGGATCTGTGGGCCAAGCTCGAAGGTGTTCCGGTGTGGAAGCTGGTGGCGCGCATGAGCCCCGAAGAGTTGGTGAAGCTCATCGACTTCCGCTACATCACCGATTGCATCACGCCCGAAGAAGCCCTGGCCCTGCTGCGTGAACGCGCGGTGGGTAAGGAGGAGCGTTGGGCCACGCTGGAGCGCGAGGGCTATCCCTGCTACACCACGTCTGCTGGCTGGCTGGGCTATGACGATGAGAAGTTGCGTCGCCTGGCCCGAGAGGCTGTGGACGCTGGCTTTAACCACATCAAACTCAAGGTAGGTCGCGACAAGGCCGACGACATCCGCCGCCTGCGCATTGCCCGCGAGGTGTTAGGCCCCCATCGTCATCTGATGATCGACGCGAATCAGGTGTGGGAAGTGCCGCAAGCCATCGGCTGGTTGGAGGAATTGGCATTCGCCAAACCCTGGTTCATCGAAGAACCCACCAGCCCCGACGACATCGAAGGGCACCGCCAGATTCGCGAATCCATGCTCGGCAAGATGAAAGTGGCAACGGGCGAGATGTGCCAGAACCGCATCATTTTCAAGCAGCTCATCATGCGCGGCGCCATTGACGTGGTGCAGATCGACTCCTGCCGCCTGGGCGGTGTCAACGAAATCCTGGCGGTGATGCTGATGGCCGCCAAGTACAACCTGCCGGTGTGCCCGCACGCCGGTGGCGTGGGCCTGTGTGAGTATGTGCAGCACCTGTCCATGATCGACTACCTGTGCATTGCCGGAACCCGCGAAGGCCGTGTGATCGAATTCGTGGACCATCTGCACGAGCACTTTGTGGATCCATGCGTGATCGAGAACGCTGCCTACATGCCTCCGCAAGCGGCAGGTTTCTCGATCGAGATGAAGGCCGCATCGCTCACGCAGTACACCTTCCAACCCCAACCCATTGCGGCATGAAGATAGACACCCACCAGCACTACTGGCGCTACCGCGCCGAGGAGTTTCCCTGGATCAGTGAGGCCATGCCCCTGCTGAAGCAGGATTGCATGCCCTCGGACTGTGAAGCGGCGATGGGCGTTTCGGGGGTGGACGGCGTTGTGGCGGTGCAGGCCCGCACGCTGTCTGCCGAGACTGATTTTTTGCTACGGCTTGCCGACCAGAACCCCGAGGTGCTGGGGGTCGTCGGGTGGGCCGACTTGGGTGCTGCTGATCTGGAGCACCACCTGGAGCAGTGGGCTGACCACGCGGCCTTCAAAGGCCTGCGCCACATCCTGCAGGACGAGGCGGATGTGAGTGCTTGGGTGAATGCGCCTGCCATCAGTGCTGGGCTGCGTGCGGTGCAACAGCGGGGTTTGGTCTATGACGTGCTGGTGTTTGACCACCAGTTGCCCAGCGTGACCGAGTTTTGTGCCCGCCACGACCAGCACTGGTTGGTGCTGGACCATGTGGGCAAGCCCGCAGTGCGAGACTGGGCCCGCAGCACCGAGGTGCCCGGCCGATGGAGCAGCTGCATCCGCGAGTTGGCCACGTTGCCCCATGTGATGTGCAAGCTCTCGGGCGTAGTGACCGAGGCCGACTGGAGTGGCCGTGCGGGGGTAAGCCCCGATGATGCCAAGATCATCCTGTCCTGCTTTGACCAAGCGCTGGATGCGTTCGGACCGCAGCGACTGATGTTTGGTTCCGACTGGCCGGTGTGCCAGCTGGCGGCACCGTATGACGTGGTGCACGGGCTGGCGCACAAATGGGCCAGCACGCGCCTGACCGTGCGCGAGCAAGACGCCTTCTGGAGTGGCAATGCCATTCGCTGCTATGGCCTGAATGTGCAGGCCCTGGCAGATTGACCCCCATAGACATTTGACCGAGAGTTCCCATGGATTTGCATTTACAAGACAAGGTGGTCATCGTCACTGGTGGCGCCAGTGGCATTGGCGCGGCCATCTCGCTCACGCTGGCCCGGGAAGGTGCGATCCCCGTGGTGTTCGGCAAGAGCCCCATGCCTCAGGACTTTGCCCAGCAGCTCAAGACCTTGGCCCGCCAGCACCTGTTCGTGCAGGTGGAACTGTCCGACGAAGCCGCCTGCCGCGACGCCGTGGCGCAGACGGTAGAACGTTTTGGGCGCATCGACGGCTTGGTGAACAACGCCGGTATTAACGACAACATCGGCTTGGATGCTGGCCGCGATGCTTTTGTTGGCTCGCTGGAGCGTAACCTGATCCACTACTACACCATGGCGCACTACTGCGTGCCGCACCTCAAGGTGGTGAAGGGCGCCATCGTCAACGTGTCGTCAAAGACGGCGGTAACTGGGCAGGGCAACACCAGCGGCTACTGTGCGTCCAAAGGGGCCCAGCTCTCCCTGACGAGGGAATGGGCTGCCGCACTGCTGGAAGACGGCGTCCGGGTGAATGCATTGATCCCCGCCGAGGTCATGACGCCGCTCTATGAGCGTTGGATCAACAGCTTCGACAAGCCGCAAGAGAAGCTGGCAGCGATCACCGCCAAGATTCCGCTGGGCCACCGCATGACCACGTCGGAAGAGATGGCGAACATGTGCGTCTTCCTGTTGTCCGATGCGTCGTCGCACACCACGGGTCAATGGATTTTTGTGGACGGCGGTTACACCCATCTGGATCGCGCCTTGTCCTAGGTTCTTCGGAAAAGACACTAAGTGAAGCTCTCTGATCTGAAGATTTCCCAAATTCTGTACGCCGGGTTTGGTTTGCTGGTGGTGGTGTACCTGGTGTCCAGTGCCATCAATGCCGAAATGATGCGCCGCATGCATGCCAACCTGGTGCAAATGGAAACCACCAACAATGCGCAAATTGCAATTGCGCATGACCTGCACAAATCGGTCTCCAACATCAGCCTCTCGGTGCGCAAAATCATTCTGCTCAATAGCGATGCAGAAATCCTCGACGAGATCAAGGCCTACAAGGCCGAGGCAGAGCGCTACAACAAGGTCCGCGAAAAGCTGTCGACGTCGGATGTTTTCTCGCAAACCCAAGGGCCTTGGCAGAAGGTCGACGACGCCCATCAGAAGGCCGGGCCGCTGTTGGACGGTCTTTACGCCGCAGTACAGGAGCACCGCGACTCTGAAGCGATCAAAGCCCTCAAACTGGTGGGGGACGCGATTGGGGATTGGCAGAGTGCGCTGGACGCCGGCATGCGCTACCAGCAGGACGCCAACCGGGTGGCGTTCGACGATTCCAACAAGGTCTACAAAGCGGCACTGCTGCAGTTGGGCACGATTGCCGTTGTCAGTGTGTTGTTGGCCGTGGGCGTTTCTTTGGTCATTGTCAGGCTGTTGGTGTCGCAGCTCGGAGGCGAGCCCAGGGACGCGGCACGGGTGGCGCTGCACATTGGCGCGGGAGATTTGACCCAGGACATTGCGGTGCATCACAACGACACCAGCAGCCTGATGGCCGCCATGAAGAGCATGCAGGCCAACCTGGTCCAGGTGGTGTTGTCGGTGCGCTCTGGGTCCGAGGCTGTGGCGACGGCCAGCTCTGAAATTGCCCATGGCAACAACGACCTCAGTGCCCGTACCGAACAACAGGCGAGTGCGCTGGAAGAAACCGCTGCCTCCATGGAGGAGCTGGGCTCAACCGTGAAGCAAAACGCCGACAGTGCCCAGCAAGCCAGTCAGCTTGCGATGACGGCATCAACTGTGGCCACGCAGGGCGGAGCGGTGGTGGGGCAGGTGGTGGAGACCATGAAAGGCATCAACGAGTCTTCCCAAAAAATTGCCGACATCATCAGTGTCATCGACGGCATTGCATTCCAGACCAACATCCTCGCGCTGAACGCTGCCGTAGAGGCCGCCCGTGCGGGAGAGCAGGGCCGCGGTTTTGCCGTGGTGGCATCGGAAGTGCGTTCGCTGGCGGGCCGGTCTGCGCAGGCCGCCAAAGAGATCAAAGAGTTGATCGACACCAGTGTGGAGCGTGTGGCTCTGGGGAACCAACTGGTGGACCGGGCCGGTGAGACCATGGCGGAGGTGGTGTCGGCGATTCAGCGCGTCACCGGCATCATGTCTGAAATCAGCGCAGCCAGTTCAGAGCAGAGCGCAGGTGTATCCCAAGTAGGAGAGGCCGTGCGCCAGATGGACCAAGCCACGCAACAGAACGCCGCGCTGGTCGAGCAGATGGCTGCCGCAGCCGGCAGCCTGCAAAGCCAGGCCCATGATTTGGTGGGTACAGTGGCACAGTTCAGAATCAGGGCGGTACCCGCCTGACATGCACAAGAGGAATCCCCATGCGTTACGCCCTGGCCCTGGATCTGGTGGACGATGCTCAGCGCATTGCCGAGTACGAAAAAGCCCATGAAAAAATCTGGCCCGAGGTGCGGGAACACTTGCGCACCCAGGGCGTACTGGGCATGGAGATTTACCGCTTGGGCACGCGCCTGTTCATGGTGATGGAGGTGGACCCTGCGGTGTACAGCGCCGAAGGCATGGCCCATGCGTCGTTGAACAACCCGGCCATCGTGCGCTGGGAGACCCTGATGTGGACCTACCAGGCGCCCACGCCATGGACACCCGCAGGGGAGAAATGGGTGCCCATGGCCAAGATCTTCGATTTGGCGACCCAATAATCGCGCAGGTCAATTGCCCAGGGCTTCAAGCCCCGATATGGCATTCCCGCCGAAGCAGGGCGATGGCATCGTTGAAAGTGTGGTCGTGGTCGCTCTGCAGTGTGGGCAGCGCGTCCTCGATGAAGTTGTCCCACAGGCTGGCGTAGTCATCCTGGTGCTGGGCCGGAGCGTGTTCCGCAATGAATGCACGGGCGAGCTCAGGTTTCAACCCCGACTTGCGGATCTTGCGCACCAGTGTGGCTGCGGCCTTCTCGGTCAGCAATGTCTTGGGCGTGCTGCCTGCCGCCATGCACAAAAACAGCGTAAGCAACGAACTCTCGTCGTCATTGCCGCCGGTGGCCTTGTCCCAGGCTTTGCTGGTGGCGCGGGCAAAGTGCTCCACCTCGGCCAGCGCGTCTTCTTGCCAGAAATAGCGACCCATGAAGGCCGGCGTCTGGTCAAACAGCTTGCGCGCGGGCACGGTGGATTCCAGCCACTTCGGCGCATCCTGCAACAGCGATTGGCGCACGGCCTCCACGGTCTCTGCGTATTCGTCGGGCAAGCCCTTGGGCAGGGGAATGTTGAACTTGTCGGTTTGCGTGGCGAACTTCTTGCGCAGCGCCAACACCATTTTTTCGAACAGCACCCAGTCGGGCATCTTGGTGCGCTTGAGGGCCAGTGCCAGCAGCGCGGTGCGGATCACGGCCTCGGCGTCCTTGCCGGCTTCTTCCAGTGCGTCTTCGTCCACACCCAGCTGCTGGGCCAGCCACAGGGCTGCGTCCACCACGGCAGCCACGCTGCTGCGGGTAGCGAGTTCGGCCTGGTAGTCGGGCAGGCTGCGCAGGGCCCATTTGGCCAGCTGGGGGATGTGCTCGTCGCGAAAGCCGCTGCGTTCGTTCATGCCAAAGTGCGTGCTCTGCGGCATGGCGATCAGCGCCTTGAGCATGTCGGAGCCGCCTTTGGAGCGCGAGAGAAAGCTGTGATCGCGCAGCGCCTCGGCCGCGCGGTGCAGGTCACCGTCGCAGCTGTGTTCCAGGTACAGGCTTACCAGGTTGACCATGCGGTCCTTGGCCTGCTCCAGCTCGGGGCGCAAAAACTCGGTGCCAAAGTAGCGGGCAATCTGCACCATGCCCTTGGGTGCATCAGCGCATATGGCATCCAGCTTGGCCTGGTCTATCAGGCCGTGCTGCACGCCATAGGACAGCGCCTTCTCGAAGAAGGGGCGGGCATCGAACAGGGAGACGGCTTGCGGCTGCGCAGACATGGTCAGATGGCGGATTCTTCGTCGTCTTCACGTGCAGCGGGCGTGGCTTTGCCGCGGTCGGTGTCGCCGGTTTCTACCTTGCCGTCGTCTTCCTCGGCCTCTTCTTCGTCCTCCAGGCCCATGTCATGGGCACGGGCCTTGGCCCGCAAGACGATGAGCATTTCAATGAACAGGTCAGGCACTTCGTGGCGCAGCAGCCATGCCAGTTGCATCCAGTCCTGGTCGGCGACTTCGTCCAGCTCCACACGCGGACGCACATAGGCGGACTGCAACAGTGCCTGCTCGGACAGCATTTCGCCGTCATCCTCCACCGTGTCAAAGGTTCCGGTACGGGCAAAGGCCTCCACGCGGCTCCACTTTTCGGTGAAGTAGTCGGCCAGGGCTTCGCTGCCGCCTTCGAGGTCACCAATCGCAGTCAAAAACTCCACGGCATCGGTTGCGTCATCGCGGAAGATGACCGAGTTCATCATGCCGCGCAGGTGGGTGCGGGTCAGGTCCTTGTACTGCTTTTCAATGACCACCGCGTGCGCGAACTGCTGCGGTGTGATCAGCAGGTTGACGATGGATTCCTTGGAGTCGTCGTACTCGCGGATCACAGCCAGAATGTCTTTGGGCGGCAGTTGCTCCAGCACCACCATCAGGGCGCCATCGCCTTCGCTGTCAGCCAGCTCGGTCAACACGGATTCGGCGCCCACGATGTCGCCAGCGGCGATGAGGGCTTGGGTTTTTTCAATCAGGGCAAGTTGGGACATCGTGTTCTCAGCTCAATCAGTCTTTGTGGTCAAAGCCTTGTTCGACCATCCAGGCGGCGCCTTCTTCCTCGCTCACGCGGGCTTCGCGTTCGTCCTCGTCCAGTCCATCCTGGCCACCGTCTTCGGCGTTCGTGTCGCTGTCTTCGTCGTCCTCGCCATGGGTTGCGGCAGGGCGGCTGTCGGGGCGGGCATACATGTATTCCAGTGCCGCGGCCACGCACATGAACCAGGGACCGGCGGGCTGCTTGAGCACCTGCTCCGCCAGCGGACGGGCCCAGGGCGCAATTTCGATGGAGTCGCTCAACTCACTCCACTCGGGGAGTTCTTCTGATTCGTGCGAGAGCAAATCGTTCAGTGCAGCAGGCGACTTGAAGCGGAAGGCTTGGTGGAACACCACGGCCACCATCTCGGGGCTGAGCTCCAGCATGCTGAGCAAAAAGCCCAGCTCCTTACGCCGCTCGGCCAGCTTTTTGGGCAACACGTGGGTGCCTTCGGAGTCCGATGCCAGATCGTCAATCTCCGCTTCGTAGGCACTGCGCAGGTGTTGGAAAAATGGGGAAATGCTCATGGGTTGTCTAACTCAAAGAATGCGGCCGAAATAGGCGTTCCAGATTTCACGTGCGGTCTCAATCGGGCTGTCCAGCAGGCCCCGGCGACGGTTGTCGTCATAGGCCTGGCGCTTGTCATCGTCGGACAGCACGTCATAGGCCTCCTGAACCTCCCGGAACCGCTGGGCTGCGTCGGCAGCCGGGTTGCGGTCAGGGTGGTACAGCGCGGCCTTTTGGCGGAAGGCCTTCTTGATATCGGACAGCGTGGCCGCGCTGTTGAGCCCGAGGGCTGCGTAATGGTCTTTCATGCGACGGCTTTCATGGAAGCGCATTTCTGCCGTAAAACAAAAACCCCGCTGTGTTTGGCAGCGGGGTTTTTGCAGCCTTGCGGCTTTGTCTGGCTCCTCAACCTGGGCTCGAACCAGGGACCTACGGATTAACAGTCCGGCGCTCTACCAACTGAGCTATTGAGGAATGAAGCCTTGAATTATAGCGTGATTTTTTGGGTGATTTGGAAAGCGCCGGTTTTTTTGAAAAAAGTCACGCATTTTTTTGCGGCGTCTGCACGCCCAGCAGCGCATGCAGGCGCGGGCTGGTCGTGGTGTATTGCAGCATCACTTTTTTCTCGGGAAAGATGAAGGGCATGGCGCCATATGCGGCCAATGTCGCTTCGTGAAAGCCGCAGAGGATCAGCTTTTTTTTGCCGGGGTAGGTGTTGATGTCGCCCACGGCAAATATGCCAGGCACATTGGTACCAAAGTCTTCGGTGTTCACCGTTACTTGTTTGCGCTCCATGGCCACGCCCCATTTGGAAATGGGGCCCATTTTGGGTGAAACGCCGAGAAACACCAGGACCTGGTCGGCGGGCAGTGAGCGTGTCTTGCCTTCCGCATCCAGAATCTGCAGCGCCTTGAGTACGCCATCGGTCGCCTCAAAGCCGGTGATCTGTGCGGCCACAAAGCGTAACGCACCACTCGCGCGTAGCGCCTGTACGCGAGCAAGGGTGTCGGCCTCTGCCACCAACACATCACGCCGGTGCACCAGCGTGACCGAAGCCGGGCGGTGGGTGTTGTCGGGGGCCAGCACCTGCAGCGCACATTCCAGCGCGGCGTCACCACCGCCGTGAATGACCACATGGCGTTTGGACAGGCTATCCACAGCCGGCGTGCGGTAGTGCAACTGGCTGCCTTCGAACGCCGCGATGCCTTCCAGATGCAGGCTGCGTGCCACAAATGCACCCACCCCCGAGGCGATGAAAAGGGCCTTGGTCACAAAGGCTTGGCCATGGGTTGTGGCTAGGTGGATGCGACCATCGTCCTGACGCTGTACGGATGCAACCTGCTGACCCAAATGCATCTGCGCGCCGAACGCGGCGATTTGCTGCTGCAGGCTTTCGGTCAGGCCGCGGCCGGTAGTGACCGGCACTGCGGGGATGTCGTAAATGGGTTTGTCGGGGTAGAGCTCGACGCACTGGCCGCCCACATAGGGCAGGGCGTCGATCACATGGGTTTTGACTTCCAGTAGGCCGAGCTGGAAGACCTGGAACAGGCCCACCGGGCCTGCGCCTATCACGACGGCATCGGCTTCAATGACGGGTACAGCCATGCCGTGTGCCGCGTCAGCGGATCAGTTCAGACAGCTTGCCGGTTTTGTCTTTCCAGTCGTCGGCTTCGGGCAGGGGCGCTTTGCGCTTGGTGATGCTCTTCCATCCCGGCAGGCGTGCCAGCTCGGCATTGAGCTGAATCATGTGCTGCTGGTCTTTGGGCGCGTCTTCTTCGGCGTAAATGGCATTCACCGGGCATTCGGGAATGCAGACGGCGCAGTCGATGCATTCATCGGGGTCGATGGTCAGAAAGTTGGGGCCTTCGCGGAAGCAGTCCACGGGGCACACGTCCACGCAGTCGGTGTATTTGCACTTGATACAGGCTTCGGTGACGATGTGTGTCATGTTGTTTGGCGGCTAGTAGTAGTAAATGTGGCAACAAGGTGCCAAGCCTTTGATTTTATTGGGTTTTGAAGTCGACCCTGTAAACAGGGGCGACTCCTTTGCGTTGCATCAACCCAGCAGCAGCGCGCCCGAGGTCTTGTGGCTTGCCGTGTCCACCAGAATCAGCGACCCCAGCACCCGGCTTTGGGCATAGGGCAGAGCCGCAATCGGCTCCTGCAGAGACACTTCAATGTGGCCAATGGCGTTGGGAAGGATCTCTTTCGCATCGTGCTCTTGCAGGGTGTTGATGTCCAGGCTGTGCACGATGCGCTTAACCTTGGCCTTGATCCAGCGGTGACCATGCAGCGCCAGGTAGACCCGGCCGGCGACCAGGGGTTCGTCGTCCATCCAGGCCACGGTGGCCTTGATCTCGCGCGTGGTCTCGAAGTGGCTGGGCGCGTCATTGGAGGCCAGAATCCAGTCACCGCGCGACACGTCTACCTCGCGGTCCAGCACCAGGCCGGCGCCGTGACCGGCCCCCACGTTCTTGGGCACGCGGGCGTGGTTCAGCACCTGGGCCACCACGGCGGTCTTGCCGCTGGGCAGGATGGAGACGGTGTCGCCAGGCTGCACGGTGCCCGTGGCCACACGGCCCCAGAACACGCGGCGGCCCTTGCTGGTGTCAGCCGAGTCATGGAACTTTTCGACCCACTGCACGGGGAAGGCGAAGGGCACGTCGGTTTCAGCTGCCGTCACCGGCAGGGTTTCCAGCAGGCTTAGCAAACTGGGGCCGCTGTAGCCGCACCAGCCGGGGTTGGCGGTCACCACGTTGTGGCCTTTCAGGGCCGACATGGGAATGGTGGCGGTGACGGCAATGCCAGCTTGCGCGGCAAAGTCGTGCAGCGCCTCGGTGATCTTGGCAAAGGCCTTGGCCGCGTCGTCGCCCAGCGCGTCGAGCTTGTTCACGGCAAAGATGATGCCGGGCACGCGCAGCAGGTTCACCAGCAGGCTGTGGCGGCGGGTCTGGGGCAGTAGGTCCACCAGGCCGTCCACATTCCACTTCAGCTTGGTGGCGTCTACCAGCACGACGGCCGCGTGGGCGCTGCTGGCCGCGGTGACCATGTTGCGGGTGTACTGCTCATGGCCGGGCGCATCGCCAATGATGAATTTGCGGGCGGGCGTGGCGAAGTAGCGGTAGGCCACGTCGATGGTGATGCCTTGTTCGCGCTCGGCAGAGAGTCCGTCGGTGAACAGCGCCAGGTCGGCTTCACCGCTCTTGGAGACGTTGGCCAGTTGGTCTTGCAGCACCGAGCGGCTGTCCACCAGCAGGCGGCCAATCAGCGTGCTCTTGCCGTCGTCCACACTGCCGCAGGTGATGAAGCGCAGCGCGGATGAGGTGTCATTTTGGCCGCTAGCCCCCGTGGAATGTGCGGGAGTAGCTATAGAAACAGTAGCAGTCATCAGAAGTATCCGTCTTTCTTGCGCTTCTCCATGGAAGCCTCAGAAGTTTTGTCGTCCATGCGGGTAGCACCGCGTTCGCTCACGTCGGCGGCCAGGGTTTCGATCACGATGTCAGCCGCTGTAGCAGCTAGGCTGTCCACCGGGCAGGTGCAGGTGATGTCGCCCACGGTGCGGAAGCGCACGTCGCGGCTTTCGATCTTCTCGCCATCCTTGGCAGGGGTCAGGTCGGTTACGGGCACCAGCAGGCCCTTGCGCTCCACCACGTCGCGCTTGTGCGTGTAGTAGAGGCTGGGGAGTGCGATCTTTTCGCGTTCGATGTATTGCCAGACGTCCAGCTCGGTCCAGTTGCTGATGGGGAACACGCGGAAGTGTTCACCGGGCTGCAGGCGGGTGTTGAAGAGCGTCCACAGCTCGGGGCGCTGGGCCTTGGGTTGCCATTGGCCGAAGTTGTCGCGGTGGGAAAAGATGCGCTCCTTGGCGCGGGCCTTTTCTTCATCACGGCGGGCGCCGCCAATCAGCGCGTCGAAGCGGAATTCGTCGATGGCTTCCAGCAGCGTGACCGACTGGTGCACATTGCGGCTTTCGCCAGGGTGGGCCAGGCGCACGGTGCCGCGGGCCATGGAGTCTTCCACGCTGCGCACGATCAATTCGGCGCCCAATTCTTTGGCGCGGAAGTCGCGGAAGTCGGTCACTTCGTGGAAGTTGTGGCCGGTGTCGATCATCAGCAGCGGATAGGGAATACGGCCCACGCCAAAGGCTTTCTCGGCGCACTTGAGCATGACCAGCGAGTCCTTGCCGCCCGAGAACAGCAGGGCGGGGCGCTCAAAGGCGGCCGCCACTTCGCGCAGGATGAAGATCGTCTCTTCTTCCAGCGCGTCGAGGTGCTGGTTGGAGAGGCGATTGAAATGGGAGGTGTCTGTCATGGCGTTCATGCTTTTGCTTCTTCGTGTTTCACGTGCAGGCCGCATTCCTTGGCGGCCTCGTCCTCCCACCACCAGCGGCCGGAGCGGAAGTCCTCACCCAGGCTGATGGCGCGGGTGCAGGGCTCGCAGCCGATACTGGGGTAGAACTGGTCGTGCAGGGGGTTGTAGTCCAGCTTGTTCTCGCGGATGTAGTGCCACACATCACCCCAGGTCCAGTTGGCCAGGGGGTTGATCTTGGTGCGCTTCTCGCTGGTGTCCACCAGCGGCACATCGGCACGCGCACCCGACTGCTCACGGCGCAGACCGGTCACCCAGGCGTCCTTGCCCTTGAGGGCCCGCTCCAGCGGTTCCATCTTGCGGATGCCGCAGCAGGCCTTGCGCAGCTCAATGCTCTTGTACATCGCGTCCTTGCCTTCGCGGTCCACGAAGTGGATGACGGACTCTTGCACAGGCGTGTAGACGGTGACGGCAGCCCGGCTGGACGCCTTGAAGCGCTCCAGCAGGTCCAGGGTTTCCTGGTGCAGGCGGCCGGTTTCCAGCACGAAAATGCCGATGTCCAGCTTCAGGCTGTTGATCAGGTGGCTGATGACCACGTCTTCGGCGCCCAGGCTGGAGGCCTGTGTCACCTTGGAAGGCGCGCCGTCTTCACCCGCAAATTGGGCTGCCGCCTGGGCCAGCACGGCTTGGGCTTCGGCCAGTTTGATGGTGTACTCGCCGCTGGGCGCGGCGTTGCGTGTGATAGCGCTGCCGGCGGGCTGGGCCTGCACGGCAAAGCGGCTGCCCAGGCTGGAGACGGTGTCGTCGCTCATGCGGTAGCTCCTTCACGGGCGAAGACTGGCTTCACGGTGACGGCGTCACCCTGGTAGAAGCCGCGGTAGCGGTCGAACTGGCGCTGGGCAAAGTCCACGTTCTGGTCTTCGCGCAGCACGGCCACGTCAAAGCCTGTGCGTTCCATCTGCACCAGTTGGTCAATCAGCACATCGCCCGTGGCGCGGATTTCGCCGGTGAAGCCCAGGCGGCGGCGCAGCAGGAAGGCCTGGCTGTAGG
Organism: Rhodoferax sp. GW821-FHT09E07; assembly: GCF_059416145.1. Classification (NCBI taxonomy): domain Bacteria; kingdom Pseudomonadati; phylum Pseudomonadota; class Betaproteobacteria; order Burkholderiales; family Comamonadaceae; genus Rhodoferax; species Rhodoferax sp. GW821-FHT09E07. The sequence goes on along the minus strand of NZ_JBWKOP010000004.1, from coordinate 77,688 downwards.
CGCGGCCGTCGGTGAACTTGGGGAAGTGCAGGTCGATGCGGGTCACGCCTTCGAGCGACAGGCTGCGCGGGTCTTCGGTGTTGGCAATGGCGAGAATGTTTTGAGCATTTTCGGCAGTAGCCCCGTTGGAATGTACGGAGGCAGCTATCAATTTCATAGTGAATTCTCTCTTTCTGCGTCCGGGATTCAGGCTTCTTGCGCGTCTTTGGCATAGCCAGACGACTTGGGCAGGGCGTGCAGGTCTTCGTGCTTGTCGGCCAGGCGGGCGCTGTTGGCGGCGGCCTTGAAGGTGTCAAAGCCCACGCGCTTCACGCAGTCGATGAAGGTCTCGCGGCCTTGGCGGTTCAGGCGGAAGGTGTCCAGCAGTGCTTCGATGACACCAGGTACTTCGCCCGCACCAAAGGAGGGACCCACCACCTTGCCGGGCACGGCAGCGCCGCTCAGCGTGGAGCCATCGGAGCCGCCCAGGGACACCTGGTACCACTCCTTGCCGTCTTTATCCACACCCAGAATACCGATGTGGCCGCTGTGGTGGTGGCCGCAGCTGTTGATGCAGCCGCTGATGTGCAGGTCGATCTCGCCCAGGTCGTGTAGCTCGTCCATGTCCTGGTAGCGCTCGGTGATGGCTTCGGCAATCGGGATAGAGCGGGCATTCGCCAGCGCACAAAAATCGCCGCCGGGGCAGGCAATCATGTCGGTCAGCAGGCGGATGTTGCTGCGCGCCAGGCCGGCATGGCTGGCCGCCACCCACAGGGCGGGCAGGTCGGCTTCGTGCACCCAAGGCAACAGCAAGTTTTGGTCATGCGTCACGCGCACTTCGCCAGCGCTGAACTCGTCCGCCAGGGCGGCGGCGGTGTCCAGCTGGTCGGCGTCGGCGTCGCCAGGGGCCTGGCCCAGGCGCTTGAAGCTCAGGGTCACGGCACGCAGTTGGGGGTTCTGGTGCTTGGCGACGTTTTGCTGCAACCAGCGGTCGTAGTCCTTCTGGCGTTCGGGCGGAACTGCTACGGTTTTGGTAGCTGCCGGCGCACGTTCCACGAGGGCTGGCGGCACAAAGGATGCAGTAACGCGGTCCAGCTCGGCCTGGGTGATGGTGTGCGGCGCGCCGTCCACGGTCAGGATCTGCTGGTACTCGGCTTCCACCTCGTCGATATAGCGCTGGCCTTCGGCCTTCACCAAAATCTTGATGCGCGCCTTGTACATGTTGTCGCGGCGGCCCCAGCGGTTGTAGACGCGCACCACGGCTTCCAGGTAATTCATGATCTGCAGCGCAGGCAGAAATTCGCGGATGGTGGTGCCGATGACGGGCGTGCGGCCCATGCCACCGCCCACCAGTACCTTGAAGCCCAACTCACCCGCCTCGTTCTTCTTCAGGTGCAGGCCCACGTCGTGCCAGTAAGTGGCTGCTCGGTCGGCCGTGGCGCCGGTGATGGCGATCTTGAACTTGCGCGGCAGGAAGGCGAACTCGGGGTGCAGCGTGCTCCACTGGCGCATGATTTCGGCCCAGGGGCGCGGGTCAGCAATCTCATCGGGCGCCACGCCAGCCAGCTCGTCGCTGGTGATGTTGCGAATGCAGTTGCCGCTGGTCTGGATGCCGTGCATGTTGACCGTGGCCAGCAGGTCCATCACGTCGGCGCTCTTGGCCAGCGGAATCCAGTTGAACTGCACGTTCTGGCGTGTGGTGAAGTGGCCGTAGCCCACGGGCAGGTGGGTGGTGCCCCAGGTCGCCTGGGTACCAATGGCCTTGTCGAACACTTCTTTGCTGGGGTGGTCGTATTCACGGGCGATGCGGGCCAGCACGCGCAGCTGGGCGCTGGACAACTCGCCGTAGGGCACAGCCACGCGCAGCATCGGCGCGTAGCGCTGGATGTACCAGCCGTTTTGCAGGCGCAGGGGGCGGAACTCGTCGTCGCTCAGCGTGCCAGCCAGGTTGCGTTCCAGCTGGTCGCGGTGCTGGGCAGCACGGGCGCGGACGAACTGGCGGTCAAATTCGGTGTATTGGTACATGGTCAGAGTGCAATGAGTTTCAAGCCAGCATAGGCAAGAAGAATGGAAAGCAAAGAACGAATGACGCGCTCAGGCGTTTTGAACATCAGGTGCGAACCCACCCAGATGCCGGGAATCGAGCCCGCCAGCAGCTTGGCCAGCATGGGCCAGTCCACCGAACCCAGCGAGGCATGGCCCAAACCGGCCACCAGCGTCAGCGGCACCGCATACGCAATGTCCGCCGCCACAATGCGCGGCAGAGGCAGCAGCGGGTACAGCAGCATCAACACCGTGACACCAATGGCGCCCGCGCCGACGGACGTGAGTGTAACCAGCGTGCCAATGAGGGCGCCGAACAGCAGCGGCAGGCTCCAGTGGCGGGGGAGGGCGGCCGCAGCTTCCTGGCCCACGGCCACGGACACTGGCGCCGCCTTGCCGCGCAGGGCCTTGTACAGCGTGGCCGCAGCCGTCAACAACAACGCGCCACCCAGTGTGGTGGTCATGACATGCTGCACCGTGGGGCTAGTCGCGCCCAAGGTGTGCAGGGTGTAGAGGGTGATGAGCGCGGCGGGAATGCTGCCGGCAGACAGATTAAGCACCACGCGCCAATCAATATGCTTGGAGCGCGCCAGTTTGATGGTGCCCCCCATTTTGGTGAACGCGGCAAATAGCAGGTCGGTGCCGACCGCAAGGTAGGGCTTGATACCGAAAAAGAAGATCAGGATGGGCGTCATCAGCGAGCCGCCGCCGACCCCAGTGAGCCCCACCACCAAGCCCACAAAGAAGCCCGCAAATACAAACGCCAAATCATGCATGGCACGGACTTTAGGGGGGCGGGCTTAGATTGAAAACTATTTTTTTGCTATGGGGGTATGAGGTTTGGTTATATAGATATCCCCTTGCCTTACGGTGCGCTATCTTCCAGTCGTTTCCTCAGTGCCGCAACACCCAGTGCAGCGCGTTTGTCCATCACGCGCTTGGCCAGTGGGAGCAAGGTATACCTGACAAGGAGGCTGTCATTTCTGCTGAACATACGCCATATGAGTTGGCAGGAATTGATGCCTGTTTCATTTAGTGAAATTTCCATGCGTGGCAACAAGGGCAGAAGCAGTCCTTGCGTGGCGAAAAAATGATGCCCCTGTATCTCATGCACTTCCAGTGGGATTTTTCGTGTTCCCCTCAACGGCATTGACGCCGTTTCAAGGTATTTTTTCCCCACCTGCCCATGAGGAAGGTCGTTTGCCGATGCGATGCTGATGATGCCCGGGAACCATTCTCCAAACGTCTCCATGTTCACCGCATAGTTGAATACAGCCTCTGCAGGACGTCGAATGTGAGTGGTTTTTTCGGTCAGCAAATGCATGGGCATGTCGTCGTCAAGTTGTTTGGAAGTCCATGCTAATCTGTAGAGTTGGGTCTACAGTCAAGAGAAATATCCATGCGCATTGCCGAGCTGGAAAGCAAAACCGGACTGGGGCGCCATGCCCTGCGCTTTTACGAACGGGAAGGCCTGCTGGTCGGCGTCAGCCGCGGGGCCAACAACTACCGCGATTACTCGGAGTCCGCGGTCAAAGACACCACGTTGCTGCAACAGCTCCAATCCCTGGGGTTCTCATTGCAGGAGATCCGCGAGGTGCTGAGCGCCATGCGTGCCAAAAGCATTGATTGCGCGCAAGGCGCCCGCCTCATGGCAGAGAAACGCGCCGCGGTGCAAGCCCAGATTGCAAACCTGCGCAAGGTCAGCAAGGTACTGATGCGGGAACAGCAGCGTCTGGAAGACCGGGCGGCGCGTCACATGGGCAGTGACGCGCCCGGTTGAAGCCACTCAGGGTTTCAGCTGTTCGCCTGGTAGGCAGACACCCCATACCCCCCAAACCCAGAGCTGTTGCTGCTGGAGGATTGGGTGGCCAGTTGCTGCATCAGCGTGGCCATGGCGTTCTTCTGGGTTTTAAGCAGGGTTGCGCGCTGGTTCAGCGCGTCGATCGAACCCGCCACGGCGCTGCCTGCGGCCAGTTCTTTGGTAGCCACCTTGTCGACCAAGTTGCCCAGCTTCTCCAGCGTGGCCTCCACGGCGGCAGGGGCGGCTTTTTGTGCCGCGTCGAACTTCGCTGCATCCACCGTCAGCGTACCGTCTGACGCTTGCTTGAAGCCGATTTTCTTGAGTGCATCCAGCACACCGGGGGCTGCGGTGATGGCCCGCCCCAGGTCATTGCTCACACGTTTGGCGTTGCCGGACTCGGCAATGCCTGCTGTGGTCTTGCCGGTGGTGATGGCGGTATTGAAGGTGTTGACCAATTTGCTGACCGCTGCTTTCACATCCGCAGTTGGCGATGCGGCGGTAAGCCCACGCAGGCTTTTGGCAGCGAGCTGCGCATCGGATACGGTGGAGATGAGTTTGCCGTATGCGGAGAGTTGGGTGGTAGTGGTGTCCAGCTGCGACTGGATGCGGCTACCCGCTTTGGTAGCGGCCTGCGCAGCCGGGCTTAGTTTGGCTGCCGCCTGGGCCGCCTTCTGCTCGGCAGTTTGGGTGCTGGTGTTGGTGCCAGCAGTGCTGGACTTGAGTATTTGGCTGATGTCCACAGTGATCCCCTGTGCGCAGATGGCGCGTGCGCACGAAGGTACCGCAGGCCGCGGGTGCAGGTCAGCCGATATGGCGGGGAAAAGGCGGTTATTTCCTGCGCGGGTGCCTAGTACTTTTTGCCGCGCAGTTCTTCCATGCGCTCGTTAAAGTATTTTTCCACCGTGTAGCGTTCGGACAGCACGACTTCGCGGCGCGGGTGCAGGAACAGCGGCAGTGAGATGCGCGACTTCTTGGCGCCTTCGCCCGCGGGGTTCAGTACACGGTGCACGGTGCTGGGGTAGTAATGGCCTGAGGCTTCCTGCAACATGTCGCCAATGTTGACGATCAACAGACCGAAGTCGCAAGGCACGTCGAACCAGGCGTTGTCCTTGCCCAGCACTTGCAGACCGGGTTCGGTGGCCGCGGGCAGGATGGTCAGCAGGTTGATGTCGCCGTGGGCGGCGGCACGCACGGCACCAGGTTCTTCGTCGCCACGCAGGGGCGGGTAGTGCAGCACGCGCAAGAGCGTGTGGTCGCTGCCTTCGATCATCTTGGGCAGTGGCATGGAGTAGCGGGCCTTGACCTCGGGCGGTGAGTTTTCTTCCACCCAGCCCAGCAAGGTCGCCGCCAAGTTGGCGCCCTGGGCATAGTAGCGCTTGGCGTTGTCACTTACCTCTGCGGGATAGCGGCCCCAGGGGTAGATGTGGAAGAACTCCTTGAGGTCTTTCTTGGTATTGTTCTTGGCCGTTTCAGACACGCTGGGCGAGAAGTAACCATCATGTTTTACCGGGTCGTTGGGGTACTTGTCTTTGGCCTCGGATTGGAAGAACCCCAGCCATTCGGCGTAGATGCTTTCCACCAGGTCCTGGCTCAGCGGGTGGTTCTTCAGCACGCCAAAGCCTGTTTCATGCAGGCTCTTGCAAAACTCTTGTGGAGCGGTTGGGCTGGTGAAGTCAACGACGGGTAAATGCATGGCGGTTCTCGCTAGGGTCAAAAATTACAGCCAATTCGACAGCAGGGTGGATTCGATCAGGTCGCGCGCTGCGTCCACTTGCAAGTTCATGCAGACCTGCGTGACGGGCATCTCGTCGCCCCAGCCGGGTTGAGGGTAGAAAATGTCCTTGCGGCGCATCATGGTTTGGCCATTGCCAGCGCCGTCCAGTGCCACGCGAATTCGACCACTTTGAATCTCGAACATCTCCGGGTTGGTCAGTGCCACAAAGGCCAGCACGTCATGGCCAAAACAGCCGTGGATCTTGGCCACATGCGGGTACATGCCGCTGTAGAAGTCGGCATAGAAGGCCACGGCATGGTGCAACACGTCGGTGGCGACATGCTTGTGCTGGTCGGCTACCTTCTTGAACAGTGCCAGTGGCAGGATCAACTGGTGCGTCACGTCCAGGCCCACCATGGTGAGTTTCCAGCCGGCAGTGAACACAAAGTCGGCCGAGTGCGGGTCGTTCCAGATGTTGGCTTCGGCCACGGGAGACACGTTGCCAGGCTCAGCGACCGTGCCGCCCATGATGATGACTTCTTGCAGCAGCTTGGGCAGGTTGGGCTCCAGCTTCAGCGCGGTGGCCAGATTGCCCAAGGGGCCTACGGCCACCAGGGTGATTTCACCGGGGTGGGCGCGCGCCATGTCCACGATGAACTGGGCGGAGGGGCGGGGGTCCAACACGCTCTTGGTGGGCACGCGGCTAGGCAGGTTGCCCAGGCCATCGGCGCCGTGGATGAAGTCGGGCGGGGTGCCGGGGGCTTTGAGCCAGGGGGTTTTCACACCTTGGGTCACGGGAATTTTCTTGCCGGCGATTTCGGTCAAGTACAGGCCGTTAACGGCGGCTTGCTCCACCGTCACGTTGCCAAAGGTGGTGGTGATACCCACCACATCGATACCGGGGTGGGCCAGCGCGTAGTACAGCGCCATGGCGTCGTCTACACCAGGGTCGGTGTCATAAATTACTTTGCGTGCGGTGGTATTGCTCATACAAACGTCTCGGTTAAAAAAGATTCAAAAATCAGCTCAGGCCACAGAAGGCGCGTAGCGCCTGCTCGGCCTCGGGGGAGGTTTTGGCGAGCTGCGCGATGAAGGCAGTGACCTCCGCCGCTTCGGGAATGCTGGACTGGGCGCCCCAGCGTGTGCAGGCAATGGCACTGGCGGCGCTGGCGTACTGCAGTGCGTCGGGCAGGCTCTTGCCCTGGCTGAGGGCTGCGACCAAGCTGCCACAGAAGGTGTCCCCTGCGCCAGTGGTGTCCACGGGCGTGATGGGGTAGGCACCTTGCAGGGTGAATGCACCGTGTTGGCGCGCGCAACTGCCGTGGTGCCCCAGGGTGACGACCACGGTAGGCACGTTGATACGCGCGAGGCATTCGGCAATGCTGCCACTGTGGCCGGACACGGTAGCCAGCTCGCCTTCGTTCACTACCAGCACGTCGGTGTGTGCCAGCAACTCGGCAGGCAGGCTTTGCGCGGGGGCTGCATTCAGCACGACCGTTACACCCTGGGCGCGGGCGGCCTTGGCATAGGCGGTTACCGTCTCCAGTGGGGTTTCCAATTGCAGAAGGATGTGGGTGAAGCCCTTCAGATTGGGCAGGTGCTCGGGACGCAACTGGGCGTTGGCGCCCGGTGCCACCGTGATGGCATTCTCGGCATCATCGGACACGCAGATGAAAGCGGTACCGGTGGGGTGGTCAGGCGTGCGGACGATGTGAAGTTGTACGCCTGCACCTGTGAGTGACGCCTCCAGCGGTACGGCAAATGCATCATTTCCCAGGCCGACCAACATGTGCGTGGGCGCCGCACCGGCGCGGGCGCTGGCCACGGCCTGGTTGGCACCTTTGCCACCTGGGAAGGTTTTGAAATCGCGGCCCAGCACGGTTTCTCCCGGGCTGGGGATGTGATGGGCCCGGACCACAAAGTCCAGATTCGCAGAGCCAGCCACAAGTATCATCGGTTGCACTTTCTGTACACAAAGAGCGTCTATTCTGACGCCGAATTTCCCATTCAACGATAAGTCCCGGCGTATAGACCCCAATGTCCCAGCAAATGACCCGTACCGGCATCGCCCGTATCACCGTAGTGGGCGGCGCCAATATGGACGTGGGCGCCAAAGCGTCCATTCCCCTGTTGGCCGGCGACTCAACGCCAGGCCATATCCATTACGCGCCCGGTGGCGTGGGCCGCAACATTGCGGAGAATCTGGCGCGCCTGGGCAGTGCGGTGGCACTGGTCTCTGTCGTGGGCAATGATGCCTTCGGGCGTGACATTTTGACCCACACCCGCAGCGTCGGCGTGGATGTGGCCGGGGTCAAAGCATTGACCGGGCAACGCACCGCCACTTACCTGTCCATGCACGGACCAGATGGTGATATGGCTTTGGCGGTGAACGACATGGCCGTTCTGGACAGTCTGACGCCCGCGTTATTGCGTGCCGAGCCCGCCATGCGCCCACAGACGGACGTGCTTGTGCTGGATTGCAACCTGAGTGCCCCCACTCTGGCTTGGTTGCTGGAGCATGCGACGCAGCCCGTGTTTGTGGATACCGTGTCGGTGGCCAAATGCCAGCGCCTGGTGCCCGTGTTGGGCCGGTTACACACGCTCAAGGTCAACCGTATTGAGGCGCAAGCCCTCTGCGGCACAGCGGTCGATACCAACGAAGATGCCCAACGTGCCGCACTGGCCTTGCATGGCCTGGGCGTGCAGCGCGTGGTGCTGAGCCTGGGCGCCACCGGGGTAGCCTGGTGCGATGCCGACGGCAGCACCGGCGTGCGCGCCGCTGCCAAAGTGCCGGTGGTCAGCACCACGGGGGCGGGCGACGCTTTGCTGGCCGGATTGGTGCATGCGCACACACTGGGCCTGTCCTTGCCGCGCAGTGTGGAATACGCCATGGCCTGCGCCGAGATCACCCTTTCCAGTACATTCGCCAACGCTTTGGACCTGTCGCACGCAGCGGTGCAAAGACATTTGGCCGCTGTAGCGGCTTGAGATATTTTTTGGAACCTCTATGACACTGAACGCCTATCTTGATATTGCCCCCGAAGTGCAGCGCGCGCTGGATGCGGGTCAGCCCGTTGTGGCACTCGAATCCACCATCATTTCCCACGGCATGCCGTACCCGCAAAACGTGGCCACGGCGCTGCAGGTGGAGCAGGAAGTGCGCAGCCACGGTGCGGTGCCCGCCACCATTGCCATCGTCAACGGCCGCCTGAAGGCGGGGTTGTCGACGGCAGAGATTGAGGCGTTGGGCAAGTCGGGCCGAGATGTGGTGAAAGTGAGCCGTCGTGATGTCCCTTTCATCGTGGCCGCCGGTGCGACGGGTGCCACCACGGTGGCATCCACCATGATCATTGCGGCCATGGCGGGCATTCGCCTGTTTGCCACGGGGGGCATTGGCGGCGTGCACCGCGGTGCGCAGCAAAGCTTTGATGTATCTGCAGACTTGCAGGAACTGGCCCAAACGCCCGTGGCTGTGGTGTGTGCGGGTGCCAAGTCGATTCTGGATTTGCGCCTGACGCTGGAGTACCTGGAAACGCATGGCGTGCCCGTGGTGGGCTACCAGACCAATGCCTTGCCGGCCTTCTTTACACGCGACAGCACGTTCTCCGTGGACTACCGGCTGGACACCCCGCAGCAGATTGCGCGGGCTTTACACGTCAAGTGGGCCATGTCCCTCCAGGGTGGCATGGTCATTGCTAATCCTATCCCCGAGGCTTATGCCATGCCGCGGGCCGCGATTGACGCGGCCATTGAGCAGGCGCTGGCCGAAGCCCAGGCCCAAAACATTGGTGGCAAGGAGTCCACACCGTTTTTGCTGGCCCGTGTGTGTGACATCACGGGTGGCGACAGCCTGGCGGCCAACATCCAGTTGGTACTGAATAACGCCAGACTGGCTGCCGCCGTGGGCATTGAACTGGCCGGATTGGGCAAGGGCGCCTGAGTGACAAAAGTCGGATGCTTGTAACGATAAACAGGTTATAACGATTAACTTATATACGGATAAGCACTGATGGTGACACTACAGCGCGAAGGTATTCTTGGCTTACATTGAAAGCCGTGTCTTTTTTTAAACCTTATAGGGAATTGCGAGACGTTATGAACATGAAAACTACTGTGCACATGAGCCTTTTGGCTGCTACTCTGGCTGCCAGCTTCCAAGCCATGGCCGCTGATCCCGCGGTCGTGTTCGACATGGGCGGCAAGTTCGACAAGTCCTTCAACGAAGCTGCCTACACCGGCATCGAAAAGTGGAAAAAGGAAACTGGCAAGAAGTACCTCCAGTTTGAAATCACCAACGAATCCCAGCGTGAGCAAGCGATCCGCCGTATGGCTGAACGCGGTGCCAGCCCCATCATCGGCATTGGTTTCGGCCAGGCGTCCAGCATCGAAAAAGTAGCCAAGGAATTCCCCAAGCTGCAATTCGCCATCATCGACATGGTGGTGGACCTGCCCAACGTGCAGTCCGTCGTGTTCAAGGAACAAGAAGGCAGCTTCCTGGTGGGCGCGATGGCTGCGATGGCCAGCAAGAGTGGCAAGGTCGGCTTTGTGGGCGGCATGGACATCCCTCTGATCCGCAAGTTTGAGTGCGGCTACAAGCAAGGCGCTATGTGGGCCAACCCCAAGGCTGAAATGATTGGCAACATGACCGGCACGACCGGTGCCGCCTGGAACGACCCAGCACGTGGTGGCGAGTTGGCCAAGGCCCAGTTCTCGCAAGGTGTGGACGTCGTGTTTGCTGCTGCTGGGGGCACTGGCATCGGTGTGTACCAGGCTGCCAAGGACAGCGGCAAGCTGGCCATTGGTGTGGACAGCAACCAGAACCATCTGCAGCCCGGCACGATGCTGACTTCCATGCTCAAGCGCGTGGACGTGGCTGTTTACAACGTGGCCAAGGGCCACAAGCCTGGCATCTCCGTGTTGGGCCTGAAAGAAGGTGGCGTGGACTATGCCATGGACGCCAACAACGCCAAGCTGGTGACGGCCGACATGAAGAAAAAGGTGGAAGCTGCCAAGGCTGACATCATCAGCGGCAAGATCAAAGTGGCTGATTTCATGGCGGACAACGCCTGCAAGTTCTAAGAACCTGACAAGGTGGGCACAGGACGCTGGTCCGGGCCCGCCCTACGGACAGACAAGCCCGCGGTGCCTTTGGTGTCGTGGGCTTTTCACATCGGTGGGAGTGCCCCTGTGAGGAGCAAGATTTGAGTTCAGAGAGCGTATCGCCAGCCATGGCTGCCCAGCCGGCAGTGCACATGAGTGGCATCAACAAGCGGTTTGGCGCTGTGGCCGCCAACGCGGATGTGGAGCTGCGCGTGCACAGTGGCACGGTCCACGGCATCGTGGGCGAAAACGGAGCGGGCAAAAGCACACTGATGTCCATCCTCTACGGCTTCTACCAGGCCGACAGTGGGTCGATTGCCGTGTTGGGCAAGCCAGTGACCATACGCAACGCGGACGATGCCATTGCCCAGGGCATTGGCATGGTTCACCAACACTTCATGCTGGTGGACACGCTGACTGCGCTGGAAAACGTAATGCTGGGTGCCGAGCCCCACTGGCTTCTGCAAAAGGCCGATGCCACGGTACGCCGCAAATTGGATGAGCTCATGCGGGCCACGGGCCTGCAAGTCAAGCTGGATGCGCTCGTTACAGACTTGCCGGTGGGCGATCGTCAGCGCCTGGAAATCCTCAAGGCTCTGTACCGTGGCGCCAAGGTGCTAATTCTGGATGAGCCCACAGCCGTGCTGACACCGCAGGAAACCGAACATTTGTTCAAGGTGTTACGCGTATTACGCGGACAGGGCACCACCATTTTGCTGATCACCCATAAGCTCAAGGAGGTCATGGGCCTGTGCGACAGGGTGACTGTGATGCGGGGTGGCCGCGTGGTCCAGGAGCTGCCGATTGCAGAGGCTTCCATCGAAGGTTTGGCGGAGGCTATGGTCGGCCGCAAGGTTCAGATGGGTCGCCTGGATGAAGACGTGCGCCCCGTGGGGGAAGTGCTGCTGGACTTGCGCGATGTGCTGGTGCGCGATGCCATGCAGGTGGTGCGCCTGCAGGGTCTGAACCTGCAGCTGCGCGCCGGGGAAATTGTGGGCGTGGCCGGTGTGTCTGGCAACGGCCAGAGTGAGTTGCTGGATGTGCTGTCCGGTTTACTGTCGCCGCAAGAAGGCAGTCTGGCATTGGGTGGGCGGCAGTTTGCCCCCCAGCGCTGGCTCGACCCGCAAACTGCTCGTGCGATGGGCCTGGCCCATGTGCCTGAAGACCGCCACGCGCGTGCCATGGTGATGGATTTTGTGGCCTGGGAGTCTGCCGTACTGGGCTATGACGGCCTGGCCGAATATGCCACGCGTGGCTGGATGGCCCATGGACGTATGCGCCAGGCTACGGCGCGCATGATGGAGCGCTTCGATGTGCGCCCGCGCGACCCGGAGCTGGGCAGCAGCAAGTTCTCGGGCGGCAACCAGCAAAAACTGGTGCTGGCGCGTGAGCTGGGCCAGTCGCCCAAGGTGTTGCTGGTGGGCCAGCCCACGCGCGGCGTGGACATCGGCGCGATCGAGTTCATTTATTCGCAGCTGCGCGCCATGCGCGACGCAGGCTGCGCGGTGCTGGTGGTATCCAGCGAACTGGATGAAATTTTGGCATTGTCAGACAGGGTCATTGTGATGAACCAAGGGCGGGTCACCGGAGAGCTGGCCATTCAGGATTGCACTGAAGCAGGTATTGGCCTGCTGATGACTGGAGGTGCGCAATGAGCGGCGCCTACCCCTTGCCCCGTTGGGCGGATTTGGTCCTGTTGCCGGTGGTGTGCCTGATGGTGGCCTTGCTGGCTGCCGCTGGCGTTGTGGCTCTGGTGGGGCAGGACCCCGTGGAAGTGATCTCGGTGCTGGTCCACGGTGCGTTTGGTACCCAGCGCGGGATCAGTTACACGCTTTACTACGCCACTACCTTCATCTTCACGGGTCTGGCCGTCGCCGTGGCCTTCCATGGCGGCCTGTTCAATATTGGTGGTGAAGGCCAGGCCATTTTGGGCGGGCTCGGTGTGGGCCTGGTGGCTCTGTGGTTGTCGCATGCCTTGCCAGCCTGGATCATGCTACCGCTCATGGTGCTGTCGGGGGCCTTGTTTGGTGCAGCCTGGGCTGCCGTGCCAGCCTATCTGCAAGCCTACCGCGGCAGCCACGTGGTGATCACAACCATCATGTTCAATTTCATCGCCAGCAGCTTGTTGGTGTACCTGCTGGTGAACCACCTGCGGCCTGCCGGCTCCATGTCGGTGGAAAGCGCGGCATTTGCGGAATCCGCCAAGCTGCCCGCCATGCATGTAGCGCTTGGCTGGTTGGGAGTGGAGTGGGCCGATTCGCCGTTGAACCTGAGCCTGTTGCTGGCCCTGGCTGCCGCACTGGGCGTGTACCTGTTCTTGTGGCGCACCCGCGCGGGCTACCACCTGCGTGCCGTAGGTTCCAGTCCCAGTGCGGCGGAGTACGCAGGCATCCGTTCCCGCCACCAGATCATGATTGCCATGTCTATTTCTGGCGGGCTTGCCGGGCTGGTGGGCATGAACGAGATTGCTGGTGTGAACGGCCGTTTGCTGCTGGAGTTTGTCAGTGGCGCTGGCTTCACTGGCATTGCGGTTGCGCTCATGGGGCGCAACCATCCGGTGGGAATTATTTTCGCCAGTGTGTTGTTTGGTGCGCTGTTCCAGGGCGGGGCCGAGGTGGCCTTCGAAGTGACGGGCTTCAGCCGCGACATGGTGGTGATGCTGCAGGGTTTTATTGTGCTGTTTTCCGGTGCCATGACGTATGTAATTGCGCCTATGCTGGGCTGGGTATTGGTGCAAGTGGCCAAGGTTTTCAAGGTGGGGGTGCGCCATGGATGACACGTTGTTTGTTGCCATGCTGGCGTCCACGCTACGCGTGTCCACACCGCTGATTTTGTGCGCGTTGGCTGGCTTGCTGTCCGAACGCTCGGGCGTAGTGGATATTGGGCTGGAAGGCAAGATGCTGGCTGCCGCGTTTGCCGCTGGCGCCATGGGGGCCACCTACGAGTCCACCATGCTGGCACTGCTGGTTGGAGTGCTCGTGGCTACGGCCCTGTCGTGGATGCATGGTCTGGCCTGCGTGAGCCACAAGGGTGACCAGGTGGTGTCGGGTGTGGCTATCAACATCATTGCCGCCGGCATGACCGTGGTGCTGGGCATTGCGTGGTTTGAGCAGGGCGGACAGACACCGCCCGTGAGTGCGGCCGTGCGCATACAGCCGCTGTTTCCGGCGCTGCAAGAGGCGGCCCAACGCATTCCCGTGGTGGGCAATTTGTTGGGCTTGGGCTTTCTAAGCCACAACGCCTTGGTGTACCTGGCATTCGCGCTGGTGCCCGCTACCTGGTGGCTGTTGTTTCGGACCCGTTTTGGGCTGCGCTTGCGCGCGGTGGGGGAGAACCCGCAGATGGTGGATGCTGCCGGTGTGTCGGTCAGCCGCTTGCGCTACACCGCGCTTACGCTCAACGGAGTGTTGTGCGGCCTGGCAGGCGGTTACTTGGTGTTGGCGCAAAGTGCCAACTTCTCGGCCAATATGACGGCAGGCCGCGGCTTCATGGCCCTGGCTGCACTGATCTTTGGCCGCTGGCACCCGGTGAGCGCTTTCTGGGCTTGCCTGTTGTTTGGCTTTCTTGATGCAGCGGCTATCCGCCTTCAGGGAGTGCATGTGCCGGGCATGGGCGAGGTGCCGGTGCAACTGATCCAGGCCTTGCCGTACCTTTTGACGGTGGTGCTGTTGGCGGGCTTTATCGGCAAAGCGGTAGCACCCCAGGCCTTGGGCAAACCGTATACCAAGGAGCGCTAGACTCTCGGGTGTATGGCATCTACCGTTTGGGTCAAGGTTGTAGGGTTTAGCGACGTTGAGCGGCATTCGCTCAACACCTTGTTCCGTTTGTCGGCGCGGGATGGTCTGCAGTATTCGCTGTGGTCGCCCGAGTCTCCGGCTTCTCCGCAGGTTGCCCTGATTGATGTGGATAGTTACGAGGCTGGCTTGGAGCTGGTCTCCCCCGGATTCAATCCCCATTTGAAGATGATTTGCGTAGGCGCACAGGCGCCGACGCGCGCCTGGCGCACCGTACAACGCCCCGTGGACTGGGCCGCCATGGTGCACATGCTGGATGAGTTGTTCGTGGCATCGCCCGATGTAGACATCGACATCTCGCTCGACGAGCCCACGGTGGCTGCGTTGCCACCCGGCATCCGCGTCGCGCTGCTGGCAGCGCTGCCTTCCGAGGCGCGCTTGTACCTGCGTGCCCGTTTGGCATTGGCAGGCATCACGGCGCTGGAGGAAGTGGAAACGCTGGCTCAGCTGGATACCAAGCTCAAGGAACGTTCATTTGACGTCGTGCTGGTGCATGTGGATGCCGAAAAAATCGACGCGTGGGCCATGGTCAAACATCTGCAGGACATGCCCGCACCCCAGCGCAGTGTGATCGCCGTGGTGCAACAGCCGAGCTGGAAAACCATCAATCTTGCCGAGCGCATGGGCTGCATGGGTGTGATGGAAATGCCGTTCAATCCCCAGCAAGTGTTCGCCCTGCTGCAGCGCGTCTAGTCCTCTGATACTGGCCTGCGCGTGGCGCCGCGGCGGCGGCCGGTGCGGCCCACATCCAGGCTGCGCGCCAAGCTGGCTTCCAGGGGCCAGGGTTCTCCGCACAGGCGGGCTACCAGCAACTCCGCTCCAAGCGCAGAAAAACTCAGCCCCCGTGCTCCCATGCCCACCTGCATCCACAGCGAGGGCTGTGCACCCTCGATGAGGGGCCCCACGAGCGGCAACCGGTCGTGTGTCACGCAGCGTGTGCCCGACCAGTGGTTGACCTGCCCGTTTTCAAATTCGGGTGCCAAGTACATGCCGATGACGGGCAGCAGTTCAGACAGCTTCTTGGCATTCGCCTGGTGCTGCTCGTAGAGCGGTGCGATGGCCGAACTGGTGCGTTCGGGAATGGCTTCAGGCTCAAACGTTGCGCCGGCCAGCCACGTGCGGCCAGGTGCGAGAGGCACGTCCGGAATAAAGCTGCCGTGGCCGTTGACCGGGTGGCTTGGCCAGGTGGCGGGCATGGGCCGGGGTACGGGGCCGAGACTGACGGTGCCGTGTACGGCTTGCAAGCTGGAGAGTCTTTGCGACAGCCCGGGGCTGAGCATGGGCGCCGTTTGCGTGTTGAGCAGCAAGGGCACGCTGCCTGTGGCATTGGCGCATACGACGACATCGGCATGTGCCAGCGTAGTACCCGATGCACCTTGCAAACTCCAAGCACCATCGCTGTTCTGCTGCAGCTCGGCCACCGGGGATTTGCCTTGGTAGTGAATATTGGGGTGGTCCAGCCACCGTTTGATCAGCTGCCCCGGCTGAATCCAGGCGGCCTCGGTGTGCCAAAGGGACCTGGCAGTGTCGAGTTGCTGCTCCTGCACGCCCGTCAGTTGCCAATCCCGACCCTCATGGAGCAGCGTGCGGGCGTGGTGCAGCATCAAGTGCACGCCCACGCGTGACATGCGCGAGCGCGGGCTGTCGTCTGCTGACACGTGGGGTACGACGAGACCCGCTGGCAGGCCGGAGGCACCGCTGGCGGGCGCAGGGTGCCTGTCCAGCACGGTGACGTCCCAGCCGCGCAAGGCGAGGGCATGGGCCACGCTGGCCCCTGACAGGCCCGCACCAATGATGACGCAGCGGGCCGGTGTACGACGGGGGGGCTCGGCGTCGCGCGGCCCCAAAGACCAGCGCGGGTTGAATTCAGCGCTCAGATAGGCGCCGCCTTCTATATTTACAAAGCCGGCTTCCGCGAGCCAGTCTTTGGCCGGATCGGACGCCGCCTGGAGCACCAGGCGGGCACCGCGCTGGCAGCAGCGCGCCAGGGCCTTAGCGGTCCATTTGTCCCAGCCGGCATCGTGCTGCGCCCAGACGGTGTTGGCTTTGAATGCGAGCTCGGCGAGCACGGGTTTGGTATCGCCGACGCACAGCGTGAGCGACACCTGGCCGCCGTCCAGCAGCAAACGGTGAAAGCCGGTGCCCAAGTCCTGGCACCGGTCTACCAGTGCTTGGGCTAAGTCTGTGGGTGGGGAGCCGCTACAGGAAGGGGTGCCCAGTGCCTGCAGCTCTGGCAGGCTCAGGATGCCCACGTAATGCAGCATGCGGGGTCGCTGCGGGTCGGCTTGCCAAGCCTGCCAGCAATCCAGGAACGCTTCGCCAGCTGCAAAGCGCGTGTCGAGCACAGTCCAAGACGCTTCGCCCGCCCAGCCGCCAGGCAGGCGGCAGAGCGTGAGTCGGTTCAGGGTCAAGCCGAGGGCGGAACGTAGCCTTGTGCGGCGTCGGCGCCGTCACCAAAGAAATGGTTTTCCATCTGTCGGGCCAGGTATTGGCGGGCGCGTGCGTCGGCCAGGTTCAGGCGGTTTTCGTTGACCAGCATGGTCTGATGCTTGAGCCAGGCCGCCCAGGCTTCCTTGCTTACACCTTCCCAGATGCGTTTGCCCAGTTCGCCGGGGTACGGGGGAAAGTCCAGGCCTTCGGCTTCTTTGCCCAGCTTGATACATTGAACGGTGCGTGCCATGGAGATGCCTTTGGATGGTGTAAAAATCAGAAGGCTGAATTTTATGGGGTTTGCATGGCCCTTCCGGGCACAGGGAACTTCGGCCGCGGCGGCGGCACCAACACGCTGCAATCAACCTTGGGACATTGATGTTGAAACTGGTACTGGACTGGATGGACCACGCGCCGCGGCGTGTGTATGGCGCGGTGGCGCTGGTGTGTGTGGGGCTGCTGGCGTTTGGCCTGTATTTGCAGCATGTGGTGGGGCTGGAGCCCTGCCCGATGTGCATCGTGCAACGGTATGCTCTTGTTTTGGTAGCAGTCTGTGCAGCACTGACGGTGGCTAGCAGTAGAAAAGGCTTACATGTTGGCGGCGGTGTGCTGCTGGTGGTGCTGTCGGTACTAGGCGCCTACGTGGCCGCGCGCCAGAGCTGGTTGCAGTGGTACCCGCCCGAGGTGGTGTCCTGCGGGCGCGACCTGTACGGCATGATTGAAACCTTCCCCCTCAAGCGCGCACTGCCCATGATCTTCCGCGGCGGGGGCGATTGCAGCAAGGTCGACTGGACGTTCCTGGGAGGCACCATTGCCAACTGGTCGTTCCTGTGCTTTTGCGGCTTGGCGCTGGTGGGTTCTTTGCAGACCTGGCGCAGCCTGCGCCGGGCCTAGTTTTCAGGGTTTGAAGGGCAGGGCCAAGACCTTGCCCATTTCGCTGCTGGCGGGGTATTGGCCCGGCGCTTGAACTCCCAGCGCGGTGGGGAAGCGCTTGGGGTTGTAGACAAAAGTGCGGAATACCAAATCCCAAAACGGCGTCAACACCCCAAAGTTCTTTGCCTCGGCCATATCCGCACTGTGGTGAAAGCGGTGCAACTCTGCTCCCACTAGCAGGTAATTCAGGGGGCCCGCCTTGATGTCCACATTGAAGTGGGACACCAGCCCCTGCAGTCCCATGAGGGCGTTGAACAAAAAGATGGATTCCGGGCGTGCGCCCAGTACCACCAACGGCCACTGCACCAGGGCCAGAGAGATCAACAGGTTCAGGGGGTGGCCCACGGGATGCATCAGCAGATACACCTTGTCTGGCAAATGGTGGGCTACATGGACTTTCCATAGCCAGGCGCCCCAGCGGCCCGTGCCGACATGGCTCAACCTGTGGTACCAGTACTGAAAAAACTCGAACACCAGTAGCAGCGCCAGAAACTCCACCAAGATGGAAGTGTTGGCCACGATGCCCGTGTTGTAGCGGCTCAGGTCAAGCGCCAGCCAGCCCAGCCCGAATTTCAGAAGCCCGGTGATGCCACCGTTCACCGCCATGTACTTCAGATCGCGCGTGAAGCTGGCCCAACTCATCTTCCACTCAGGCTTCGCGGGAAAGGCAAATTCCACAGCCAGCATCAGCACCATGCGCGCACCGCCCATCCAGGCAAAGACGGTCGCCAGATTCCAGCCATGCAGCTGCGCACCGAAGTAAAGCGCCAATGTGGTGCCCAGCAACAGCGGATAAAAGAGGTAGGAGACCAAACTGCCCACAACACCGCGCAGTGGCTTGAAGCTTGGGGCTGGTGAGGGCACAGAGGAAGAAGGGTGCATACAATTCCTTGAAAAGATAGCGGACACCGTGTTCGATAACAGGCTCCGTGGCCGCCATCTTGCCGTCCCTGGTACAGGCCACCAAGCACTGTGCCAAGCCCTTCGTCCATAACCAGACACTTTTGCGTCCGGTGTTCAGGAGACTTGTATGAAAACCCGTTCGCCCGCACCCGCAGACATGGTGGACCGCCGCATCCAACGCACCAGGGATGCCTTGCGTGAAGCCTTGATGGCGCTGATGGTGGAGTGCGGCTGGGACGCCATCGATTACTAACCCTGTGCGACCGTGCCAATATTGGCCGCTCGACCTTCTACCAGCACTACCCGAACAAGGAGGAGCTGCTCAAAGCGAACTTTGCCGGCTTGCGGGATGCCTTGCTGGCGCAAGCCCAAGCGGGTCCGGCGCAGCAGGGGCGCCTGGCGTTTGTGTCGGGCCTGATTGCCCATGTGCATGAGGCGCAGGATGTATTCCGCGCCCTGCTGGGGCGCCGCTCAGGCCACTATGTGCAAGACCGCTTCCGGGAGCTGTTGATTGAGCTGGTCCAGGCCGGCACGTACAACAAGGGACGCGGCTGGCAGGCCGCGGCCCAAGCGCACTACCTGGGTGGGGCGTTGTTTGAACTGTTGGCCTGGTGGCTAGGCAGCAACCGGCCCCACAAGCCTGCTGAAATTGAAGCCCTGTTTGAACAATGGAGCCAGCCAGTGTTGGCCACGTCTGCTTCCTGACGCAGGCTCAGGCGCTTACGGGCTTGGGCTCTACGGCAAGTCCTGCGGCTTGCCATGCATCAATGCCACCCGCCAGGTAGCGCGCGTTCAGGCCTGCTGCCTGCAACCGCAGGGCCGTGACCCGGCCTACCTCATGGCCATAGACGCAGTAGACGATGATCTCCGTGTCCGCAGGCAAATCGCGCGCCCATTGGCCAACGGCCGCAGGATCCTTCCACTGCGAGCCCTCCAGTTTGGTGGGCGCTTTCTCAAACACGCCTGCACGGCGTACGTCCAGCAAGATGGCGTCGGCCACATCGGCCTGGGTTGCACCCAGAGACTCGGTGGCGTCGTGGACGGCGTTCTGGTAGCGCGCGTAGACCTCGTCCCATGGGATGCTGCACAGGAAGGCCTCCGGGTCTCGTACCGCGGTTTCAGAGAACGCGTCCTGGTTGAGCGCCAGCAGAACCAGCTCGTCTCTGCCAGCCGGGCTGGCGGTCGGCGACCACTGGTTCACCAGTACCCCTGTGTGCGGCTGAAACACCAGCAGTGCCGAACCTGGTTGGGTGGTTGCCTGGGCGGTGGTCAAAAAAGCTGTTAACCAAGCCTCTTTGCTGCCGAAGTTGCTGGCCAGGGCCAGCTCCATGGCGGGTGTCATGGTGGATGGGTTTTGCATCGTGGTCCTCAGACGGGGAGGGGTTGCAGAAAGGTCAAGACCAGCCCAGCTATGCCGGAGGTCAGGACCACAGGAATCACGCCGACCTTGAAGCGAAACAGCGCCAGCGCAGCCATGGCACCAATAGTCAGTGAGGCCCACTCAAAATGCCCGCCCAAGCCTTGGGGCCAGAGCACGTGGTAGGCGAAGAAGACGGCCAGATTGACGATGACACCCACCACCGCGGCGGTAATACCGCTCAGCGGTGCGGTGAACTTCAGGTTCCCATGGGTGGATTCGATGAAAGGGCCACCCAGCAGG
Source organism: Rhodoferax sp. GW821-FHT09E07 (assembly GCF_059416145.1). NCBI lineage: Bacteria > Pseudomonadati > Pseudomonadota > Betaproteobacteria > Burkholderiales > Comamonadaceae > Rhodoferax > Rhodoferax sp. GW821-FHT09E07. Next base: position 57,331 of record NZ_JBWKOP010000004.1, on the reverse strand, counting down.
ATGAACATGAATGACGGCAGGAAAGTGAAGAAGGTGACCACGCTGGCGGCAATGGCGCCAGAGAGCAGCAGCGAGTCAGCACCAAAAATTGCCTTGGTCCAGCCGCCCACAAAGCCCACAAAGGACACCACCATGATGAGCGGACCCGGCGTGGTTTCTCCCAGCGCCAAACCATCGATCATTTGCGGCGCTGTCAGCCACTGGTAGTGCTCCACTGCGCCCTGGAAGACATAGGGCAGCACTGCGTAGGCGCCGCCAAAAGTCATGAGTGCGGCCTTGGTGAAGAACCAGCCCATTTGTGCCAGCACCGAGTCCCAGCCATAGGCTGCCACCAGCAGCCCCATACCGGCCAACCAGATGGCCAGGCTCACGAGCAGCACGCGGGCAAAGCGTGCCCAGGTAAACAGGGCGTGCGGCGGGGTTGGCGTGTCATCGTCGATCAGGGCAGGGCCCAAGGACTTGGCGGCCGCTCCGTGGCCGCCGCCTGCGGTGAATTTGGCAGGTGCGTAGCGCCCGCCCAGGTAGCCAATGACGCCAGCGGCCAATACGATGGCAGGGAACGGCAATTGCAGTGCAAAGATGGCAACAAACGCTGCCACGGCAATGCCCCAGAGCCAGGCGTTTTTTAAGGAGCGGGAGCCAACGCGGTAGGCCGCATGCACCACCAACGCGGTCACGGCGGGCTTGATACCGTAGAACACGCCGGCAATGGCGGGCACATGGCCATAGGCCATGTATACCCATGACAGTCCGATCAGGATGAATAGCGAAGGCAGCACAAACAGCACGCCAGCCACAATGCCACCCCAGGTGCGGTGCAGCAGCCAGCCAATATAAATGGCCAACTGCTGGGCCTCGGGGCCGGGCAGCAGCATGCAGTAGTTCAGTGCATGCAGAAAACGGTTTTCCGAGATCCAGCGACGGCGTTCCACCAGATCCTCGTGCATGATGGCAATTTGCCCCGCGGGGCCACCAAAGCTGATGAAGCCCAGCTTGAGCCAATAGACAAAGGCCTCGCCAAAGCTGAGACGGGTTGGAGGCGTTGCAGAAGTAATGTCCGTCATGGTCGGGCCGCCAGCGCGGTGTACAAGGTGTCAAAAAAAGGAAAGGCGGCAGCCAGCAGGGCATCGTCCTGGGGGTGCTGGGCTTGCAGGCCACGCACCAGGGTTTCGATGCCAGCGGCCTCGTCCACCGGTATGCCGCCCACGTCGATGTAGTGCACCAACTGGCCCAGGCGCTGCAGGCCCAGGTCAGCGTCCAGGCCAAAGCTGCGAGCCACTACCTCAAATGTCACCAGGTCGCCCACATGGGTGAAGCGGGCACCGTCAAAGTCAAAGCCCAGGGCGGTTTTGGGGCATTTCTTGGGATCGTCCAGCCACACAAAACGGGGCGTTGTGTCGATAAAGCGTGCGACCAGCCAGGCCGTGGCCAGGCGGTCCATCCACGGGCGTTTGCGTGTGGCCCAGGTTTTCCCCTGAAAGTCGGCCAAGGCCAAGCGCGGGATGGCCTCGGTGCGGGCATTGGGTTCGCCGGGTGACAGCTTTTGTGCGACTTCTTGGCGAAGGACAAGCAGTGCTTCGCCGGCTTTTTCGCCCGGTTTGCCGGGAAAGAAGTCCGTGGCCTGAATGGCGTGGAGTTGCTGCTCCAGCCCACGCAGGCTTTTGTGCAATTCACTCTCTGTGCCAGTTTTGATCTGCTTGCGGGTCTCCTTGATGGACTGCAGCAGTTCTGCATACAGGTCGCTGCGATCAAACAGGGACACGAAAGTCGCTTCCTGCATGGCGTCCCGCGCGCTGACCTGCAGCATGTGTGCATCAGCCCCACTGTCGTGGATCAGTCTTTCAATCTCCCACAGCGCCTGGGCTGTGGAGGCGGTAGTGGGCAACAGGTACACCCCTTCACGCAGCGTGCCGGCCCCGGTGGCCTTGAGTGCACGCCACACCCGAACACGCAGGGCGCTGGGGTGGGTGGGCAAGGTGGCGGTCAGCAATAGCCATGTGTTCATGTAGCAAATATCTCATATTGTGATGAATGACACAATATATTTTTCAACTACTTAATGCGCATCGTTATGCGGCTGTGTTTTACTTCCAACATGTATCTTCGTCCGGCATTTCCTGCTTTGGCCGCAGCCCTGTTGTTCGGCGCCAGTACGCCCTTGGCCAAACTGCTGGTTGGCGATGTTCCGCCGCTGCTGCTGGCCGGCCTGCTGTACCTGGGGAGCGGCTTGGGGTTGTCTTTGCTGTTGCTGGCGCGCGTTGCGCGGCGGCGCCTGCAGGGTCACGCCCTTGAGAGCCTCAAAATTCCCCGTGCCGACGTGCCATGGCTGCTAGGGGCGATTGTGTTTGGTGGTCTTCTGGGGCCTGCCCTGTTGATGGGAGGGCTGACGCAGACAGATGGTGCTTCAGCCTCATTGCTGCTCAACATGGAAGGTGTGTTGACGGCTCTGATCGCCTGGGTGGTGTTCAAGGAAAACGCAGACCGCCAGCTGGTGCTGGGTATGGCGGTTATTGTGGTGGGGGGCCTCTTGTTGTCCTGGCAGCCTGCCGGGACTATGTTCTCGCCGGGGGCTGTATTGATCGTGGGGGCTTGCTTCTGCTGGGCGGTGGACAACAACCTGACCCGCAAGGTTTCCACGCACGACGCCATGTTGGTAGCGGGGCTCAGGGGGCTGCTGGCGGGCCTCAGCAATACGGCACTGGCACTGGCCGGTGGTGCGGCGCTCCCTTCTGTGCCCACGGTAGGGGCCAGCATGGTGGTAGGGTTTTTTGGGTATGGCCTGAGCCTGACGCTGTTCGTGGTGGCCTTGCGCACGCTCGGTACAGCCCGCACCGGGGCCTATTTTTCTGTTGCACCGCTATTTGGGGTGGTGATTTCTCTGGTGCTGTGGCCTGCCTTGCCAGGCCCCCTCTTTTGGTGTGCCGCCGCGCTGATGGCCTTGGGCATCTGGCTGCATGTGCGGGAACGGCACACGCACCTGCATACCCACGAGCCACTGGCGCACAGCCATCGGCATCGGCATGATGAACACCACCAGCACAGCCATGCGTTTCCATGGGATATGGCCAAGCCCCATGTCCATCCCCACGCCCATGCGCCGCTGACGCACCAGCATGTGCATTACCCCGATATCCACCACCGGCATCTACACCCGCACTGATGCGGTCGGGCTCAGGCCTTGACGGGTGGCTTGAAAGCTGCGCGCGCGGCCAATGCCCGTTCGCGCGCGGCGCAGCCTTCCAAGTGATCATTGACCAAACCCATGGCCTGCATCAGGGCGTACATGGTTGTGGGCCCCACAAAGCTCCAACCACGCTTGCGCAGGTCCTTGGACAAGGCAATTGACTCGGGTGAGGTGGTCACGCCGCTCAGCGTCTGCTGCGTGATGGTGCCGGGCCGGCTGGCGGATTCGGGTTCAAACTGCCAGAAGTAGGCGGCCAGCGATCCGAACTCCTTGCGCAATTCCTGGGCGCGCTGGGCGTTGTTGATGGTGGAGGCGATCTTGCCACTGTGGCGCACGATGCCGGCATCCAGCACCAGGCGCTTCACATCGGACTCGTCAAACTTGGCCACCTTGTCCATGTCAAACCCGGCAAAGGCCTGGCGAAAAGCCTCACGCTTGTTCAGGATGGTGAGCCAGCTCAGGCCTGCCTGAAAGCCTTCCAGACAAATCTTCTCGAACAGGCGGGTGTCATCACTGACGGGGAGGCCCCATTCCTGGTCGTGGTAGTGCTGGTAATGGGGAGTGGCGCGGCACCACACGCAGCGCAGGGTTTGGCTGTCGTCGGCAAATAGGCCCGCGGGCACCGTGGTCTCGTCAAGCATGGAACGCTCCCGTATCTTGAATACTGTTGTTATTAACAGTATACGGGGTTCTGCAACGCCGCCAGCGTTACAGCAGCTTCTTCACCAACACCTGGCTCTTGCGGTCCCAGTTGTACTTGCGCTTGCGCGCCTCGGGCAGCCATTCCGGGTCCACCTGCACAAAGCCACGCTTGATGAACCAATGCATGGTGCGCGTGGTCAACACGAAAATGCTGTCGAGTCCGGCCGCCTTGGCGCGCTGCTCCACACGTTTCAGCACGCGTTCGCCATCGCCTTGGCCTTGCACGTCGGGGGACACGGTCAGCGCCGCCATCTCCGCTGTCTTGGCTTCGGGGTAGGGATAGAGTGCTGCGCAGGCGAAGATCACGCCGTCGTGTTCGATGATGGTGTAGTTGCCGGCGTCGCGTTCGATCTCGGTGCGGCTGCGCTTGACCAGCGTGCCGTCCCGCTCGAACGGTTCGATCAGCTGCAGGATGCCGCCTACATCTTCTTCGGTGGCTTCGCGCAGTTCTTCGAGCTTTTCGTCCACCACCATGGTGCCAATGCCGTCGTGCACATAGACCTCCAGCAGGATGGCGCCATCCACCGAAAACGGAATGATGTGGCTGCGCTCCACGCCAGCCTTGCAGGCTTTCACGCAGTGCTGCAGGTAGAAAGCGACATCGCTGGGCTGGTTGGCTGCGGGCAGGGCCTTGAGCAGCTTTTCGGCCGCAGCGAGCGGCAGCTCGGTGTCGATGGGGTTGTCTTCGCTGGCGGGTTGGGTTGGGTCCATGCGCACGCCGGGCACTTCAGTCAGAAAGATCAACTTGTCGGCCTGCAGCGCGGTGGCCACGCTGGTGGCGACCTCTTCCATGGCCAGGTTGAACGCTTCGCCGGTCGGCGAAAAACCAAACGGCGACAGCAACACCATGGCACCCATGTCCAGCGTCTTGGTGATGCCGGCAATGTCCACCTTGCGGACCAGGCCGCTGTGCTGAAAATCCACCCCGTCCACAATGCCCACGGGGCGCGCAGTGATAAAGTTGCCAGAAATCACGCGCACCGTGGAGTCGGCCATGGGGGTGTTGGGCAGGCCCTGGCTGAATGCAGCCTCGATTTCATAACGCAGCTGGCCCGCAGCTTCCTGGGCGCAGTCCAGCGCCACCTCATCGGTAATGCGGATGCCGTGGCTGTATTTGGCGGTATGGCCCTTAGCCTTGAGCTGCTCGTTCACCTGCGGGCGAAAGCCATGCACCAACACGATCTTTACGCCCATGCTTTGGATCATGGCCAGATCCTGGGCCAGGGAGGGCAGTTTGCCCGCCGCAATGGCCTCCCCGGCAATGCCCACCACAAAGGTCTGGTTGCGGAATTTGTGGATATAAGGCGCGACCGACCGGAACCAGGGCACAAAGGTGAAATTGAAGACAGAGGTCATTGCGGATGGGGCGGTCGGCTAGGGGTGTCAGGGCAGGGATAATCCGCAATTCTCTACGAAGACCGCCCTTTGACCGCCAGCACGTTAAAAATCGAATTTCCTGAGTCGCTCCCGGTGTCGGGCAAACGCGACGAAATCATGGACGCCATTGCGGCGCACCAGGTGGTCATCGTCTGCGGGGAAACCGGTTCGGGCAAGACCACACAGCTGCCCAAGATCGCCCTGGCCATGGGGCGGGGCAAGCTCAACTACCCGGCAGGTCAGCGCGGCAAGCTGATTGGGCACACGCAGCCGCGGCGGATTGCCGCCTCCAACGTGGCCAAACGCATTGCGGAAGAGCTGAAGACGCCGCTGGGCGACGTGGTGGGGTTCAAGGTGCGGTTCCAGGACCGTTTGAGCAAGGACGCTTCGGTCAAGCTGATGACCGACGGTATTTTGCTGGCCGAGACGCAGACCGATCCGCTGCTCAACGCCTACGACACCATCATCATTGACGAGGCGCATGAGCGCTCTCTGAACATCGACTTTCTGCTGGGCTATCTGCGCCAGATCCTGCCGCGCAGGCCTGACCTGAAGATCATCGTGACCTCGGCCACGATTGACGCACAGCGCTTTGCTGACCATTTCAAGTCCAGCAAGGGCCCGGCGCCCGTGATCATGGTGTCGGGTCGCATGTTCCCGGTGGAACAGCGCTATCGGCCGTTTGAAGAGTCGCGTGAGTACGATCTGAACAACGCAATTGCCGATGGTGTGGACGAGCTCTGGCGCGACCCGCACAACCAGGGCGACATCCTGGTCTTTCTGCCTGGCGAGCGTGAGATTCGTGAGGCGGCGGACCACCTGCGCAAGCACTTGAGTCACCAGCCGGTGATGCGCGGGGCCGAGGTGTTGCCGCTGTTTGCGCGCTTGAGCCCCGCCGAGCAGGACCGGATTTTTGACGGTCATACCGGGCGGCGCATTGTGTTGGCGACCAACGTGGCCGAAACCTCTCTGACGGTTCCTGGTACCCGATACGTCATTGACGCAGGTACGGCGCGTATCAAGCGCTACAGTTTCCGTAGCAAGGTGGAGCAGTTGCTGGTGGAACCCATCAGCCAAAGCTCGGCCAACCAGCGTGCCGGGCGCTGCGGGCGGGTGGCGAACGGCATTTGCATTCGTCTGTACGACCAGAAAGACTTTGACGGGCGGCCGCGGTTTACCGACCCCGAAATCCTGCGGTCCTCCTTGGCGGGCGTCATCTTGCGCATGAAGTCGCTGCATCTGGGCATCGTGGAAGATTTTCCATTTCTGGAGCGACCCAGCGGTCGTGCGATTGCCGATGGTTACCAGTTGCTCAATGAGTTGGGCGCCGTGGACGATGCGAATGAGCTGACGCCACTTGGCACGGAACTGAGCCGCTTGCCCTTGGACCCGCGCGTGGGACGCATGTTGCTGGAAGCGCGATCGCGTGAGGCGCTGGATGAGGCTCTGGTCATTGCGTCTGCGCTGAGCGTGCAGGATGTGCGCGACCGGCCGATGGAGGCGCAGCAGCAGGCCGATGCGGCGCACCAGAAGTTTGACGATGAGAAGAGTGAGTTCACGGGCTACCTGAAGCTGTGGAAGTGGATTCACGACGCGCGCGGTGGCGGTGAAGCCGCCAGCGCCGCGAGCCGAACTGCGGGGGGCTCCTCGTCGCAAAGCTCAATTTCGTCCCCCTCCGCAGCCCGGCCCACGACGCCGGCGGCTTCACACAAGCTGTCTAACCGGCAATACGAACAGCTGCTGCGCCAAAACTTCGTCAACATGCGCCGCGTGCGCGAGTGGAAAGACATCCACAGCCAACTGCACACCGTGGTGGCCGAGCACAAGTGGCGCCTGAACACCAAGCCTGCCAGCTACGAGCAGTTGCACCTGTCCATGCTCTCTGGCCTGCTGGGCAATATTGGCTGCAAGCTGGAGGAAGGGCAGAACGGCGAATACCTGGGCGCGCGCAGCATCAAGTTCTTTGCTCACCCCGGCGCCCACCTGACCAAGAAGCCCGGCAAGTGGATCGTGGCGTCGGAGCTGGTAGAGACCACCCGCCTGTTTGGCCGTGGCATTGCGCATATCGAGCCGCAGTGGCTGGAAAACGTGGGCGGACATTTGCTCAAGAAGCAGCTGCTGGACCCGCACTGGGAAAAGAAGGCCGCGGAGGTGGTGGCCCTGGAGCGGGCCACGCTGTATGGCATCGTGGTCTATAGCGGACGCAAGGTGAACTACGGCCGCGTGGACCTGCATGGCGCACGCGAAATCTTTATCCGTGAAGCGCTGGTGGGCAAGGAATGGGAGACCACGCTGCCGTTTTTGGCGGCCAACCAGAAGCTCATCAAGCAGGTGGAAGACCTGGAACACAAGGCGCGCCGGCAAGACGTGCTGGTAGACGATGAGCTGATCTACGCGTTTTACGACCAGCAGCTGCCCGCTGACGTGTACAGCGGCTACAGCTTTGAGCGCTGGTACCGCGAAGAGGTGAAGAAGCAGCCGGACTTGCTGAAGCTGACGCGCGAAGAGCTGATGCGACATGAGGCCGCAGGCATTACCACGGCGTCCTTCCCCAAGACCATACGCCTGGGTGGCGTGGACTGCGTGGCGACCTATTTGCATGAACCCGGCGACGCGCGCGACGGCCTGACCGTGACGGTGCCGCTGTTTGTGCTGAACCAGGTGAACGACGAGCGTTGCGAGTGGCTGGTGCCCGGCATGCTGAAGGACAAGGTGCAGGCGCTGCTCAAAACCCTGCACCAGCGCCCGCGCAGCCGGCTGGTGCCACTGCCCGATACGGCCAGCAAGTTTGCCGAGGCGCTGAACGCGCCCGAGAAGTTTGGCACCGGTGGGCTGGTGGAGGCCGTACTCAAGCTGGTGCGTGAGGCGACCAGCCTGGACATCGTTAAGGCTGACATCAAGGTCGACATGCTGAGCCCGCACTTTTTCATGAACTTCCGCGTGGTGGACGAGCATGGTCGCCAGCTGGGGCAGGGGCGCAACCTGGGCGCGCTCAAGGCCGAGCTGGGCAGCCAAGCCCGTGGTGCGTTCCAGGCGTTGGCGTCGATCAAACTGGCACAAAACGCGTCGCCGGGAGCTGGTTCGGCAGTGCGTTCTGCGCAGGTAAAGGGGGAGCCCGCACAGCGGGCGGAGGACACGGAGCAGAATGCGCTGCCGAATCGGCTCCCAGCCCTCGCCAAATCTGCGCGAGCAGCTACCGAAAACGTAGCAAAACCTAGCATTCTGGATGGCCGCTTCACCGCCTGGACCTTCGGCGAGCTGCCCGAGCTACTGGAAATCCGCAAGGGCGGGCAGACGCTGATTGGCTTCCCCGCGCTCATTGACGCGGGTGACGCGGTCACGGTGGAGGTGTTTGACGAACCCGAAGTGGCAGCCGCCAAACACCGCGCCGGCCTGCGCCGCCTGTTTGCCATCCAGATCAAGGACGCGCTCAAGTACCTGGAAAAGAACATCCCCGATCTGCAGAAGATGGCCGTGGCCTACATGAACGTGGGCAAGACAGACAACGGCAGTGGCGGGGGCACGGTGGAAGAGCTGCGCGAGCAAATCATCGCCGTGGCGCTGGACCGCGCCTTTTTGCTAGACCCGCTGCCCACCGACGAGTTCGCCTTCAAGCGCCGCATAGACGAAGGGCGTGGACGCCTGACCCTGATCGCCAACGAGGTGGCGCGCATGGCCAGTGTGATCCTGCTGGAGTACGCTGCGGCGGCACGCAAGATCAAGGACACCAAGAATGCGCCGGATGCGACCGCGGACGCCCAGCAGCAGCTCAACCGCCTGATCCCCAAGAAGTTTTTGCAGGCCACGCCGTGGGACCGGCTGCAACACCTGGCGCGCTACCTCAAGGCCATCACACTGCGGTTGGACAAATACCGCGCAGACCCCGCGCGTGACGCGGCCCGCTTGGCCGAGTTGCGCCCACAGGAGCAGCGCTATTGGCGCCTGGTGGCCGAGCGCAAGGGTGCGGTGGACGACCGCATGGCCGAATTCCGCTGGTTGCTGGAAGAGCTGCGTGTGAGCTTTTTTGCCCAGGAGTTGCGCACCCCGCAGCCGGTGAGTGTGAAGCGCCTGGACAAGGCCTGGGCACAGATTGGCAATTGAACCAGGGAGCCCTATGAACCCCACCCCCGACGCGACGGAACAGCCCGACGCTCCATACACCGAGCCCACCACGCTGGTTCCTCTGGAGTTTCGGGCACCAGAGCCGACACCTGCGGGCCATGCCGCTTCTTCAGGGTGGCAATGGCTAGTCCAAGGTCTGCGCGCCGCGGCACTGTGCCCGGTACGCGGGCTGCCTGCGGGACCGACCGCGTGGCAAATGTTACTGATTGCGGGGCTGTCCACCGCGCTGATCACCGCCGCAGGATGCCTGGAGATTGCGGGCCCGGCAGATTTTCTGGTGCGCAACTGGCTGTTCAGTTGGGCGTCTACGGCCTTGCTGATATTTGCTGTATGGCTGGTGCTGAACTGGGGCCGCACACAGGCGGCGCATGACACGCCCGTAGCGGCTTGGCTGCTGTTGTATTGGGTGGCGACCACGCCCATCAGCTTGGTGGCAGTGGCCCTGGCCGCCGCGGCCGCGCGGGAATGGTTGCCAGGCTGGTTGCTGGAATCCGTCTGGTGGGGCTGGGTGGTGTTTGGCGTGTTCTGGCTGTGGATGGCGCTGGCGGCGCTGCGCATCACCGCCGCGGTAAACCGCTCGCGTTGGGTAGCGGCGGCACTGGTGTTCTGCGTTCTGGCGCTCCAGGGGCTGGATACATGGGTCCTGCAGGTGCGTGCCTGGCAGCCCAGCTACACAGAAAGTGATGCCGCAGAGCCCGCGACCTTGCAGTTGAGCCAGGAGGTGTTCGAAGCCCAACAGGACCTGCTGGATGACGCACTGGATGCTTTGCGTCCCGCCACGCCGGGCCCGATTCAGGTGTTTGGCTTGGTCTATGCGCCCTATGCGCAAGACGTGTTTCTGCGCGAAAGCACCATGGTGCAAGGCGTGCTGGAGCAGCGCTTTGGCGCCGAAGGCCGGGTGCTGCGCTTGGTAAACCATGCCACCACGGCCACTGATATTCCCTGGGCCACCAACCGCAACCTCGAGCACGGCTTGGCGGCGTTGGCGCAGGCCATGGACAAGGAGCGTGATGTGCTGGTTGTCTACCTCACCTCACATGGTGGTGCGGACTTCCGGCTGGCCGCCCAGCACTGGCCGCTGGAGGTGGAAGACCTGACCGCATCGCAGCTGCGCGAGACATTGGACCGTCTGGGCATCCGCAACCGGGTGGTGGCCGTGTCGGCCTGCTATTCGGGCGGCTGGATCGAACCCCTGCAGGGTGACACCACGCTGGTGATGACGGCCGCCGACAGGGACCACACGTCCTACGGATGTGGCAGCAAGTCCGAATTGACCTTCTTTGGCCGCGCGGTGTTTGACGAGCAGTTGCGCAAGACGCTGTCGTTTGAAGACGCCTTCCAAGCCGCGGTGCCCGTCATCCAGCAGCGCGAAATCGAAGGCCGCAAGAGCGATGGTTTCTCCAATCCGCAAATTGCGGTGGGTGAAGGCATCCGAAAGGTACTGCAAGCCTGGGCCGCAGAGCAGGCGGCAGGCGCACCGCCCAAACCCTAGGACCCTGCAGCCAGCGGGCAAGACAGGCTCAGTGCCTGCAGCGGAGCCAGGTTTTGGGCGTCGGACACCACCAAATTGATGTGTTGGGCATGCCCCGGCGTGGGCGCGATGGCCGCCAGGCGCAGGGTTTGCGCGCCCTGGTAGCGGCCCAGGGGCACGTACTGGCGCACCACGAAGTCATGTTGCAGCAGTTCGCCTGCGTTTTCCCCGGCCTTGACCTTGGAGCTGTAGCCGTCTTCTGTGACCGTCCAGTAGGCGCTCCACTGCGCCACACCGGCGGCCGGCGCCACCTGGGCGGTTACGCTGCCGTCGGCGGCCCGTTGCACGGCAATGCTGGCGCGTGCTGGCTCGGTGCTGTCGATCGTGGGGCGGCGCCAGTCTCGCCAATCCTGGCCGTTGCGCACCAGCTGCGGGGTGTAGATGCTGCTTAGGTGGTTGGCCTGTGCCACTTCGCGCTGGCGCTGGGTGTGTGCGGAGTTGGCAAAGCGGTCCACCCAGCCGATGTAGTCCCAGTAGCCCACATGGAAGGCCTGCGCCACCACCGGCTTGCCCTTGAACGTGGAGAGCCACTGGTCTGCGGGTGGGCAGGAGCTGCAGCCCTCCGAGGTGTACAGCTCAATCACGGGTGTGAGCTTTTCTCCCGTGTGCGCTTCGCAGGCTGGCGCGGCCGCCAGTGCGGCGGTGGTCGTGCAACTGAGCAGGGGGATGAGAACGGTGGTGAATAGGGTGCGCATGGTGGGCCGGGGTTTGCTTGGGTAAAGCTTAGTCGTCCAGCACCCCGAACTTCTTACAACGGCCCAGCCCAGATGCGCGCTCAGTCTTCTGGTGGCAACAACATGGCAATCCGCTCGCTGATGGAGTCCGCACGTTCAGGGCCTGCAATGGCTTCGACGGCGGCAATCATCTCGCGTGCCGCAGCCAGCATGGACTCGCGGTCCTTGGCATTGCGCAAGGCGTCGCGGAAGGCTTCGGCCTGCGCCGGGGCGCGGCGCACAAACATGCGTTCACAAATATCAAACAGGAACATGCGGGTGGTCGCCAGGGAGCGCTTGCCTGCAAAGGTGTCTACCGCACCGGTTGACGCCGCGGCGGTGGGGGCTGGTGGCGCAGGCATTGCGGTGGGCTTGTGATCGACACTCCCCAGGTCAATGCCCACCAGGTAGCCCTCGCGCATGAGCTCTTGGGCCAGTACCTGCGCTTGGCCGCTGAACAGGTAGTCAATGTCCCGGGTGGTTTTTTGGCCATCGGCCATGATTAGCAAGTAGCGCTCGCGCTGCCCCAGGCGCCGCACGCCGCCCTGCAACTCGGCCCGCGCTTTGTCGGTTTTTTCCAATCGCATAGGTTCACCTCCAACGAAGCAGGCGATTTGAAACCGGGCGTATGACAGTGCTATGAAACGGGCGCCTTTGTGCCGCAAGCCACCGCAGGCTGGGGTCTGTAAGCCATATAGGCCTCTAGCCCCCGTGGAATATGCGCAAGTAGCTCCTCAATTGATAGCGGATCAGAGCTTCTGCAACCGTTCCAGCGCAGCGTTCAGGGTCGCGTCTTGCTTGGCAAAACAGAAGCGCACCACGCGCTGGTCAAAGCCGTTGCCATAAAAGGCAGACAGCGGAATCGCCGCCACGCCCACCTCGCGCGTAAGCCACTGGCAGAAGTCGGCCTCGTTCAGGTCGCTCACTGCAGAGATGTCCACACACTGGAAGTAGCTGCCCTGGCTCGGCAGCAGTTTGAACTTGGTCTTGGCCAGACCCGCGCGGAACAGGTCGCGCTTGCGCTGGTAAAACGCGGGCAGCTCCATGTAGGGCGCCGGGTTGGTCAGGTAGGCGGCCAGTGCGTGCTGCACCGGCGTATTCACCGTGAACACATTGAACTGGTGCACCTTGCGGAACTCAGCCATCAACGGTGCGGGCGCCGCCACGGTGCCGACTTTCCAGCCGGTCACGTGGAAGGTTTTGCCAAAGCTGGATACGACGAAGGCACGCGCTGCGAGGCCGAGGTAGCGGGACACGCTCTCGTGCGGCTGGTCGTCAAACACCATGTGCTCGTAAACCTCGTCGCTGATCAACAGTACGTCGGTGGGGGCCAGCAGGTCCTGCAACGCTAGCATGTCTTCTTTGGACCAAACGGTGGCGCTGGGGTTGTGCGGAGTGTTGATCAGCAGGGCGCGCGTTTTGGGCGTGATGGCGGCGCTGATCTTGGCAAAGTCGGGCCGGAACGTACCGGGCGTGAGCGGCACACGCACCACCACGCCACCGGCCAGCTCGATGTTGGGCACATAGCTGTCGTAGCAGGGCTCCAGCACGATGACCTCGTCGCCCGGGTGTACCACGGCCAGGATGGCGGTGATGATGGCCTGGGTGGCGCCGGCCGTGATGTTGATTTCCAGGTCCGGGTGGTACTGCTTGCCGTGCAGCGCTGCAATCTTGGCTGCCACGGCCTGGCGTAGTACGGGCACGCCGGTCATGGGCGGGTACTGGTTGTGGCCGGCCTGCATGGCGGTGGTCACGGCGTCTACCAGCGCTGGGTCGCAGGCAAAGTCGGGAAAGCCCTGGCCCAGGTTCACGGCCTTGTGCTCAGCGGCCAACGCCGACATGACGGTGAAGATGGTGGTGCCCACCTTGGGCAGGCGGGAGGTGAGGGCGGGGGTGCGGGCTAGTACTTCAGAGTTCATAGTCGTTCACATGGCCTTCCATGGCCTTGGCGATGAGGGCGCGGTCCAGGCGGCTGCTGAGCAGCTCGGCAAAGGTGTAGACAAAGTTGCGCAGGTAGGCGCTGCGCTTGAAGGCCACGCGGGTCACATTTTGGCCAAACAGGTAGCCGGCCGGACGCACCACGAGGCCGCCTTTGCTGTCGTTTTTTTCCATGTCGTCCACTACATCGGTGACCGCCATTTCGGCCGCAATGCCAATGCCCAGGCCCAGGCGCACGTAGGTCTTGATCACGTCCGAATCGATGGCTTCGAGCGAAATGCGCGGCTCCAGCTTGCGCGCGGCAAAGGCCTGGTCGATCTTGGTGCGGCCGGTGAACGAGGGGTGGTAGGTAATCAGAGGTTCCGCGGCCACTTCTTCCAGCGTCACGCGCTCTTTCTGGGCCAGTGGATGGTCGGTGGGCAGCACCAGCACGTGTTGCCATTCGTAGCAGGGCAGGGTCACCAGCTCGGAGTAGTTGGCCAGCGATTCGGTGGCAATGCCAATCTCGGCCACATCGTCAATCAGCATGCGCGCCACCTGGTCGGGCGCGCCCTGGTGCAGGCTCACGTTCACCTTGGGAAACGCGGTGCGAAGCTTGGCTACTTTCTCTGGCAGCACGTAGCGGGCCTGGGTGTGGGTGGTTGCAATCGACAGCGTGCCGCTGTCCTGCGAGCTGTATTGCTCGCCAATACGCTTGAGATTGCCTACCTCGCGCAGGATCAGCTCGATACTTTTGAGGACATGCTGGCCGGGCTCGGTGATGCGCTTGAGGCGTTTGCCATGACGGGCAAAGATGTCGATGCCCAGTTCTTCTTCAAGTTCAATGATGGCCTTGGACACGCCGGGCTGCGAGGTGTGCAGCGCCTTGGCGGCCTCGGTCAGGTTGAGGTTGCGGCGCGCAGCCTCTTGGACAAAACGGAATTGGTGCAAGTTCATATCAAATTTCACCTAAAGATGAAATTTATTATGCACTAAAACATCTATTGTTAAGCACTGTCGAGTGCGATTTGCGCGAGGAGCTGCACCATGCGTGGGTCTTCGCCCACGGCGTCCTGTAGCAGGATCGGGATCAGGTGGTACTGCACGCGCAGGTCGTGCACCAGGGCGGGCAGGTCTTCCCTCGCGTGGCGGCCCACCCCCAGGAACATGGGCACGATGCGAACGGCGCGTGCCCCCTGGGCCACAAGATCCGCCACAGCGGCAGGTAAGTCCGGTGTGCTCAGTTCCAGATAGGCGCAGGCCACCAGCGTTTCAGGCGAGGACTGGCGGATTTGCGCCGCCACGGCCTCGATGGGGCGGTGCCACAGGGGGTCGCGTGAACCGTGGGCGAACAGTACAACGCCGGTAGGGTAGGGCAAGCTCATCGTCTTAATACCAGCCAAGCGAAGGCGGTGAGTGAAATGACCGAGTAAATCAGCCCCGGCAGTGCCGCGGTAAACCAGGGCTGCCAGCCTTGCAGATTGCCCAGGTCGTTCATCACGTTGTTGAGCAGCACAAAGCTGATGCCGGCCATGACGCCACCAAAGGTGTAGCTGGCAATGCCACCCGAGCGGAAGTGCAGGTAGGCAAAAGGCAGTGCCAACACCACCATCACGAGGCAGCTTAGCGGGTAAAACACTTTTTTCCAGAACTGGATCTCATACTTTTGCGCCGACTGGCCGTTGGCGTTCAGGTGGCGCATGTACTGGAACAGGTCAATGGTGCCCATGCGCTCGGGGCGCAGTACCGCGGCGGCTACCATTTCTGCACTGATCTGGGTGGGCCACCGGAACGTTTCAAACTGGGCGCGATCGATATGGGCCGCCTTGGCCTCTGGCGTATCGAACTCGGTGCGCTCCACATCCTTGAGCTCCCAGGAATCGTGCTCGCTGAACTGCCCAGTCTTCCCCTGAGTCAGAGACACGAGGTTGCCTTGGTTGTTGAACTCAAAAATGCGGATGTCCTTCATGCTGGCATCCGGTGCCAGCGATCCCACGTTCACCGCGTAGTGACCGTAGGCCTGCTTTTCTTTCAGCCAGGCGCCGGTCTTGCCCACGGTAATCTTGCCCTGGAAGCGAGACTTGAGGAGCTGCGCGGTCTTGTCGGCCAAGGGTGCGACGTAGTCGCCCATCGCGAAAGTGAAAAACACAAAGCCCATACCCAGCAACAGTAGGGTGCGCAGCGCCCGCCACGGGCCCAGGCCGCTGGTACGCAGGATGGTGAATTCCGAGCTGCGCGCCAGCCGCGCCATCACAAAAATGGTACCGATGAGCACGGTGATAGGGAACAACTCGTACACATGGCTGGGCACCATCAATGCCACGTAGATCAACGCCTGTGGCACTTGGTAACCCATGGCCTTGCCTCGACCCACGGACTGCAGCTCTTCCACGACGTCAAAGAAAAAGAACAGCGCGATGAACCCGAGGGTGACCAGAAAGACGGCCATCACCACCTCGCCGTAGAGCAGGCGTCGCAAGGTCTTCATGCGGGATCTCCCGATGCCCTTGCAGGGGTCATTGGGCGGCGGCGCAGGCGCAATGCCCAGTGGTTATGCCGCTTCGCCAGCCAGAGGAGCGCCATCAGCAAGGCGCCCCCGTGCAGTGCCAGCAAAAACAGCCCCAGACTGATCTGCCCGCTTTGAATCCAGCTCTTGCCCAGCACCAGCATATTGAAATAGACCACAAAGGCCAGGAAGGCGAATACCAAATTACCAGTACGACCGGCGCGTGGGTTCACCCCGGCTGAGGCCAGGCCAATCACCACAAAGTTCAACGCAGCCAGGATCAGACCGGCTCGCCACGCGATCTCCGCAAGGTGCAACGGGATCGGGTTCCGGATCAGGTCCAGCGTGCTTATGGCGCTGGCCGGCGCGTAGTCCCGCGTGGATTGATCGTCAGCGCCCACGCGAGCGCCATAGCGCTGAAACACGCTGATGGTGATGTCCTGCTTACCATGGGTTTTTTCCAGGCGCTGGCCGTTGTCCAGCACCAAGAATTTGTCCGGACCAATGACCTCCACGGCGCCGGTGCGGGCCGATGTGACGGTTTCCTTGCCTGCTTCATTGGTGGCGATAAAGACGTTGTTGCCGGTTTGCTGGCCCCTGGCGTCTTTTTCTATGAAGAACACCCGGTCACCATTGCCAGATTCCTGGAACTGGCCGGGTTCGATGCGGGCAATGTCGCCACGCTTGTCGTAGCGGTAGCGCAGGTCTTCGATTCGCCCGAAGGCCCAGGGTAGGATGAAAAACGCCAACGCCAGGATCACCACCAAAATCGGCCAGGCAAAGCGGAACAGTGGAGTGAGCAAGGTGGCCAGCCCGCGGCCGCTGCCAAACCAAATGACCATCTCGCTGTCGCGGTACATACGGGTCAACACGCTGAGCACCGCAATAAACAGGCTCATGGACAAAATGGTGGGCATATCCGAGAGCACGGTGTAGCCCATGATGATCATCACGTCCGCTGGATTGAAGGTGCCGCGTGACGCCTCGCCCAGCGTACGGATCAGCGTCATGGTCATCACCACAGTCACCAGCACCACCAGGGTGGCACCAAAGCTGCGCGCAAGCTCTCTGCGGATAGAGGAATGGAATAACATGGTGGCGAAGGAAAGACCGAATTATGAACTTTGAACTCAAGGCTTTGAGCCTGGTGGCTGTGGCCAATGAAAAATGTGACTTGGCGGTACTGTTGGTGCCAGCCGACTTCAAGGCAGGCAAAGACGAACTGTCCCAACTGATCGCCCAAGCGGTCAAGGTGGGGGACTTTGCAGGCAAGCCGGGGCAGGTGCTGTCGCTATACCGGCCGGGCCAGGCGAATGCTACGCGCTTGGTGCTCGCCGGCGTAGGCGAAGGCAGCTCCAAGCAGGTGCGTGGTGCCGTGGCCGCCGCCCTTGGCGTTGCAAAGTCAACATCGAATAAAAAACTGGTGATTGCATTCGCCGCTCCTGCGAAGGAAAGCGCCGCGCGCGCCGCAGTAGTGGCCGTGGCGGATGCCACCTACAGCTATGTGCACACCAAATCCAAACCCGAGCCCCGCGTCTTGCAGAAGTGCCTGGTGGTCGCCAGCAACGCGTCGGAGATCAAGGCCTCCTTTGACTGTGCCGTGGGCACAGTGCTAGGCATGGAAATGGCCAAGGAGTGGGCCAACCGCCCGGCCAACCATGCCACACCCACACTTCTGGGCCAGGCCGCCCAGAGCCTCGCCAAATTCGCCAAAATTTCCTGCGAGGTATTGGGCCCCAAAGAAGTGGCCAAACTGGGAATGGGCTCGTTCATGGCGGTCGCCAAGGGCTCGGACGAGCCGCTACGCTTCATCGTGCTGCGCTACGACGGTGCCGCCAAGTCCCAGGCGCCCACAGTGCTGGTGGGCAAGGGCATTACTTTTGATAGCGGTGGCATCTCCATCAAGCCTGCGGCCGAAATGGATGAAATGAAGTTCGACATGTCTGGTGCGGCAAGTGTGCTGGGCGTGTTCCGCGCGCTGGCCCAACTGAAACCGTCCATCAATGTGGTGGGCCTGATTCCCTCTTGCGAAAACCTGATCAACGGCCATGCGGTCAAGCCGGGCGACGTGGTGACCAGCATGAGTGGCCAGACCATCGAAATCCTCAACACCGACGCCGAAGGCCGCTTGGTGCTGTGCGATGCCCTGACTTACGCTGAACGTTTCAAGCCCGCGGCCGTGGTGGATATCGCCACTCTGACAGGCGCCTGTGTGGTGGCCCTGGGTGGGGTGCGCAGCGGTTTGTTCTCTACCAACGAAGCCTTGGGCGATGCCCTGTTCGCTGCGGGTGAGGCCAGTGCCGACCTGTGCTGGAAGCTGCCATTGGATGAGGACTATGCAGAAGGCCTAAAGACCAATTTTGCTGATGTGGCCAATGTGGCGGGGCGTGCCGGCGGTGCCATCACCGCAGCCAAATTTCTGCAGCGCTTTACCGAGAAGTTTCCTTGGGCGCATCTGGACATCGCGGGCACCGCCTGGAAAAGCGGTGGTGCCAAGGGCGCAACGGGACGCCCTGTTGGCCTGTTGGTGGAGTTTTTAATGGCCAAGGCTGCGTCCAAGTGACAGAGGTTGCCTTCCATTTTGGTGCGCCGGACAAGCTGGACTACGTGTGCCGCTTGTTGCGCAAGGCCACAGGCCGGGGCGCCAAGGTGGTGGTGTTGGGCCCGCAAAACCAGATGCAACAGCTGGATGCCAAACTCTGGGCTCTGTCTCCCACCGATTTTCTTGCCCATAGCCAGGATGGCGGTGCCTTACAGGCACGCAGCCCGGTGGTATTGACCACTGCACTGCATGCAGGACTGGCGGCGCACGGCGTGCTGGTGAACCTGACGGACGCCGTGCCCGAGGGTTTTGCGCAGTTTGAGCGGGTGATTGAGGTGGTCAGTACCGACGAAGCTGACCGCAGTGTGGCAAGGGGGCGTTGGCGTCAGTATGCCCAGCAGGGTATTGCCATCCAGAAACACGATCTGAACCTCAAAGGAGCGGGTTGATGGGGTCACCCAAGACCACGCCCCGCTTTCTGCCTACGCTGACGGAGGTGGTGCAGCCGCGCAATGTTCAGGCCGTCCCTCCGCGGGCTGATCCGCCAGCGTCCATTGACGTGGATGCGCTGGTGGACCGGGTGATGCTGTCCGTTGCTCCGCATATTGAAAACCAGTTGCGTGAATTGGTGACCGATGTGGTGCAGGAGCAGCTGCGCGAGCTCACTCCACGGATCCAGCATGACCTTGAAGTGGTGGTGCGTGCCGCCGTGATGGGGGCCCTGGACGACTTGCCGCCATCCGGTGCGTAAAGCGGTGGTTCGTCGCTCGCGCCAAGCGCCAACCACAATTTTGGGAGTTCCTATGCATTTTCGAGTGAAAAGTACATTGACCGTGGTCGCGGCTGCCGTCCTGCTGGGTGCTTGCGGCAAAAAGGACGAGGTGGTTGTCCCCGCTGCGCCCGCGGCGTCTTCTGCAGATACCGGGACTGTAGTGAGAATCGGTCATGTGGGCCCGACCAGCGGTGCGATCGCCCATTTGGGGAAGGACAATGAAAATGGCGCCCGCCTTGCCATTGAAGAGCTGAACGAGGCTGGCGTGACGATCGGGGGACACAAGGTTACTTTGGAATTGATCGCTGAAGACGATGCCGCGGACCCCAAGCAAGGTACGGCGGTTGCGCAAAAGCTGGTGGACTCCAAAGTCGCCGGCGTCGTGGGGCACCTGAATTCAGGCACCACCATTCCCGCATCCAAGATTTATAGCGACGCTGGCATTCCCCAGATATCTCCCTCGGCCACCAATCCGAAGTACACCCGGCAAGGCTTCAAAACAGCCTTTCGTGTGGTGGCCGATGACACGCAGCTGGGTAGCACCCTGGGCAAATACGCCGTGGGCTCGCTCAAAGGCAAGGCCATCGCCGTGATCGACGACCGCACCGCGTATGGACAGGGTGTGGCCGAAGAATTTGCCAAAGCAGTGGACGGCGCTGGTGGCAAGGTGGTGATCAAGGAATTCACCACCGACAAGGCGACTGACTTCAGCGCTATCCTGACCTCGATCAAGGGCAAAAAGCCGGATGTGGTTTTCTTCGGCGGCATGGATGCCGTGGCAGGACCCATGCTCAAGCAAATGAAGTCCCTGGGGCTCAACGCCAAATTCATGGGCGGTGACGGAATTTGCACTACGGAGCTGGTGAAGCTGGGTGGTGACGCAATTGTGGACGACCAAGTGTTCTGTGCGGAAGCCGGCGGCGTGGAAGGAGAGGCCAAGGTCGGCATGGAAGCCTTCAAAACCAAATTCAAGGCCAAGTTCAACGCCGATGTGCAGGTGTATGCGCCCTATGTGTACGACTCGGTAAAGCTGATGGTGGCCGCCATGGTCAAGGCAGGCTCTTCGGATCCCGCCAAGTTCCTGCCAGTGTTGGCTGCCACGACCGATTTCAAGGGCGTGACGGGGCCCATTTCGTTCGATGCGAAAGGGGACATCAAGAACGGCGCGCTGACCCTGAAGACCGTGCGCGCGGGCAAGCTCGAAACCCTGGCTGTGATCCGCTAAATGCCCATTCCTTGGCGCTTTTTGCGCACTTTGTGGGTCGCGAGCAAAAACAGCCGCAAAAGGCAGGTTAGAATACGAGGCTCTGGAGCGGTGGATGAGCGGTTTAAGTCACACGCCTGGAAAGCGTGCGTGGGGTAAAACCCACCGCGGGTTCGAATCCCGCCTGCTCCGCCAGATAGTCAGTGTTTATGCGGGTTTCAAGAGGGTCTTTTCCACGACCCACCCAAAAACCCACCCAAGAAAAAAGCGATTGCAGTGCAGTCGCTTTTTTTCTTTGTGTGTTGGTTTTTTGCAGGATCAATAAACGGAGGGGGAAATGCTGTTCTCGCAAAGAATGGGCTTGAAGCCCGTCGGAAAGCTCGTACAGCGTGAATCGATCGATGAAGATTTGCGCGCGAAGATCTGGAACGTACTGAAGTTGCGAATTTGGGATCTATGGGAACCAGTACCTGATGCCTACTCCATGCCCAGGTGTTGCGTCAGATTGTTCTGACTGGTGACTGGCACGAAGTGTTCGACTTGGTGGAGTCAATAGTTCAATACATACCGAGTGCATGGCGCGGCAATTTGGTCGAGTTTCTGAACAATGTGCTGAAGAGTGAAAATTCGGCATACCGCATGGTCGACTTGCACTTCATCGAAACGACCGATGAAAACGAAATCAATGCAGTGGAAGAGGGCGTAAATACTGGTGCGAAGTCCGTCAAATCACACCTGAAGCGTGCGCTCGAACTTCTGACAGATCGCAAGGCGCCTGACTATCGCAATTCGATTAAGGAATCCATCAGTGCTGTTGAGGCGGTGTGCCAAGACATCACGGGTAAGCCGGGTGCCACCCTTGGTCAATGTCTTGGTGCAATAAAGCAAAAGCATCCGATCCACCCGGCGTTTGAACAGTCTTTGACGAAGCTGTACGGCTTCACGAGTGACTCTGGAGGGATTCGGCATGCAATGACGGAGGAGGGCGTGAAGCCGACCTATGCCGACGCAAAATTTATGCTTGTGTCCTGTTCCGCATTGACCAACTACTTTCGAACTATTCAGACTGAACGGTAAGCAGCGCTTCGCAATCAGTTTTTAGCCTGCAGCGCGGTGACTCTGGAAACAGTTGGGTCAAATGAATCAGCAACCTCGCGCGCCCAATTTTCCCACGCAACCGCTTCGGGGACCAAGTGAGTACCAGGCTGCGCCATGATGTGTGCGACATAGGCATGGATTCGCTGGGCTTTGTGCCACTTGATCGCCTCGGAGGCCAATTGGCTGCGTCTTTGCGCTTCGGCCGCTCTGGCTGCCTCTTCGCTCGCAAGTTGTTTCGCAATAACGTCTTGAGCAGCTTGCTCAATGGCTTTCTGCTTTGCAGTTTCTGCGGCTACCCGGCGTGCAATCCGTGCCTCCACCACAGTGCGGTACAGACGAATGAACAGTTCATTCAACGTGTCTTCCAAGCGGCGATCATCCTTGTCAGTAAGTTCAAATGCGCCACCTGGATACCTGCTGACGACCAGTGCTAGCTTGTCAGTAGGCCTGTCGTTAATCTGCCGCTCCCGAATTGCCATGAAGAATTGGGCGTCTTCAAGCGAGATCCGGAAACTGCTGTCGCCCTCATCGAAGATCACTTTGCATGCCCGTGCGCCGGCCGCATAAAACAAGGTGTTGGCAATGGTCAATGCTCTGTTCTGGGTCAGTGCGGTGACGCGAAATGGAACGGCCTTGTGACGATCGAAGAGCATGCCGCCTGCGTTGTTCCTGTACTTCAAAAATGAATAATTGGGTCCCGGGTTAAATTGCTTTGACCGCTTAGTTTGCTCAGCTTGGAGCATTCTCTCGTTGTGGACAAAATTGGATGCGGCCTCCTTTATCTCTTGGCGTATATAGGCCAGCTTTGAATGCCACCTGGTAGGTCGTGAAACGATGATGAGGTTTTCAGGATCCTGTTCAAAGGCAATGCGCTCTTCCAGCCATCGCTGATCGTCCGGCTCAGTAAATTCTTTCGCGGGTCGGTCACTCAATCGACTGATGAAATATGCTCTGTCGGATTCAGCGGGCAACGGTGTCCGCATCACCATCTGGCCAGCGGCATGTTTGGCCCAGTATCCGATGCCAGGCAGCGGGATGTTCATTGCCTTGCAGACCTTCCGGAGGCCATTGTCGGAAATGCCATATTTAGCCGCCAACCTGGTCAGTGGTACGGACCAGATTTCTTCATAGAGCGCTGGGCGCTCGAACTTGATGTCCATGGAGATCTCCTGAAAGTGCGCAATTCAAATTTTGATTGCATTGCTTTCAAGACCAACATGGAGCCCTCACGGGATACTGAGCCGGTCGATATGGCAGCGGAATAATCCGCTTGCCGTCTTCGGTGGGGGTCCGGCTTTCAGGATCTGGCTGCAGCAGCGCTGTCAGCCCCTTCTCGATGATCTCCAGCGGGATCGTGGTGCGCCTGGCGATCGCGCCGGCTGTCATATCCACGACGCCGTCCTGATCGGCCAACACCAGCAGCTGCTGGAACGTGACCAGTGCCTCCCAAGGCCCATGCGTGCACAACGTGCCGTCGTAGATTTGGGCGAATATCTTGGAGTTGCGGCGAAACACTTTCGCTCAGTGCCTCTCGGTGGAATGGGGCGATTTGACGATTGGCTTCCAGCAAACGCGTCCAACGCTGCACTTTTTGATCAGGCTATTCAAAGGTGGGTAACCGCTATGCGCCTGCATTTACCCATAGAACATTGCCCCGCCTGTGGAAAGCTGAAGCACCCAGGGCCATGCTTTGAGTATTTTGGCGAATAGGCCTGCTGCCTAGAAGCAGACATTCACCAACGGCCGGTTCTGGCCCAAGCCAGCCAAGCCCGTGTTGTTTGTCGGCAGTTGTCGGGGGGCTGTGTATTTTGATATCCGGCTAATGAAATTGGTTGAAAGCTTCGTTCTCGGGAAAAATAGTCGCTCTTGGTGAATAGGTAGTTGGATTCTCTGTACAGGGTGGCTGAAATACGCAGCCCTCTCCCAAAAGGGTTCAAACCAAACGCAATTAAATGTCGCCAATCACTGAGGACTATGAGGAGAAATGTCCGTTGGAAAGACTTCCGGACGGACAGGCCTAGCTCGCAGTATCTTGAAAAATTGCCTGAACTGGATCTCCTTACGCCTTTCTTTCAAAGCCCCATAGAGTTTCCTCTGATGCAGGACTTTCAGCCAAGGCGGATCATTGGTCTATGAATATCCTTCTCGTCGAAGATGATCTAAATCTGCTGGATGCACTGAGCCGTCAGCTCGCGGCCAGGGGTTTTCAGGTCATATGCTGCATCGACTCAGGAGAGGCACTACTCCTGGCACGACGCAAAACCTTCGACGTAGTTCTGCTCGATTTGAATCTCCCGGGGATGGATGGGCTCACCTGGTTGGAGCACCTCCGTGATACCGGCTCCAAAACACCCGTACTGGTAATGACGGCACGCGCTGCGGTCGAAGACCGTGTACTGGGTCTCAATTCCGGTGCTGACGACTATTTGGTAAAGCCGTTCGATGTAGAAGAACTATACGCTCGGTTAAAGGCCCTGGTTAGGAGATCGCAAGGCGTAGAAGAGTACAAATGCGGAACCATCCGTATCGTGGATGAAAGTGGCTACGTATACAAGGGTGCTCTCCCAATGGACGTGCCACCAAGAGAACTCAAGCTCTTGCGTGCCTTGATGGTTCGGCTGGGGCGTGCTGTATCCCGTGAGAACCTGCATCAGGTCGTTTTTGGGACTGACTTGCAGAAGGGCTCAGACGCTCTGGAAGTGCTAGTTCATCGTCTGCGTAGACGCCTTCATGGGACGGGCGCCATGCTTGTAACCGTTCGAGGTGTGGGCTACTACCTCATTGATGAATATCAAAGCGAAGCCGAGGCCTGAACATGCACTCCCATGAACCCGAGCCTGGTGTTACGACGCTGCAGTCCCGGCCATTCGGGATGATGGGGTCGCTTCGCGCCTTCCTAGTAGTCTGGACCACCGTTGTCTCCGCCGCGATCAAAGTCGTTTTTTGGTTGATTGGGCTCAATGCCTGGACCGGCTTTGACGGAGCGTTCGTAGCGCACGCACTCGAAGTAACTCTGATTGCCATCAGTGCATGGATCCTGGTGAGCATTGGATTCTCTTCAATGATTCGCCTTGGCGATCTCTTGTCAAAGCGTCGTCCCAGCGATTTGGCACCCATCGATGGACGTCACTTTAGCGAAGTCTCTCGTTTGATCGTCGCGATCAACGCATTGATTGCAGCGCAGCAGGATTCCATCCATCGCCAAAGACGCTTCTTGGCAGACGCCTCGCATCAATTGCGAACTCCCTTTGCTGTCTTAAAGACACAAATTCAAGGACTGATGTCGGGCCAACTTGAGAGCAAAGCGACGCTTCCCAAGATGTTGGGAACCGTTGATAAGAGCAGCGATCTCCTGCGGCAGCTGCTTGCCATTGAAAAGGTCGAGCAGTTGAAGCGAGCTGAGAACTGGGTGCCAGTCGATATCGAGAGCGTTGTACAAGAGGTCGTCATTGAAATGTCGCCCATCGTGGCGAGAAAACATCTCGATCTTTCTTTAGAGGCCGCTCAAGCGGTTCTCGCAACAGATCCATGGCTTCTTACCGAGTTGATAAAAAACTTGTTGTCGAATGCCATTCACCATAGCCAAAAGGGCAGTGCGCTGGGAATTCTGATCAGAGAGCTACCGAGTGCGTATGAGTTGATAGTTTGGGACAACGGGGGTGGAGTGAACGCCGAAGTGCAAGCGCGTCTGTTTGAGCCCTTTGTTTCTGCTTCCGGTGCCAAAGGCGTAGGTCTGGGGCTGTCAATTTGCAAGCAAATTGCCGTGTCGATGAATGCAGAGATTGGCCTCTACAACCGCATCGGAGAGAACGGAGTAGTGGGTGTCGATGCCGTTGTTCGCTGGCCCAAAAAGAGGACGTTACAGCCCTCCGCGGAAGAAGAAAACACCCTGAAGGAATACCTGTACGGAAAAAAAGAATTTGACGCCAATTTTTGGAAGAACATCGGTCGCACGGCGGCCAATGGTGCGGTGAATCCCAATGAGTGAAGTGCTTGAACTCAAGGGAATCTCGAAACAGTATTCGTCGGGGTTCATCGCATTGCATGACACCAACTTGGTTATTCCGGGTGAGAAATTGACATCGGTACTAGGTCCATCCGGTTGTGGGAAGACAACTTTGCTCCGGATCATTGCCGGACTTGAGCCACAGACCACCGGGCAGCTGCTCATAGATGGAAGAGATTGCGATGGAGACCATTTTGAGCATCGCCCTGTAGGTATGGTTTTCCAAAGCTATGCCTTGTTTCCCCACATGGACGTACTTGGGAATGTCGCTTACGGTCTGAGGATGACGGGTGACTCTGCAGCGTTGGAATTGGCTAGGAGTGTATTGAAGGATATCGGACTGTCCGGAAAAGAGAATGCGGACATCTCCACGCTTTCAGGTGGGCAACAGCAGCGGGTTGCGCTGGCACGGGCCCTGGTCTTGAAGCCTCGAATCCTCCTCTTGGACGAACCTCTTTCTAATCTAGATGCTGCTTGGCGTAGACATATCCGTGACGACATTAGAAAACTGCAAGTGGAAAGAAAACTGACGGTCCTCTACGTCACCCACGACCAAAACGAAGCCATGGCAGTAAGCGACCATCTGATCGTGATGAATGAGGGGCGGGTTGTCCAATCCGGATCTCCAGAACAGGTCTATGAAAGCCCAAATTCTGAGTTCGTTGCGCGATTCATGGGCGACGTTTCCATCTTTGATGTGGAAGTAGACCGCGATGGTGTGGTTGATCTCTGCGGCCTGAAGGTGCTCACGGACGTCAAGCGATCGGCTGTCACGCGCGCAAGACTATTTGTCCGACCGAATGCCTGGCGAATGGGTTACGCCACATCGACTGGATTGGCGGGGCGAGTCGTTCGCAGAACTTACTTGGGGAGAACCACAGAGTACCTGGTTGAGACAGGAATCGGTCTCATCTATGTGTTTGACCGTGGTGACGCAGTTCAGCGCGAAGTCGACTCCCCGGTCAGTCTCTATCTCATTACACGCGGCGTATCCATTGTTCTCTCAAATGGAGAGGAAGCTCATTTTTAAATTCCGTTTATTTGCACAGCGCGATGTGCAAGTCCATTGCCCCATTCACACCAAAGGAAAAGTATGAAAAAAATCAAATTGTTAGTCGTATCCATGGCCGTATGTGCCGCATTCGGAGCCAGAGCGGAGGAAGGCGAGCTCAACGTCATTTGTTCGGCGCAAGCGGATTGGTGCAACTTACTGCAGACCACCTTCACGCGCACTCGCGGAATCAAGGTCAACATGACGTTGAAGGGATCTGGAGAAGCGTTAGCCCAACTAGTCGCAGAACGTGCGAACCCGAAAACTGACTTGTGGTTCGGCGGTACGGGCGATCCGCATCTGCTTGCAGGTGAACAGGGCGTGACCAAGGAATACAAGTCGCCGACATTGCCACAACTGCACGCGTGGGCGCAACGCCAAGCGGAACAATCTGGCTTCCGGACGGTAGGTATCTATTCCGGGCCACTTGGCTTTGCATACAACACCGAGATTCTTGCGAAGAAGAAGCTTCCTGTACCCAAGGTATGGGCAGATTTGCTGAAGCCGGAATACAAGGGTGAAATCCAGGTGTCCGACCCTCGTGCAAGTGGAACCGCCTACACGATGATCGCAACGCTTGTTCAGCTGATGGGTGAAGACAAGGCCTTTGACTATATGGCTGCCTTGCACAAGAACATCAGTTCTTATCCACGCTCTGGTGTGGGGCCTATCAAGGCAGTGTCACGAGGTGAAGCCGCAGTTTCGATCAGCTTTGTACATGATGCCCCAGGAGAGAAGCTGCAAGGCTTTCCAGTTGAGGCCCTGACGCCCAGCGATGGGACGGGAGCTGAAATTGGCTCTATGTCTATTGTCAAAGGCGCTCGCAATCTGGAGAACGCCAAGGCGTTCTACGAGTGGGCACTACTCCCGAATGTCCAGCAATTTGGTGCCGCGGCAAAGCAATTCCAACTCCCTTCCAACAAGTCGACTCCGTCCGATCCACGTATCCCAGACTTCAAGAAAGTCAAGATGATTGATTACGACTATGCCAAGTACGGGAAAGCGGATGTTCGAAAACAGCTGATTCTGAACTGGGAACGCAAGGTCTTCAATCAATCCAAATAAATAAGAACGTCAAGAATAGAACCGAGTATTTTTATGCCAGTAACGTTCACAGAGCGAACGCAAAGAGCGATCTACACATGGGTGCTCATAGGTGTTGCAGCCTACGTTGCACTGCCATGGTATTTTTTGCAGAGAGAAAGCCTTTTTTCCGCAACGGCAACGCTTTTTTCAGGGAAAGAGTCCGCTAACGGACTGATGCAGGCCGCGACGCAGGGGCGTATTTGGCTCTGGTCTGGGGTCGTCGGTTTGCTGATTGCAGGTTTTGGAGCCATGCTTCCTGCCAGTAGAAAGCAGGGCAGGGTGTTGGTCGTTGGTGCTTTGGTCGGCTTAGTGGGCCTATGCGTGAGCGGCTTCGCCATCGGTGCGACAGGCTGGTCTTACAACTGGATGACGCGACTCTTTGGCGAACTTACCACGCGCCAATATGGCGTTGGCTGGGGAGGCTTTGTCACCATCACCTGCTTAGTCATGCTCCTGGGCTCAGGCATTGCACGGATGGGCTACTTCAAGGGCGACGTCTTTGTGTCCGCGACGGTGACTGGGTGCTCCGCATTGCTCGGTCTGTTTGTCATCTACCCGGTCGGAAAATCGCTTCTTGCGTCCGTGTTCAACGAGACAGATGTATTTCAAATGAGCGCCCTATGGGACCGCATTGGAACTGCACGGGTGTGGGGATTGGGTTGTCTGGGGGGCGGCGTCAACTGTGGCGTGGCATGGAACACGCTGTTTCTCGCTGGGATGACAGCCTTGGGAACCACCATGTTAGGAACCATGATTGCACTTTGGGCCGAGCGCGGAGCGAGCAAAAGGATTGCCAAACCTTTGAATGCGTTGGCGATGCTGCCAATCATTACGCCTCCGTTCGTGGTTGGTCTGGGATTAATTCTTCTGTTCGGCCGCGCTGGCATTGCAAACCAGTTCTTCGAATGGACCTTCGACATTCCACCCAGTCGTTGGTTTTATGGCGCCTTTGGAATTTGGCTGGCACAGCTCTTTGCGTTTACTCCGATCGCCTTCATGATCATGCGGGGAGTTGTACAAGGCGTTAGTCCCTCGCTTGAAGAGGCTGCGCAAACTCTTCGGGCAAGCCAACTCAAAACCTTTGCAACGATCACGCTACCACTGCTTGCACCAGGACTTGCAAACGCATTTCTGGTGGGCTTTATTGAGAGTATTGCGGACTTCGGTAACCCCATCATTCTGGGGGGAGGATTCTCCGTGCTATCGACGGAGATCTACTTCGCAATCGTAGGCGCTTCACTTGATCAAGGTATGGCTGCGGCACTGGCGCTTGTGCTCACTGCATTTGCTTTGTTAGTCTTTTACGTACAACGCAAGTTTCTAGGAAATTCCAACTTCACCACCGTTTCAGGAAAAGGTGATGCGGGGATACCCATGGCGCTACCAAAAATTGTCAAAAGAGCGTGTGTAGCAGTGTCGGGGCCCTGGCTTACGTTCACCTTGATGGTCTATCTATTTGCGTTCGCCGGTGGATTCGTAAAAATTTGGGGGCGTGACTACACGTTTACGCTCAATCACTTTCGAACAGCATTTGATGTTCAGTTCGGTGAACATGGGGTCGTCTGGGCTGGAACGGCTTGGGGATCTCTGATCAATACCGTCGTTTTGGCCGCACTTGCAGCACCCATATGTTCGGCAATTGGACTACTGATTGCCTGGCTTCTGGCTAGAACAGATTTCAAGGGAAAAGCGGCCTTCGAGTTTGCTGCAATGCTTACGTTTGCCATACCCGGTACGGTCCTCGGTGTGAGCTATATCCTAGCCTTCAACGTGCCTCCAGTGGAATTGACCGGTACAGGTCTTGTCATTGTCTTGTGTTTTGTTTTCAGAAATCTGCCAGTGGGCGTACGCGCCGGGACAGCGTCATTCAAACAACTCGACAGGTCGCTCGATGAAGCTTCGGCAATGCTTCGCGCAAGTAGTCTGACTACTCTACGTAGAGTAGTTTTCCCTCTCATCAAGCCTGCGCTCGTGGCATCCCTCGTCTACAGTTTTGTGCGTTCGATGACAACGGTATCCGCTGTCATTTTTCTGGTGACCGCCGAGTATGACCTTTCAACCACTTACATCATTGGACGAGTTGGCAATGGTGACTACGGTGTGGCATTGGCGTACTGCACTGTGTTGATAGTCCTGATGTCACTTGTGACAACGCTGATTCAGGTGCTTGTTGGCGAACGAAAACTGGGTCGTCGCAGTCTCGAAAAAAACAAAGGTAATTGAAAGTACTCCCTATGAAAACCCCTGGCATCGAATTCAAGAATGTTGCAAAGCAATATGGTGGAAGCCAATCACCCATGGTGGTTCGAGGCATCTCTTTTACCGTTGAACGCGGAACACTGACCACCATCCTAGGCCCCTCTGGCTGCGGAAAAACAACCACTTTGCGCATGATCGCAGGATTGGAGTCTCCGTCTGGAGGTCAAATTCTGATCGACGGAAGAGACGTCACCAATCTCGGTCCGGCGGAGCGCAATGTGAGCATGGTGTTTCAAAGCTACGCGTTGTTTCCCCATATGACGGTGATTGAGAACGTCTGCTACGGACTCAGTGTGAGTAAGGTGAAGCTCGGGGAGGCCATCGAGCGGGCGCATGTTGCCATGAATGCAGTAGGGTTAAAGGGCTATGACGCACGCCTTCCCAGTGAGCTCTCCGGTGGCCAACAACAGCGGGTTGCAGTGGCCAGGGCACTAGTCTTGGAGCCGTCTGTGCTGCTATTTGACGAGCCACTTTCCAATCTCGACGCGCGGTTGAGGCGTTCAATGCGAGAAGAGATCAGGACCCTCCAGCAGCGCCT
Source organism: Rhodoferax sp. GW821-FHT09E07 (assembly GCF_059416145.1). Lineage (NCBI taxonomy): Bacteria > Pseudomonadati > Pseudomonadota > Betaproteobacteria > Burkholderiales > Comamonadaceae > Rhodoferax > Rhodoferax sp. GW821-FHT09E07. The sequence continues at coordinate 26,723 of NZ_JBWKOP010000004.1, read as the reverse complement.
TGGATTGACGGTGGCATATGTGACCCATGATCAAAGTGAGGCCCTGGCCGTCAGTGATCAAATTATTGTCATGGATCAAGGCCTCATTGCGCAGGCGGGCACTCCCCATGAACTCTATGAACGTCCCACCAGTGAGTTTGTGGCCGGATTTATGGGAGAGGCCATGCTGTTTCCCGGGGAGGCATTGCCAGATGGCACGGTGCTGCTTGGGCCACTGCGATTCCGCCCAATTACGCCTACGAAGACCGGCCCTGTCAAAGTAGCCATCCGTCCCGAAGCTTGGCAAATCGGTGGACAGGCGGACGAAGGAATCCATGGCATCGTCTCCAAGAGAGCCTATCTGGGAAGCATCAATGAAATCACGGTGGATACGGGTCTCGGCTCGATTTTCATTGTGACGGACCAGATGGATTCTCAGTACGGCGTCGGAGACAACGTCACGCTGAGGTTGCCCGCTAGAGGTGTCTCTGTAGTACCGGCCTAGAACTCCCATTCACACTGAAGGATGAAAAATGTTCGCTGTACTTGCGAAGGGCGTAACTCGCCTTGGGTTTGGGATAGCACTCGTATTCCACGCGCTACTTTGCAATGCAGCACCCGGCGATCTGGCTGAGCCTCTTGTCTTTGGACTTATTTCGCCACGCAGTTCAGAGGAAACATTGCAGAACTGGAGGCCGCTCATTGATCGCCTGTCGAAGCACTTGTCTCGGAAGTCCGAGATAAAAATATATGCGGACCAAGGCGTCATCGTCCGCGACTTTGTCGACGAGAAGATCGACCTGGCATGGATGGGAAACTCTCCCGCGCTTGCAGTCGTTGAAGCCGGTGCGGGTTCGGTATTCGCGCAAATGGTGCCTGCAGACGGCAGCGTGGGCTACAAATCTGTTTTGGTGGTCAACAAGTCGTCGAGCCTGAAATCACTCGGCGATGTGTTGCTTAGATCCCAGACACTCTCTTTCAGCTATGGCGACAGCAAGAGTACTTCGGGAAATCTGGTGCCTAGCTACTATGCGTTTCAGAAAAATGGCGTGGAGAACGTGGCCCAGGTATTCAAAGTGGTCGAGATCGCATCACACCAAGAAAACCTCTACAAAGTTGCCGCCGGAAAAATCGACGTTGGCGTTGCCAACACCGAAGAACTCAGGTTCTTCACCAATGACCACAAGCCGCTTTCTGAGCAGCTGAAAGTCATTTGGGAATCACCGGTTATTCCTCAGTCTCCTCTGATTGTCCGCGACAAGCTCAGTCCCAATTTAAAAAACAGAATTGCGGAATTCATCACGGAGTTCGGCAAGACCGCTGAAGAAAGAGAAATTCTCCGTGCGGTCAATGGGCTTTCCAGATTCAGGCCTTCTAGCAATCGCCAGCTGGTTCCCATTGCCGACTTGGAGATGTTCAAGTTGCGACGGGCCATCAACAGTGACCAGACGTTTTCAGAGGCTCAACGAACTGAAAAGATCATCCAGGCCATCGAGCGTGGATCCAAGTTGGAGTTGAAGTTGAAGTTGAGCCGCGATGCGGCCGGCAAATGACCACGGGAGAAGTGTCATGAAATTCAGTCAATCTTTGGCGGCAAAACTGGGAGCTACATTTGGTGGCGTACTGTTGCTGATGTTGGTCTCTGTCCTGGTTAGCGGTATTGGATTGTGGAAATTCGCCGAAACCATAGACACGATTACCCAGAAGACGTCATTTCGAGCCAGTGCAGCGCGGGATCTTAGAAAGAGCTACTCCATGCTAGGTCAGTACGCCAGAAATGCAGCAATACTGAGTGATCTCAAACAAATCGACGCGGAAGTGGCCGCGTATCAGATCGAACGGAAGCGGTTTGGTCAAACACTTCAGGACATTTCAGACAACGCTACGCGTCTTGGTTCCGAACAAGAGGAAATCGCCACCCACAGGGCGATCATGGGACTCGCCCAAGTCGTCCTGGGCAGTCTGGACAAAGCGATCCAGTTGGGCGCCTCCGGTGATAGTACGGGAGCAGTCACGACACTCACGATGGAAATGCGGGGGGATGAACAGAAACTGATAAGCCAGTTTGAGGAGTTTGTTGCCCTGCAAGATCGCTTAACGGGGATCGCGGTAAAAAGATCAGAAGAGTTGAAGTTCCTTATCTACGCTGTGCTAGTGGGTACGTTTTTTGGCTCGCTATGGATCGCATTGCTGGCCTCCTGGAAGATGACGCGCTCGATTGTTGGTCGAATCAATATTGCGGTGCAGTGGGCTAAGGACATCGCAGCTGGGGACTTGAGAAGCAAAGCCTACCTACATTCAATGGACGAAGTCGGCCACATGCTAATGGCCCTTGAAAGCATGCGTGAGCAATTGACCTCATTGGTTGCAGATATTGGAGTTACTGCAGACTACATTCAGAATGCTGCTGCCGAGGTATCTGTGGGAAATATAGACCTGAACGCGAGAACGGAGGCATCTGCAGCAAGTATTGAAAAAGCCAATGCTTGGCTCACCGGTCTAGTCGAAGTAGTGAATGAGACTTCGCAAGTCTCCACGGAAGCACAGGATCTCTCGATGTCCGCGACGGACATAGCAAGGACGGGTGAAACCCTGGTGGTTTCAGCGATTCAGAAGATGCAAGACATCAGCAAGAACGCTAAACAAATTTCCGCCATCACATCGGTGATTGATGGAATTGCGTTCCAAACGAATATCTTGGCGCTGAACGCCGCTGTTGAGGCGGCGAGGGCGGGGGAGCATGGGCGTGGATTTGCCGTCGTTGCGGGTGAAGTCAGATTGCTAGCAAGTAGGGCGGGAGATGCTGCTAAGCAAATTCGGCAACTCATAGAAACTTCTGCCGCTTGTACAAGAGATGGATCGGAAGTTGTCGATCGAGCTGGAAAGTCGATGCATGAAGTGTTCAACGCCGTGGAGAAACTAGGAACTCTTGTAAAGAGAATTCAAGAATCTGGCATGCGACAGTCGCGTGAACTCACGGAAGTGTCTTCCTCCATTTCGAGTATTGAGGATGCCACGCAACAGAACGCTGCACTGGTTGAAGAGTCAGCCGCCGCGGCAAGCGCCTTGAAAGACCAGTCGTTACAACTAACCATGAAGACAAAGTACTTCACGTTGGAGGAGCCTATGTCATCCATACGAATTTCCGGGTAGCAACTTCGCATTTAAACCATAGATCTTTCGTGTTGAAAGGCTACGGATTCGTGGAGATTGATAAAGAACACAAGTAATGGGTGTCATGGTATGCCGTCGGAGTTGCACGTGCTCGAAAGCACGGTCCTATCGGCGGGTTTCGAGAGCGCTGGTTTTGCGCGCAGAAGGGCACTGGAAGTCGCCATCGCTGCGGCACGTCATGGCGCTTCCGTCACCTGGGTTTCCACATCGGCGACTCAATCGCAGAGCGCGCAGGATCAGAGTGGGCTACTGAACTCCGGAGTTCAAATTTCGATTGATGGAGAAAGAATTAGTAGGCGATAAAACCATTCCTCCGGACATTTAATACCAATGGTTTCCCGAGCATTGGAAATCGATTCAAACGCACTCCGCGTTCTATTCCGATCTGAATCTACTTTATTGGGCCGTGCAGTACACGTCGTGTTCTACCTCCCGCAAACGGAAGCCATTGAGCAGTGTGAATCTGTTGTACAGGAGGCAGTCCAGTGCGGGCTGCAGGTTAGTGTGGATATCCCTATATCTTCTTCAAAAGTACTCACTGACCTGCCGCATATTAAGAGAACTTTGAGTGGTATCAGCTGGGCGCTAATTCGAGTTGATGAGGCACCGCGTCTTGGCCTGACGAGCAGGCGTCCTAACAACGCTTGCAGTATTTCCATCTCGCTATTTCCCCAAGATCGTGACAGTTGGGATGGATTTCGAGGCGGACGGATTCTGGCTTAGACGCGGCCAAAAGTTTGTTGAATGTTCCAATCCCAATAGGGCCATGAACAAGCAAAAAAATGTAGCGAAGAAATTCTGGTGGAACTGCTTGGCGGATTGGATGCTCTACCCCGCCAGCATCCTTCCAAGGCTGAGAAAAAAGCTGAATCAATCTACGGCCGCAGGTAGGTTGAATACGTTGGACTCGTTGCTTCCGCCCACACATCTTGGATGTGCATCGGTCTCTGGAGCGGGTTCATCAGTTCTCTGGGGATCTCTTGAACTTTCGATAGACGCTTTGTTGCTAGTGCCTCAACTTAGAGGCTGAACCTTGTTGATATTTCGAGTTGCATTCCTTTTGCTTTTACCTAGATATTTATTTATCTTTCTCTCAAAGTTCTTACATCAATTCCAAGGGATATGCCTCTGCAGAATCATCTTCCTCCTAGAGAGACTAGTGACTGTCGAATGGCGACATATCAATAAGTTGAGAAGGCCACGAGTCGTTGGCATTTCAAGACTTGCACTTAGGAGATAGAGATGAAGAGAGATTTGCAACTAAGCCTGCTTGCTGGCCTGGCACTTTCATGCACAGGTGCTGCAATGGCGCAGACAGAGCCGGCAAAAACTGATCTGCAGATTTTTGGAACAGCACATCTGCAGTTCGAAACTGTGGAAGCTACTCAGGCCACTGCCCCCGGTGACAATAAGCAAGCACGTCAGCGTGTAAGCAACGTCAGCTCTGATCTGGGCTTCAAGAAATTGTTCGATCTTGGAGACGGATTGAACGCGCAAGTTCAATATGCTTCAGGACTGAATCCAGACGCAGGTACGGGAATCTTTGGAAGCAACAAAGACATCTTTGTGGGCTTGGGAAAGACTGGCGTGGGGACTCTGAAGTTGGGGCGCCTGACCGGCGCTGCTCGCTGGAGCTCCGGCACGGCCGACTTCTCTGCGGCTGGCGCCGGATCGCAGGACAATCAAGCCATGTTGACAATGGCGGCAGGTCTTTCTGGTTCCAACCCACAATTCAACAGTCGCATTGACAACGCTGTGGGCTTCGAGAGCGAGAGCTTCAACGGTTTCTCTGTTCGTGCGTACTATGGTGCGAACGAAGGGAAGAGCAATGACGGCGTAGCTGGTGCTTATTTGAATGACTCTACTCTGAGCGTTGGAGGTCAATATCTGGACAAAGGGTGGGATGTTCGTCTGTCCGTGGAGCAACGCTATGACAAAGGAACTCTGAACGCGACGACAAACCGGAATACGACCGACTTCGACTACCGCTTAGGAATCAGATACGCCTTGACACCCAGCACAACAATCGCGTATGGCATGGACTCCATGACGTTGACGGACAGCGGTGCCACAGGTACCGCTCGGAAATCCCTCTCTCGAACAGGCTGGATATCCAGCATTCGCTATGTCAACGGAAAAAATACATATTTCGGAAGCTATGGTTCAGCCAACGACATTACCTGCGAGTTGGGGAACAACACCGCATGCGATGGGGCAGATACTGCAGGCAATCAAGTTGTATTTGGCTATCAGTACCAAATCAATAAGCAGGTGATGTTTGAAGGATTCCTTTCTCAAGTCCGCAACAAGTCACGTGCGAAGTACGATTTTGACGGAGCAGCAATTTCGCCAGGTGCGGGCGCTACTTTGACAGCAATTGGTGCTGGGATTCGCGCAACCTTCTAACTTTAGATAGCAGCGGAGCAGTTCTCTGCTCCGCGCGAAACTTGCTTTTTTTGGTCATAGAAGAGTTCATATCTTTTCGTGGAGCTTGCGTGCATATCTCGCCATTGGCAATTGACGACGCGATGTATCTGTCGTGGAAAAACCCAAGGAGCGGTTTGATCAAAGCGGTGTTCTTCGACTACGACGGTGTTTTAACAACCGACAAGACCGGCTCACTTACAACAACCCGGTATCTGAGCAAAGCTACAAACATTGACCTGACGGTGTTAAAGATTGCGTTTGGTAGGTACAACAGAGATTTGACCCTCGGCAAGACCACGCACATCAAGGTTTGGCACAAGATCTGCAGCGCTTTGGGACAAGAGCTAGATATTCGATTGCTCTTCGAATCATTTGAGAGTACGCCTGTGAATACAGCGATGTTCTCTCTTGCTCGAAAGCTAAAAGAAAGAACGCTGGTTGGAATCATTACTGACAACAAGAAGGACAGGATCGATTGCCTTAAAAGAAGCCAAAAATTGGAATCTCTTTTCAGCCCTATAGTTGTCTCAGCTGAGGTCGGTGTAGACAAAAGAGGCGATGAGATATTCTTGCATGCACTAAGACTTGCTGGTGTAAGAGCCGACGAAGCAGTCTTTATTGACAATAGCAGGGAGAATCTTATCGTGCCAGCCGCTCTAGGAATTAAGACGGTATTTCACGACGATGAGAAAAATGACGTCGAAGCCTTGTCTCGGAACCTAAGAACATTTGGACTGCTCTCAACCTAGATCTAGCCAATCCATGGTTTTATGTGTATTCCGGTTGACCTAACTGTGTAGACCTGTTGCAGATTGCGCCGCTGCTTTCGAGAATTGGTTGCCTCCAATTGCGGTCAACCATGTAGAGAGCCTGTCGGCAGAGGGATCGTGCTTGCTGGAGTTCGCTCGCTTTGCATATGCGGGTTCCGTCTCATCGGATCGCTGGTGCTTCTTTACAGTGTTGCGAGCTATGTCTGTACGCCTGGAAATCTCGCTGATGGACATGCTTTCTCGCAATGCCCAACGCCTGATGCCATTCAATTTTGTCACGTCTATCACTCCTAAATTCTCCCTGCTTCAGAAAACTGGCAGGGTAGGTCCTGCGTGGGTCCGATTTCCGCGGAAATCAACAACCAGTGGTCTGACGGGGCAGCTCAAACACGTCAAATCTAGGGAAAACCCTGAAATTGAATTGCATTCAAACTGGTACGATGGATCTACCAGTTGACCACTTGTCTGACAAATTTCAAATATGGAACTCATTGATCGAATCCCGGGAGAGCATGGCCGCGTTAGCAAGCGCACGGTCAAGGATCAGATCAGCGACAAGCTCGCCTACATGATCCACTCAGGATTGCTGCGCGCTGGAGATGAGTTGCCTTCGGAGCGCACACTCGCCACAACATTAGAGGTCTCGCGGGAAACGGTAAGAGCTGCGATTGGTGTCTTGCATGCTCGCCGGATGGTGGAGGTGAGCCAAGGCGCACGAACCAAGGTGGTTGGGCCCGGTCTGCTTCCAATGCATGAGTCGGTCAGTACTTTGGGGAATCTCAAAGATCGCAGTTTCGAAGAAGTTGCCGAGGCGCGTGCTGCGGTGGAACTCCAGGTGATATGGCTCTCCGCCCAGAGGATTACAGACAACGAGCTTGCGCGCTTATCGTCTTTGGTCAAAGAGCAAGAACTAATGCTGAAGGATCCTGTGGGATTCCAAATCTCAGACCGCGAATTTCATACCACTCTCTACAAGAGCTGCGGAAATTCTCTGCTCGTAGATGTTGTCTCCGACTTCTACGACTATGCACTTGAGTACCGCCGCAGAGCGTTGCAACGGCCAGGAGCAATTAAACACAGCGTTCAAGACCACAAAGAGATCGTTGAGGCGCTGAAAACGCGCAGTCCCGATGCAGCCGTGGCGGCGATGCGTGGCCATCTGGATCAGGTTCAGAAGACGACCATGAAGGAAATGGCGAGCTGACAATGAACTGCGCAGAAATATTTGACGATCGGGCCCGAGCTTTGGTGCCAGTTAACGCCCAATTAGAAAGGCTTGCCTCCGGCGCGGCCTGGAGTGAAGGGCCAGTGTGGATGTATGAGGATCAGAGTGTCCTATGGAGCGATATTCCCAACAACCGGATGCTGCGGTGGCACCCCACGGAAGGGCTGTCGGTATGGCGAGATCACGTCGAATACACCAACGGCCACTACCGTGAGGCTGATGGATCACTGCTGCATTGCTCTCATGGGCATAGGGCCATTATCCGAACCCGCTCACCGGTTGGGCCTGGCAAAGCGGTCGATGAAGTGGTGGTGGATCGTTTCAATGGGCGACGCCTGAATTCCCCCAATGATGTGGTCGTAAAACGTGACGGCAGCATTTGGTTTAGCGACCCGCCCTACGGCATTGCGTCTGACCATGAAGGGCATCAGGCAGATTCTGAGTTGGGAGACAACTACGTGTTTCGGTTTGAACCGAGCAGTGGCGTGCTTTCAATTGCAACGGACTTTGTAGAAGAACCCAATGGTTTGGCGTTCTCACCAGATGAGTCGGTCCTCTATGTCTCTGACACCTCTGCAGCGTTGCGCGAGGATGGCGGCGGCAATCACCACATCGTTCGCTTCGACGTGGTTAATGGGAAAGAACTGCGCAATCCAGACGTGTTGGTGGAGATTTCACCGGGTTTTTCGGACGGTTTTCGCCTGGATCGCCAGGGTTGGATATTCACCAGCAGTGCCGATGGCGTGCAGGTGATCCATCCCGATGGAACGCTACTCGCCAAACTCCATGTTCCCGAAAAGGTCGGCAATCTGACGTTTGGTGGATCCACGCGCAACGAACTTTATATCTGCGCTAGCACTTCTTTGTATCGCATCCACTTGAACACAAGTGGTATTCAAACTCCCTGAGGAATTTTATGGCCCGAGATACCCTGTTGTTGGTCGAAAAATGTTCGCACTGCTTTAGCTGGTACGACATTGCCAGTGGAGAGCGGCTGCGTTCTGTGCAGCTCCCCAATTTTCCGCACGAATTTGTCACTGACCGTGCGGAGCGCTACGCCTATGTGGGCCACTACGGTGTTGAGACGTCCGGTCATGTTGGCGAAGGAGGCCATTCCCTGCTCCAGATCGATATTCGTTCGTCTGAACTGGTACGGTCTATAGACCTGTCGCCCTTCAATCGCATTCATGGATTGCAGATGGATGATCAGGACAGGCTGTATGCATTGAGTGAAGAGAAGTCCACGCTGCTGGTGTTGGAGCAGCCAGCGACAGATACCGCCGCACGCAGAGCAGTTCCCTCCGGCGGCATCAAGAGTCACCTTTTTGCACTCACGCAAGACGGCCAGACGGCGTTCTGCATGAACTTGCTGAGCCACACGGTAACGAAGGTCAAACCTTGGGATCCCCTATTTGCACCGGTAGCCTGTCATCCAGGGCAAAAGCCAGAGGGCTACTGTCTGAGTGCGGACGAGAAAACGCTGTTTGTGAGCAATCGCTGGAGCAACACACTCAGTGCCATCGATACCGACACCATGGCGGTCCGCTACTCCACGCCATCGCGCGAGGACGTGACCCGCATCTACCGATCGACAGATGGGCGCCTATTTACCAGCAACTACGGCGACAGAAGTATTTCGGTCGTTGACCCGAAGACGCTGCAAGAGACTGCGTATTTGAAGCTCGATGGTAGAGCTATTGCGTTGACATTTCACCCCTCCCAGCCAATTGCCTTCATCTCCCTTGATTCCGATCGTGTGGCTGTTCTGGACATCAACAGCTTGAAGATTCTGCGGTTCATCGCCACGCAGAAGGAACCTGATGTCTCGAAGGTCGTGGTGCTGTGATGGCCAAGATTCTGGAGTTTCAAGCGCTGAACAAACGATTTGGGGGTACTCAAGCGGTCAGCAACATTTCCTTCGATGTACGCGAGGGGGAAATCCTCGCCTTGTTAGGTGAGAACGGAGCAGGAAAATCAACGCTCATCAAATTGCTCGCCGGCATCTACCCTTCAGACAGTGGTGAGATTCTGTTTGACGGACGGCCTCAATCTCGCTGGAGAAGCAACGACCGATCCAAGCAACCCGTCGCTTTCATTCACCAGGACCTGGGGTTGGTGGAATGGATGACTGTGACCGAGAACGTGGCTTTGGGAATGGGCTACGCCAAGAAATTTGGATTGATTGACTGGAAGGCCGCCGACGAACGGGCTCGGCGCGTGATGCAGCGTGTGGGATGCAACATTGATCCCAGCCGTCGAATTTTCTCGCTGACACGTGCCGAGAAATCTTTGTTGGCTATTGGCCGGGCGCTTGAGGTGCAAGCGAAGGTGCTCGTGCTGGATGAGCCGTCGGCCAGTCTGCCCATGTCTGACGTTGAACGGCTCTTTGGTGTGCTGCGAGAACTGCGCCAGCAGGGCATGGCCATGATCTATGTGTCCCATCGTCTGGACGAGGTGATGGCCATCTCGGACCGCGCAGCGGTGATGCGAGACGGCAAGTTGGTCGACATCAAGGAAACAGCCACAACCGATACCAATGAACTGGTTCAACTGATTGTTGGCAAATCGTTGTCCAAGTCTGTGCGTAAGGCCCAATCGGACGGCACTGGCGCTGCCGTTCTTGAAATGGAGAACGCGGCCAGCGGCAATGCGGGCCCCTTGAGCTTCTCCATCCACAAGGGCGAGGTTGTCGGTTTGATCGGTCTGCGCGGCGCGGGGCACGAAGCGATCAGTCGCGCGATGTTCGGGCGCGAACCTCTCTCGGCCGGAAGGATGAAGTTATCCGGTAAGCATGTCATTTTCAAGACCAGCGCTGACGCCATTGCGGCGGGCATTGCATATGTCGCAAGTGAGCGTCTCGACGAGAACCTGGCTCCTGCCATGAGTGTGTTGGAGAACCTCTTTCCCAACCCAACGCTCACTGGCGAGAGGGGGTTGGCGTTTGACAGGCGCAAGCGCGAGGCGGCCCATGCCATGCGCCTCATCAAACTGTTTGATGTGAACCCGCCTGCACCCATGGCGGAGGCCCAGCAACTCTCTGGTGGTAACCAGCAAAAGGTGGTCTTGGCCCGATGGTTCAACCTGGACAAGGACTTGGTCGTCCTGGAAGAGCCCACCGCTGGAGTGGACGTTGGTGCCAAGCGTCAAATCTACGAAATTCTTCGGGAGCACGCCGACAGGGGGACTGCGATTGCCGTGGTGTCGACTGACTTTGAGGAGGTTGCCACGGTATGCACGCGTGTGCTCGTTTTCAGAAATGGCTTGATTGCCGCAGAGCTCAAAGGCGATTCCATCACAGTGGAAAGTTTACTGACGTTGGCCGCAGGTGGATCTGCGCAGAGTAGTGAGCACGAGATTACAGAAATGGAGACAGAAAAATGACAACCTCAATTCAATCCACCGCGCTAGAGCCGGACAACGCTTTGGACGGTGACGCAGCCACTCTGGTGCAGCGATTTACGCGTGCCATGCCTGTCTATGGCTTGGTCGTTTTGACCGTTCTTCTGGCAGCAATTTTCTCTGTGATGTTGCCGGAGACGTTTCCCACGCTCTTCAACCTTCGAGCCATTTTGGCGGACAAGTCCGTCATTGCAATCCTGGCCCTTGCTGCGACGATTCCGATGATCACCGGGAAGATCGACCTTACGGTCGGATATGGGATCGTGCTGTGGCACATCCTGGCCATTAGTTTGCAAACCAAATTTGGCGTGCCGTGGCCTGTTGCCGTGTCGATTGTCATTGTTTGTGCAGGGCTGTTTGGCGTGTTGAATGGGCTGCTAGTGGAGATGGCCCAAATCGACTCCTTTATCGCAACCCTCGGCACGGGAACCGTTGTCTACGCCGTAGCGATGTGGCACAGCGGTGGCCGGCAGGTTGTGGGTGAGCTGCCCGAAGGGTTCGTCGATATCGCGGGTGGCAACTTCCTGGGTTTGCCGATTGGCGCCTTCTACGTGCTGGCCGTAAGTGTTGTGATATGGCTAGTCACTGAGTTCACCCCACTGGGCCGGGCGTTGTATGTGATTGGAGCGAACCCCAAGGCCGCACAGCTCAATGGCATTGCAGTGCGCAAGCACGTGATGGGAGCGTTTGTTGCATCAGGTGCACTTTCTGGTTTTGCAGGCGTATTGCTGGCATCCCGATTGCAGATTGGTCAGGCAAGCGTGGGTCTGGAGTTCTTGCTTCCCGCTTTGGTTGGCGCATTTTTGGGTTCCACCACGATTCGTCCCGGTCGTGTCAACGTGTGGGGCACTCTCGTCGGTGTTGCCATCCTGGCCATTGGCATCTCCGGCATTCAACAGTTCGGCGGAGCATTCTTTGTTGAGCCTTTGTTCAATGGCTTGACATTGCTGGTGTCGATTGGCATTGCCGGCTGGGCACAGCAGCGCCGCAACCAATCCATCAAACGGCGTATCGCAGAACGCCAACTCAATGACGCGGCTCCCGCCGCTGTCCCCAGTTCCCCCTCCGCCGCTGGGTAAGCGGCATTCACTTTCCCTTGAAACAAAGACTATTTTGGAGACAACAATGAAAAGACTCAATGTCCGCCTTGGATCGATTGCGATTGCACTGATCGCCGCCAGTTTCGCCAGCCACGTTATGGCCGACGATTTCCTGGATGCCGCAAAGAAAAAAGTCGAAGTGGCCACCATGTCCAAGAATGTGTGGGATGGACCTACAACAGGCCCCAAAGCTTCCGTTGGCAAGACCATCGTATTCGTCGCTGCAGATTTGAAAAATGGCGGCATCTTGGGCGTTTCCAAAGGCGTTGAAGAAGCCGCGGCCGCCATTGGCTGGAGTGTTCGCGTTCTCGATGGCCAAGGTTCTGTCAGCGCGCGTACGGCGGCATTGAATCAAGCACTTGCCTTGAAGCCCGCCGGCATTGTGGTTGGGGGTTTTGACACCACAGAACAAAAAACGGCATTTGAAAATGCGTCTAAAGCGGGTATCCCGCTGGTGGGATGGCATTCTGGAGAAAAACCCGGTCCCAACACGGCGGCCGGCTTGTTCACCAACGTTACAACCACGGCAGATGACGTGTCTGAAGTCGCCGCACTGTCTGCTGTAGCGGATTCTGGTGGCAAGGCAGGTGTGGTGATTTTCACCGACTCACAGTACGCCATTGCGGTCTACAAAGCCCGTGCCATGGAAGCGGTGATCAAAAAGTGCGGTGGATGTACCGTTCTGAGTTTTGAGGACAGCCCTATTGCGGAGAGCTCTACCCGCATGCCGCAATTGACCACTTCGCTGCTGCAGCGCTTTGGCGACAAGTGGACACACTCCCTTGCGATCAACGATTTGTACTTTGATTTCATGGGCAGCTCCCTCGCTGCGGCGGGCAAGAAAGGCGACGGTGCTCCCAAAGCGGTTTCGGCAGGCGACGGTTCTGAGGCTGCGTACCAACGCATTCGCAGCAAACGTTATCAAGCCGGCACAGTGCCTGAGCCGCTCAATATGCAGGGCTGGCAGATTGTGGATGAGTTGAACCGTGCGTTCAACAAGGTGAACTGGTCCGGATATATCCCCAAAGTGCATTTGGTGACTGCTGAGAACGTCGGTAAAGACGGTGGTCCTAAGAACTTGTTCGATCCGGACAACGGCTATCGCAACGAATACAAAAAAATCTGGGCGAAGTAACCCAGGCGGGCTGCAGCGCGCCCGGTTGCAGCCCGATTTTCTAACTCACAAGAAGACTGATATGACAGAAACCGCTCTCAAACCCGTAGTCGCCGTGACATTGGGGGATCCCGCTGGCATTGGCCCTGAATTGGTGGCCAAGCTGCTCTCCCGTGCAGATTTAATGCGCCTGGCCAACGTCGTATTGGTGGGTGACAGGTGGCTTTGGGAAGAGGGGCAGGCCATCGCTTGTATCAAGGTTCCAACTGCGCCTGTGGTTGACTTCTCGGAGGTGCGTGACCGGACCATACTGTCCGTACCCGCATTTTTGGAGATGAACACGGTCCAAGCCTCGCAGGTGACGAGGTCCCAGCCAGGCGCTGCTGCAGGCGCGTCGGTGTTGTCTGTGCTGGACCGCTGCATGGACGCGACCTTGGCAGGCCACATCGATGCGATCACGTTCGCGCCTCTGAACAAGCACTCCATGAAACTGGGGGGGCTCAAGCATGAAGATGAGCTGCATCACTTTGCAGAACACCTGGGCGTCAAAAGCTATTTCTGTGAATTCAACACGCTAAACGGCTTGTGGACTTCGCGAATCTCTTCGCATGTCCCTCTCAAGGACGTTCCCAAATACCTGGACAAACAGCGCATCGTCGATGCCGCTTCATTGATCTACAAATCGCTACAACGGAACGGCAATCACACGCCCCGTGTTGCAGTTGCCGGATTCAACCCCCACAACGGGGATGGCGGGACATGCGGACGCGAGGAAATCGACATCATCGCGCCGGCTGTCGCTGCGCTCGCAGACATGGGCATCCCTGTGCAAGGTCCATTTCCTGCCGACACCATTTTCCTCAAAGCGCGGGATGGTGAGCTGGATGCAATCGTGACGATGTACCACGACCAAGGGCAGATCGCGATCAAGTTAATGGGGTTCTCGCAAGGCGTAACGGTTCAGGGTGGTCTACCGATACCCATTACGACTCCTGCGCACGGTACTGCATTTGATATCTCTGGCAGGGGCAAAGCCAGCGTAGACGCCACGGCCAATGCTTTCAAGATCGCCTGTCGCATGGGCCTGGCTCGCCTGCAAGAGCAGGTCGCAGCCTAAAGCGCTCCCAATCTTTTCAACTTTCAATCAGGGTTCTCATGAAAATCAAATCTGTACGTGCACGCGTTTATGAATGGAAGGGCAAGACCGTTCCTCCCCAAGGAAATTTCTGTTCCAACGCCATGGATCTGGTGTACGACAACAAAGCGAACCAGCATGCGGCTGGGGCTGACACCATGAACACATTCCGCTTTCACTGCTGGACAGTCGTGGAGGTGGAGACAGACGACGGCATTGTGGGTTTGGGCAATGTGGCCCTGGCGCCTCGCATTGCAAAGGCCATCATCGACGAATACCTGACGCCTCTTGTGATCGGGCAGGACCCCTGGGATTACGAATACCTTAACCAGCGCATGTACCGCGCAACCCAGGCTTGGGGGCGCAAAGGCGTGGGGATGGCGGCGATTTCTGCCATCGATATTGCCATATGGGACATCCTGGGCAAATCTGTGGGCAAGCCTGTTTTCAAGCTGTTGGGGGGGCGTACCAAGGAGAAAATTCCTTGCTACTACAGCAAGCTGTACCGCACCGACTTGAAGGAAATGCAGGCAGAAGCGCAGAAGTTCAAAGACCAGGGCTTCAAGGCGTTCAAGATGCGCTTTGGCTATGGTCCAGCCCATGGTCAATTGGGCGTGGCTGAAAACCTGAAGTCCATAGAGGCGGTGCGCGAAGTCATCGGGTATGACAACGACCTGATGCTGGAGTGCTACATGGGTTGGAATGTGGAATACGCCAAGCGAATTCTTCCCAAGCTGGAGAAGTACCAGCCCCGTTGGCTGGAAGAACCAGTGATCGCCGACGACATCGATGGATATGCTGAACTGAACCAGCTCACCAGCATTCCGATCTCCGGCGGTGAGCACGAATTCAGCCTGTATGGTTTCAAGCAGTTGCTGGATCGCAAGGCTGTGTCCGTCGTGCAATACGACACCAACCGGGTGGGCGGTATCACGATGGCGCACAAGATCAATGCGTTATGCGAGGCCTACAGCGTGCCGGTTATCCCGCACGCAGGGCAAATGCACAACTACCACCTCACGATGAGCAGTTTGAACTGCCCGATCAGCGAGTACTTCCCGATCTTTGATGTTGAGGTCGGAAATGAACTGTTCTATTACATCTTTGATGGGGATCCTGCGGCGGAGAACGGGTTCCTGCAATTGGATGACAACAAGCCCGGACTCGGTTTGACGCTGAAAACGGAGTACCTGGAACACTTCACCATCACGGAGTAACGCCATGAGCAAACTATGGTTTCGTTTGTGTGTCCTGCTGCTGGCCATGGGAACAGTCCACGCAAATGATGTGTCCCCTCACAACGTCGGTGACGCTTTGTCCACGGAAGATGCACGGGTTCTGCTGAGCAGATATGCCAGCCGGCCGCAGCAGCCTTGGCGCGAGCCGGACCCCGCCAAGATTCCAGCGGGCCCGGAGGGGGACGCGATACGTGAAGGTATCGACCTGATGCTGCATACATCGCAGCGTGTGGGCAACCGTGCGCCCGATGAAAGCAAGCGCCTGAACTGGAACAGTTTGAACTGCGTCAACTGTCACCAGGCAGGGCCATCGGGTTTGCCCGGCACCAAGAAGTTCGCGCTTGCGCTTGTGAATGCCGTGAACGACTATCCGCGCTTTGACACCAAATCGGGAAAAATTATCTCGCTGGAGCAGCGTGCACTGGGCATGTTCGGTTCAGCGCCTGTGAAGATGTCGGTAGACAAGCCGGAGTTCCAGGCCATCATGGCCTACTTGCGGTGGCTGAACTCTGAGGCACTGCCAGACCGTGCCATGGAGGGGGTGGGCCTTCTTCCCATGAAGCCCATCGCACGTGCCGCAGATCCTGTGCGTGGCAAAGTGCTTTATGCAAGCAAGTGCCAGAGTTGCCATGGCGCCGATGCAACCGGACAACGCAAACCCGACTTTGATACAGGCGGCGGCTATCTCTTCCCCCCCTTGGCCGGTAACGACACCTACGACAACGCGGGGCATATGTTTGCCATTCCACTGTTGGCCAGGTACATACGCGCGTCAATGCCTTTTGGAACGCAGGCAGACAGGCCTCAGTTGACGCCAGCACAAGCACTGGACATTGCTGCATACATCAACGACGACAGCACCCCGCGTGGTCAAAACCCCAACCGCGTCAAGCTGTACACCGATGCTGCGCTACGCCCACAAGGTTTTGCAATTCCTGAGCATTTTGTAGACCAGCCCAAGGCGTACAAGCGTGCCAAGTTTGGGCCATTCAAAAACGTCAATGAAAACTACTGAGGCGCAGATGATTTCCCATTCCATGCCTCGCTACCGAGGTGTATATCCTGTCGTTCCCACCACCTTCACCGAGTCCGGTGAGCTGGACCTGGAGAGTCAAAAGCGATGCGTTGACTTCATGATCGATGCGGGATCGACCGGGCTCTGCATTCTAGCCAACTTCTCAGAGCAGTTCGTGCTTTCCGATTCTGAGAGGGAAGTGCTGACATTCACCATCCTGGAACATGTCAAGGGGCGCGTGCCGGTCATCGTGACAACTACCCACTTTGGTACGCAGATTTGCGCCCAGCGCAGCAAGCGAGCCCGAGATGCTGGTGCAGCCATGGTGATGGTGATGCCGCCGTACCACGGTGCCACGATCCGCGTCCCGGAGGAGCAGATCTATGAGTTCTATGCGCGTCTTTCCGACGCCATTGACATTCCCATCATGATCCAGGACGCTCCTGTGAGTGGCACTCCGTTGTCAGTAGCGTTTTTGGCACGCATGGCCCGAGAGATTGAAAACGTCGCGTATTTCAAGATTGAAACCGCTGGCGCTGCATCCAAGTTGCGTGAGCTGATTCGACTGGGTGGGGCTGCGATTGAAGGACCGTGGGATGGCGAGGAGGCCATCACCCTTTTGCCTGATCTCCACGCAGGCGCTACAGGAGCCATGACGGGTGGCGCATTTCCGGACGGTATTCGCCAGATCATGGATGCCTGGGTCGCTGGCGAGGTTGAGGCTGCCACGCAAGCGTATCAGCGTTGGCTCCCTCTCATTAACTATGAGAACCGCCAGGGGGGCATTCTCACGGCCAAAGCGCTAATGAAAGCGGGCGGGGTCATTGCGTCCGAGGCTCCACGCCATCCATTTCCATCCATGCACCCAGAGGTTCGCCGCGGCCTTTTGGACACGGCCAAGCGCTTGGACCCCTTGGTGCTGCGTTGGGCTCGGTGAATCAAAACACCGTCAAAACAACCACAAAGTAAAGAGCTCCATGACTATCTTCAAAAATTACATCAACGGTGAATGGGTCGCGGGAGGCACGACGAGCCGGAATCTCAACCCCAGCAATTTGTCCGATCTGATCGGAGAGTTCACCCAAGGGGATGCGGACGATGTGAATGTTGCGGTCGCAGCAGCCCTTGCGGCCTTTCCTGCGTGGAGCCATGGCGGTATCCAGGCGCGCTCAGATGCGCTCGACAAAATCGGCAGTGAAATCTTGGCACGCAAAGAAGAGTTGGGAACGTTGCTTGCGCGCGAAGAAGGCAAGACCAAGCCAGAAGGTATTGGAGAGGTGACCAGGGCAGGGCATATCTTCAAGTTCTTTGCGGGTGAGTGCCTTCGTTTGGCTGGCGAGACGCTGCCCTCTGTTCGTCCCCATATCGGCGTTGAAATGACCAGAGAGCCTGTGGGTGTTGTCGGGCTGATCACGCCATGGAACTTCCCCATCGCCATCCCTGCCTGGAAAGTGGCCCCAGCATTGGCGTTCGGCAACTGCGTAGTCCTGAAACCCGCGGACCAGGTGCCTGGCTGTGCTTGGGCACTCGCAGAGATCATTTCCCGTTCGGGCTTGCCTGCCGGAGTCTTCAATTTGGTAATGGGTCCTGGGCGGGTCATTGGAGACGCACTGGTCAATCACCCGGATGTGTCGGCGATCAGCTTTACGGGCTCAGTGGGGGTGGGAAGCCGTATTGCGCAGACTTGCGCACAAAACCTCAAAAAAGTGCAACTGGAAATGGGGGGCAAGAACCCCCAAGTCATTCTGGACGATGCGGACTTGGCACAAGCAGTGGAGCTCAGCGTTCAAAGCAGCTTCTATTCGACCGGACAGCGATGTACGGCCTCTAGCCGATTGATTGTTACCGACAAGATTTACCCCAGCTTTGTTGAGGCGATGCAGACGCGTATGGAGCGGATCCAAGTCGGTGATGCTTGCGAGGCTGGCACCGATATCGGCCCCGTGGTGTCGCAGGCGCAGTTGGAGCAGGATCTCTCTTACATCGAGATCGGCAAGGCAGAGGGCGCAAGGCTGGTGCTGGGTGGACAACGCCTCCAGAGAGCGACAGAGGGCTATTTTCTGGCCCCCGCGCTCTTTGCGGAAAGCACCAACTCCATGCGGATCAATCGTGAAGAAATCTTTGGCCCTGTGGCAAGCGTCATCCGCGTGAAAGATTACGAAGAGGCGTTGGCGGTCTCGAATGACACACCATTCGGTTTGTCGGCAGGCATTGCGACTACATCGCTCAAGTACGCAACGCACTTCAAACGTCACGCTCAGGTGGGCATGGTCATGGTCAATTTGCCCACCGCGGGGGTCGACTACCACGTGCCCTTCGGCGGACGAAAAGGAAGCAGCTACGGCCCCCGAGAGCAAGGTGCCTACGCTCGTGAGTTCTACACCACGGTGAAGACTTCCTATGTTCTGGCCTGACCGTTCATTCGAGGAATGAATACCTGACGTATCCGAGTCAATCTTCACAAGGAATTGGAACCATGCATATGTCCATTGCCAAGAGACTTGCCCTTGCGTTTGGCACGGTGCTGTTTTTTTTCTTTTCCTTTGCAGCCGTGACTGCCTACGAAATTGCGCAGGTGTCCAAGGCTTCCGCCCGTCTTTTGAAAACTAACTCTTTGACGCAGAAGCTGGGCGCGTTGGAGAAAGAGGTTCGGCAGAACTCGGTGCGCTCCATCGCCATTGGCTTCTCCGACGGCAGTACTGTGCTGGGGCTATTCCAGCAGGATCTGGCCAGTTCGGCGCAAAAGATCGATGAGCATCTGGGTGCCGTCGCCGCGGAGGGAATCTCTGTGGAGTTGGCGCCTGAGTTCAAGGCCTACGGGATGCTCGTCGAGGTTTGGGGGAGTCTGCAGAAAGACATGCTCAAACTCCGCTCTGAGGGGGACGTAGGGGCCGCAAGAGAGATGTTGCAGAGCAAGTTCCTGGACGTCGTGAACCAGTTGAATCTCAAGTCGCAACGGCTCATTGAGATGCAAGCAGAGGAGGCACGGCAGGCCAATGACAGCTTGAACCAGGGCTTTCAACGCCTATACCTTTCAGGTGGAATTATTTTGCTCCTTGGCGTATTGGTTTCGCTGTTGACCAGTATCCGTGTTGCGCGGTATGTGGTTCGCGGGCTTTTGCAAGTCAAGCATTGCGTCAGTCGCATTGGGACCGGTGATTTGACCTCGACGGTGGTATCCAACGGTCACGACGAGGTGGCGGAAATCTTGAAGGAAGTGGGGCTCATGCAGGAGAAACTGATTGCCATTGTGACAACAGTGCAATCGGGTGCGGGACACGTGGCTCTGGCTTCCGCTGAAATCGCACAAGGCAATCTGAGCTTGTCCAACCGTACGGAGAGTCAGGCCGCGACCGTTCAGGAGGCGTCTTCTTCAATCGAGGATCTCAAGGTCACGGTGTCGAACAATGTGAAGAGCTCTGTGGAAGCCACAGCCTTGGCAAAACAGGCGAATCAGCAGGCCGAAATTGGCCGTGCAATCGCCAATCAGATGGTCAAAACGATGGCTAGCATCGATGAGTCGTCGAAGAAGATCTCCGATATCACGGGGTTGATCGATTCCATTGCATTTCAAACCAACATATTGGCCCTGAATGCTGCCGTGGAAGCCGCGCGGGCAGGGGAGAACGGGCGTGGGTTTGCGGTGGTCGCCTCGGAAGTTCGTTCTCTGGCTGGCAAAAGCGCGGATGCGGCCAAGGGCATACGTGTGCTCATTGACGACAGTACTTTGCGCGTCAATTCAGGTAATGCACAAATTGCGAAGGTGGGCGAGGCAGTCCAACTCATTTCGCAATCCATTGGCTCTCTCGATGCGCTGATTTCAGAGATCAATGCGGGCGGTGCCAGTCAGAACAGAGATGTGAATCAGGTATGGGATTCCATCAAGTTCTTGGAATCGTTCACACAAGAGAACGCAGCGTTGGTGGAGGAAATGGCCTCTGCTGCGGCCAGCACTGGCAAGCAGGCGGCGGACCTCCTGCAAGTCGCCAACGTCTTTCAATTGTCCAGACCGGCACTTGCTGTCTGAGGACAGCCGTCTGCCAAGACTGATCTTTCCTCAGTACGAGGACTCCATTGGAGCGTTATGAAATTTCCTGCGTCAAAAATTTTATTGGCCCCATGGGTTGTCTTGGTTCTTGGCATTTCGGCGCAGCAGGTTCATGCGCAGGCGGCGTCTGCCAATATTGGGGTTCTTCGAGACCAGTACACCCGGCACGTTGAACGGCGTGTTCTGGGTGCGCTAGCCCGAAAGAAGATATGGGATGGCCCAACTACGGGGCCCATCGCCAATCAGGGCAAGACCGTGATCTACATTGCCGCTGACCTGCGCAATGGAGGGGTGTCCGGGGTTGCCCATGGATTCAACGAAGCTTGTCAGGTGGTAGGTTGGCGCTGCCAGGTTTTGGATGGCCAGGGGTCCATTGAAATGAGAACCTTGGCATTCCAGAAAGCCTTGAAGGCCGATGTGGATGGCGTCGTTCTAGGGGGCTTTGACGCAAATGAACAGTCCATTGCGCTGAAGGAAGCCAATAGAAAAAAAATACCGGTGGTCGGTTGGCATTCCGGTAGCACGGCGACCGGTGCGCCGGAGCTTTTTTACAACGTGGCGACCAACTCGCAGGACGTAGCTGAGACAACGGCTTTGTATGCAGTGTTGGAATCCCGGGGGAACGCGGGCGTTGTCATCATGACGGATTCCACGTACTCCATCGCATTGGCAAAGTCAGACGCGATGGCCCGCGTCGTGAAGAACTGCCGCGGCTGTACGTTGCTGGGTATTGAAAACATACCTATGGCAAACGCGGCGCAGCTTATGCCGCCGCTGACGGCAGGGCTCATGCAGAAATATGGTTCGCAATGGACCCATACGCTCGCTATCAATGATGTTTATTTTGACTTTATGAAGCCAACGCTGGAGGCGGCCAGTTTTCGGCCCATGAACCTGTCAGCAGGCGATGGTTCTACCTCTGCGTATGAACGTATCCGTACCTACCAATTCCAAGCCGGCACTGTGCCGGAGCCGCTGAATCTGCAGGGCTGGCAAATTGTGGATGAACTCAACCGCGCCATGTCCGGGAAGCCACCCAGTGGATACAACACCCCGGTACACTTGGTAACACCCCAGACGATTCTGTTTGATGGGGGTCAGAACAACAATTTTGATCCAGACAACGGCTATCGAACTGAATACAGACGGATTTGGGGCAAGCGCTAGGGGCCTGAGTTGGGAAGCGCTGTTGATTTCCACTTAACCCTAATCCAATGGTGATGTGGATACAAACTTGGACTGTTTATATGTGGAAATCCCCGTGTCCACTCCACGCCCGGATCAAGCTTTGCCGCAAGTCTGAACACGACTTTGAATATCAAGGCCCTATAACTGTGCATTTTCGTTCCCTAAGCAATTGATTTTTATAGGAACGTTTTGGGTCTAATTGTGGTGATGTCTGTTGAATTGCGTTGAAGCTTGACCCGAGGGGGGCGGACAAAATCTTGGACTACCTGGAGGTAGTTCATGTATTCACCTTGCAAACAAGAGGCAGACACCATTGACGCTGGCTTCCAAGCGCCAGATGCAGAGGAAGACGTTAAACGTAGAAAGTAGGGCCTTGCTGCGCAGCAGCATAGATTCCGGAGTTTTCGTTCGGATTCTGGCTGCCGTGTTGGAATTAAAGATCCAGTCTTACCAAGTAGGCTGATTGAGTTGATTCGTTCTTGTTGTGACTCGCAGTGGGCCGGGTTTCAGTGGAAATCAACAGGCTGAAGTAGTTGTTCGACTATGTCAGTCTCAAATGCATCTTAATTCCGCAGCTCTTGACATATGCAATTGCCGCTTCACGCGACATATAGAAGTTTGCTTGAACGACTTGGCAAGGGCGATGCGCCTCGTCGAAAATATCAATCCCTCCGGCAAGCAGTTTCTTCTGCAAGATTGCCATGTGCCCTGCTTGGCAGTCCCACTGCTGTGCTCTTCTGTTTGCGATAAAAACTGGACTGACGATGTAGGGTCTCCAATCCAGACGGTTTGGTAGTAATGCATAGGCTTTGTTGAACTGATTGACCTCCACTTCCGTCATCTGCCCATGCAATTCCGGCAAATCACTTAGCAGCGGGGTTATGTCCAGGCGATCTTGCTCAGTCAGTTTGGACGGCATCTCAAAGTCCGGTGCAACATGAGCTCGCGTCACCAGTTTTTCAATAATGCAATCGATACCACGCGCTGTTTCCAGCGTGGGGTAAGTTGCTTTCGCGATGATTCGCAACAACTCTCCACAGTGGATGGCTTCGCCAGGAGGCAGTGCTATTTGGATGAGGTGCTTGGTCGGCCCTTTTGATGCCATTGACTCACTCATCTGTTTGCTATCGAGGTGCAGTTTCGATTGCTGAGCCCCGGCTCGGACTGTTGGAGTATGGTGTGTGTGTTTTGCCGCAGCTGCTGCTCGTGATTTTCCCGTGGCGCGCACCTTCTTAGGCATTGCCCCATCCTTGGGCTGGGCCGCAGAGATCTTTAGCCATTGATCCACTGCCTCCGAGTCCCATCCCACAGAACCACTGCCCAAGCGTATCTTCTTGGGGAAGTCGGGGTCGTAGTACTTGGAGTCCTCCTTGATGCGCTCCCAGAGCGTGCTTTCGGCCAAACCTACGTACTCGGCCAATTCTTTCATCCGCAGGATGCGCTTTGTCATGGGAGATTCCTTGTGAGGGAGGTGTCGTCAGACTGATAGTTACTTCAATGTACTGCAGCCTTAGGCAGATTTCTGATGCAAGGGTTTGACCACGGCATCAGGTTTAACTGTCGAGCAGTGGACTCCCCATTCAGCCATCAGAGCTGTACGTTTGGCGAATTGTGTGCCCCGCTGGTAGGCACGCTCCACTGCGTCAGGCAGCTGGTGAGCCAGCGCCTGCTCCGCCAGAAAATGGAAAAAGCCCATGTAAATCATGGGCTTTTTTTCGTCTATCGGTTTCGACTGTCGAATGGGCTATTTCTTTGGGCAGCTCTTGCTTTGCAACTTCGGACGCGATCTGAAACAGGCCTACAATACGAATCATTCTTATTAGTAGAGGGCTTATGAAAAAGCAAATCGCACTGGCCATCTTGTCTTTGGCAGCACTGCAAGCGTTCGCCGCATCTGATGAATTTACATTGACGATCAAAAATCATGCATTTGAACCGAAGGAACTCAAAGTCCCTGCTGGAAAGAAGATAAAAGTCTTGGTCGTCAACGAAGACGCGACACCTGCCGAATTTGAAAGCAAACCGCTTGGACGTGAAAAAGTCGTCCCAGGCAAGGCCAAAGTCTCGATCAATCTTGGGCCTCTCAAACCCGGTCGCTATGGGTTTGTCGAGGAATATCACGAAACAGAAGCCGCAGCCCAGGGCACGATCGTCGCAGAATAACTGCATGAGATAACGCCATGTTTGCTGCCGCCATCATTGTGTTCCGTGAGTCACTCGAAGCTTCCCTGATCATCAGCATCATGATGGCCGCTACGCGGGGCATCCCCTCGCGGGGGCGGTGGGTATGGGGTGGTGTTTTGCTGGGTATTCTGGGGTCCGTAGTGGTTGCCTCCAGCATGGAAATGATTGCCAACCTTGCCGATGGTGTTGGACAAGAACTTTTCAATGTCGCCATCTTGATTGCAGCCATTGGCATGCTGGCTTGGCACAACATCTGGATGTCCGTGCATGGCAAAGAGCTGGCACAGCAAATTTCCAAGGCGGCGCGTGCCGTCACTGATGGTCAGCGTGAGCGTTCTGTGATCTTGCTGGTCGTTGCCCTTGCTGTACTGCGCGAGGGATCGGAAACGGTCCTATTCCTCTACGGTGTTGCCACCGGTGGAGAGAGCGGTGTTCGCGATACATTGATGGGAGGCTTTATAGGCTTGGCCTTAGGGGCCGTGGTCGCTGCGCTCTTGTACGCAGGATTGCTTCGTATCCCCGTGCGTTGGTTTTTTACTGTCACCAGTGCATTGGTTTTGTTGCTTGCGGCCAGCATGGCATCGCAAGCTGCACGCTTGCTGATACAGGCTGATCTGCTCCCCAGCTTGGCCATGCCATTGTGGGACACCTCTGGACTTCTCTCCCAAAATACCGCAGTGGGAACCATCCTTCATGGGTTGGTCGGCTATGAAGCGCAGCCAGCCGGCATGCAGGTGCTCGCCTATGTGTTGGTTCTTGCGACCATTGCGACCGCTATGCGACTGGTCTCAAGGCGGATGCGGCCTGCTCAGTAGCCGATAGACTCGCACTGCCTTCGAAAGAGGATCAGTCGGAGGAGCCCAGATTCGCCTCCATGGCGAAGGTGTCCCGGCCCGCAGCCTTGGCGCGGTAAAGCGATCGGTCTGCTTTCTCAATCAAGGCCTCGGCAGAGATGTCTTCTGCTTTGTTGACCGCAATACCAATGCTGGTCGTTACAACGATCTCAATGCCCGCAACGTGTACAGGGCGTCTTACGGTTTCAAGCACCTTGCTGGCAACAACCTCTGCTTCCTGACTCGTGGTTACATCTTCCACAATAATGACGAACTCGTCTCCAGCCAAGCGTGCAGCCATGTCGGAGATCCTCAGGGCTGATCGGATACGGGTCGCAAACTCGCAAAGCACTTGGTCGCCAGCGCCGTGACCCAGAGAGTCGTTGATGGACTTGAAGTGGTCGATATCCAGGAACATCAAAGCCATGGTGCTTCCCGTTCGACGACTGCGTGCTATCGCCTTCTGTAGCTTGTCTTCAAAATGTCGACGGTTGGGGAGCCCGGTGAGGGAGTCAATGCGGACCAAATGTCGTAGTTCCAGTTCAATATCCTTGAGTTCTGTAACGTCGGTACTGAGCGCAAAGATTCCATGGATGGAGCCGTCTGCCCAAACATCGGGAATATAGGTCGTCTGCAAGTAACGCCGTTTTCCGTTGAACACGGATTCAACTTCAAACTCCACACGCTCGCCACGCATGGCACGGAGGATCGGTTCACGGCGTTGTTCGTACAGCGTGTCTCCGATGACCTCCTTTAGTGCTCTTCCTATCGCCCACTTCAGGTCCACCCCCAGCCATTCGCCAAACGTTGCATTGAGAAACCCCAGGCGCTCTTGCGTGTCGACGTAGTAGATAAGGACTGGGAGGTTGTCCGCCACGGCGCGTAATTGCCGTTCACTGGCCGCAAGCCGCGTTTGTGCCAAGTGTTGCTCTGTACGGTCCAGCATCATCCCAAAAATGCCATGAACCTGGCCTTGGGCATCCATGTTGGGAACGTAGTGAATCAACAGGTTGGGAGGGGAATTGGCAACCTTGCTGACCAGTTCGAAGGAAACATGCTTACCCGCCATCGCCTCGGCCATTCGCGGTTGCACCTGCGCGAAGGACTTCTCTCCGAACACCTCCTTCACCGTTTTACCTTCAGGGGACTCTGCCAGTGAGTACCAGGTCTGGTAGTTGTTGTTGGTGAATGTGTAGCGATAGTCTGTATCGATGTGGGAAATCAGGATCGGCAGGTTGTTGGCAATGGTGCGGAGACTCTGCTCGCTTTGTTGCAAGGCGCGCTCAACGGCTTTGCGCTCTGTGATGTCGTAGTTGGTGCCCAGCACACGGGTCGCATTTCCTTGTGCATCTCGGGGGTGCGGATAAAAACTTGGACTGGATTTATGCCGTGAGTCCAAGGCTCTCTCGGTATTCGATGGGACTGAGAGAGCCCAGAGAGATCTTGATCCGCTTCTCGTTGTACCAGCGGATGTAGGAATCAACCACCTCAATGAACTGATCAACGGTGGTGCCCTTCCAGTCCCGAGGATAGAACAGTTCGGTCTTCAGTCGACCGAAGAAGCCTTCGCATGCCGCGTTGTCAGGAGAGCAGGCTTTGCGCGACATCGATCGAGTGAGGTTCGCATCACTCATTCTTGATAGCCAGCCTGGCCAGCGGTAGTGGCCACCACGATCTGAATGGACCACAGGCCGGTCGGTGGTTTCTGCCACCGTCTCGATGGCAGCATCCAGCATCGTGTTGACGAGCTCCGCGTCTGGGCTGGTTCCAATAGTCCAGCTCACCACCATCCCGTCGAAGCAATCGATCATGGGTGACAGGTACACCTTGCCCGCAGGGATCTGGAATTCTGTAATGTCCGTGAGCCACTTCTCGTTGGGCACCGCAGCCTGGA